>JBIITN010000044.1:0-4630 GCA_044340485.1 Ilumatobacteraceae bacterium | reverse complement strand
ACGGACGGTTGTAATACGGACACACTGCCAGAATGCCTGCAATGGGGCGCTTTGATGCTTCTTTTGTGAGGTGCACCGAATGAATCGTGTCGTTAGACCCCGTTCCCGCAATCACCGGAATGGTGACTGCTTTCGATATGGCGTCCCACAACTCAATCTTTTCGTCATCGGTCAATGTGGATGACTCACCAGTAGTGCCCGTGAGCACTAACCCATCATTTCCATTGTCTTGTAACCAGCGGGCAAGGCGCACAGCCTCGTCGATGTCTACTGCCCCAACTTCGTCAAAAGGTGTCACCATCGCGGTGATCACTTGGCCGAACTGGGTCATGCAAAGACTTTATGCGCCCTTTGCGAGCGGATCCGCACCCAATTCAAACTTCAGGTACTCTTCGCCCGTATTTTCCCAGTCCTCGAACTGGATAACACCCATTTCCTCGAAACGTCGGCGCAACCACTTGTCGTTGCGATCAAGCAGACCTAACTTCTTGCAGTTCGGGACGATCTTGGAAAACAGCATTTGCTGGAACATGATGCGAGTGGGGTCATTGATGATGAGAGGGATGACCTCTTTAGGGTCAACGCCCATCTTGCTCCACACTTCTTGCTGCAGAAAGCGATCCCTCATTCGAATGCTTGCTTCGAATGCAAATTCTTGGCGCACTTTGATCTCAGGGTCGGACATCTGTGAGTACACCTCTTGCAGACTTAATACACCAAATGCAACGTGGCGAGCTTCATCGCTCATCACGTATCGCAAAAGAGTCTTTAAGAGTGGCTCACTGGTGAGCTGATGCAAGAAACCGAAAGCGGCAAGTGCGAGCCCTTCCACCATGATCTGCATACCGAGATAGGTCATGTCCCATTCAGGATCATTGATGATGTCATCAAGCAATAACCCAAGATGTGGATTAATCGGATATTCACCACCAAGTTTTTCATGAAGGTAGCGAGCAAACACTTCAACGTGTCGCGCTTCGTCTACCACTTGCGTGCTCGCATATAACTTTGCGTCGTACCACGGCACGGTCTCTACGATTTTTGCAGTACAGATAAGAGCACCTTGCTCACCATGTAAGAACTGCGACAACTGCCAACGACGCGACTCAATGCCGAATTCCAGCCATTCCTTGTCGCCCCACTTCTCGAGTGGAGTGCCGATGAATTGATTGGGGTCAAGTCCTGATCCGATTGCCGCCTGATCTTGTGTGACTGTCTTTTCCAAGTCGACGTCGGTATCCCACGCAAGTTCTGTGGTGCCATTCCACTGGCCAGTCTTTGCCTTCTCATACAGTTTGCGCAGTCCTGGTCGCGCGAGCGAGTAATCCCACGTGAAAATGGAATCTGCTTCGTTTTTCACAATATGCGATACCGAACCAAGATCGTCATAATGCGCCGCGAGGATTTCCTCGACGTCGTTAATTCCTAAACGACCAATCAACTGATCTGATGTTCTCTCTGTGGTGCTCATGAACGGCTCCTTTGGTTGTGAGATGTGGTGTGCGGTACGTACGCACGAATAAAAGACTGCACTTGGTGTTCATTGGTGCAATCGAAAGTGGGGCTTGGTGCGAGAAAGAACGAAATAACGAGACGCACCATTAATTCGACGATGACGCGCGCTTCGTCTTCGCTGACAAACTCTTTCACCAACGGAACAAAAAAATCAGTAGCCACGCGAACAATGCGTGACATGCCATTCACAGTGAGATCTCCAAGTGTCTCGCCAGGTGACGTTGCAAGCATCACTGCTAGTTGCTCGTCGTGTTTCAGCTCTGTTGTTGCAACAACTACACAGCGCGTGAGCAGCCCCTCAAGACTGTGGGCTCCTTCAACGTTTGCGCGCAACACTGTGAAAAATTCTTCAAGGCCGCGCACGCGCAATGCTTCAAACAACACGTCGCGCCCACCGGGAAACACGCGATACAACGTTGCTCGCGAAACACCTGCGTGCTCGCACACGTCATCAATCGTGACCTCATCAAAACCTTTGGCGTCCACACAGGCACGGGCGCTATCAAGGATCGCAAACTCGAGATCCTTGCGAGAGCGGGTTGTGCCCTTAGTCACCATTGGGTGAGACATTACGGGCAAAAGTGTCTCACGTCAAGTGTGTGAGCACTCTTGCGTCGTCTACTGGCCGGGCAAGACGTAATCGGCGAACTGCTCGCGCAGTGTCTTCTTCGAAAACTTACCCACGCTGGTCTTTGGCACTTCAGGAATGAATTCCACCGCGTCTGGCAACTGCCATTTAGCAACCTTTGGAGCCAAGAAATCGAGCACCTCTTGTGGTGTCATCGTTTCGCCCTGCTCAAGTACCACGCATGCAAGTGGGCGCTCTGACCACTTCACATGAGACACGCCAATGACAGCAGCTTCGCGAATCTTTGGATGAGCCATCAATTCGTTTTCGATTTCGACCGAACTGATCCACTCTCCACCCGACTTGATGAGGTCTTTCGTACGGTCGACCAAACGCAGCCGTCCTGTGGGATCGATCGTTGCGACGTCACCAGTACGCAACCATCCATCAGGAGTGAAACTTTCACGTGAGCGCGGATCATCGTAATAATCGGCAGCAATCCACGGACCGTTCACCTGAATCTCGCCGCTTGTTTCACCGTCCCACGGAACCTCGTTCGTGGTGTCAGGCTCTGCAACGCGCACTTCGACACCAAAGTTGATGGTGCCAACTGATGCGCGCAAATCTGCTTGTTGATCTTGTGACAACAACTTCTCTTCGACAGTGAGGTTTGAAGTTGATGCGAGCGGACTTGTTTCTGTCATGCCCCACGCCTGCAGCAAAGGAACACCTACCTGTTCGCGATACGCCTCGCTCAATGCTCGTGGCACCGCGGACCCACCACATGGGATAACGCGAATGTGCGACGTATCGCGACCTTTTAATTCAGGAAGTGTTCCCATCCAGATTGTGGGGACGCCCGCGGGCACAGTGACACGTTCGTTCACAATGAGATCGGCAACCGCTTTCCCACTCAAGTCAGCGCCGGGCATCACAATGTTTGCTCCAACACCTACACCTGCGTGCACCAAGCCCCACGCGTTGGCATGAAACATCGGAACAACCGGAAGAATGGTGTCTGCTTCACATACGCCAACTGAATCGACTGTCATTGCACCCATCGTGTGCAAAAACGTGGAGCGATGGCTGTACACCACACCTTTCGGGTTGCCCGTGGTGCCACTGGTGTAACACATGCTGGCTGCGGTGTTTTCCTCAACGACAACAAACGGATGTTCATCAACGCCTTTCAACAACGACTCATATTCGTGCACTTCGTATCCGGGAACAGATGACGGCACGTCACCTTTCCCATCGTTCATGAATACCAAATGTTTCACTGGTGTAAAAGTTGGCAACAGTGGTTCGATAAGCGCGAAAAGTGATGTGTCAAGAAAAATCACTTCGTCTTCAGCATGGTTCACGATGTATGTGAGTTGTTCTGGAAACAAACGAATGTTCAACGTATGCAAAACGCGACCAGTACAAGGAGCTGCAAAATACAGTTCAAGGTGTCGACTGGTGTTCCACGCAAACGTGGCAACGCGACCATGCTTAGAGATCTTCAAATTGTCGAGAACAGTTCCCAGCTGACGGGTGCGATGTGACCAATCGCCATAGTTGACACGCTCTAGCCCTGTTGGAGTTGCGGTGGTCACCATCTTTTTACGGTGATACTTCTCTGCACGTTCAAAAATGTGCGTGATCGACAATTGCGATGACTGCATCAAGCCCTTCATCTTCTGCCCCCTTTGTCCAATGATCTATTCGGCGCTGTTCATGAACAGCGGAAAAATCCTTCGCTAACCGTAGCAATGGAGCACAAAAACCTCATAAGGTGCCTGCGTGCGCCGTGCAGTTTTGGCCTTTACCTCGGTGCTCTTCATCATTGGCACGATCGGTACCAACATTGGCCCCGCTCTCGTTGACGACTCCCCTGCCATCGTTCTCGCGCTGAGTGCACGAAACCGCAACCTCTTTGGCGCCGTGCCCTTTATCGATCCTCTGCCGTATGCGGTTATTGGATTCCTGCGGATGCTTGCGGCTGCCGTGGCCTTGTTTTACGTGGGTCGCTGGTACGGGCACCGCGCGCTTGCGTGGGCGGAGAATCAGATGAATGAGCTGCCCGCCACATACAAGTGGGCCGAACGCGTCACAGACCGCATGGGATGGCTTGCCGTGCTCCTCATGCCGGGCTCAAACATTGTGTGTCTTCTGGTTGGGCACCGCGGAATGCGTGAACGCGTCTTTTTCCCGATCATTGTCGTGGGCATCGCTATCCGTCTTGTGGTGTTGTGGGTAGGTGGAAAGATATTCGAAGATCAGATTCGTTCTGTTCTTGATTTCATCGACGATTACCAGTGGTGGGTCGTGGGCGGCCTCTTTGCCATCACCTTGTTTCAAACAAGTCGACGCAAACCTGTTCCTGCACCTGATCCCGACATCATCGATGGTCCAGTCACCCACAGCCCACAGGCCCATCACGACCATGTCGCAGAAGAAATCGCAGAGGAAATCGCCGACGAACTGACATCAGAGGTGGAAACTTCGCGCGATCGTGACATCCTGTGACTCATGGCAAAAACAGCATTTCAGGGCAACCCTGTG
>JBIITN010000015.1:0-48476 GCA_044340485.1 Ilumatobacteraceae bacterium | reverse complement strand
GTGTGATGACAACTCAGTGTTAAACCTCACGATTGTTCGTGATGGACACACCGCGGTGATGAATGACACCAGCGAACACGGTGGCCCCACGTGGGGTCCAGGGTCGAGGTCATGGAGCTTTAACTCCGATGCGTCAATGGTGGCATACACAAGAAACGAAGATGGGTTTGGATCATTGTGGGTGCGTGCACTGGGCAATGCCGGTGCGCCTCTCATGGTGGGTAAAGCAGTGCATGGATGTGTGTCGTGGGAAGGAAACACTCTTGCGGCGATTCGTTCTGGGGCGCGCACGGCACCAGAAGTAGTGGCGTACAACATGTCGTCCCTATTGATGCCACAAGCAATGGTCCCCACTAAGAAAACAATTGCATTCGCTGGCGATCTGCGTTGGCTCGACGATGACGTGCGAGATGAACTTGTCGAACCAACCGTTCTCCGCGTTCCTCATTCTGATGTTGTGGTGCGGTTGTACGTGCCGAAATCGCCTAATGGAGTTTTGCTGTCGTGGGCACACGGCGGCCCCATTGATCAGTGGCAAGTGGCCTTCATGCCACGTCATGCATATTGGCTTTCGCGTGGGTTCACCCTTGCTGTTATCGATTATCGAGGTACCACCGGTTATGGGCGAGCATTTCAGCAACGTCTACATGGCGAGTGGGGTAGTGCAGACGCTCGCGATGTCGTGGAAGCCACACGGTATGTACAGCAAGCACATGGATACAGCCCCCACCACACGGTGCTCATTGGTGCAAGCGCCGGTGCACTTGCCGTGCTGAACGCAGTTGTCGCCTCTTGTGTACCGGATGACTCAGCACCTATTGCTGCTGGTGTAGTGGTGTCGTATCCGGTGGTGGATCTGCGGGCACTTGCTCAGACAGACGACCCCTTTGAGGCTCACTACGTTCCTACGTTGGTGGGTGCGACAGATCTGGATGATTCGTTATGGGACGAGCGATCGCCTCACCATCACCCGTACGAACTCGCCGCGGTTCCGATTCTGATTTTTCATGGTGACAGCGACACGGTGGTGCCCCTTCAGCAATCAATGACATTGCGTGATGCTGTGACATCAGTCGGCGGCAACGTCACCCTGCATGTGATGGCGGGCGAAGGACACGGATTTCGTGATGTGACGAATCAAGAATTCGAATACACCCGTACTGAAGAGTTCCTTCGTGGTTTCCTGCCATAACTTCCTCAGGGCTCTGTAGCGTCACTATTCATGCTGTTAGCCGAGTTGGAGGTGTGGCACTCGCGTCCGATTGCCCCCACTCGTCGTATCGCACTTGGTCACCTGTATTTACCCGTTGACCCCCTGCCGGGCTTTGGTGGTTTATTGCTTGGTGGTGTGTTAGCCAATCATGTGCGTGACCTTGATGAAGACGAAATCATCGACGTGCAACGTTTACTCGGTGAGATTGATCGTGGTTCGCGCATCGTTCAGCCCCGACTTCGGCATCGGTTTCAAGTGGATCGCCATGGTCTTGCTCTGAGTACACATCGCATGCTTGCAACCGACGAGAGTTTTGCATTCGAATTTAATTCCGCAGGAAGTCCACTTCAGCAAGTGTTGGGTTCTCTGTACGCACTTGAGCGACTGGATGTTCATCTCCGTCACAATTTGATTGCGATGATGCGACGCGCTCTGACATGGCGAGGACCATTAGGGCCATCATTTGTGTCGTATCTTGCGGGACACAGTGCGTCATCGGTGAGTTCTATTACGGATCCACGCGCGTGGGCTCTCGACATTCTTGGTTTTCCTGGTGGCACAACAAAGCTTTCAAAAAAAGAGATCATGGCTCGATATCGCGACAGTTTGCGGAGAGTACACCCAGACCATGGCGGTAGTCAGAAGAATGCCAGTAAGGCCATAGAAGACATCACTGAAGCACGCAGGGTGTTGCTCGCCACTTTGTAATGATTGGTAGCCAGCGATGAATACTGAAAGGCAAACCACGCGTGCATGTTGATGGCGTCATTCTTTTTCACGGTGCAGGAAGTGATCGCAATCACTCGTCGTTTCTTGTACTAGAAGAACTCCTTGCGCCACTGCCGGTTGCTCGTATCAATTTTCCTTATCGACAAGCAGGCAAAAAGATGCCCGATCGTGCACCGGTGTTGTTGCAGTGTGTGCGCGATGAAGTGCATCGCGTCACTTCAGAGTGGGGCACCATTCCCTCCCGGGTAGTGATTGGCGGGCGGTCAATGGGAGGACGAATGTGCTCGATGGTGGTTGCAGACTCTGATGACCCTATGCGGGTGGCTGGCCTTGTTCTGCTTTCATATCCATTACATCCGCCAGGCAAACCAGAAAAGTTGCGCACCGATCATCTCGTGAACATCACGGTGCCGAGTCTGTGGATCAGCGGCGCACGTGACACTTTTGGAACTCCTCACGAACTCACATCGGCCATGGAGTTGCTTGTTAGCGAGCACTCAGCGCATTTCATTGGTAGTACAGGTCACGATCTCAAAGGTCGTGATGAAGTAATTGGAGCAATTGTAAAGACGTGGTTAGAAACCGCGTTCTAAAAGTGGATCATCACTAATGCGATCGCCCGTATTAATTTCTTCCAGTTCCATTCCTGCAGTTTCAGGAAATTTCACGTATACAAGGATTGATGCGATGAGCGGTCCGATTGCCATGATGGTGATTGCCTGACCATACGACAAGTCACCATCGACTAATTGTCCAGTGGCAATGAGACCGATGCTGCCACCGATTAGTGCAGAGGTCATGATGAGACCACCCGCGAGGCTTCGTCGTGAAGTGGGGAACAGCTCTCCGCGATACACAGCAAGAGCAGGGTAGGAAAACGCAAGAGCAATCCCTCCACCAATTGCGGTTACCCACATAGCAGTTGATTCAAAGGTGAACGACAAGGTGAAGAGCAATGCGCCGATAGGAACCATTGTTGAAGCCAATATGCGTCGGCCGCGGGCGTCTGCAATGCGACCGCCGACAACGAGTCCAATCACAGCGGGAACAGATGTTGCGGCGGTAAACAATGCAACGGCAAACGCTGAGTACCCACGGACGTCATCGAGATAGCGGTTCTGAAAAATCGACACGCTGGCAATGAAGATGTTGGTGAGAAAGACCACGGCGCACACATTGATCAAGCGGTTTTTATCGAGTTTTTTGTTAACCACTGCATGACCAATGCGTTCGCTAAAGCGTTTGGTTTCGGGCAAGTGTTTTTTTAGATACAGCGCAACTGGGATCCACATCAACGGCGTGACATAGCTGAGTCGCCATGACCATTGGGCGATGTCTGCAAAAGGAAGTGTGGCAACAGCAATTCCTGCACCTATGCCGCTCACTATTGCGAGCACTCCAGTGGTGTAGGCGCGTTTATCGCGGGGCATTTCCTCAATGAGAACTACGGCAATGAGGACATCGAGGGTGAGACCAAGAGGGCGTCCAATGGTCTGGGTCGCAACAAGAAAGGAAAAATTCGGCGACAGTGCACCAAGAGAAGTGGCAAGGGGTGCTACCCATGCCAAAACGATCATCATTGTTCGTCGTCCACGTTTGTCAGCCAAAGCGACAAGTGGTATGGAAATCACAATTCCCCAACGCACAATTGCGGCGGCAAGGCCTTGTTGAAAGTTGGTGACATCAAATTCTTTTGCGGCGTATACCACTGTTTGGGTGAACAAAGTATTGATAAATGCAGAGGACAAGGACGCAAGTGCCAGCAGAAACAACAATCGTCGTTGGAGATCGGTGAGACTCTCCGGCGGGCGCAACGCCCGAGTTGCAGGCGCAAGAATTCGTTGTGTAATTCCAATTTCTGCGCGGGGCACTATGGGAGCATACTTACGAGATGACTGATGCCCCCAACGCAGTGCCCACAGATGTGGTGGTGGCAAAAGAGGTGATCGTCGCATCGCATAGTGGGCCATTGTCTGGTGAAGTCACTGTCCCTGGCGCAAAAAATTCTGTTTTAAAATTAATGGCGGCTGCTCTTCTTGCAGATGGAACCACTGTATTGAGCAATGTTCCGGTTATTGCTGATGTTGACATCATGGCGGATTTGCTTGTGGCATTGGGTTTACGCATTGATTACGTAGATCCGTCTTCTGGTGAAGTTGGCCAACGACTGCACATTCATAACAATCGACTGATCACTCCGTTTGCACCATTTGAGTTGGCAGATCGCATTCGTGCATCTGTCAATGTTGTGGGACCACTACTTGGTCGTTTTGGAGAAGTCACCATTTCTTTACCTGGTGGAGATGATTTTGGTGGTCGTCCAATTGACATGCATCTACGCGGTCTCGAGGCGATGGGCGCAGTATTTATCGTTGAAGACAACACAGTGTTTGGAAATTGTGATCGCCTACATGGCGCTGACATCACACTTGAATTTCCAAGTGTGGGTGCCACCGAAAATATTCTCACTGCGGCGGTTCTTGCCGACGGCGTCACAACGATTCGTAACGCTGCTCGCGAGCCTGAAATTGTTGATCTCTGTGCGTTTCTGTCGTCGATGGGGGCGCGCATCTCTGGTGCGGGAACGTCGGTCATTACCGTGACAGGAGTTGAGCGTGATTCTCTCGTGTCAGTCGCTCATGAAGTTGTGACCGATCGAGTACAGGTGGCCACGTACATGTCGGCTGTCGCGATGTGTGGTGGCGATGTGTTTGTTCGTCGTGGTGTACCAGCACACATGGAAATGTTGTTATCGCGGTATGCCGATATGGGGTTAACAATTGTTCCCGACGCCGCAGGTATTCATGTCACAAGTAGTGAACGAATGCACTCAATAGATGTTGCAACACTTCCGTTTCCCGGAGTCGCCACCGACTACAAACCACTTCTTGTCGCGATGTTGTCAATCGCAGATACGACCGGGATTGTTACAGAGAACTTATATCCCGGTCGATTTCGCTACATCGAAGAACTACGCAAACTCGGTGCCGGTATCACAATTGATGGTCATCATGCGGTCGTTCGCGGAGTGGATCACCTCACGGGTGCAGTTGTCTCAGCGCCAGATATTCGTGCTGGCGCGGCACTGGTCGTTGCGGGTTTAAGCGCACGCGGAATGACAGAAATTCATGATGTGCACCACATTGATCGCGGATATGACGATCTAGTAGGTCGTCTCGCTGCTCTCGGCGGTGTTATCAGCCGCGTCTCGTAGACGATTCGCTCGACGATGGGCAATCCACAGCAACCCACTGATGAGTAGCGCGGGACCGGCGATATAGAGAATTTCATCCCAGCCGCCTTGATGCCCAATCATGACCTAAGCGTAGGTCTGTGACCACTGGACGGGGCAGTCACGAGGGTTGGTGGGTATCGTGTCAGGAAACACAGCGGAGCAAAAACAGTGTCAATGCGACAACAAGTAGAAGAGACAATCGAAGTGATTCGCCCGGCCCTTCAGGCCGACGGTGGAGACATCGTGTTGCATAACGTCGACGAAGAAACTGGCATTGTCAGTGTGGAACTTGTTGGGGCGTGTACGACGTGCCCTGCATCTGACCAGACGATGAAGGCGGGCATTGAGCGGATCATGAAAGACCGCATCGATGGTGTGACCGCAGTGGTACAGGTTGCCTAAATGAGTCGCCGCAATCTCAGTCCCGCGGAACTTTTTGAAGCCGCACGTAACGGTGATCGTGGTGCCTTAGCGCGGGTCCTGTCGCTCCTTGAACGGGGCGATGCAACAGCGCGTGAAGTGGGCCGCATGGCCTATAAACATTCGGGTCATGGATACACCGTTGGCATCACTGGAGCGCCCGGTGCTGGCAAGAGCACGTTGACAAGTGCTCTCATCAAGCACTTGCGTTCGCTTGAGATGGAGATTGCCGTTCTTGCAATCGACCCATCATCGCCATTTACCGGCGGAGCAATCCTTGGTGACCGCGTGCGTATGCAAGATCATGCAACAGACCCCGGTGTGTTCATTCGTTCGATGGCAACTCGTGGTCATCTCGGCGGTCTGTCACTGTCAACACCCGAGGCCATTCGCTTGCTTGATGCAGTGGGTAGAGAGTGGATCCTCGTTGAGACCGTGGGAGTCGGACAGGTGGAAGTCGAAATTGCTGGCAAGGCAGACACCACCGTTGTTGTGTTGAATCCCGGATGGGGCGACTCCGTTCAGGCGAATAAAGCAGGTCTTATGGAGATCGCCGATGTGTTCGTGATTAACAAAGCAGATCGCAAAGGTGCTGATGAAACTCGACGTGACATCGAACAGATGCTCGAGTTGACCGATCTTGCGACCGACGACTGGCATCCATTGATCATTCCAACGGTCGGCACAACTGGAGAAGGCGTGACCGAATTATGGAACGCCATTTGTGAACACCGCAGCTTCATTGAAGCAAATAACGTCCTGCAAACACGGCGTGAATTTCGTTTGCGTGAAGAACTGCGTGAAATTGTTGCCCGACGGCTCGAGTTGCGCGCGCGCGAGTTGTGCACTGGAGAGCGTTGGGAAAACATTCAACAGCAGGTGATTGATCGTCAGATCGATCCGTGGAGTGCAGCTGACGAGATGTTGCACGGAGTGGGAGCCTGATCATGTCTGATGACAATAAGTCCGACATTGTTGTACTAGAGCGTCGCGATGATGGCGTTGCCGTTGTCACGTTGAACTCGCCGAAAGTCAACGCATTGTCACAGGCGATGCTTGCGCGTATCCACGAGATCGCCCAAGAGCTCACTGCTCACCCCGCGGGCGCTGTGGTGATTACCGGCGGTGACCGCTTGTTTGCGGCTGGTGCAGACATCACCGAATTTGGCGGACCTAGTGAAGCAGCGACCATCGGCAACGGATTTCATACTGCGCTTGATGCTGTGGCTGCGATCCCATCGTTTGTGATTGCAGCAGTGAGTGGATATGCACTTGGTGGCGGCTGCGAATTGGCAATGGCGTGTGACTATCGCATTGCGTCAGAAAAGGCTGTGTTTGGTCAACCAGAGATCTTGCTTGGCATTATCCCTGGCGGTGGCGGTACTCAGCGTCTGCCTCGACTTGTAGGTGCGAGTCGCGCGAAAGAAATCATGTTGACGGGTCGTCAGGTGTCTGCCACTGAAGCGTTGTCGATCGGGCTCGCAGATGAAATTGTGGCCCCTGACCAATTAATGAATCGTGCACTCGAGCTGGCATCTTCTCTGGCGAGTGGTGCGGTGGTTGCACAGCGCCTCATTAAATCATTGGTTGACAAAGGTGTTGAAACAGATCTTGCATCAGGTTTGTCGCTTGAAAAAGATGGATTCACCGAAGTGTTTCGCAGTGACGACAGCCAAATCGGCGTCACCAGCTTCCTCCAAAATGGGCCAGGTAAGGCCAGTTTTACTGGCCGTTAGAGAACACGGTCAGGCCAGTTTTACTGGCCGCTAGGGGATTCGACAATGGCCTTCAACTTCTTTAAGTTGCGACGCCAAATTGCTTTCATCACGAGCTGACCGCCGACAATTGCTCCAACTGGTCCACCGAGATACCACGGAAAAGTAAGTTCTTCTTTCCATGTGAATCGTGTGCGCGAGTTGTTGTCGAGTGGCTCAAGAGTGAATACGCCGGTTCCAGTGACGATTCCCGTATGGCGCACTCCCATAGCTGCGTTTGGCGCCCATTCGGTGATGGTCATTTCATCTACCAATTTGATGGGTCCCACTTTTGTGTCGCAGAAAAACTCGGTGCCAACACCACGGGTCTGCTCGGTCTTAAATCGAATAGCAACAGCATCTGCCATCCAATCGATGTGTCGTTCAATTGGTTCGACGACTTGCCACACCCGTTCGACAGAGGCATTGAGGTCGATTGATACTTCGATCATTTCACTGCCGATGACACTTTGCGCAACTCGTCTGCTGCTGTTTCTGGTGCGACAATGTTGATCATCACGCCTGTTCCACGCTCGAAACCTGCGGTGGTTGTCAACTTAGGCCAAAGATGGACATGCCAGTGATACTGGCCAGAGTGATGTGCCGGCGCGGTGTGGAATACGAGATTGAAGGCGACATCGCCAAGTGTTTCATTGAGGTGACGTACCGCGTCGCGAATGGCGATTCCCACGTTATTCAACACATCGTCTGTTGAGTCAGTGAGGTGCAGATCGTGCGCGCGCGGAATAATGAGCATTTCGTATGGACCGCTACTCCAGAACGGACAGATTGCAACAGCATGGTCGGTTTCGAATACCAAACGCTCTTTGTCTGACACTTCTGCGTCAATGGTGGTGCACAACAAACAGCCACCTTTGAAGCGTTCAAATGCGCGCTCTTCTTCCAAAATCTCGCCGGGAACAAATGGCAAGCCAAGCAACTGACCGTGGGGGTGTGTTAGCGACGCGCCGGCTTCACGACCATGGTTAATGATTGCTTGGGTGTAGCGAATGTTTGTGGTGTTGGCATGTGCCACGAGACGACTCTTTAGTGTTTGCATGAATTCTGCAATGGACGAATCGGAAAGTTGGGAAATGTTGCCATCGTGATTGCGGGTGTAGACGAACACTTCGTGTACACCGCTGGCTTCAGCCATGACGCGTACTGGTCCCAAATTTCGCACCGCCATTGATTCATCGCCAACAAAGGCGGGATAGCGGTTGGGCAGAACACGCATCGACCAAGATCCATCAGAATTGAGATTCTCAGCCAGCGGTGCTTCGCGGTCTGAAGAGTGGTTACAGAACGGACATTCGCTTGTGGCGTCGGGTTCTACCTGTTTTGCACGAGGTGCAAAGTCAGATGCTCGTTGAGCGCGTTCTGGAACGATCGTGACCCATCGGCCGGTGAGAAGATTGAGGCGTAATTGACTCACAGTGATATCAAGGATACGACCACTCGTTTGCAATTAGGTGTCATCTAGATGACTATGTGCGGATATATGTACTGATGTGACGGGCGTTATCACTGTTGTGTGCTGTGCCGTCACCGTCGGCATAGCGCGAGTGAAGTGACAGACCAACTGCTGCGCCGTGGGCATCGAGTTGTTCTGGGGTCCAATAACGAACCGACCACGGACGCAAATTCACCCCGGAGGTAGAGGAGATATCGACAAATTGTCCGGTGATGCGTTGTTGGAAGTGATCGTGGCGACTCACCGACAGGGTGAGCGAATCGGTTGTAATCGACTTCACGGACACAACATCTGACGTGCTTGCTGGTTCGGGGACGACAACGTCAATTGCAAAGATTCCAATCGCGGACAACTTGTCGCGTACAAGTGCCAAACACGATCGCAAGGCATCGTCATCGGGGAGATTGAACAGGGTGTTGTACCCAATGAAAATGAGGTCGAAAGGTCCGTCAGGGAGCATTTTTGAAAAATCTCCCACGGTGACTTCAGCGTCATGTACATCGTCGCGAGCACGGAGCTTTTGCAGCATCGCCTGGGACGAGTCGATTCCAAAGAGAATGTCGCGGTGTTGTCGCGCAAGTGTCAATTGAGCCAGGAGTCGACCAGTACCTACTCCCAATTCGAGCACCTTTGCGGGCCGGTCGGGTAGCAGTGATGCGATGTAGCGAATGAAGTCATTGTCGTCGAGGTCGGAGTACCAATCGTCGTAGACATCGGCAAAGGAATCGCCATATGTCGAGGCTGTGTAGCCGGCAATGCCATAACGACCCATATCGTGCTGGTCCCTATTCACGTCGACCAGTAGACCATGTTGTGGGGCCAATTACTCGTTCCTCACAAGCGTTTTGCTATCTCGGTAGCCTGAAGATATGTCATTGCAGCCCGCTCCGCGTCGAGAGTATGTGTATCTCGACCACGCTGCGACATCGCCATTGCGTCATGAAGCACGTATTGCAATGGAGCCGTTTTATGACGTGGCGTATGCAAATCCGTCTGGGTCCCATCGGTTTGCACGTGAAGTACGAAAAGTCATTGATGAAGCACGCGACATGGTCGCAGATGCAATTGGTTGTTCGCCGGGTGAAATTGTGTTCACCTCGGGCGGCACTGAGGGTGCAAACACAGCAATCCTTGGCGCAGTTCGTCGAAATGGTGGAGTGGCAGTGTGTTCGGCTGCAGAACATCATGCCGTGTTGCATTGTGTTGAGCATGTGAATGGCGTGGTGTTGCCCGTCACTGCACATGGTGTTTTAGATCCGGTTGCTCTGAGGGAAACGTTGCGAGGCACCGACAACGTCTCAGTGGTGTCAGCAATGGCAGTCAACAACGAAATCGGCGCCATCACTGACATTGTTGAAGTAAGTCGTGCAGTACGTCGCACATGTCCAGACGCGGTTATGCACACAGATGCCGTTCAGGCCGCATGTTGGCTCGATCTCCGGGAAGTGTGGCCACATGTGGATGTGCTGACTTTGTCGGCTCATAAATTTGGCGGGCCGAAGGGGATGGGCATCATGGTGGTACGCGATGGCGTGCATGTAGAGCCCCTCATATTTGGCGGTGGACAAGAACGTGATCGTCGAAGTGGAACTCACAATGTCGCGGGCATTGTCGGAACGGCTGTCGCGCTTTCAGTGACTCACGAACATCGAGCAAGTGAAGTGGCACGGTTACGCGCATTACGCGATTACTTAGTCGAGCAAATCACATCACAAGTGCCATGCGCGCATGCGACGTTGTCAAATGGTTCCTCTGTTGCTGGTATTGCGCACATGTGTTTGTCCGGTATCGAAAGCGAGCCATTGCTGTTTCTTTTAGATAAAGAAGACGTGTGCGCTTCGGCTGCATCGGCTTGTGCAAGTGGGGCGATGGAGCCATCGCATGTCCTCGCAGCGATGGGTGTTGAAACAGAACGTGCAAAAGGGGCGTTGCGTTTAAGCCTTGGTCACACCACGACACAAAATGACATTGATCGAGCCATTGCCGCAATCACATCGTCAGTGAAATACATACAGTCAATGTCGGGAAAGACACGTCCACGTGCAAAGTCGGGGGTCGAAGCGTCATGAAAGTGCTCCTTGCAATGAGCGGCGGTGTTGATTCATCCGCCGCTGCCTTGGTGTTGCAGTGTGAAGGTCACGATGTCACCGGCGTGACCATGCGTCTGTGGGGCGGCGAAAGCGACACGGGGTGCTGTTCGGTGTCCGATGTTGACGATGCGCGTCGTGTCGCACAGCAACTCAATATTGACCATTTGGTTTTCAACTTCTCTGATGACTTCAATGAACACGTTGTTGCACCATATGTGAATGCGCATGTCAATGGGGTGACTCCAAACCCCTGTATCGAGTGCAATCGTCACCTTAAATTTGATCGTCTTATTGAGCGTGGTCGCTTGCTCGGCTTTGATGCTGTCGCTACCGGCCATCATGCGCGCATCGAACCAGACAGCAACGGAATGTTGCGAGTAACACGCGGTGCTGACACCAAAAAAGATCAGAGTTACGTGGTGCACATGTTGTCAGAGGATGACCTCGCGTACGTGTTGTTCCCGGTCGGACACATGCAAAAGTCTGAAGTGCGATCTGTTGCACAAGAAGCCGGACTGCGTACTGCAACCAAACCCGACAGCCAAGACGTGTGTTTTATTGGGTCGACAGTAGGACGCGAGGGATTCCTCGGACAGCGCATCGAGTTTCGTCCTGCAGATGTTGTTGATACCGATGGTCGACATGCTGGTTCTGTGCAGGCCGTTGAGTTAGTCACAATTGGTCAGCGACGCGGATTGAACTTGGGTGGCGGCGACAAGCGATATGTAGTTGACGTCGATGTTGCCGGACAAAAAGTTGTAGTCGGCAGTGACGAAGATTTGCTCGTAACGCACACGAGAGTGTCGGGGCTTTCTTGGCCGCATCAGTCTGATGCGCAAAACATGGTGGACACCCATGTGCTGGTACAGGGGAGTGCACACGGTGCTCGTGCAGATGCGACGTTGCGTCACGATGACATGGGATATGTTTTGGAATGGCAACACCCTGAGCGACGCATTGCGCCTGGCCAGTCGGTGGTGTGGTACGACGAAACAGATACCTATGTTCTCGGCGGCGGAATAGTTAGTTAACTACTCAGTACCGCATACGCAGCGTCGCGTCGGCGTGGGGCAATTGCAAACGACTGCACATGCAGGGCCTCGCCTGTTTTCAGCATGCGAGCAGCAATCGGAGTGAGAATCACTTTGTCTGCGTTGCGAGCACCAATGACGAGTCGTGATCCAAGCACGCCACCGGTGAGGTCGGCTTCTTCGCCTGGTTGATTAGCAACATTGACGAAAGTGATGTTGTGTCGACGCAACATCATTGTCTCAGCGAGCACCATGTGATCGTGAATCACGATTCCAGCAGGAACAAGAACGAGCCAGCGCCGCGCGAGACGGTGAACACGTTTTGGAACGGTGCGAACGAGAGCAAGACCAATTGCTGTGAGGATGATTCCTGCAATCCATTGCTGTGCAGCGAGAAACAACGTGCCAATAGTTAATGAGCCGACAAACAACAACCACGCAACGATTGCAGGAAGAACATGTGGCCATGGTGTGCGCAACGCAAAGCGGATCTCTTGACCATATGCGCCGCCCTGGACCATGTCGTCAACGAGAATTTGATGATGCGCGAGGCGCCACGTGACGACTGCTCCCGCAACGGCACATGCCTGAAGAAATGAATTTTGGGTGGGATCTCCATGCCAAATGACTGCGATTGATTGCACAACCACTACGGGAATGGTGATGCGTATGGCCGTGAGGGATGCTGGAGTTGGAACAAGCAGTGCTGCGGCGACGAGCAGCCATACGCCCCATCCCCATGCCTGCAACACAACGGACACCGCAGTTGAACGTTCGTCGGCAAGTGACCACCAGGGTGCACATAGTGCGACCACTAGCCACGAGAGACGCGCCATCCACAGAAACAGTTGAGCAGATGGGGCTTTTTCCACCCTCGTAGCCTGCCGTATCAACCCCAGTGCGAACAACATGCAACCAATGTTTTAACGAATGTGTGAACACGTGTTTCGGCTCGCCGTGTGAGGAAATGCGGTGCTAGCCAATAGGAATGGCACACGATGAGCAGCTTCGTCCTGGTGCGTCATTTGCGGTCGGAAGCCTTCCGCATCGTCGCGCAGCTGACGCAATTGATTTTTCGTGGCGCGCAACAACTATCCCCACGATTCCTTCGTTGCCACGTCGGTCACCATCTGAATTAATGGTTGCACAGGCACTCATTGGAATTGATGGCGTGTCCTTAGGACAATACGGCGGCATCAACGTCGATATTGCGCGAGTCGATCTTGATGGGCCAGTGGAGACAGATTTGTTTCATGAAGCCTTTGGTGGTTTTTCAACTTTTCTTTCATCAATCGTTGAGCATCCACAACCGTCGATTGTGAAATGGCAATTTGTTGGTCCGATCACACTCGGTGCGGTTTTGGTTCGTGTTGGCCTTGAGTCCCGCTTTGCATTTCAACTAGCACTCAAGGTCATTCGCTCGCACATGCGCGTCTTGGAAGACACCATCGCACGTGCGTGTCCGCAAGCAACACAAGTCATCGTGTTAGATGAGCCAATGGCACACGAGGCGTTCTCTAGTGATTTCCCAATCGCAGTCGACGATGTCCTCGATGTGATTTCTGGTGCCCTGGCGGTGGTCGATGATGACAATTGGTCGGGACTGCACTGTTGTGCACGGACCGATTGGAACGCACTGTTGTCAACAGGTGCACAAGTGTTGTCAGTGCCGGTTCCAAGTTCCTCGAACACAGACGAAGTAGCTGATCTCATGTCGTCTGCGCGACGGATCAGTGAACACCTCGTATTAGGTGGTCGCATCGCATGGGGTGCGGTGCGCACCGATGGCCCTATCGCTTCTAGCCCGGAACGATCATGGCGCACATTGCGTGAGATGTGGGCACATCTGATTACGCAGGGAGTCGATGCAGACCTGTTGCACGCTCACAGCGTTATCACTCCGGTGTGTGGTCTTGGCAACCACACAGAAGCATTGGCAGAGCAGGTCTTTACACATGTGAATGTGCTGTCAACGCGCTTGGCGGAATACGGCGTTCAGTAGGTTGGTGGCTGTGGCACGCACACCCCCCGCTAAAAAAGAGATTGAACAGATCCGCGCCGAGATTCGCCACCATAACGAGTTGTACTACTCGCACGACGCGCCAGAAATTAGTGATGCCGAATATGACGAGTTGGTTCGTCGTCTTCGCGAGTTAGAAGAACGTCACCCCGAACTCGTTGACGCACAATCTCCAACGGAAATTGTCGGTGCTGGATCTGCCACCACGTTTTCTCCAGTCACACACGCCGTGGCGATGATGAGTCTCGATAACGCGATGGATGAGGATGAGCTTCGTGCATGGGGTGAGCGTGTCATCAAAGGCCTCGCTGCTAACGGGGGTGCCGCAGACGTCTCGTATGTGTGCGAGCTGAAAATTGATGGTCTCGCGATCAGCATGCGGTATGAAGGCGGCTCTTTTGTGCAGGCTGCGACACGTGGCGATGGACGAGTTGGAGAAGACGTCACCGCAAATGTTGCGACTATTACAGACGTACCAAAGTCATTTCAGTTGAAAGGTGCTTCGCAGAAGAAGTCATCACTTCCCGACGTGTTGGAAGTACGCGGTGAGGTATACATGCCATTTGCTGCATTCGAAAAATTCAAGGCCGAAAAAGAAGAAGAAAATAGAGAACGCGCTGCAGAGGGACGCGCCCCAGTATCTGTTCCCGTCAACCCCCGAAATGCAGGCGCGGGAAGTTTGCGCCAGAAGGATGCTCGCGTCACTGCCAGTCGCAATTTGTCGATCTGGTCGTATCAATTGGGAGAAGTGAAGGGGACACCTAACTTCACTGAACACTTCGAAACCCTCGAGTACCTGGCGTCACTTGGATTCGCTGTCAATCCAAACATTCGCGTGGTTGGCTCGCTTGACGAGGTTCTTGCGTATTGCCACCACTGGCAAGAGCAGCGCCACACACTCCCGTATGAAATTGATGGCGTTGTAGTGAAGGTGAACAACTTGGCACAACGCGAACTTTTAGGTGTGACGTCGCGAGCACCACGTTGGGCGATCGCGTTTAAGTTTCCACCTGAAGAACGAAACACAATTTTGCGCGACATTCAAGTGTCGATTGGACGCACCGGACGTGCCACACCTTTTGCTGTTCTTGAACCGGTTTTTGTGGGCGGTTCCACCGTCGGCATGGCCACGCTTCATAACCGTGATCAAGTGGCACTCAAAGATGTGCGACCAGGTGACACGGTGGTGGTGCGTAAAGCTGGCGACGTCATCCCTGAAGTTGTCGGTCCGGTTCTTGCAAAAAGACCAAAGGGCACGAAGGCGTGGGAGTTTCCTGCAACATGTCCATGTCCTGTGAAATCCACTCTTGTCAAAGAAGAGGGGGTTGCAGACACACGTTGTGTTGAACCAACGTGTCCGTTCCAGCGTGATCAACGCATCATTTATTTTGCGTCACGAGGCGCAATGGATATCGAAGGTCTTGGTGAACGTACGGTGTTTGCGTTGTCAGAAGCGGAACTTGTTGAAGACGTCGGAGATTTGTACGCGCTCACAGTTGAGCAGTTGCTCACGTTGGAAGGCTTTGCTGAAAAAGGAGCACAAAACCTTATTGACGGTATTGCACAATCAAAGACTCGTCCGCTACCGAAACTGCTCACCGCGTTAGGTATTAAGAATCTTGGTCCTGCAGCCTCCGAGGCTCTCGCGCGACGTTTTGGTTCCTTGGATGCAATAGCGAACGCATCTTCTGAGGAGTTGTCGAACGTTGACGGTGTCGGTGCAATTATTGCGGCCTCAATACGTTCATGGTTTGACAAACCAGCCAACCGAAAAATCATCGAAAAACTTCGCGTTGCTGGTGTCGACTTTGGCAATGTTCAAGTGAGCGATGCACCGCAGACGTTGGAGGGTAAAGCAATTGTTGTTACGGGAACTCTTGCGAACTATTCGCGTGAGGGTGCTGAAATCGCCATTAAAGATCGTGGTGGGAAGAGCCCTGGCAGTGTGAGTGCAAAGACGTTTGCAGTTGTAGTGGGAGAGGCTCCCGGCGCCAGCAAATTAACCAAGGCAGAACAACTTGGTATTCCTGTACTGGACGAAGAAGGATTCGAGCATCTGCTGACGACAGGTGAGTTACCCGCTCGTTAGTGACAAGTAATTAGTTCGCAACGAACGTCCAACGAAATGATCGCGCCGCTGACGGCCCATCTTCAATTTTCCAGTACCGCACCAGTGCTTCGTGCTCACCCTGTTCCCACCGTTCAAACGGTGCATCAGGTTGTGGCAAGAAACTGATAACAAAGTTGCCCGGGTCATAGATTGCCGTTGGCGGAATGTTGACTTGCGATCCTGGTTTCAGCGCATTGCCTTCGGCCGTGATCTCATCGAGACGCGTAATTGGTAATTCAACATCGTCAATGGTGAGCGTTGCGTCATACCCTTCGACAAAGTCGACAACAATTTGGCTCTGTTGTGGCACGCGATCATTTGGCCCTGGGTTCATTCGCTCGATCGCCTCAGG
Organism: Ilumatobacteraceae bacterium; assembly: GCA_044340485.1. GTDB lineage: Bacteria > Actinomycetota > Acidimicrobiia > Acidimicrobiales > Ilumatobacteraceae > UBA2093. The sequence goes on along the minus strand of JBIITN010000015.1, from coordinate 32,048 downwards.
GATGCGTTGAGCATCTCGGCCAGTCGTTGCCGAGTTAAACCCGACAATGATGAGGGCAAGGCCAACGCCTACAACGGCACTAATCAGCAGTCTTTCGCGCCGAGAACGGGTCAACATGGCCCCATTCTCGCCTTGAAATGGGTCCCGCCCACCCTCAGGAGGGGAAAAACGGTAGTTTCGACGGGGTCATGAGCGAACCTCAGTCTTTTCCAGGAACTGCCTTTGTCGGCATTGTGCTGGGCGGTCGCTACCGCCTAGACGCCGTACGCAGCGACGCATCTGCCGTTGGGGCTGCCTCGGGGCTCATGCAATTTGACGCCACCGACCTGTCAACAACCGAAGTCTTAGGCGCACGCCTCACTCCATTGCAGCGTCTGGTCGACCCCGCTCTTGGTGCCACCACAGTGTCTGATGCACTTGAGGGCTTTGAGCGTCAGTGCCAAGTGGCAATGAGCCTTTCGCATCCCACGATTGAAACCATCCTTGACCACGGCGACGTCACTGTGGAAGGTGAGCGGTACGTGTATGTCATCGGACAGTCCTTGGCCGGGGGATCCTTACGTGAGTTCATCGACAGAGGCAGACGCCTCACTCCGTCGCAAGCCCTCGTTGTAGGAATCGACGTCTGTCGGGCCCTCGACACAGCCGCCCGTAGTGGCATCGTCCATGGCGACCTTCGTCCATCGCGACTTGTTTTTGGTCTTGACCGGCGCGTACGCGTGGTCGGCTTTGGTGCTCCCCAGCGCCCTACTGACTCATGGGGAATTGAGCAGGCAAATTACGGTGCCCCTGAGTTGTTCGAGGGGTCATCACGTACCACGTCATCTGATGTGTATGCCCTCGCGTTGACATTGATCGAAGCAATGACCGGCGAGGTCCCATTTGCTGGTGACACACCTGATGCTGCAGGTGCGCAACGAGCCGGGAAATTGTTGCCGGTCAATGCAGATTTTGGCGCGCTCGCTCAAGTGTTAGAGCGCGCAGGACGACCTGACCAGGCAGAACGGTGCACTCCGAGAGAATTTGGTCAGGCTCTTGTTCAAGCCGCCGAGAAATTGCCGCGTCCCACCCCGATTGACATCGTCGGTGTTTCGATGTTGTTTGAACCAACTGTTGCACCATCGCTTGGGGCGCCACCAGTAGCAGACCGTGATCCAATCGTGATTCGCACAACACCACCGATTGGTGGAAGTGAACCGTTGAATCCAGTTGTGGTACCGCCACAACCACCAGCAGCAAAAGATCCAAGTGGTCCACTCGTAATAGGTGGCGACGAAACAGGCCCCATTTCAATTGATGCCGCGGTGCTAGCGACGTTGGCCGCTGAAGATCCCACCACGCAACAATTAGTACCCAAACAAAAACGCTGGAAGCTACGCATTGGCGTAGCAGTCCTTGTGATTATTGCGTTTGTTGGTGGTGGTGTTCTTGCGTATAACACTGTCTTAAATCCAAAGAATCCTGTTCCGATTCTCGAAGGTCTCACTGAAGGTGAAGCACGTAACCAAGTTTCAAAATATGGTTGGGACATCAGAGTTGTGTATGAGCGAAGTGACGACATCGAAAAAGATCGCGTTATTCGAAGTGACCCTGCAACCGGAGTGGAACTCGCCAAGCGTGACACCCTCACGATTTACGTAGCAGAAGGTGCCACCTTGTCTGTTCTTACAGAAGTATCTGGCTTAACTACTGACGAAGCGCGTGCTCAAATTGAATCGTTGCAGCTCGTCGTCGTCACTACTGACATCCACGATGAAAATGTTCCGGTAGGTACCGTGGTGTCGTGGCTGGTGCCCGATCAACCCACGCTCAAAGTTGGCGACTCGTTGGTGAAAGGCGCAACCATCAATCTCAATGTCTCGATTGGGCCAGCACCGCGCACGATTCCAGATCTTGCCGGCGCTACGCCAGAAGCGGCAACAGAAGCCTTGACACAACTCGGATTGATAACGGTCGTGTTACCAGATGCCGTTCCACATCCCACGATTCCTCTTGGGACTGTGTCGGTGATGGACCCGGTTGCAGGAGCGCAGGTACCTCGCGGCGGCACGGTGACACTCACATTGTCGGGCGGTCAGGTCGGCACATTGATCCCAACGATTATTAATCGCGATGTCAAAAAGGTACGTGAGCGATTGGTGGCCGCGGGTCTCATCGTGGGCACCATTACTGGTGATCGTAAAGAAAAGCTTAAGTCAGCGTCGATTGATGGAAAGCCCGTGAAAGATCTCGACCCAGCGCTGGTCGGTCAGACCGTAGACCTTCAATTCCCCTAGTCTCGTAGACGCAATACATCACCGCATCTGTGGAAGGCCACATTGGCGCGAGATGTGAAGGAGAAAAAGTGTCATGGGTGCATTAGACGGTCGCGTAGCAATCATCACCGGAGCCGGTCGCGGAATTGGTCGCGAACACTCGTTGTTATTTGCAAAAGAAGGCGCAAAGGTTGTTGTGAATGACCTCGGCGGTGCAAATGACGGAACGGGCACTGATGCAACTCCAGCTCAACAGGTAGTGAATGAAATCATTGCAATGGGCGGTGAAGCTATTGCTAACTACGACAATGTCGCCGACTGGGAGGGCGCACAGCGCATGATCAACATGGCTGTTGAAACATTCGGAGACTTGGACATCCTCGTGAATAACGCCGGTATTTTGCGCGATCGAGTGTTGGTGAACATGACCGAAGCTGAATGGGATGCAGTAATTGCGGTCCACCTAAAGGGGCACTTCGCACCCACGCGTTGGGCCGCTGCATATTGGCGAGAACAACATAAAGCTGGTGTAAACAAGCCACGCAATGTTGTGCACACGTCATCAACGTCTGGTTTGTTTAGCAACCCTGGCCAGAGCAACTACGGTGCTGCCAAAACTGGCATCGCCACCTTCTCTCAGATTTGCGCAAAAGAACTGTCGCGATACAACGTGAAGAGCAACTCCATTGCTCCTGCAGCACGCACACGTTTAACACTTGCAACTCCCGGTTTAGAAGAACGCATCGCTGCTCCAAAAGACGACAACGCATTTGACGAGTGGGACCCCGCAAACATCTCTCCACTTGTTGCGTATCTGTCGTCAGCTGAGTGTGCATTTTCTGGTGAGACATTTTTTGTTAAAGGCGGGGAAGTAACGCGCGTGAAGTCATGGGAACTTGCAGAGACCGTTGATGCCGGTAAGTACTGGTCTGTTGCTGATTTGTCTGCTGCCATGAAAAACATGTCCAGCACCATCAAGTGAGCGCATCGTCGCACGACAGCAATAAAGAAGAACTCGGTCCGAAAGGCCCCGAGTCTCTTGGTCCGCAGTCATCGGGCGTTGACGAGTCATCCACAGTTCCGTGGAGTTTGTTGGTATCGAAACGCATTGCCAAACGAGTGGGACTTTCTCGCAAGTGGGCGGTGCTTATCGTGGTGTTGGTCGGATTATTCACGACAAGTTCAACGATCACCATTCTTGTTGTGTCACTTGAGACGATTTCAAATGACATCAACTCCAGCGTCAGCACGCTGAATTGGGCCATCACCGGGCCGATGCTCGCATTCGGAGTAGTGGGGCCCGCGTTTGGAAAGATCGGCGACCTGTACGGGCACAAGAAGGTCTATGTCTATGGACTTGCAATCTCTGGACTTTTTGCCGGCGCCACTGTCTTTGCATGGAGCGCAGCCAGCATGGTCACTTTTCGAGTCTTATCAGCAACTGCGGGATCTGCGACCGGACCAGCAGCAATGGCGTACATCAACAGATTGTTCGAACCACACGAACGTGTTCGTCCATTAAGTATTTGGAGCTTTACCACCGCAGGTGCACCTGTTCTTGGTGTTGTACTTGGTGGACCACTCATCGAGTCAGTTGGATGGCGAATCATTTTTGTGATTCAAGCGCCACTGTGTTTTATTGCTGCATTCATTGCGTGGAAGATGTTGCCACAAACTTCGCGAATCAAAAACGTTCGTTTCGACGTGATGGGTTCGGTCACGCTTGGTCTCGGTGCAGTTTTTGTACTTCTCGGTATTAACCGTGGAAACTCATGGGGTTGGACCTCGCCTGCCACATTGTTGGTGATTGCAGTAGGCGTTGCAACAATTGCCGTCTTCGTCCAGGTGGAAAAACGTGCAGAAGAACCGTTGATGCCCTTGCACTGGTTAGGACGTCGAAATCTTGTGATGCCGGTGGTCAGTCAGTCGTTTACAAACTTTGCGTACATGGGTGGCTTTATTCTCATTCCTCAATTGTTGGAACGGGGTCTCGGATTTTCCGCTGCGTTTGTTGGCTGGTTGATCGTGGCGCGACCCTTGGCGTTCTCTCTCGCTGCTCCTACTGCGAGTTTTGTGACAATGCGCGTGGGAGAACGAGCATCAGCAGTGGTGGGTTCAGGCATCGTGGTGCTCGCAATGATTTTGTTTGCACTCATTGATGTCGGTTCATCGTCATGGTTCATCGCGGGTGCACTCGCTATTTCCGGAATCGGTCTTGGTATCTCGTCACCGTCGTTAACAGCATTAGTGGCAAATGCAGTGGACGATAGAGACATGGGTGTTGCCGGAGCGTTGCAACAACTCATGAACCAGTTAGCAGCCGTGGCGGGAACAACAGTGATGATTTCTGTTCAAGAGTCACTCGAGCCAAGTGGCGTGGTGAGAAGTTTCAGTATCGCTTTTGTGGTGGGCGCATGTGTTTCTGCACTTGGCACCTTTGCGGCGTTTTATGTTCGATCCACGGATCGTTCTACTATCCGGTGATTGCTTTCATTTCAGTGGCAATCTTTTCTGCATCGCCAGCGTTCACAATCGTGGCTTGAAGGGCGAGAAGTTTGAGCATGTCCCCATCGACGGTTACTTTTCCGTTCATCAGTGCCTGCATTCCTGCTGCCGGATCTTGATCAACAAAAATTGATCGCGCTGTGGCGTAATCAGTCGTCACCGTTGCATCTGGGTTGTCGAGAGCACCAAGCTCCATCTCGATCGCTCCGCCAGAAGTGTCGAAATACGCAAGGACGGTGCCAGATCCAAACGGGACATCTGTAATGACCTGGTTGATGCGCACAGCGACTGCGACCTGGGTTGAGGCTTCGACATGGGCGTGTTGAGCGCGGATCTCGCGTGCGGCTGCGATCCATTCCTCCGATAAAAACGGATAGGGCATAGGGGGTGTCGCCTTTCACGGGGTCTTTACGGAATATCAATTTTCCGTTTCGTCTGCAGTGTACGCAGCGGCGAGAATGGTCACCCATGGCCCGCATTCTTGTTTCAGAAGTTCTTGCCGACAACGGCCTCAATCGTCTCCGCGCCGCGGGTCATGAGGTGGACGTGCAAGTCGGTCTCACACCCGATCAGTTGAAAAAAGTGATCGTGGGGGCCCAAGCGCTCATCGTGCGTTCGGCCACCGACGTCAACGCCGAATTATTAGAAGCAGCCGATGAGTTGATGGTGGTTGGTCGTGCCGGTGTTGGTCTTGACAATGTGGATGTTGAAACAGCCACTCGTCTCGGCGTGATGGTGGCTAATGCACCGGAATCAAACATCGTGTCTGCAGCAGAGCACACAATGGCGATGTTGTTGGCGGTCGCGCGCAACGTGCCACAGGCTCATGCAGCGCTTGTGCAAGGTCGATGGGAGCGCAGCAAGTGGGAAGGTGTCGAACTTTTCGACAAGACACTTGGCATCGCAGGTCTTGGACGTATTGGCAAACTTGTTGCGCAGCGTGCGGTTGCTTTCGGAATGAGAATCATTGCTTTTGATCCATTTGTGTCCCAAGAACGAGCTCAGGCCATGAACATCGAACTGGTTGATATGGATCAATTAATGGAGCGTTCAGATTTCATCACGCTTCATCTTCCAAAGACAAAAGACACTGTTGATCTCATTAACGCTGACATGTTGAAAAAGGCAAAGCCCGCGTTACGAATTATCAACGTGGCACGCGGTGGCATTGTTAATGAAGCCGACCTTGCAGAAGCTGTTACCTCCGGGACCATCGCGGGAGCAGCTATCGATGTGTTCAGCAAAGAACCGATGACCGATTCACCTCTGTTTGCTGTGCCAGGCATTGTTGTTACTCCGCATCTTGGTGCAAGTACCAGCGAAGCTCAAGATCGAGCTGGAGAAGACATCGCAGACATGATCAACCTTGCACTTGCCGGCGAATTTGTGCCATACGCGGTGAACGTTGCTGCTGGTGACGCAAATGAAACACTAAAGCCGTATCTGCCACTTGCGGAGAAGCTGGGTCGTTTGTTCTCGTCAATGGTGAACGGAACTACCAGTGAACTGGAAATCATCGCAACTGGCGAGATTGCCGGATACGACACACGCATTCTTACTCTCTCGGTATTGAAGGGATTCTTGTCGTCGGTGCGTAATGACTCGGTCACGTACGTGAATGCTCCTCAACTTGCTGGAGAAGCAGGTATCGCGGTGAAAGAAACCAAAATTGCATCAGGTGCTTCTAATAGTGACTACGTCAACTTGGTCACCCTTCGCGCAAACGGTCACAGCATCTCTGCCACTTTGGTGGGACCACGTCGTCAGGCGCGCATTGTTTTGATGGATGACCACATGACCGATGTCCCTCCGTCAGAGCAAATGATTGTGGTGCGAAACGACGACCGTCCAGGCGTGATCGGCACCGTCGGAACATTGCTTGGCAATGCCGGAGTCAACATTCGCGACATGGAAGTGGGAATGGCACTGACACCAGGAACGGCGTTGATGGTGATTGTTCCTGGCGGTCCTGTTGCAGACAGCGTGCTTGATGAATTGCGCGCAGCTCCCGGGATCACCGAAGTATCGGTGTTACGCGCGTAACTGATCGCGCGTGGTCTGTGCAGCCTTGCGCGCGCCTGCAACATGATCAACAGGGTCTGCAAACAACACTGCACGAGATGAGTTCACAACAACTCCATACCCGTCTGGTGTCGCAGCATTTCTCATGACGTCGGTTGGACTTCCACCTTGTGCGCCAATACCGGGAACAAGAAGCGGCATGTCGTGAACGATGGCACGAACTTGGGCGAGTTCCTCGGGATACGTAGCGCCCACAACAAGTCCCACATCGCCGCGCGTCGCCCATGAGGTTGCAGCGGTGTGCGCCACGTGTTGATAGAGAGGCATACCATCGATGTTTTGTGACTGAAACTCTCCGCTACCCGGATTAGATGTGCGACAGAGAACAAACACGCCTTTGTCGGAGTATTCGAAAAAAGGTTCAAGGCTGTCGGTGCCAAGATAAGGACTCACTGTCACGGCGTGCGCGCCGTAGCGTTCAAATGCTTCGCGCGCGTAGAGCTTCGCGGTATCACCAATGTCGCCACGTTTGGCGTCCAAGATGATGGGGATTTGCGGGTGAGAATCACGAATGTGTTCACACACAAGCTCGAGTTGTCGTTCCGCACCAACAGCAGAAAAGTATGCGATCTGAGGTTTAAACGCGCATACAAACTCTGCCGTTGCGTCGATGATGTCGACACAAAATTTCGCAATGCCGCCAGTAGCGCTTTGAAAAGTATCTGGCAGTCGAGCCATGTCGGGATCGAGTCCCACACACAAGACAGAATCGGCACTTTTCCAGCGCTGTGTCAACATCTCACGAAAGGTCACGCAGTAATTATCCTTCAATAGTGATTGCACCGGTGGGGCAGAGCTCTTCAGCTTCTGTCACCTTGGCACGCAATGATTCATCAGGTTCTTCCTGCAGCACATAGAGATAGCCGTCACTACGAATCTCGAACACCTCGGGACACACTTGCGTGCAAGAACCCGTCGATGCGCAGAGGTCAAAATCAACAACTACTTTCATAAACGACTTTCATGGCAACTCCTTGAGGAACTGATGCGGATGTGTATCTCTTAACCCTAGGCGTTACGCATGCGTCGTTCGTGTGCTGCCAGCACTGCTCGCAATGATGCAGTGATGATATTCGGGTCGCTTCCCACTCCCCATAAGACGTTTCCAAGAGAGTCGGTGGTCTCTACGTATGCGACAGCAGTGGCTTCCGAGCCTTGTCCAGTGGCATGTTCGGCGTAGTCAAGAACATCAATGTCGGCTGACAGACCTGTGCGCAACGCATGGACGAACGCATCAATAGGACCATTGCCTTCACCAGTGATGGTGGATGCCGTGCCATTCACCATCATTTGTGCGGTGATATTGGTGCGACCAGAGCTTGAATCACTTCGCAGTTCATGGCTGTGCAAGATGTATTGCGGTTCATCTGGTAAGTACTCACTTCGGAATGTCTCCCACATCACAACGGGACTGATCTCAGTACCGCTGTCTTCTGTGATGTGTTGAATCGTCTTGGAGAATTCAATCTGCAAACGACGTGGCAGGTCAAAGCCATGTTCTGCCTTCATCACATACGCAACTCCGCCCTTGCCACTTTGACTATTTACGCGAATTACTGCTTCATATGTACGGCCCACATGCTTTGGATCAATCGGCAAATAGGGAACGCCCCATTCTGTGTAGTCCTTCGGCAGTGCTTCAAAACCTTTCTTGATCGCGTCTTGGTGGCTACCGGAAAACGCGGTGTACACCAAGTCGCCAACATATGGATGGCGAGGATGTACGGGTAGGCGATTGCAGTATTCAGCAACGCGTCGTAATGCGTCGATGTCGGAGATGTCTAATTGCGGATCAACGCCGTTCATGAACAAGTTCATCGCTAAGTTCACAATGTCGACGTTTCCTGTGCGCTCGCCGTTACCAAACAACGTTCCCTCAACGCGGTCGGCTCCTGCCATGACACCAAACTCTGCAGCAGCAACCGCACATCCTCTGTCATTGTGTGGGTGCAGCGAGATAATCGCAGAGTCACGGTTAGGCAGATGACGAATGAACCATTCGATGACGTCGCCATATACGTTCGGGCTGTAACACTCCACCGTTGCAGGCAAATTCAGAATGATTTTGTTGTCAGGAGTCGGCTCGATGACATCCATCACTGCTTTGCAAACATCGATTGCAAACTCTGGTTCAGTAAGGGTGAAACTTTCCGGCGAATACTCGTAGCGGAGGATGGTTTCGGGAATAGTCTGCTCCAACTTTTTGCACATCTTCGCAGCGTTCACGGCAATGTCGACGATGCCTTCTTTGTCAAGACCAAAGACCACTTCACGTTGCAATGGGTTCGTGCTGTTATAGAAGTGCATGATTGCTCGCGGAGCGCCCTTAATGCATTCGTATGTCCGTTCGATCAATTCTTGACGTGACTGCACCAACACCTGGATTGTGACGTCATCGGGGATGCGGTCTTCTTCAATCAGCAAGCGCACGAAGTCGTAGTCGGGTTGGCTGGCTGCGGGGAACCCCACTTCAATTTCTTTGAATCCCATCTTCACGAGCGACTCGAACATATGCAGTTTGCGTTCGGGATCCATGGGGTCAATCAATGCCTGATTTCCGTCTCGGAGATCGACTGAGCACCACAATGGCGCCTTGTCGATGACTCGATTGGGCCATGTGCGGTCAGTGAGAACAAGCGGAACAAAAGGCTTGTACTTATCGAAAGCCATTTTCTTCGGTGTGATGTTCTGTGGAGGCATGGTCTGGTCCTTTTGGTGTGTGTGGTGACGCTTCTCAAAATCTTCTGGGGCAACAAAAAACCCCCCGGGCCAAAAGGCGCGAGAGGTTCGACAACAGCAATATGCGGCTGTTGCCGTTACATAAGAAGAAGGAGGGTGCGAGCGGCGTTCATTGGGTCATACTGTATCGCCATTTTGTAGTTGTTGCGAGCAAAACGGTTCGCAACGAACGCACACCGCTACCCTGAACAGCAACATGACCCCCTTACATACCTCGGGCACTGACTCCATCATTTCTCCACCCACCGGCTTTGCAGCCCTCGGCGTTCCCGCCCACGTCGACGCCGGACTTGCCCGCGCTGGGTTTGCCAGTCCATTTGCGATCCAAACAGAAGCAATTCCCGTTGCATTGACAGGCGTTGATCTGTGCGGTCGTGCACGTACCGGTTCTGGCAAGACACTCGCCTTTGGCGTGCCGATGATTGCCCGCGTCGGTCGTGCAACAACCGTACGTGCACCCCGTGGGTTAGTGCTGGTCCCCACGCGCGAGTTGGCACTACAAGTTGCCGAGGTCCTTTCGCCAATTGGAGAGGCGTGTGAGCGTCGCATCTTGGCTGTGTACGGTGGCGCATCGCGTGATGATCAAGTCGATGCGTTGGCTAAAGGCATCGAAATTGTTGTGGCGACGCCGTTACGACTCATCGATCTCATGAAGTCCGGAGAAGTATCGCTAAGCGACATTGAAGTTGTCGTGCTTGATGAAGCTGACCGTATGGCAGATGAAGGGTTCACTCCACAAGTCGAGTGGATTTTGCGACATGTCACTGCTGAGCATCAAACAATGTTGTTTTCAGCAACGCTCGATGGCCAGGTAGGCAATCTTGTCCGTCGGTACATGAAGTCACCAGCGGAAGTATCAATCGATTCACCAACCGACACCGTTGGCACAATGCATCATGTGTTTCTTGGTGTCCACCGAATGGACAAAGACAAAGTCGTGGCAGCCATCGCAAAGACCAACGGCAAGACTGTGGTGTTCTGCGATACAAAACGACTGTGTGATCGTGTTGCCGACAATCTCCGCGACCTTGATGCAAAGGTGGCCGCACTGCACGGTGATCTTTCACAAGCGGCTCGTGAGAAAGCTCTCGCACGCTTTACTCGAGGAGAAATTACAGTGTTGGTTGCTACCGACGTTGCTGCGCGTGGTATCGACATCGACGATGTCGCGGTGGTGATTCATTACGAACCACCAATCGACAGCAAAACGTATTTGCATCGTTCTGGTCGCACGGCACGTGCTGGTCGCGATGGCTTTGCCGTCACGATGGCCGAATATAACCAGCACACCACGTGTCGAATTATTCAGCGTGCCTTAAAGTTGCCAACTGAACTTCCAACAGAAGTGTTTAGCAACGATGCGCGACTTGCTGATTTGTCGCAGTTTTTGAAATAAGTTTTCGACCTAGCGCGTTACAAGCCACGATGGGCGATTGCGCTCGAAGTCGTCGATGTCACTTTGATGAGACAACGTGATGCCGATGTCATCAAGACCGTTTAAGAAACGATGTTGCGTCGCTGCATCCATTGGGAATGATTCGGTGATACCTGCTTTTGGTACTTCCACGGCAAGTCGTTCCATGTCGACCGTTATTTCAATTGATGGATCCTTCTCAATGAGGTCCCATAGTTTTTGCACCACGGTTTCTGGCAATACAACAGGAACAAGACCGTTCTTGGTGCAGTTATTGCGGAAGATGTCGCTGAAACTTGGAGCAATGACTGCATCAAAACCGTATTGCTGGATTGCCCACACGGCATGTTCGCGAGAAGAACCAACACCAAAACTTGGACCAGCGACCAGGATTGTTGCACCCGCATAGCGTTGATCGTTGAACACAAAGTCACGATCATCGCGCCATGTCGAAAATAATCCAGCTTCAAAACCAGTGCGTTCAACGCGCTTCAGCCAATCAGCAGGAATGATTTGGTCGGTGTCAACGTCGCTGCGCTTCAACGGAATCGCGCGACCGGTAATGATTTGTACTGATTTCATTATCGTTTTTCCTTTTCGTCGTAATTACAGATCTGCTGGTGTTGCGAAGTGGCCTGCAACGGCTGTGGCAGCGGCAACAGCGGGGGAGACAAGGTGAGTGCGTCCACCGCGTCCTTGGCGTCCTTCAAAGTTGCGGTTGCTCGTACTTGCTGCGCGTTCACCGGGAGCCAACTTGTCGGGGTTCATCGCCAAACACATTGAGCAACCAGGCTCGCGCCAATCAGCTCCTGCTTCGATGAAGATCTTGTCGAGTCCTTCTGCCATTGCCTGATTACGAACCGCATGACTGCCAGGGACCACCATTGTGCGCTTTACCGACACTTTGCGGCCTTTCAATACAGCAGCTGCAGCGCGCAAGTCTTCAATGCGACTGTTCGTGCATGAACCAATAAACACGGTGTCGACTTCAATGTCACGAATCTTTGTACCGGCTGTCAAACCCATGTACTCAAGCGCACGAGAAATAGTGTCAGCAGTTTGCGCATCGGGCGCATCACTTGGCGACGGTACCGATGCATTAATGGGCAGCACCTGTGCGGGGTTTGTTCCCCACGACACAAATGGCGTCAACTTCGTTGCGTCAATGGTGACTTCTTTATCCCATTTTGCGCCATCGTCGGTGCGCAGTTGTTTCCACGCTTCAACAGCTTTGTCCCACTCGGCACCCTTTGGTGCGTGCATGCGTCCCTTTAAATACTCAAACGTTGTGTCATCAGGTGCGATGAGACCTGCGCGTGCACCAGCTTCAATCGACATGTTGCATACCGTCATGCGTCCTTCCATTGACAATGCGCGAATAGCCGAACCGCGGTATTCGATGATATGTCCGATACCGCCACCCGTACCGATGGTGCCAATGATTGCAAGGATGATGTCCTTAGCCGTGACGCCTTCAGGCGCGTCACCTTCCACGTTGATCGCCATCCACTTGGGACGTGATTGAGGCAACGTTTGTGTTGCAAGCACATGCTCAACTTCGCTCGTGCCAATACCAAATGCGAGCGCACCAAATGCGCCGTGTGTTGCTGTATGGCTGTCACCGCACACAATGGTCATGCCGGGAAGCGTGCGACCTTGTTCTGGACCGATGACGTGCACAATGCCCTGACCGGGATCACCCATGGGGAAAAGAGTGATGTCGAATTCCTTAGCGTTGTCTCGTAACACTTGAACTTGCTTTGCCGAGATCGGATCAGCGATTGGCTGGTCGATGTTTTCTGTTGGCACGTTGTGGTCTTCAGTTGCAATAGTCAATTCGGGTCGGCGAACTGTGCGACCGGTTAAACGCAAACCGTCGAAGGCTTGTGGGCTTGTCACTTCATGAATGAGATGTAAATCGATATAGAGAAGATCCGCTTCGCCTGGAGCGGAATGGACGACATGTGCGTCCCACACTTTTTGCGGGAGAGTCTTTGGAGTACTCATTACGCCCTTCTTTCATCTTGTACGGATCTCACAATGTGACTGTCTCAGTAATTTGACTGTCTCATAATGTGAGATACACTTCCCAACTAATGGACAGTGTATCAGGCGTCGGAGTTCTCGACAAAGCGTTTCTTGTGTTGAACGTTCTTGTAACGAACCCCGCATCGTTATCTGACGTGGTTGATCGCACGGGGCTTCCCCGCGCCACCGCCCACAGGTTGCTCTTGGCGCTTGAGCATCACGGTGCCGTGCGACGTGACGACAATGGTCTTTTTTGTGTGGGTGTCTCACTTGTTGGGCTTGGTCGCGCTGCCACCGAGCAATTTCCGTGGATTCAACGTGCGCGTGAAGTGGCGCGTCAACTTCGCGATGACACGAGTGAGAGCGTGCAGTTGTACGTACCTGAAGGAGATGGCAGACGCTGCGTTGCATCATTTGAATCAACACACGGACTTCGCTGGATCGTTCCCGAAGGCGCATTGCTGCCGTTAGATAGAGGATCAGCTGGTCGCGTGTTGTCGGGGCAGATGCTCTCGCGTGACGGGTGGATCGAAACCAGCGAGGACCGCGAAAAAGGTGTGGCATCAGTAAGTGCACCTATTTGTGATGGCGACGGTGAAGTGATTGCGGCCTTGAGTTTGTCAGGTCCGTTAGAGCGCATCACATCGCATCCTGGACGTATGTTTGGCGCACAAGTAGTAGCGGCTGCGCGTTCTCTAGTTCGTCCGTAACTGCCAGCGCATTATTGCGTGCATACACATGCACGACATGAATCCTGACGTACCTGTTCAACCTCTTGACGTTCCCGTTCTCGCTACTGCAACTCTCGTCGAACAACATATTCATGACTTGATTGATTCATTCGAAATGTCGGGCGCGCATTTGTATGGCGTCACTATTGATGACGTCCACAGTGTTCATAACGAACGTATTGATGCATTACGTGTGTCTTTTCTTGTTCAGCATCCTGATGTGTATGAATTGCTGGAAGCACCAACGTCATCGCTTGGTCGCATGTTTCATGCGGCTGCGATTGTGACAACCGGATGGGCAGCACCGCTTGGTCCCGGAGGAAGCGTGGAAGGAGCCCCTAGCGAACATGCTTTACGTCGTCGCGTCCGACTCGTCGTGGTCGTATGTGATGCGGGGGTGGCAAGCGTTATTCGCTTTCAAGACGAACCAGATGATGTTGTGATTGATGACGGCAGTGCAACGGGCTCGCTCGCCGAGGCCATTCACAGTTATTGGTACGACCCCCCAGTGGCCCAGCAGGCATAGATCCAACAGGCACAGATACGGAAACCATTCACAAGCGAGCAAAGTCTCAAATCGCGTTCTAGCCTTGTTTTCGTGACCTACATCGCAGACGCCGCTTGGGCACAGCGCATCCGTGCACTCGCCGACGAACGAGACGCGGTCATCTTGGCCCATAACTATCAAGTGCCGGAGATTCAAGATGTTGCCCATCACGTAGGTGACTCACTGGCACTGTCTCGCATCGCTGCTGAAGTTCCACAATCAACAATTGTCTTTTGTGGTGTCCACTTCATGGCAGAGACTGCGAAAATTTTGTCTCCTGAAAAAACTGTGATTATTCCCGACGAGAAAGCCGGATGCTCACTTGCCGACACCATCACCGCCGATCAATTACGTGAATGGAAATCGCAACATCCTGGTGCTGTCGTGGTCAGTTATGTCAACACCACGGCGGCTGTAAAAGCAGAAACCGACATCTGTTGCACAAGTTCTAATGCTGTTGAAGTCGTTGCTTCTATTCCCCTCGATAAAGAGATTCTGTTCTGTCCCGACCAATTCCTCGGCGCACATGTGCAACGTTTGACCAAACGCGACAACATGCACATCTGGATGGGTGAATGTCATGTGCACGCAGGCATTAATGGCTCGGAGTTAAAACAACTTGTGAAGTCCGAACCCGAAGCCGAGTTGTTCATTCACCCCGAGTGCGGATGTGCCACAAGTGCGATGTTTCTTGCGTCTGAAGGCGTCGTACCAAAAGAACGCACCAAGATTTTGTCGACGGGCGGCATGTTGACAGCCGCAAAAGAGACAAAAGCAAAAAAAGTTCTTGTTGCAACCGAGACTGGCATGTTGCATCAACTGCGCAAAGTAAACACAAAAACAGTATTTGAACCTGTCAATCGTGCAGCCGTGTGTAAGTACATGAAAATGATTACACCGGAAAAACTTGAAAACGCGTTGATCACTGGGAACGACGAAGTCACCGTCCCCGCCGACATCGCAGATCGTGCACGTGTATCAGTCGAACGCATGATTGCGATCGGAACCCCTTCTCGTGTCGGCGAATAAGGACATACCGAGCAAACTTCTTGCACCAGAACCAACATGGTTTATTGAAACCGATGTGGTGGTGCTGGGTTCGGGAGCCGCGGGGTTATCCGCGGCTTTGGCGATGCGACCAGTGCGAGATGTGGTGCTCATCACGAAAGACACTCTCGATGCCGGAAGTACAAGTTGGGCACAAGGTGGCCTTGCAGCTGTTCTTGATCCCGACGACTCACTAGCAAATCACGTGCGTGACACGTTGGAAGCCGGTGCTGGGCTGTGCGATGAAGGCGCAGTACGTGAATTAGTGGCAGAGGCGCCCACCGCGATTCGGTATTTGATGAACCTTGGTGCGTCGTTTGATCCTGGTTTACATGAAGGTGTGGCACTCACCAAAGAGGGTGGTCATTCGCATCGACGAATCGTTCACGCCGGTGGTGATCAATCTGGAGCTGAGGTCCAGCGAACACTCGATGAGTCGGTGCGTCTCGCGGGAGTTGATGTCGTTGAACATGCCTTTGGGCTTGATCTGTTAATCGGATTCACCTCAAGTGGCAAGCGTGCAGTAGCAGGAGTGCGTGTTGCATTGCTGGATGACACCGGTGATGTTGAAAGTGTTGGTGATATCCGTGCGCGAGCGGTTGTTGTTGCAACTGGTGGCTATGGGCAGGTGTATGCATCTACGTCGAACCCTCCTGCAGTGACCGGAGACGGCATTGCGCTCGCCATGCGCGCAGGAGTGGAAGTGCGCGATCTTGAGTTCATTCAGTTCCATCCCACTGTCCTGTGGCGTGGTCCTGATGCCACGGGCCAACAAGCCTTAATTAGTGAAGCGGTGCGCGGAGAGGGAGCATTTCTCGTTGATGCAGCCGGCGAGCGTGTGATGGCTGGCATGCACCCATTAGAAGATCTTGCCCCGCGCGACGTGGTGGCTGCTGCGATTAGCGCGCGTATGACAACAGCACCTAATGGTGTGGACGACCATGTGTATCTCGATGCGCGTGGTGTCGATAATTTCTCACAACGTTTTCCGTCAATTACAGCATCGTGTATGAGTGCGGGAATAGATCCGTTGAAAGATCTCATTCCGGTTGCACCGGCTGCGCACTATGTCTGTGGGGGGATCACAGCAACACTGAGTGGCCGCACGTCATTGCATGGTTTGTTTGCGGTAGGAGAAGCTGCGTGTACCGGCGTGCACGGTGCGAATCGCTTGGCGTCAAACAGTCTCACGGAAGGTGTGGTTGCTGGGACACGAGTGGGCCGCGATCTCAGTTGGTCACTTCCTGAGGAAGTCACACTGGAAGAAGACGACGAGCGAGGTGCACTTCTAGATGCATCGCATCGAGTGGCAGTGCGCTCCACTATGTCGAAACATGTTGGTGTGGTTCGTAATGCCGAAGGGCTGGCAACTGCTGATGAGGTGTTACATGAATTGTTGTCGTGTGCGTCAAGCGATGTGGTTCCAAATCGCAAGACATTCGAAGCAACTAATTTGTTGACTATTGCATTAGCAGTAGTGACATCTGCAGAGCAGCGCACAGAAAGTCGTGGTTGCCATCGACGCAGTGATTTTGGTGTCACATTAGATTCCTGGAAACACCACACTTGCGTTGTGCAAGATCATGGACAAATTCGAGTGACGTCATGAGAAATCAACAACTTGCGTGCGCGCCATTGTCGGCTGAAATTGCACAACGATTGCAAAATAGTGGTGTAGATCCGGCAACCGTCGAGGATCTCATTCGTCGCACCATCGCAGAAGATCTTGCGGGGGGTATTGATGTCACTTCCGTTGCAACTGTGCCGCTAACACAGCGAAGTATTGCCTCGTTTGGCTCACGCGCAAATGGCACTGTCGCTGGCATCGATGTTGCGTGTGCTGTCATTCAGATGGCGTGCGGCGAGCATGTGGGAACGTTTGATCAGCTGGTTGCAGACGGTGACACCGTAAACCCGGGCGATGTAATTATGCGTGTTACTGCACCGACGCAACTTCTTCTCACAGCAGAACGCACAGCGCTTAACTTGTTGTGCCATCTATCGGGAGTTGCCACTGCAACAGCAAAGTGGGTGACAGCAGTCGAGGGGACTGGTGCGGTGATTCGTGATACACGAAAGACCACCCCGGGCCTTCGCTTGTTGGAGAAATACGCTGTGCGATGTGGTGGGGGTCAAAATCACCGCATGTCGTTATCGGATGCGGCTTTGGTGAAAGACAATCATGTTGCATCTGCGGGTGGAGTAGTGGAGGCATTTCGCGCAGTGCGCGAGATGAACTCACAGATTCCAATCGAAGTCGAGGTCGACACGTTGACACAATTACGTGAGGTGATTACAGCTGGCGCCAACTTGGTATTGCTCGACAACATGTCGCCAGACGTGATGCGTGAAGCAGTTGCTATTGCACGCGATCATGAAAAGTCATCAGGTCACACGGTGTTGCTTGAGGCCAGCGGTGGACTTACGCTTGATAAGGCGCGCGCCGTCGCCGAAACTGGCGTTCACTACATCTCGGTGGGAGGGCTTACGCACTCATCACCGATTCTCGATATCGGGCTCGATCTCGAAACAGTTCTGTAGACCCTGGCGACATTAATTTTTGGTGGCAAGCCAGCGCGCTTCGTCTTCGCCAAGTGGAGTAGAGGCGGGACTGTTTGTCATCGGCCATAATTCTTCGGCAATGCGTCGATAATTGCCACGCGCACCAAGTTGACCCAAGATTGCATACAAACCCAAGTTGATGCGCTGAATAAACACAAACGATCGCGGCACAGTTGCGTATTGCGCGATGGGAGATGACCGATCGAAGGTGTGGCGAACAATGGACGTCGCGTATGTAGTGGTCCAGGTCATCTCGCGTGATTCACGAACTGGTTCGTAGAAGTGAGAGAAGTATTCACCAACTTCATCCGTCGAAAGGTCGAGATCTTTTTGCAACATGCCCGCATTTTCCACGATTGATCGGTATGTCTCCATGTCGTGGTCGATAACGGCAGATTTCACCATCGACTTAAACATGTCCATTTCTTCAATGGTGAAGTGTTTAATGAGACCAAAGTCGAGAAATGTCACGCGACCATTTCCATGAAAAATGTAGTTTCCCGGATGTGGATCACCGTTAAACGCTCGGAAGCGATACAAACTTCGAAAGACAAAACGGAAAATTGTTTCCCCTGCTTTGTCTCGTTCATCTTGCGACCAAGTCAACACCTCGTCGAATTTTGATCCGTTTACCAACTCGGTGGTGAGCACTCGCGCCGTCGATAGATAGTCGATGACTTCGGGAATGTGAATGAATGGATGACCTTGATAGAACTCCGCAAACTCTTTTTGGTTGCGTGCTTCGCGTGAATAGTCGAGTTCTTCGCGAAGTCTGTCTTTGATTTCTGCCACTAGGTCTTCGGGATTCAACGATTTGAATCCGAAGGCCAGCAATGTTCCAAGCAGATCAGCGGTGCGTAGGTCTGCGTCAATTGCGTCGGCAACACCGGGGTATTGCACCTTGACTGCGACCGCACGCTCTTTGCCGCTTACGGGATCAATAATGAGAGCTCGGTGTACTTGACCAATAGATGCAGCAGCGATGGGTGCTTCATCGAATTCAACAAACAGCTCTGCAGTGTCACGACCAAACTCTTCACGGATGACTCCGTGGACAAGTTCTGCTGACATCGGCGGGGCATTGGATTGCAGTTGAGCAAGAGCTAATCGCAAAGGCTCTGGCAAACCGTCGTCTAGGTAACTCGCCATTTGGCCAAGTTTCATGAGGGCGCCCTTCATGTTGCCTAATTCATTTGCAACTTGTTGGGCAGTTTTCAATTCACGTTCACGCGATAGCACGTCTTTTCGTTCAGCATTTGCGAATACTTTTCGTGCAGAAGTGGTGGCGTGACCGATACCAATACGGGCTCCAAGACGTGCAAGTTTGCTGTTACGGCGCCATCGTGAGCGCAGGCGTACGGCGTAGTTGCTCATAATGACGTGGCACGCCGCAGTGATTCGTGATGTACGAAGTGGGCGGCCTCTAATAGTGCCGGCACGAAAACATCCGCGCGTCCAAATACCGAATCATGATCTCCGTCGACTGTCCACATACGAGACCCTGGGACGTACCCGGCCATTTCTTTTTGGCGACGGGTGGGCACAACGCGATCAGAAGTAGTGACGACCACTCCGGTTGGCACGTTGATCTCGGGTAACCATGTACGCGAATCAAATGATCCCAGCGCGCCTCCAGCTTCGAGAATTTGTCGCCATTCATGTGTCTCTAATTGCTGGACTGCCCATGGTTGCCATGTCAAGGTCTTTCGCTGAATGTACAAGCGATGACTAAACCAGTCGCGGGCTGGTTTAGGGGTTATGCGTGCTACGGCGCCAAGGCCGTGTAAACCAAGAAACGACAATCGTTCTTCACGAGATTCAACAAAATGAGATGCCGTTGCTGCAAGAACAAGACCGCGCACGCGCGCCTCATGACGTCGCCACATCAATTGAGCAACAGTGCCGCCCATTGAATACCCAACGGGGATGAATGTTTCAATACCAAGGCGATCTGCAAGTGCAGCGGCATCGTCAGCACAATCTGCCAGACGAAATGGGCGAGCAGAACGAATGCCACGACCATGTCCACGATGGTCGAGTGCGATCACGCGGTAATGCTGTGACAATGGCGTGTAACAGTTGAACCAGTTGAGATCTGCTGTTGCGGTCCATCCGTGCAACAACATGAGAACAGGTGCACCCTCTGGTCCGGGTACGTCACGATAAAACGTGGTTCCTCGTCCGGGCAGTTCAATGTGATGCCCGTCGGGCAACGGGGGGATGCGAATGTCGCTCAGTTGCTCACCTTGACTACTTGAACAGATACCTTCGCTCCGTTTTCGAGCGTGATATGTAACTTGTCGCCTTCGCCCTGTCCGAGAAGTGCCGAACCAATTGGCGACGATGGGCTCATGATCTCAATACCATCAGTTTTTTCTTCGATGTGTCCGATGAGATAGGTCTCTGCATCGTCTGGATCATCGCCATCGAACAACACAGTGACGGTGCTCAACACGCTGATGATTCCAGTGGTTGGCGCGGGTGCGATCTCTGCATTTTCAAGAACGGAGATGACGAGATTTTTGCGGTCATTGACCATGCCGTATTCGTCTTTGGCGGCGTGATAGTCGCCGTTTTCCGATAGGTCGCCTAACTCACGGGCATGGCCGATCTTGTCGGCTATTTCCGGTAGCAACGTGTGTTCGAGGTGGGTGCGCTCGGCCTCAAGACGGGCGTACGTTTCTTTTGACAACAGGTGCTTTGCCATGAGGGGAAGGCTATCGGCGCGTCCTACGATGGCTTCCCTATGACTCGATCAGCACATCGCATTGCCATCATTGGTGGAGACGGAATTGGTCCGGAAGTCACCGCCGAAGCATTAAAAGTAATTTCTGCCGCCGGTGTTTCCATTGACACAACAGACTTTGATCTGGGAGGCGCCCGCTACCTGCGCGATGGCGAGATCTTGTCGGACGCAACACTCAATTCGTTGCGAGATTTCGACGCGATATTGTTGGGTGCTGTGGGAACTCCCGATGTTCCACCCGGAGTGATCGAGCGCGGATTGCTTCTCAAAATGCGCTTTGAGTTGGACCTGTTTGTGAATCAACGTCCTTTCAAAGGCGTTGCCCCAGGACACAGTGCACCGCACGACTTCGTGGTGATTCGTGAAAACACCGAAGGACCTTATGTTGGCGAAGGTGGTGTGTTGCGCAAAGGAACACCACACGAAGTAGCAACACAGGGCAGTGTGAACACGCGCCACGGCGTAGAGCGCTGCATTCGTTATGGGTTTGATCTTGCGATGTCACGTGAAACTAAGCACGTCACACTGGTGCACAAAACAAACGTGCTCACATTCGCAGGTGATTTATGGCAACGTACTTTCGATGAAGTGGCTAAGGACTATCCAAAAGTGGGCACCGCGTACAACCATGTGGATGCTGCGTGTATTTATTTCGTGCAGGACCCTCATCGTTATGACGTCATTGTCACCGACAACTTGTTCGGCGACATCCTCACCGACCTAGGTGGTGCAGTCAGTGGTGGAATCGGTCTTGCATCGTCTGCCAACTTGAACCCCGCTCGCACGGGCCCATCCATGTTCGAACCGGTCCACGGATCGGCTCCAGACATTGTGGGAACAGGGAAGGCAAACCCCTCGGCCGCGATTTTGTCGGCGGCACTCATGCTGGATTTCCTTGGCGAGAGTGCTGCGGCCACGAAAATTCGTGCTGCATGTGACAACGCGCCAGAGGGTTCAACAACTGAAGTAGGAAACGCTATCGCTGCGCGCGTGGCTGGCAAGTAAAGTCGAAAAGACTGTTATTAAGGAGCTTGGAATGCCCACGCTGCAACCCACACCGAAAATCTGGATGAATGGCGAACTCGTCGATTGGGAGAAGGCTCAGATTCACGTTCTCACTCACACCTTGCACTACGGCACGGGCGTGTTTGAAGGTATTCGCGCATACGAAACAAACGATGGTCCAGCAATCTTTCGTCTAACAGAACATATGCAGCGTTTGCACGCGAGCGCAAAGATTCTCGACATGGAAATTCCCTATACGGTGGATCAGTTGGTGCAGGCAGCAAAAGACACAATGCGCTCAACTGGTTTACCAAGTGCCTACATTCGCCCCATTGCCTATTACGGCTACGGCGAGATGGGACTTAACACATTGCCATGCAGTGTCGACGTAGCAATTGCGTGTTGGTCGTGGGGTGCATACCTAGGCGACGATGCGCTCACCAAAGGCGTGCGGATGAAGATTTCCTCGTGGACACGTCATGATCACAACACGATGCCACCAGCGTCAAAAACTGTTGGAAACTACGTCAACTCATCGCTTGCAAAAGTGGAAGCATTGAAAGCTGGCTATGACGAAGCGATCATGCTTAGTCCTCACGGTTTTGTTGCAGAGTGCACCGGAGAGAACATCTTTGTGTCGCGCCACGGTCGAATCATTACACCACCAACATCTGCCGGTGCTTTGGAAGGCATCACGCAAAGCAGCGTCACTGCAATTGCTCAGGAACTGGGGTACGAAGTGGTTGCCGATAATCTCGCGCGCTCAGATCTCTACATTGCAGACGAAATTTTTGTGTGTGGAACTGCTGCTGAAGTGAGTGCCGTCAGTTCGGTTGATGATCGTTCCATTCCATGCCCTGGTCCGATGACGAAGGCAATCGGGGAGCGATACGGTCAAGCGGTGCGCGGTCAAATTCCCGCATACCGCCACTGGTGTGAGGCCATTTAGTCAGTGTCTAAGTATTTGTAATACACAAACATTTCCACCGATGTCCACAGGGTGGGGACACATGGGCATGATTTCCCCGACTATTTCCACAGGCTTTCCACAGAAGCAGTTCCTTGGGCGTTGACGATCGGTGAAAAACCCGTCAAACTGGTGTTTATGTTGACGAACCGTATCTCCCACACAGCACCTGCTGTTGGCCGCGGCCTCGTCATCATCATTATTCGTTAGCGCGCATTGGAAAACGATGCGCGCGCTCTCACCGCCCCGAAAGGGCGGTTTTTTCTTGCCCGCACATCACAACCAATTCGCACGAGACGATATACAAGCGACATAAAGAGAGATAGAACAATGAACACCGCACCTGCAACAGAACATGTGGAAGCATTTGACACCACGTTGCGCGATGGCATGCAAGTAGAAGGCGTGTCAGCAACTGTGGAAGATAAGTTGCGTATTGCTGAGCAGCTTGACTACCTCGGCGTACATTTCATTGAAGGTGGTTGGCCGGGAGCTAACCCCAAAGACATCGAATTTTTTGCCCGCGCAGTTAATGAATTGACGCTTCGTCATTCGACTCTTGTTGCGTTTGGATCAACGCGCCGTCCGAAAGGAAAAGTTGATGATGATGCAACTCTTCGCAACTTGATCGAGGCGAATACATCAGCGGTATGCATTGTTGCAAAATCGTGGGACTATCACGTCGAATATGCACTGCAGACAACTCTTGATGAGGGCGTTGCGATGGTGGGCGATTCCGTCGAGTTTTTGAATGGTCACGGACGTCGTGTTCTCGTCGATCTTGAGCATTTCTTCGACGGATTCAAGAACAATCCTGAATTTGCACTGCGTGTCATCGAAGCTGCGGTGATGAAAGGCGCAACCCATTTGGTGATGTGTGATACGAACGGTGGATCACTGCCATATGAAATCGAAGAAATCGTCACCGCGGTGAAACTTCACGTCGGAAATGACGCGATCTTGGGTATTCACTGCCACGATGACACTGGTTGCGCCGTTGCTAACTCAATGGCCGCAGTGCGCGGTGGTGTTCGTCACGTACAAGGAACCTTGAACGGTCTTGGTGAGCGCACTGGCAATGCCAACCTCACCACCATCATTCCAAACCTGCAACTGAAGATGGGCTTTACGTGCTTGCCTGAAGGAAATATGGATCGTCTCACCGCTGTCAGCAACCATGTTGCAGAAGTGTTGAATCGTCCACTTAATCCGCAGGCACCATACGTGGGCTCATCAGCGTTTGCACACAAGGCAGGATTGCATGTATCTGCAATTGCTCGTGCGAAAGATGCCTATGAACATGTGGCCCCCGAACTCGTTGGCAATGGCACACGTTTTGTTGTGTCGGAGATGGCTGGTCGCGCCACAATCCAAATGAAAGCACAAGAACTTGGCTTGGAAATGGATGGCGCAGCTGTGAACCAGGTCATCGATGATCTAAAGCGTCTCGAACACGAGGGCTATCACTTCGAAGCAGCTGACGCTTCGTTGGAATTGCTCATGCGTCGTGCCGCTGGATGGAAACAAGAGATGTTCCATGTCGAATCAATGCGCGTTATCACTGACGAAGCAACTGATGGCCGTTTTAGTACTGAGGCGACCGTCAAAGTATGGGTGGGAGACAAGCGCGTTGTAGAAGTGTCAGAGGGCAATGGTCCTGTGAACGCGATCGATACAGCGTTGCGTGCCGCACTAGTGCCTGATTTCCCGGAGCTCGCAAAAGTGCACCTCACCGACTACAAGGTGCGAATTTTGGACGGGGCCACCGCAACAGGTGCTGTGACACGTGTTCTGCTTGATGCCACAAATGGAGAGCGTTCGTGGACAACCATCGGCGTATCACCGAACATCATTGAGGCTTCATGGCGCGCTCTTGAAGAATCACTTGTCTACGGTTTGTTGCACGCCTGAAATAGTCGGCTAGACATAACAGCTATGGCTGCACCACGATTTTCCCCAGTTCCATCGGCTGAGGAGGTTCGCGTGTATGGATCTCCCGAGCATGTACCTGATTCATGGACGCCCACTCGTCCAACAGACATTGAGGGTCGTCAACCAGCAGGAGCACAACTTGGATATCAAGGTCCCGACCAGGGTTATGTGATGACCTTGGCGGCGATCATGGAATCACATGTGAAAGTGCAGCCGGGCGAAAACGTTGATGACGCGTTAAAGGGATGTTCTCTTGTCGCGCTTCGTCGCGCATCTTTGTACGGACGTGCACCAGTGATTCATGATATGAAAATTGCGCTCATCATTTGGGGTTTCCTTGATGAGAATCCACCTGCTGACTTAGTAGCCACTCGACGTCCACTATTTGAAGGTGTGCGCAATACGTTGCACCACTATGGCGATGGTCGCGAGATCGCAGACATGGTTCCCGAACAGACACTGCGTATGACCCCCGAAGATGTCGCTGCAAAAATGCCTGTCGCATGGAAAGAACTAACTGGAGCACAACAATGACTGTTTATAAAGCACCGTTGACTGACATTGAATATGTATTGAACCGCCATTGCGGTCTTACCGACATCATGGCGTTGCCGCGCTTTCAAGATGTTGACGTGTCAATGGTTCCCGACGTGTTGGCAGAAGCTGCACGATTTTTTGAAGAGAAGTTCGCGCCGATCAATGTCGTCGGAGATGTTGAGGGGTCTGTGCGAAATGATGACGGCACCGTCACGACGCCACACGGTTTCAAAGAGGCCTATAAGGCATATGTTGATGCTGGTTGGGGGGCGTTGCCGTTCGATGCCGGTTTTGGTGGTGGCGGCTTTCCATGGCTCGTCACGATCGCGGTGCAAGAGATGATGAACTCAGCAAACATGGCACTTGCCATGGCGCCACTGCTCACCCAAGGTGCAATTGATGCGATCAATCACCATGGGAGCGAAGAACAAAAGATGACGTATCTGCCAAAGATGATCACCGGCGAGTGGACCGGCACGATGAATCTCACCGAACCAGACGCTGGTAGTGATGTGGGAGCAGTGCGCACAAAAGCTGTAAAGCAGGCCGATGGCACGTATCTCATCAGTGGAACCAAGATCTACATCACATTTGGCAATCACGACATGGCCGACAACATTGTGCACTTAGTGCTGGCGCGTACGCCCGATGCCCCTCCAGGCACCAAAGGTATTTCATGCTTCATCGTTCCTAATCGGTTCGTGAACGATGACGGATCGCTCGGTGCAAAAAATGATGTCACGTGCGTGAGCATCGAACACAAAATGGGTATCAAGGCAAGCCCTACGTGCGTGCTGTCGTATGGCGATAGCGGTGGAGCAGTGGGGTATCTCATCGGCGAAGAAAACCACGGTATGGCCTACATGTTCACGATGATGAACCAGGCTCGTTTGCTTGTTGGTATGGAAGGTCTCGGACTTGCAGAGCGCGCATATCAGCAAGCGCTTGAATGGTCAATTGAGCGCAAGCAAGGTCGTGCACCTGGTGCACCAGCTGGTGCAAATTCTCCCATTGTTGATCATCCCGATGTGAAGCGCATGTTGGCGACAATGAAATCAACAATTGAAGCATTGCGACGATTGTTGTATTGGAATGCCGCATGTTTGGATATTGCAGAGCATCACCCAGATGCAGCCGAACGTGAAAAAGCAGAAGACATGGCCGCATTGCTCACTCCGTTGTCCAAGGGGTGGGGAACCGACATGAGTGTGGAACTCACGGGCATGGCCATTCAAATACACGGAGGCATGGGCTTTATTGAAGAAACCGGCGTTGCACAGCATTATCGCGATGCTCGAATCACCACGATTTATGAAGGCACCAACGGCATTCAAGCGATGGACTTGGTGGGTCGCAAACTTGGCATGAAGTCGGGCGCGGTTCTGATGGGGCTTTTTGGTGACATGCGTGCTCTTGACTCATCGCTTGCACGACACAATGAGTTAGCTGGTGTTCGTGATGCGTTGTCGCAGGCTCTTGACACCACAGAACGCACCACGAGATGGTTGCTAGAACATGCGAAGAATCCACTCGATGTATTGTCGGGCGCAACGCCGTATCTGCGTCTGCTCAGCACCGTTACAGGTGGTTATCTCATGGCCCAATCAGGTGTAATTGCACTCGAGGCAACTGATCTCGACAGTGCGACCCGTGAAGCGCGTGTGGCTACTTCGCGGTTTTTCTGTGAGCAGTTGCTGCCAGCAGTCCATGGTCTTGAAGCAGCAGTGTGTGGTGACAGCTCGTTGCTGATGAGCTTTGACACCAAATACCTCGCTGTCTGATCAGACACCAAAACTGCGAAGCGCATCAGCGTCGCAAAATTCCAACGCCATGACGTGGGTTGATGCAAGGCGCACTTGTGGAGCTTTGCCCGCTTCGTAGGCCTCTTGCCAACGTGCGGCGCACAGACACCATTGGTCGCCTGCTGTGAGGCCGGCAAAACCATACTGGGGCATTGGTGTCGACAAGTCGTTGCCAACAGATTTCGAAAACGCAAGAAATTCGTCGGTCATGATTGCACACACAGCGTGCACGCCCACATCGTCGCCGCCAACTTCGCAACATCCTGTGCGGTAAAAGCCTGTCATTGGATCGGTGCAACATGATTGCAGCGGTTCGCCGAACACATTTAGCTGGTCAGTTTGAGAAAATTGTGTCATCAGATGCCCATGCTTCCTAACGCATCGTCACGAGACGGAAACATTGAGAAGTGAACCAACGAGGAACGTGACCCCACAAGCAACCAACAAGATGACAACCTGTCGAACGGCACTTTTTGGAATCGATCGATTAGCCGACACACCGATGAGTGATCCCACGACTGCGGCTGAAATTGCACCTAACAGAAGCGACCACACAGCAGCAGCAGCTCCTGTTCCGAAAAACCACGGGATGACGGGGATGAGCGCACCAAGTGCAAAACAGAGAAATGAGGTTGCAGCTACCGCAAGTGGGGAAGCAAGATCATCTGGGTCGATACCCATCTCTTCGCGCGTGTGTACGACTACTGCACGATCCGTGTCTTGCATTACTTGTCGAGCAGAAATATCGGCTTGCTCTTTCGACATGCCGTGTTGTTCATAAAAGTAGGCCAACTCTTGGGTTTCTGTCTCGGTGTTATTAATGATTTCATTACGCTCAAGCGCGACTTCACGTTGAATGAGCTCGTTTTGTGCAGACACCGACACAAATTCGCCGGCCGCCATACTCGTGGCACCGGCGACTAACCCGGCAAGACCTGCGAGGCGTACCACGGAGGCGCTGACGCCTCCACCAGCAAAACCAAGGACGAGCGAAACGTTTGACACAAGACCGTCACTGATACCAAACACCGCCGCACGTGCAAGCCCACCTGCAACGGAGCGGTGGCTGTCATGAGGATCACGCGTCTTTGCCATGTCTCTCACGCTACCCGTCACAGAGATGCAGTGAGTGCCCCAACTAGCCTGACATCTGTGACGTCACACGCCCCTCGTTATCGATTTGCCCCATCACCAACTGGGTTTTTTCATGTTGGTGGGGCACGTACTGCTTTATATAACTGGGCGCTTGCTCAACGCACGGGTGGAACTTTTGTATTACGCATTGAAGACACAGACGAATCTCGTAACGAGCCACAGTGGGTGCAGGGAATAATTGACGCATTGTCGTGGCTGGGAATCAACACATCATCGCCACTTTTTGAAGGACCGTATTTTCAGTCGCATAATGCGGACAAGCACGTCGCTGCTGCCCATCATCTGTATGACGAGGGGAGAGCGTATTGGTGTGATCTCACGCCCGAACAAATTCAAGAACGCGCCAAGACTTCTGGCAAACAGGGGTATGACGGCTATTCCCGCGATCGCGGATTAGAACCAGGCCCCGGGCGAGTGTTGCGTTTTCGTGTACCAGATGGCGTGACAATTGTTGAAGATCTTGTGCGCGGACGAGTGGAGTTTGACAATACAACGATCGAAGATTTTGTCCTACTACGTAGCAGTGGATCGCCGATGTTTCTGCTCGCAAACGTTGTTGACGACATAGACATGTCTGTGTCAAATGTGGTGCGAGCCGAAGAACATCTTCCAAACACTCCGAAGCAGCAGATGTTGTGGGATGCACTCGGGCATCAACCACCAGTATGGGCACATGTTCCTGTTCTAGTGAATGAGCAACGAAAAAAATTGTCGAAGCGACGCGACAAGGTTGCGCTAGAGCAATACAAAGATGAAGGTATCTTGCCCGAAGCAATGGTGAACTATTTGATGACTCTTGGCTGGGCTCCGCATGGCGACACCGAGATAGTTCCATGGGACGTCATTGTGGAACAGTTCCGACTCGAAGACGTCAATCATTCACCCGCTTTTTTCGATGAAAAGAAATTGCATGCATTCAATGGTGAGTACATTCGTGCATTGAGTGAAGAGGATTTCATCATCGCGGCACAACCGTGGTTGACCGGCGATGTGCCGTGGTCTCCCGAGCAATTTCGACCAGATGTGTTTACTGCGATGGCCCCACTTGTGCAAACGCGAGTTGGTGTGTTGCGAGAAATCCCTACCATGGTTGATTTTCTTTTTCTTGCCAACCCAGTCATTGACGAGGTTGCACTAATAAAAGCAATGACACCAGAGTGGGCCGCGCCTTTGTTGCAACAATGTGCGGATCAATTCGCAACCTGCGAGTGGAATCACGACGCCCTAAAACATGTTGTTGAATCGACAGGCGAGACCCATGGTGTCAAGTTAGGAAAGGCGCAAGCACCAGTTCGTGTTGCAGTGACTGGTCGATCCGTTGGTCCACCACTTTTTGAAAGCATTGAATTGCTCGGGCGTGAAGTGACTATTCAGCGCCTGCATTCGATTTTGACTCGGTGATTATTGTCCTGTGATTCGCACAACGTTTAAAACACTTCTTTATGTTGTGTGCGGCCTTGTTGTTGCATCCGTTGTGTATGGCGCGGTGAACTTTGCATCCATCATTGTTGTTGGTTCGCGTGATGATGGGAAGACGTCCGATGCAATAGTGGTGATGGGAGCTGCGCAATACGATGGTCGTCCATCCCCTCAACTTGCTGCACGCCTTGATCACGCAAAAGCTTTGTGGGATGACAAACGAGCACCACTGATTGCGGTGACTGGTGGAAAAATGGAAGGCGATCGTTTCACTGAAGCGGAAGCATCTCGTCGTTATTTAGTCGATGCTGGAGTGCCTGAAGATGTGATTGTGTGGGAAGACAAGGGAATCGCGACATGGGACTCGATTGTTGCTCTCGCTCCAGTGCTTCGAACGAACAAGGTTCAGTCAGTGATTGTTGTGACTGATCCCTACCATGAGCAGCGTTCGGTCTTGTCCTTTCGACAAGAAGGCTTCGCGGCAAGTGCAAGTGCGACATCATCCAGCCCCTTGTCGGGTGGAACTCTTATACGACGCACGTTACGTGAGGGGCTTGGTATTAGCCTTGGGCGTCTTGTTGGTTTCGATACTTTGTTTGATATAACGGGATAAATCAGACTATTTAAAGCACAAAGAACTAGGGGAGGTGAGACGCATGGCTGTTGCAAAAAAAGATGTAGCCAAGGCAAGCGGGCGCGGTCAAACCTCATCGAGTCGCACTTCATCCCGCGCTGGCGGTCGCGACATTCTGCTGCAAGTGATGATTGATGAGTTGAATAATGTTGGCGAAGCCGAGGTGCGTCTTGAAACAATCTTGGAACGCGCTCAAATTTCGCCAAGTTCGCTGTATCACCACTTCGGAAACCTCCGTGGCTTGATTGAAGAAGCACACGTTGAGCGATACATACGAGAGGTGTATAGCAATCTGGATGATCTCAAGCGTCAACTGGAAAACATTGACACCATGGACGAATTTGTCAGGGTGGTTGACGGCACACTGGCCGTGTTGCTGTCTGATGTGCGACGTACTCTTCGTTTTCGACGCGCAAATGCCATGGGAAGTTCGTATGGTCGCCCAGAGTTCGCCCGCCGTCTTGCCGAAGCCGAACGAGACGCAAATAAACGTACGGCCGAGGTGTTAAAAGTTGCGCAGTATCGAGGTTTTATCCCTCGCTCAATCGATCTAGAAGCATTTGCAAGTTGGTTAAACGGCGCACTTGGCGGTGGAGTAATTGTCGCCCACATGGACGACCCGGAATTCCGAGATCGGTGGGCTGCAATGGTGAGCGCGTCTGCAAAATATTTGCTCGGCATTAAGTGACCGCTAGGCTGAGAGGCAACACTGGGGAATGGTGTAATTGGCAACACAGCAGTTTCTGGTACTGTTATTCAGGGTTCGAGTCCTTGTTCCCCAACCATGAAAATTGACCTGAACAATCTTCAAGCTGTCACTTATGAGGTGAAAAACCCGGGTGACAATGGCATTGCGGTGATCTCGCTGAACCGTGTAGATGCTCGCAACGCTCAAAACAATCAGATGACCTATGAGCTCAACGCGTGTTTTGACGATGCGGGTAAGCGCACAGATGTCAAGGTAATTGTGTTGCGCGCAGAGGGTCCACACTTTTCATCTGGCCACGATTTGCGTGACACTACGGCTTGGCAGGAATACCCCACAGTCTTTGCGCAGTCCGTGTTTTCAGGTGAAGGCCAGGATGCACACATGGCACAAGAAGAAGAGATCTACTTCAATATGTGTTGGCGCTGGCGCAATAATCCAAAACCGATTATCGCAGCTGCACATGGCAAAACAATTGCGGGCGGACTCATGTTGTTATGGATCGCCGACATCATCATCGCATCTGATGATGCGATGTTTTCCGACCCAGTTGTTGCTATGGGGGTAAATGGTGTCGAATACTTTGCACATCCGTGGGAGTTTGGCGCGCGCAAAGCGAAAGAGCTGCTGTTTACCGGAGACTTCATTTCTGCTGAGGAAGCACACCGTGTTGGCATGGTAAACCATGTTGTTGTCCGCGACCAGCTTGATTCCTTCACAATGGAAATGGCCGAAAAGATTGCACAACGTCCTGGTTTTGCATTGAAGTTGGCGAAAGAAAGTGTCAACCAGACACTGGAAGCACAAGGTCAGTACAACGCCTTCCGTGCTGCATTTTCTTTGCAGCACATTGCACATGCAAACAATCGCATTCGTTTCAACTCCATCATCGATCCCACATACGTAT
Source organism: Ilumatobacteraceae bacterium (assembly GCA_044340485.1). Taxonomy (GTDB): domain Bacteria; phylum Actinomycetota; class Acidimicrobiia; order Acidimicrobiales; family Ilumatobacteraceae; genus UBA2093. The sequence goes on along the minus strand of JBIITN010000015.1, from coordinate 328 downwards.
CGCCAGCGACGAAGAAGAAGTAGCAGTTCTTCAACAGGGCGTGATGTGGGAGGCATGAATTGCCTGAGCCTGCGATACGCTCTATCTCCGCACTAGCTCCCATCGTCTAGTGGCCTAGGACACCACCCTCTCAAGGTGGCGGCACGGGTTCGAATCCCGTTGGGAGTGCCAATTGTCTTCAATATTGAGGCGCCATGAGTATGACGTCGTGAGTATGGCATGGTGAGCAGATCACGACTGTTACCATCGCGCGTGGAGGTTTTCTGATGAAATCAAAAATTGCTGCTGCAATCGCGGCTACGTGTCTTGTCCTAGCGAGTTGTGGTGG
>JBIITN010000035.1:0-15415 GCA_044340485.1 Ilumatobacteraceae bacterium | reverse complement strand
CAAAAGACAAAGACTGAAGGCGCGTAGCGCCTGACACAACTTTCAACCTGAGGTTGTGAGTAAGCCACATGTGGCCAATGCTCAAGTCCACAGTCTGTGAATATTCTGTGGAAAAATTGTATTACACAAGTAAGTGACGTGCGTCATGTAAGTCTATTAACGAAACCTAGATTTCGACGCGAGTTCCTACCTCGAAAACCTGGTCAGCAGGTAAGTGGAAGAAACGAACAGCACTATCGGCTGATCGGTTGAGCAGGACAAAGAGATGTTCTAGCAACGGATGCATCGACGGAGCTTTACCCGCAACGATCGATTCGTGGCCGATGAAGTAGGTGATCGTGTCGAGATCCAAGGTGATTTCTCGATGTTGAATAAGAAGAAGCGCCTGAGGAACATTCGGTTCTTCCATGAATCCAAATTCCAACTGCACCACAAACACGCCAGGTTCAATCTTTGTCAATTCCCAGCGTTCGTCAAGGGGAACGCGTGGTTCGTCGGCGGTTTCCACGGACACAATCAATGTTGTTTTATGCAGCACCTTATTGTGATGCAAGTTGTTTACAAGTGCCGGTGGTGCTTTTCCTAAATCTTTGAACAAAAACACGGCAGTGCCATCAACACGCTTCACACCAACTGTTTCATCAAGCACTTGCGCGATTGGCTGCTCGCCGCGATGAATGCGTGCGGCAACAACAGCGCGGCCACGTCGCCACGTTTGCATCTGAATCATGAGAATGAACCCCACAGCGAGCGCCAGCCATCCGCCCTTTGGAATCTTCACAATGTTTGCACTGAAGAATCCAAGTTCCACGATGAGCAATGGAACACAGATGAGGAATGCGCGATAACGCGGCCACTGACGTCGATCAGTGAGAAAGCGGTAGAAGATCAATGTTGTAATAACCATTGTCATTGTGACGGCAATTCCGTATGCAGCAGCAAGATTGCTTGATGATCGAAAACCAACAACCAACGCAACACATGCAACCATCAACACCCAGTTGACCAATGGAACATAAATTTGCCCAGAGTGCTCTTGAGACGTATTACGAATCGCAATGCGTGGTAAGTAATCAAGCTGGACAGCTTGTTTTGTTAATGAGAACACCCCTGAAATCAGCGCTTGTGAGGCGATGATGGTGGCCATTGTTGCAAGAATGACCAGCGGTAATAGCAATGGTTCAGGTGCCATTCTGAAAAACACGCTTTCTACAGCCTCTGGTTCTTCAAGAAGCAATGCGCCTTGACCCCAGTAATTCAACACCAATGCAGGAAGTACGAGGAAATACCATCCGTATGCAATGGGTCGTCGACCAAAGTGTCCCATGTCTGCATACAACGCTTCACCACCGGTGACCACAAGAAAAATCGAGCCCAGTGATAAAAAAGCCTTCATGGGTTCGTGCGTAAAAAACTGCACTGCATAAAACGGATTGATCGATTGAATAATTTCCGGGTTACCAATGATCTTTGAAACACCCAAGACTGCGAGCACGGTGAACCACACCATCATCACTGGGCTAAAGATGCGCGCAACGACTGCAGTGCCTCGACGTTGCACGAGAAACAACGCAACAAGAATGACAACAGCAATCGGCACCACCCAGTCTGTGAAACGCGTTGACACTTCTTCAAGACCCTCAACAGCACTTAACACTGAAATAGCAGGCGTGATCATGCCATCGCCATACAGAAGCGCAGTGCCGAAAATGCCAAGCCCCACCAAAACGCCTGCGCGCGCAACGGTATTTCCACGTCGTGGCATGACCAATGCAGTGAGGGCCAAGATGCCACCTTCGCCGCGGTTGTCTGCACGCATCACGAACATCAGATACTTCACAGAGATAATGATGATGAGCGACCAAAATGCCAATGAACACACGCCATAGACATTGATTTTGTCGACCATCAATGTGTGCGATTTTTCAGTGAATGCTTCTTTTAACGCATAAAGGGGACTGGTGCCGATGTCTCCGTACACAACTCCAAGTGCACCAATTGCAAGTGCCGTTGTTCCCACAGTGGTTTTATGACCATTGTGTGCGCCGGAAGATATATCATCGGGCGAAGCAGACGAATCTGTATCGGAATCTTGAGTAGCACCGACCCTGCCTGCCATTGTTCGACCCATTTGTCGGGCCAATTCAACCGACGACCAGTCGGCAGAGTTGTCAGATCCCATGCGTTGAACGATGCTAGTTGTGGTCCGTCGGCAATCCTCGTGCCATCTGGCTCAGATAATAAGGATTGGTGTTATGTACTCGTTGGTGCTTGCCACCATTGGGAAAGAGCGGCCTGCACAGCGAGGGCAATACCCGATGTTTTGAGCGAAATAATCGACATGGGCGCCAGCGAACACAACACCGCAGGCATACGCGTCTCGCGTAAAGCGGAGTGGCGAATACCCTCTGTGTGTACCACGATCTCAGGTACGCGTTGGCGCAATTGTTCGCAGATTGCGTTTGCAAGTGATCTGCCACCGACACTTACAAAGTTTGGCACTTCATAATATTGAACAACACAAGCTTCGTCTGTTGCTGCTTCGAAACCAAGATAGACATCGGCAGAAAACCTGTTTGCGGTTTGTGCTTGTGATGTTGCATCAGACTCAACAAGAGTGACAAGTTCGTAATCTTCTCTACAACGTCGTAACACTTGTTGTGATACGGCGGCCATTCCCGCATACGAACCAATCACAATGCGTCGTTGAGTGTTTGCGCGAAGATCTGACAGTGATTCTGTTTCACGCAATACTGCAATGCCAGGCCCATCACCTGTGTGGGTGCTCACGCGATGCAATGCGATCACTACTTCGCGCGTGCACACACCATCTGGAACAAGGCCACAGTTTTGTTGAAATTCAGATACCGCACGAACGGCAAGTGGACCGTAGATGCCGTCTGTCCGACCACAATCAAAACCCAAACGAGACAACATCGATTGCATTTGTGCAACGTCATCGCCACGAATGTTTGGTGATCGTAAGTACAACAGTCGATCGCCCAGCGACCACGACGCTTCGATCAGTGCCGACCATGTTGTTTCGTCGCACTCACCGGTGATACGTAATCCGTAGTCCGATTGAAAAGAGAGCAACGCCGCGTGAGTACGCTGACAAAACGTTGACTCATCGACAGAACCTGGCGCGACGTATCCCGCGGCAGAAAGGTGTCGTTGGAGGTCTCGAACAGAGGGCCCGTGTTGACCGGGTTTTATTGGGAAGCCGGAAGAAATTCTGCCAACTCCTCCATCAGGCGACCCTTGGGCATGGCACCGACCAAGCGTTTTGCAGCTTCGCCATTGTGGAACACGATGAGAGTCGGGATGCTCATGACGCCGAAACGACCGGCGATGTCGCCGTAATCATCGACGTTTACCTTGGCGATAGTTACTTTGCCTGCTTGTTCTTTGGCGATGTCTTCGAGAATCGGGGCAATTTGCTTGCAGGGGCCGCACCATTCGGCCCAAAAGTCGACAACGACCGGGGTCGATGATGCGTTCACTATTTCGTCAAATGTGGAACTTGTGAGTGTGACGATGCCTTCGGCCATGGCGTGTCCTTTCGCTTCGTTTGAGAATACATACAACCTGCCAGCAGCACGCCGTATTTCCACCCGCATTCCGTCACGTTGATGATGATGCCGGAATTAGTGATGCCGGTGGTGGTGTTAGTGCTGATTTTCGAGCCAACGTTCGCAGTCGATTGCGGCCATACAGCCAGAACCAGCCGCGGTGATCGCCTGTCGATAGGTGTGGTCTTGCACATCACCACAGGCAAATACGCCGTCAATGTTGGTGTACGTGGAACCTTGGCGGGTGAGGAGATACCCCGACTCTTCCATGTCGAGTACGCCCGAAAACACGTCGGTGTTTGGTCGGTGACCAATTGCAATAAAAAGTCCAGTAACGCCAAGTGGGCGAGTGTCACCGGTGACGGTGTCGGCAAGAGTGACGCTCTCTAATTTGGCGTCGCCATGAAGCTCGGTGACCCGCGTGTTCCACAAAATCTCGATTTTTTCGTTGTTTTTGGCGCGATCTTGCATGATGCGCGAGGCGCGGAGCTGGTCGCGACGCACGATGAGATACACCTTGTTTGCAAATTTGGTGAGAAATGAGGCCTCTTCGATGGCGGAGTCACCGCCACCAACGACGGCAATGTCTTGTCCGCGGAAAAAGAAGCCATCACATGTTGCACAGGTAGAGACACCGTGGCCGATGAGGTCGTTTTCTCGTGGCAGGTCGAGCATGAGTGACTGGGCGCCGGTGCTCACGATGATTGACTTGGCTTTGTATTCGGTGTCTCGTACCCACACGCGGAATGGCCGTGAAGAAAAATCGACGCGAGAGACCTTTTCTGTCAAGAATTCGGCACCAAAACGGCCAGCCTGCTCGCGAAAACGCATCATCAACTCGGGACCCATGATGCCCTCTGGAAAACCGGGGAAGTTTTCTACTTCTGTGGTGAGCATGAGTTGTCCGCCGGGTTGATCAGAAGTAGATGATGGTTCGCCTTCGATCACGAGGGGGGCAAGTGATGCACGTGCCGTGTAGATGGCTGCAGTGAGACCGGCGGGGCCAGATCCGATGATGATGACATCGCGAACGTCTTGTGCACTTGAACTCATGTGTGAAACACCATTTCTATTGTGGGTAGTACTGCGGTGAGCGAACTATTGCGTGTCGTCATCTGCAAAGCGGCGACGCATCAGGAGAAATCCGATGATGAGTAACAGTCCACCAAGAACAAAATAGGTAATCCAGACCGCTTTGTCGCGCTCGAATGCAGCATCGAATGCAGCGTTTAAGCCCCGCATTGATCCAACGAGTACTAATACCAACGTGGCAACAACGCCAAAGAGGGCGATAACACCAAATACGAGGCCACGCGCCGTGTATACGAGCGGCTTTGTGGTGTAGTTGCGTACCAACTGCACGAAGCGGTCGATGAAATCGACACTTCGTTTTGCCCAATCGGGATCGGTTAACGGGTTGGACACCATCGCTCACAGCCTAACGGCGTGTGATTGCTAACTCATCACAGGTGGTGGGATCTGCCAGTTGCACAACGGGTTCACTCGCATCGGGTGTTGCATATACAGCAACACGCTCGGTGCCAATACGAACGATCGCAATAAATTGCGCGTCTGCATATTGTGTGTCGCACGGGCCGATCGGAGCGACACCTTTTGTGACATTGTCATTCGTATCGCCAGAAACCTCGCCAAGGGAACTGATACTGGCCTCGGCATACATGACAGGCTCTTCATCAGCGAGAGAAGAAAGTGACACTCCGATGCCGGCACCGACAACCAGTAATGCTGCTGCCGCAACACTTAACAACCCGGTGCGTGATGCGCGCCGTGTTACTGTAGCAGAGAAGTTGTTCAGTGCACTTGAGATGTGTTCATTGCGAAGGTCGTCATTGACAACAGGAACATCTTTCATCAGTTGAGATAATTCATTGTCGTTCATTGTCCACCTCCCATCGCTAGTGCAAGTTGTTCTCGCCCTCGTGACAAACGAGAACGAACTGTTCCAACTGGAATGTCGAGAACAAAAGCGATGTCGTCGTATTCCATGTCGGCTATGTGGCGTAACACCAACGCGATTCGAAACTCCTCGGGTACGTGCGCAAGAGCCCGCTGAATGTCGATTCGCGTTTCTGTTGCGTCGATCGAGTTGACAGTACTTGACATCTCCGCAAAAGTTTCATCACCCACGGGTATCGCGCGCCGGCGCGAGCGTCGTATTTCATCCAAGGCTGCGTTAACCGCAATGCGATACATCCATGTGGACACCTTGGATTGTTCGTTAAATTTGCCAATAGAGCGGGCAATGGCAATTAATGCTTGTTGTGTTGCGTCATCCGCGTCTGCATCATTGAGCACGATCCGATGGCACACCGAACGCACGGTCTCGTAATGGCGTTGCAACAACGTTTCAAGTGCGTCTGTATCGCCACGTTTGATGCGACGAACAAGAGGGGTATCAATGTCACTTGCGATATGGAAACACTAGTGATGCTCCACGCGAAGTGGAGAAGAAATCACTCGGGAGCTGTGGGGTAAAACTCGACCTCAGCAACTTCACCTTTATACGGGTTGTTGCTGCTACACGATGGATGACGCCCGACTTCTTTAAAGAACAACAAGATGTGAGTAGCAGGTATGGCAACGGGAATGTCGACAGCACCCGTGTCTGCCCCGGCGATGTTTGATTGTGCAAACCCCCAACCATCAAGATTTGCTGGCGCGGGCCCATCAACGGCGTACACGTCGATGTCATACGGTGCAGACGCGAACGTTGTTTTCACTGTGCCAATACCGCGTTCAGTGAGCGCCAAAACGAGCCCAACGCCTTGTTTTGAGCCAAATGAGCGATTTACGTAACACACGGTGCTCCACGTGGTGCTGGCGCTGCCATCGGTAAGATTTTTTACCAACTCATCGTTTTCGACATTGTCACCCTCGGGGTCGTAACTGCGAATGGAGGCAAGTGCGGCATTGCCAGTGACTGCGACACTGCTCGGATCAGGTGATACAACAACTGCTGATTTTGTGTTTTGTAGACCATTCCACAACAACACCCCCATCACAACTGCAGCCGTGAGAATGGTGGCGACAGGAATGTAATTACGCATGAGCGACGTGCGTTGTTTACGGGGTAAAGATTTTTCTGGATGCACCTGGCGTTTTGGTGTGTTGTCGCGTTGTGGCGACTTTGGTGTACGTGTGATTCCCTCTTGCGGAGTCATCAACGGATCGCGCACTTTGTTGGGAGTGCCGCCAACAGCGGGTGTGATTGCATCATGTGATCCTGCGAGTGCAGATTCAAGTGCACGTGCTACTTCTTCACCTGTTGTAAAACGATTGTCGGGTTTACGACGCATCATGCGGTGAACAACAGAAATCACGGTTGACGGAACGTCTGGGCACAATCCATTTAATGGAGTGGGATCACGTTGCAATCGCAGTACTGCGGTTTCTTGATCATTTTTCCCTTGGAACGGTACGCGACCTGCAAGGCACTCGTACAACACCAAACCAAGTGCGTAAATGTCGGCGCGACCGTCAAGTGGTTTTCCTTGTACTTGTTCAGGTGACAGGTACTTTGCAGTACCCATCATGATGTTGTCACTGGTGAGATCTTCTTCGGTTTGCGCACCAAGACTCTTTGCAATGCCAAAGTCAGTAAGAAGTACTTCACCATTTGGCAACATCAAAATGTTTCCTGGTTTGATGTCGCGATGCACTATGCCTTCGCGGTGAGCTTTATCAAGTGCGGCAGCGATTGAACGGCCAATATGAACAGTGGTGTGAACAGTGAGAATTCCCTTGGCATCACGGCTCTGTTCTTTGCGTTCATCCAAGATGTCGCGCAAACTCTTGCCGTTGATGTAGCGCATGACAACCACGAGAGTGCCGTTGTCTTCCACACAGTCATAGACCGGAACGATGTTTGGATGAGTGAGGCGCGCTAACGCCACTGCTTCACGTCGGAAACGTTCAAGTACGACTGGATCCTTGGCAATCGATTCTTTTAATCGCTTCACTGCAACTTGGCGTTGCAGTTGTTCATCGAGTGCAAGCCACACCTCTGCCATGCCACCGGTGGCGACACGACGCTCTAGGCGGTATCGACCTCCGATGAGGTAATGAGATTCAAAAGGCGCAACCATCGTCAGGGGAAAACGCTAGTTGTGGATAACCCCTCGAAAGTGTTTATTCGTAAGGTTTTATGTGAATCGTGTCGATATTTATGACGCGGTGATGAATGCGATGCCGATCGTGCCAAGACCAGCGTGTGTTCCAATGACAGGTCCGATCTCACCAACAGTGATTTCACCTGAATACACAGTGCGCACCATTGCAACAAACTGATCAACATCGCTGCATTGTGCGTGCAATACGCCAAGACGTTCGATGGGTCCCGCGTCTTTCAATTTGTCGATAAGAAGTTGTAGTGCTTTGCTACGGGTACGGGCCTTGCCGCCTTCAGCAACGAGCCCATCGTTTGTGGTGATGATTGGCTTGATCGACAATGCGGTTGCAAGCATTGCCTTTGCTGCGCCGATACGACCACCTTTTTTCAGATTTTCAAGCGTGTCGAGAGCTCCGAATACGCGTGTGCGAGGCACAAGTTGACGACCGTGGGCGGCAACATCTGCAAGTGATGCTCCACTACGTGCCATTTCTGCGCAACTCATCGCAATAATGCCGACGCACATCGACACGTTTTGACTGTCAACGACTTCTACAGGGATGTCGCCAGCAACTTGACGCGCGGCCAGCTCGGCGCTTTGCATGGTGGCTGACAATCCACTGGACAGTGACACCACCACGATGCCCGTGGCGCCTTCTGATTTCAGGCGACGATAGACCTCTTCAAATTGACCCACCGATGGAGCAGCTGTCTCTGGCAATTGAGAGGAATTGCGACAGCGTTCCCAGAACTGGTTGTTGTCGATGTCGACTCGGTCGATGAATTCCTCATCCCCAAATCGGATGCTCAGGGGCACAACAGAAATTTTGAGTTCGTCGATCATGCTTTGGGGCAGATCGCAGGAACTATCAGTGACAACGCGAATACTCATGCAGGTAAAACCGTACCGCCTTGAGCGCGCTCACGCCGAGACTTTCGCCATGACGCCCACCACCATGCAAGAACAATCAGGATGAAACTAATCATCACTAATTGACCAAGGCCTGCGATGGCGGTGATGCGCGCGGAAAATGTGGTGGGGGCGATGACTGTGTAGTCGCCTTCAGGGGTGGTCACCGAAACGAGGACTCGGAAGCGCCCATTTGTTCTCGTACGGACCGGAATGACGATGTCCGTGGTGGATTGGGCGGCGAGGGTCACGACCTGGGCACCTCCAGGAAATTCCAATTTCGGACTACTGATAAGAATTCGCACGGTCAGATCTTCTGGCGCAGTGTTACGCATTTGGAAACGGATGTCGCCGTTACGACTGCCCAGGGTGATGGCGCCGGGGTTAGCGAGAGTAACTGCGTCGCGGAGACTCTGAAATTGAGTTTTCAACCCGTCGACATACGGCTGGTAGTCGCTAACGACGGAACTGATAATGAGGCCATCGAGTTGTTCCCAGAAAATGATGCGTGGATCGTCATCTGGCAACATCGAGGTGGTGGCATCCCGTTCCGTTTGCAATTGGGCCAATGCATTGGTGCGCTCGCTGATGTCACCAGAGCTGATCCGGGGAACTGTGACCTGGGCATCAGAAGAAATAGCAGCAGAGTCGAGAGCACTATTGATAAGGGTGAACCCCACATCGCGGCGCAACAAGGTAGTAAGCGACTGCAGTAATTGTTGGGATGTCTGTGAACCGTCGAATGTAGAAATAACGAATCGCATGTTCGCTGTTTTGATTCCATTCGTTTCGAGGTCTGTGCGATGCAATATCAATTCAGCAACCATGCGATGTGCACGTTCTACGTGTCGATTAACTGGTGATGTCATTACGTCGTGCAGAGTTTCATCTGACAACAACAGTGTCATTGGGGAAGCATCATTACGATTTGCAACGCCTTTCACTGATGGAGATGTTGAGTAACGAAATTTTTCCATTGCAGAGGGCGTGAGAACGATAGTGCGTCGACCTGCATCGCGAAGCAGGTCAATACCTTCTTCGTCTAATGGATCGGTGATGATCGCTGTGGTGCGTTGGATAACGCTGTTAGGAAGCAGTTGGATTAACACATCTTCTCCAAGACGCAATTGACGTAAGTAATCTTCTGCCGCACCTGCACGACTTGCAGCAGATACATCAATGGGAACAAATGGCAATAAGGCGAGTGTGCGACCCGCAAGCGCATCGGTCAAGCTTGTAAATAATGCGCCATCTTGATTGTTGGTTGAGTTCTGTAACGACCAAAGAATCTCAGGTTGAACCGCGATAGTAAAAGGTGCATTAACCGTGGTGATGGTGTCGATGAAGCGGCGCACACGATTTCGTAGGTCGTCATTGACCGCAACTTCACCGTTTGGCTGAATGGATGGTGTTGCCCGCAATGCCACAACGATTGAAGTTGTGACGGCTTCGGTGGTGCTGTTTGGCGCGACGCGATGAAGATAGGTCAGAGTCTGAGCGGTGATCTTTCCACTTTGCCGCACAACTATGGAAATGGGATACATGCCTATTTCCGCCATATACAGACCAGAAAGCCCTCGATTAGAGGCTTGTAGTGGTACGCGCACTAGAAGCGCTCCGTTTTCATCAACAGGAATGTTCGGAATAGCAACTGTTGCAACATCAGTAACACGTGGAATGGCACTGTCATCTGAAATCTCTTGAAGTTGTTTCCGTGACGTCACGCGTTGGTGAACGCGCACTTCAATTGTTGCATTGTTGTCTTGCGACACTGACTCTGGAACAAGAACGCGAAATACACCGTATTGCGATGTTCGAACAGAAAATGGCTGCTCAATAATTTCCATTGTTCCATCGGGAGTGGCCGCGCGCACACGAGTGGACGACAAAGATGGAGAAACCACAAGTATTGACACAAGAACAACAAGACACGTGGCGACAACCGCAGTGATGCGCTGACGTGTCATTGGCAAGACACTCATAGTTGTATGTCCATGTGTTTTTCCATTACCGTTAAATGGTAGGGCAATTCAGCAAAGCCAAACTTGCGGTAGAGATTCAGCGCGGCAGTATTGGTGAATTCTGTGTTGACAACCGTTTCTTCGCATTGTCGCGTTCGTAGCCACGCAAGAGCGGTGGAAAGTAGTGTCGCTGCGACTCCTGAACGTTGATGTTGCGGGTGAACAGCAAGTCGTTGGATGTATCCGCGATTATCACTTGCGCCCACCAAAATGAATCCCTCGATCTCGCGTCGTCGCACCACAAAGATCTCAGACATTGTTGTGGCGCGAAGGGCCTCTCGCAGTGCAATGTGGTCAAGACCCCATTCGACACCAAAGGCTGCACAATCAAGCTGAACTAATTCTCGCGAGATGTTGTTGTTGCGACCAATCCGATAGCGCGACAACCTCACTCGCTTTGGACGAAGGTCTTCGGCAACGGGGGGAACGGGTGCGAGATAGGTGTTTACTTGCAGCACGCTTAACTCTTGTGCAGTTGTGTAACCACGTTCGCCGAGTTCTTTTGCCACCGTTGGAGCCACTGCGTTCGTACGAATATGTTGAAAGCCACGCTCAATAATGTCGTGTTCCCACGATGCAACGACATCAGACGACGGAAGTGAGCGTTGCATGTCGTGACCACCCGACAGCAATAAAAAACCGATCGCTGGATCGTGTGGCCAAGTGCGAAGTGAGGCCGTCATCGCACCAGACCACAAAACAATCGGAGTGCGAATATGAGCGATATTGGGCACCTCTCGAACGTAGTCTGAGACAACACCCATGGTCCCTATACGTTTTGCCCCGATCCTCGACGAAATGGCGCCTTTGGCGCAGCGTTTTCGTGATGCTGGCCACCGCCTCTATCTAGTCGGTGGCACCGTCAGGGACTTATTAATGGCTACCGATGTCGACGCTCTGCGTGCCGACATGGATTTCGATGCCACTACTACTGCGCGACCAGAAGAGACCAAGAAGTTGGTTGCTGGCATAGCTGATGCGGTGTGGACCCAGGGAGAGAAGTTCGGCACCATTGGTCTTCAGATCAATGGCCGTAGTTATGAAATCACCACGCACCGTGCCGAGGCGTATTCGCCAGATTCACGTAAGCCCGAAGTGCAATATGGCGATTCGATTGAGGTCGACTTGTCGCGGCGCGATTTCACAATCAACGCGATGGCTCTTGAGTTAACAAGCGACACTCCGACGTTGGTCGACCCATACGGTGGCGTCGATGATCTCATGAATCGTATTTTACGTACGCCGTTATCGCCAGAGGAAAGCTTCAGCGACGACCCGCTTCGTATGTTGCGCGCCGCACGATTCGTTTCACAATTAGAAGTTGCACCAGAGCCTGCCCTCACTACAGCGGTAAAAGCAATGGCAGAACGATTGAAGATTGTTTCCGCCGAACGTATTCGCCACGAACTTGATCGTTTGATGATTACAAATCATCCAAGTCATGGTTTGTGGTTTCTTATTGACACAGGTCTCGCGGATTACTTCCTGCCCGAGTTACCTGCAATGCGACTAGAGCAAGATCCCATCCATCGCCATAAAGATGTGCTGACGCATTCCATTGCTGTTGTGGAAAATGTGCGTCCAGACGCATCACCTGATTTTGATTTTCGGCGCACGCGTCTTGCCGCTCTATTTCATGACATTGGAAAACCCAAAACACGTGGCGTGAAAGACGGAAAAGGTGTGACCTTCTATCACCACGAGGTAGAAGGTGCGCGCATGACAAAACATCGTTTGCGCGAATTGAAATACCCGAACGACGATATTGAAGCAATCACCGAACTTGTTGCGCTGCACTTACGTTTTCACACCTATCAAATGGGGTGGACAGATAGCGCTGTCCGTCGGTATGTGCGTGATGCAGGAGATCAACTCGCCGAGCTAAACGTGCTCACACGTTGTGACTGCACAACACGTAATGAAAAGAAGGCTCGCATCCTGTCATCGCGTATGGACGATTTGGAAACGCGTATTGCGGAGCTGAATGCGAAGGAAGAGCTACAGAAACTTCGCCCTGAACTTGATGGTCAACAAGTAATGGATGTACTTAGTGTTCCTGCTGGTCCCATCGTTGGCGCCGCGCTCGAATATCTCATGGACATTCGTTTAGAAGAAGGCGTCATCGGTGATGAGGCAATACGTGCGCGCTTGATCTCGTGGTGGGAAGAAAACAAGGACAATGTTGGGGCGTTGAAACGCTCGCGACGTCCGCGCGTATAGGAACTATTCGTCGCAGTCTCTACGAACCAAGTTTGCGCGCGCGCACAACAAGAGTCGATGGCACCACAGCACGCGGCTGACGAAGCGAGGTGAGCTCGTGCATAATGTCGATCGAGAAATTGGCGCGCTGCAGGCTCATTGCCAGTTGTCCAATGGTTGGGGTGGTGGAACCGTATTGGCGTTGAATGGTGACATTGTTTCCTGCGCCATCGCCATCAAAAATGGCAGCAGCGGGGTGTCCGATCACAAACACAAATCCGGCTTCCGGTTTGAGCACGCGGTGCACTTGACGAAAAAGACGCGCCTCGTCGGTGTTTATTGTTATTTGGTACACACACAACACAAGATCAAGCGATGCGCTGCGCATAAGGCCAAGGTCTGCAATGTCGTTGTGATGAAATTCAACTGCAACCTCTGCCTGTGACGCCGCGGCACGTGCCTGTGCGATGTGAGTGGCGTTTGGGTCAACCGCGATAGAGCGCGCACCTTTTTGTGCGGCAACAACGCAATTAGGGATGGCACCGTAGATGCCCATTTCCAACATTCGCTTGCCACGAAGGTCACCACACACGCGCAATTCAGCATCGGTGACCACGTCGGGGCCAAAACTGATTTCTGGCACACCGAAATCTTGTGTCATGGACGAAGTCTATGGCTAATGTTCCTGTGCATGACGTTCTCTGTCGACATGCTGCGCGGGGGTGCCGGCATTGTCGACCATCGTTTGGCTCGACGTGCATTGATCAATGAGTTCAAACGCGGTCGCATCAGCAAAGACACTGTGTGCGATGCGCATCCCGAACTCATTCGTGCTGCACGCAACGTGGGTGAATCAACGGACACCCCATGTCCTATTTGTGCAGAAGTCAACGTGGTGTTGCTGACGTATGTGTTCGGTCACGGATTACCAAAACACGGGAAGTGTCTCACCGATAAACGTGAAGTGGAAAAGTTACAACGCCAGCCACATGACTATGCGGCCTACGTTGTAGAAGCGTGCCCATCATGTAGGTGGCATCACCTATTGCGTGTGTTGCCAATTACGGGACGGCGACGTCGCACCGCGATGGGCTGAAGCGTTAGTCGAGCATGCGATGGGGGTAGTGGGTGCAACATGCAAAACACCACTTCTCTACATCGGGCAGCACCGTCGATTGACCGCCGGGCTCAGAACTTAAGTACTCGCGTTGCACCCGATAGATGATTTCGTCGGGAGTGCCACAACTTTCGCACGCGCCTCGTTCGCCAAATTCGCTCACGCCCTAAAGGTACTGGGCAATGAACCGCAGCGGGCCGTTTTGCCTCGCGCGGGCCGCGGGTGTCCACATGGCAAAAGTGCCGATACGCTCACGAGGTCATATTCACCCTGCCCCATCGCGGGGCCCCAGGACAAAGACCTGGGTCCAGAGGGAGGTATCAGCGCATGCGTGCGTATGAACTCATGGTAATAATCAGCGGCGATCTCGATGAGAACACTGCACACGGTTGGGTACGAACCATTTCCCAATCCATCACCGCAGCTGGCGGCTCGATTCACGGAGACCCCGATTGGTGGGGACGTCGTCGTTTGGCATATCCCATCAACAAAAAAGATGAGGGCTTCTATGCAGTGTTCAACGTCTTGGCACCTGGTGGCGCACTCGACGATGTTGAGCGCACGTTCCGTATCTCAGACGACGTTGTCCGTCACAAGTTGCTTCGTCTCCCAGATCATGAAGCTGCTCGACGTGGCATGGCCTCGGCGGTGTGAGCCGTCTTTATTGGGCACACCGCTCCCGTAGGTTACGCACCACTCGAATTAAGGAATCATCATGGCTGATAACAACATCACTCTCGTAGGCAATCTCACCCGAGATCCCGAGCTTCGCTTCACAACTGGTGGGCGTGGCGTGGCATCTTTTGGCATTGCCGTTAGTCGCCGCTACCAGGTCAACGGCGAATGGCAAGAACAAACCTCGTACTTCAACATCACCGCATGGGGTCAGTTAGGCGAAAACGCTGCTGCCACCCTCACTAAGGGAATGCGCGTGGTTGTGAACGGTCGTTTGGAGCAACGCGAATACACCAATCGCGAAGGCGAAAAGCGCACAGCAATTGAAGTCAACGCCGACGAAATTGGCCCGAGCCTTCGTTGGGCAACGGCACAAGTCGAGCGCACACCACGCGGCGAAGGTGGTGGTGGCGGTGGATCACGTCCCACTTCAGCACCTGCTGCCGACTATTTCCCGACCGACGAAGAACCGTTCTGATCGAAAGGAACAACAATGACAAGCAAGAAAAACAAAGCTCGTAGCGCCCGCGCACTTCGCGAAAACGCACGCAAGTTTAAGAAAAAAGCCAATCCACTCAAGATCGACAAAGTGGAATACATCGATTACAAAGATGTATCTCTTCTGCAAAAGTTCATGTCGGATCGTTCAAAAATCCGTGGTCGTGCAGTGAGTGGCACAACAGTGCAAGAGCAGCGTGAGTTGGCAAACGCCATCAAGAACGCTCGCGAAATGGCGCTGTTGCCATACGCAAAGCGTGTTACCAGCACCCGTGCACCACGTGGTGGCGCTGG
>JBIITN010000014.1:0-50815 GCA_044340485.1 Ilumatobacteraceae bacterium | reverse complement strand
ACGATCGCGACCCCATCGCGAACGTCGTAGGTGACAGCGGTGAGTTCCATTGGGTCATTGTTTCACGCCGTTGGTGACCCTTCGTCACTGAGCCCTATTTCAAAACAGGCAGTACTTTGCGCTGCTGAAGTACCGCAAGCCAATGACACATTGATTCCTCGGTGTCATAGGCGCGGGCGAAGCCCGCTTGTCGCAGTTTGACGGTGCTCACCAATTTGGGATTTGGTGATTCAGTCGAACCTTCCACGAAGCACACCTTGGTGTAGTGATGAGATTCGCCACAGACCTGCTCAATGGAGAGTGGGCGCAAACTGTGTGTAGCAACAATGTGGTTCCATAACGCCGCGCGCTCTGGCAAGTACGTCGACAACGACAATGGTTCGTCGGGACCCACCTCTACGCCCAACGTGCGCGCCATCACAGGCCACAGATCACGCCATTCAAACACTTCGCCGTTCGTGATGTTGTATGTCTCGTTACGTGCCGCTGTGTTGTCGGCAGCCCATTCCATTGCTTCAGCGATAATGCGCGTGTCGGTTGCTTGCCATACCCAACGTGCACCACCTGGATAACTAAAAGGCTTACCTTCTGCGTGTCGAATCGCCGCGTATGCCCCAATGACTGGCAAGGGGTTCATCACTACCCCGTAATTAGGGCCAACAATTAACTGAGGTCGCCAAATGGTGAACGCAAAACCGTGACCACGAGCTTTGTCGCGAATGTAATCCTCTTGCAGCCAATAAAAGTTCGCATGGTCGTCGCGCGGATATCTTTCCCGCGCGGGAATACGAATGGCGTGCAGATGGGCTCCATACGCCTTCGTGCCTTGCAAGAAACTGATGTGGCAAAAACCTTTTGCGTGTTGCAACACTGGTTCCATAATGTTCGACATCATCGCGAGGTTGGTCTGCATCTGGCGTTCATCAGTCCAGCCCGGCATTAAACCTGGCAACTCAAACACCGCGGCATACACCACATGAGTAACCTCGGTGAGTTGTGGAGCCAGGTTCCGACACGCAGTCGAATCGGTCAGATCAACAGACACATGCGTGTAGGCACGCGGTGAATCGATCTCGGGTTCGCGGCGTGACAACGCAATGACATTGTCGCCTGCTTCAAGAAATGCCTCGACAGCGGCTGTACCAACAAGTCCGCTTGCCCCGACAACGAGCACTGTTCGGTTAGCCATGAATTACCGACGCGCGAGAACTTTTTCAATTGCCGAGAGATCAAATGGATGTCCGAGCATCACAATGAGATGATCCGCACCTGCTTCTACAAATGCGTCGGCCTCATCAAGATCCTTGGGATAGATGGCGACAGTACGTTCGATGTCTTTGGGATCACGTCCGACTTTTTCACACCATTCGTTCAACACATTGTTCTTATGGCGGAAATTATCAACGGGTCCAAAAGTGTTCAACATGTCGGCGTGTTCGGCAACCAAGCGCAGCGTGACCTTTTCACCGCTTCCACCGATCATGAGGGGGATCTTCCCATTCACAGGTCCTGGATTGAGTTTCGAAAGGCGTTCCTTGATGACAGGTAGTCCGTCGCGCAAGATACGTAAACGTTCCGGTGCGGTACCGAACTCGTATCCATATTCTGTGTAATCACGCTCGAACCAACCGCTTCCAACGGCAAGAACAAAGCGACCATTGCTGATGTGATCAATGGTGCGAGCCATATCGGCAAGTAGGTGCGGATTGCGATACGTGTAGCACGTGACAAGGGCGCCGATTTGTGCATGACACGTGTCCGCCGCCATGGCCGCCAGCAACGTGTAACACTCGAAGTGCTCCGCATTCGGTTCGCCGTATAACGGATAAAAGTGGTCCCATGTCCAAATGCTGTCTACTCCGAGAGCATCCGCTGCCCTCCATGCCTGACGCATCTCGTTGATAGAAGTTCCTTGCGGATGAAGCTGCACACCGATTTTCATAATGACGAGCCTACGAGGCGGTGACCAGTACGCGAATAGCACCAGAAGCTTTGTCGGATGCGATGCGGAAACCATCCTCGATGTTTTCTAACGGCACCGAATGAGACGCCAGTGGAGTGAGACAGTCAGCCTTTTTTGCCACCAGTTCGCTCGCATAGTCAAAATCGTCGATGCCATCACGCGCTGCGTACGCAACTGCACAAAACATTCGCTGATCACGGTTGAGCATGCGCCCTACATTTACCTGCATTGGCTCGGTGAACGCACCCAGCACCACCACCTCGCCACGGCGTGCAACAATCTCGGTTGCAAGGTCAAGAGTGTTTGCTGATCCGCCCACTGCTTCCACCACTAGCGGACTGCGCATCTTGCGTAGCACCGATGATGCGTCATCACGAGTGGAGTCAATAATTTCATCGGCTCCCACCGACATTGCGGCTTGTTTTTGATGTTCGTGTTTTGCAACCACCGTGATGTAATCAGCACCAAGATCTCGTGCAGCAAGCACAGCAGACAAACCCAACATGCCAGCGCCAATCACCACCACATGAATGCCGTCCACGCGACCATTGGCGCGCGCAGTCCAACTATGACGCATCGCGTGTACTCCGCATGCAACGGGCTCAACGAGTGCTCCAAGTGGGGCAGGAACGTTGTGTGGCAACGTGGTCAACGCGTGCACAGGCGACAGCATTTGTTCGGCGAATCCGTATGTGGGTACCGGAGTTTTCGCTTCGCAAAACCACGCCGCACCTTCGCGACACGGACCGCACTGCTGACACCCACCGATCTTGCTCGGGTGAACCGCAACAATGTCCCCCACATTGATGCCAGATACTCCCTCACCAAGTTGGGCCACAACAGCGCTGATCTCATGGCCAAATGCTCCGGCAGACCCCACGTTGGCAGGATGCGGATTTTCCCAATCATGAAGATTGCTCCCGCAGATGCCACATGCAACAACATCAAGCAACACTTGACCTGCACCTGGCGGCGATAACTCAATATCGATTATGTCGATCGATTCAGCTGATCGAAGAACTGCTGTGCGCATGTTGTCCCCTTTGCGTGACGTGATAGGCGGAAAAATCAAGATCATGTGACATCGACCAATAGTCAACAAGACGCCATGGCAACACCACTGTGATTCGACCGTACTTGTTTCGATACCACGTTGACATTCCTGGATGGGTCCAAATGAGTTGTTCGTGTTCAGCATCGACTTTGGCGTTGTATTCATCCATCACTGTTTTGTCTACGTCGATAGAGGAAATACCCTGCGATGTCATTTTTGCAATTGCACTTGAGATGTACCGGGCCTGACATTCGCCCATAAAAATCAAACTGCCACCGTGAGCCAAGAAGGTGTTGGGGCCACTCATCATAAAGAGATTCGGAAAGCCCGACACAGAAAGCCCAAGGTATGCACGTGGGTCATCGTTGACCCATTCATCAGCAAGACGCTTGCCATCTCTGCCAACAACATCGACCCTGCCCAAGAACTGATGCACTTCAAAACCCGTTGCCATCACCACAACATCAGCATCACGATGCTCGCCAGCGACCACACCAGTTTCATCGATGTGCTCTACGGCATCAGTGACCAATTCGACGTTGTTGCGTAACAACATCTCAAACCAACCGTTATCAAGCAAGATTCGCTTTCCATACGGTGGATACGACGGAACGCATTTTTCCATCAGATCAGGACGGTGTCCAATGATCGACGCGATGTATGCGAGCATCTCTACGCGATGACGCTCGTTGATGCGATTCATCGAACGTTCGGGATGCTCCCATTGAGGATCTTTGCGTAACGCCGGAAGCAAACCATCGCCATACCGCCAAAACATAGAAAAGCGAAACCACTGTGCGTAAAACGGAAAATGCTCAAGCAACCACAATTCACCATCATCAATGAGGTCGCGATATCCCTTGATGTCACGAGCCCACTGTGGCGAACGTTGATAAATGGTGAGTTTTTCTACCTGTGGCGCAATTGTGGTGGCAATTTGCATCGCCGATGCACCAGTTCCAATAAGAGCAACTCGCTTCCCTGCTAGATCGAGGTCATCTGGCCAGTGAAACGGATGAAACAGTGGTCCGTTGAATGTTTCCGCTCCAGGGATGTCTGCTATTCGCGGAGTGCTCAAACCACCAATGGCACTCACAAAAATTGGAGCCACATATTGTTCCGTTGCACCTGATGGTGTAGTTGCGGTCACTGACCAGACCTGTGAGTCTTCATCCCAATGAGCTGCGATTACTTCACGCTGGAACACCACATTGTCATGAACGCCATTGGCACGTGAAGTGTCGACGATGTATTGCTGAATTTCAGGACGAAGTGCGAAATACCTCGACCACTTGTTGCGCTTCCCCGTCGAGAAGGAATATGCATGGTTGGGAGTGTCAACACCACAGCCGGGATATCGATTGCGATACCACGTGCCACCAACCTCAGAGTTGGCATCAAGAATCACATACGACACCCCAAGTCGCGATAGTTGCGCACCGAGGGCGAGACCACTCACCCCAGCTCCCACAATCACCACGTGTGGCTCACCCTGTGGCACTTGCTGTAGTGACTCAAGTGGCAGACCAGCGTCGCGCGAGGCAAACCCAAGGTCTTCGCGCATCATGAGCGAATACTCCAGTGGAATATTTTCCCCCATACACACGCTCATCATCTTCACCATCAATTCGTCGCCAGGATCACCAATGACCGCTTCAGGGAAACCCTCATCAATAAAACGTGCAGCCTCATTGCGCACCTCTTGCTGTGCGTCGTCACTCAAACCAGCATCGCGAGCCGCAATTAATCGAACATCACGTCGCGGACGAAACGGTTCCGACATCCACTTGTCGTCGCCAGTGAGATGAAACAGCGCCATCAACAACACCCGCATGTCGGCGCTGTGCAAGACATTGGTCGCATGTGACGATGCCATATTCCCCCTGACGGCAAGTGTACGACACACGGATATTGTTGTGATTACCCCACGACCGATTGCTCGACAAAAAGTGACACCCAAAAACCGCTTAATGTCTTCCTTGTGGATGAAATCCTGCGTCGTGCAGCAACAAGCGACATCGACGATTTGATGGCCATTGAGACAGCGTCATATTCCGAACCATTCACACGCGAAGTATTTCTTCAGTTTCTGAAAGACCCGTCATGCATATGTGTGCTCGCTCAACACAATGAACATGTTGTGGGGTATGCGCTTGTTGCGATCAATCTCGAACTCTCCCAACTGCTCTCTATTGCCGTACAGCCGGATCGTCGCTCAACTGGCATTGCGCGTCGACTGCTGGCAGGCGTGATGGACTACTGCAGGTCCGCTGGCGCGGAGAACATGCGCTTGGAAGTGCGCTCTGCTAACCACGCTGCTCGTCGCCTGTACGAAGCAATGGGGTTTTCACTTATTGGCATACGCGCCAAGTACTACGGTAACGACGACGCACTTGTGATGCGCGCACAATTACAACTTGAGGACTAGACCAAGTCCTGAACGCTCAAACAGCTACCGCTCAACTACGGCAGTGGCTTGTCACTTGTGAACCGCTCCACCACATTACGCATGATGCGCGACACGTTGTTGTCGTAATCGTTGTGTGACAGCGCACCACACCATGCAATTGAACTAGTGGAAAACACTGCCCCGTCTGATGCAGTCTTGAAATAGACAATATCGGCGCGAACGTTGGGGTCAAGATCTCCACCCATGTATGGCACAGTGAGAGACCCGTTTTCACGCACCTCCAGCATTAAACGCGAATGTCCCTCCGATGACGCAATCACATGTGCCCATGCTGGTGAACCCAAGTTCGGGTCGTACCAATCAAGCTCAAGTCCTGCTGCTCCACCTTGCTCAAGACCAAAGTCACCGATCTTTTCGTCGTCACCGATTCCTTCCATGATCCACTTTGCTTCTGGCACAAAAGAATCTGGATTGCGTCGGTAATACGACGAACGATCCATTCCTTGGGCGATGAAACCAGTACCCACGAGTTTTTGTGGTGCGCGACCACGATGACGCCACAGACCACCAAACTCCCCAGTGAAGCTCATGTACTGCTGACCTGGCTCACCGGACCACGCTTCGGTGCCATGTGCACGACGCACCTCGATAATCCGAGGATCGTCAGGGTTAAATGCCGTCACCCAATAGAAACCGTTGCCGCCGAGGTACATGATGCGTCCGGCATCGTGTTCTACAAACGACTGCAATGCATCAAGCATTCCGCCGGTGTAGTACTCGGGATGCGTGCCGGTCACCACCAGTTTGTAACCATCGAGTGCGGAGTGACCGTCACGGTGAAGATCATGATCGGTAATGACATCCACCGGATATCCCATGCGATCAAACCAGTCAATCAAATGCATATCGGCGTTGAATTGCCATACGTTGGTCATCGAGTGTCGATACTTCGGGCGAACAGTAAGAATCGGACGCAACCACGTGGAGTAACACACTCCCGAGCCGTCGCTGTGTACGTCATAGCACGACATTCCAAACTCGCGATGTTGGTGTCGCGCAAGATCCATCTCGCCCATATGTGGGACAGCTCCAGCTAACGCCTCGACAAACGGGGCATCGGCGGCGAATTGATCATTTGCATACGCGAGATAACTGGCTGTTGGAGCCACATACAAGATCTTTGAACGCCGCACTCCAGGCGAGTTGCGTACAAAGAACACCAAATAGTCTTCTTCGCGCACATCTTCCACCATCGCGTACACACGTAGTGCATAGACACCGCTTTGCAAATTGTCGGGAACAGTCCACGACACCGTGGGTTCCCATTGACAATCAGAAATGTCATCGTCATGAAAATGAATCGCACCGTATTGATCGACAGCGTGTCGATAGCAGTATTCACTTCCATCCCAGTTGTGCCCCGTCATCGCGCGCACCGGCATGTTTCGTGTAGTGCCATGAATACGGTTCACTGAACTATCAATGACTCGCGTGATGTCTTTCACCCCAACCGAGGTGAGATTGGCTTCAAACGCCCACGACGCCACGATGTTTGGAACCAACTGCGGTTCAAACACTGCCCGTGTGATCTCGTCATCGCGCAGTACACGTGCAGCAATACGTGGTCGATCTACCTTGCCGTTGAACACGTCAGCGTGAACATTGCGACCGTTCGACAAAGTCACCCGATTCTTTGCCGCGATAAACATCGGGATACCGCTTGTGTCCGGCAGATCAGTGCCGACTTTCTTTTCAACAACTGCCTCGTTTGACTCACCTGGTGCGGTGTACAACACGCGAGTGCTGTATGTACCGCGCACTGTTTGGCGCGTTATACGTACCGTTTTTGTTGCGTCATCGAACGAAGCAGACACCAGATACCACACCGTTGTCGTTAATTCACCTGGCAACACCACCTCGGTCGACGCACCCCCGGCATGTGTGATTCGAAAAGCCAATTCACCATCGGGAGTGAGATACAGCATCCAACCAACGCCTTTATCGGCATCGAATTTCGACATCACCACTTGTTCTCTGTCGAGACAGGGAGTGGTGGGCCAAATCAACGCTTGCACAGTCAAATTCGCTAATTGATCAATCTTTGGTGATCGATCTATCTCGATGCACGACCCCGGGTATGTGTCTTGCTTAAAGGCCGCATATGTTCCGTTTGTGGTTGTGGCAATTTCCTCTTCTTTAAATCCTGGTCCTGCACCGTGCATGTCACCATGAATGAGGCGCACCATTTGGGCATCAAACGTTGCCGCGCCATCAAGGCTCACCATGAAGTTCAATGACTCCCCTGGTGCGACGCTGATTTGATCCGCATAACCAATAATTGGCTTTGGTTCATATTGCGATGAGTTAATAACAATTCTTCCCATGACTCTGTCTCCTTACGCGCCGAATTCTTCTTGGACGAGTTTTAAACGTTCGAGAAACACTGCGTGTTCCACTTCGTCAATTGAGTGATACAAACCAGGTCGTACAAATATCGGCACGCCCTTTTGTCGACCGTGCTCTCCAATTGCCCACTCTTTTGCTGGAGTGATGATGATCACGATTAATCGAGGCAAGTGTGGCAACGGATCACCACGCAAGAAATACAACACAGCATCTAGGGCAGCGCTGTGATGACCAATGGGAGTGCGTCGATGTTCCTCGATCAGCTCATCGGTAATAAGTGGCGCAATACGTTCTCGCCACATGAACTTCTTTGACTCATGCGATATTGCACCTTGCTTTGCCAAATCCGTGCGCATATGTTCCCCCTCACGACCACCCCCACAACTCGTGTGGGGTATTCACGCATCTTTCAATACGCGTCCGTATAAATAGGAAACCTAGTGCAAATTACTTGCTGTATTTTCCGTATGTTCAAATACTCGTAATTCGGGGGCATTCGCGGCCACAAGGTAGGCCCCAAGTAACGCAACTCCGAGAAGTGGCAGTACTTCGGCCCCCACAATGAGAGCCACCATCAGAAGCGACAAAAACCATGCACGTACGAATGCAATGAGGATTCCCACCATCGCAGCACCGGCCGCAAGCGTGAGTGGAACCCCAGGAATGATTGCGTGAATGAACACGCCGAGTGCAAGTCCCACAAATACTGCCGGGAAAATGCGACCTCCCCGGAATCCGACGGCAACAGCAACCGCAAGCGACAGCAATTTCGCAAGAGTTATGAGTAGCACTCGCCCGTCGGAGAGATCTCCTGATTCCATCAAAAGATCTGTCATCTCGCGTTGACCGCTAAACATCACAACATCGCCGGCAATAACAACGATTCCAGCTAACGCAGCACCGGCAACCGTCAGACGGGCAATCACTGGCACACGATGCACAATCGGGTGAATGAAACGCAATACATAACCGAACCCGACGCCAAGCGCACACGCGATGGCTCCAACAACAAATGCCGACACGATATCGATCACCAAGAAGTCTCGTAGAGGAGGCATCGGCGCAGACAAACGTGGCCGTGTCGCGATCAACGTGACAGTGAGAGCACCCGAAGTTGCAGCAACAAGCAATGGAAATAGTTTTTCGTACAGCATTCGACCAGATGCTGGAACGAGCTCCATAAATGCAAACGCTGCTCCAATTGGGGCTCCAAACATTGCTCCCAGCATTCCGGCAACACCAACAGCTATGACACCTTGAGCTGGCATGTTGCGACGCATTGCAACAAATGCAAGTGCTGCCCCTGATGCACCAAGAAGTGGCGCCTCAGGCCCCATACTCACACCAATCGATAACGTCACCAACGCTGCAATGAGTAATCCCAGAACTGCCGACACAGCAATCGGCTCGCCAAATAAAGATTCTGTTGCCGGGTCGTGTCCACCATGTCCGGGTGCTACGTGTAACACCACACCCACAACCAGACCGCCAACGGTCATGACAAGAAATGTCCACCACCCCGCACCATGGCCAATGTCGAATGCGTCCGGCAAGCGATGCCACAAGAGATGCTCAATCCGATGTGCTGTACCTTCAAACAACAACAATGCAAGTCCAGAGGCAACGCCAATTACTAGTGCGATCACAGATTGATTGGCGAGGGCTCGATAGTTCACGCGCTCGGGCGTTGGTACTGGAAATGTCATATCACTACTTCAATAAATACTTGAATGAAAAAGGTAGAAGAAAAAGAAAACCCCACCAGGCGAGCCTGGTGGGGTGCGTTCTTTTAGTTGAGAACCTATCTAGTCAGACCGATTAGGCCTGAACGATCTGCTTCTTCATATTGTCGTATTCAGCCTGAGTGATCTTGCCGCGATCAAGCAAGTCAGCAAGTGTTGCTAACTGTTGAGCACTGCCACCTGCAGCCGACTGCACGTAGTCGCGGAATGCATCATCTTGTGCTTTCGCAGTGCGCACTGAACGCTCTGCCATGCCATTGCCACGAGCAATGAGATACACAAGCACGCCGAGATACGGCAAGACGATAATGAACAAAGTCCAAAAAGCCTTTGCAACACCTTTTGTTTCTTTGTCACGAATGATGTCGCCAAAGATGTAGATCACCATTGAGATCCACATGAAGAACAAAAAGAACCACAAAAACGTCCAGAGCAGTTCGCCTACTCCAAAATCACCAGCAATCATTAATTCTCCTTACGAGATGTGTTGCGCGCTTCGCACAACTACTACTGCGGCTGATTGCCGCGAGCCACTAAATACTAGGTACTCATTCCGTGCAGACCAAGCACCCCTTCGTTATTTCACTTTCCCCCTTTGTCACAATGACATTCGTCGCCAACTGGTAAAACTTTTATCCAGCAAATGATTCACAACGGGAACATTGCAGGCTTCAATCTCTGCCGAGTGCTACGTTCGCGACGGTGATTCCTACAAACACAGACACCCACACAGCACTGCGTGGTGAATTAGGGACGCATCTCGAAGTCCTCGTGGTCTTGTTTGCAATCTTCATTACCCAAGCTGCTCTTCCCGACGAAAACTGGTCGCGTGCAGTGCAAATTATCTTGCAGGCAGTCGCGCTCGTACTCACATTGCGACTCGGCACTCTGTCGCGACCTGTTGTTGCTCTTGGCCAAGTGGTTGTGTTGATCGCCATCGTGGCAGCCATCATCCTGGCCTTTACCGACAACGGGCAAGGCTTAATGCTGTTTGTGAATCTTGTATTGGTCGCACTTGCTCCCATTGCTGTTTTACGATCGATCACGCGACACCGGCAAATCTCGTGGGCAACGGTGGTGGGGGCTATTTCCATTTTCTTGTGCATCGGCCTGTTTTTTGCCTGTTTTCATCAGATCATCTACGAATTCGATGATGCTGCCTTTGCCGTCGCAAATGGTCAACTACGTCCCGCGACCTTTCAGTACTTCAGCTTCATCACCCTCACCACGGTGGGCTTTGGTGATGTGGTTGCAGTATCGGACTTGGCCCGCACAATGACCGCCCTCGAGGCAATCATCGGGCAGATCTTCCTTGTCACCGTCGTTGCTCTTGTAGTCGGCAATATTGGGCGTACCCGCAACTAATCTTTCGCCCGATGGACAGTTCCTCGCGTCAGCGCATCCTGGAAGCAACGATTGAAGCTATCGACCGTGGTGGCGAAACGTCTGTGCGCATCATTGATGTCTCTGAAGCAGCTGGCGTCACACAAGGTCTTGTCACCTACCACTTTCGCACGCGTGACCAATTAATTGCCGAGGCGAACACTGCTCGATTCGTCGCCACCATCAGCGAAGATCTTGAAACCATGAAGCAAGCACTTCCATCTATTACGACTGAAGAAGATGTACGTGGTCTCGCCCACCACATGACCACATTGTTGCTTGGTCCCGAACGAGGCCTTGCGCGACGTCGTCGCCTCAACGCGCTGGGATTTGCAATTCAGTCTCCTCATGCAATGAAGACCACCACACCTGTTCACACTCAAGTCGTTGATGCAATGACAGACATTGTTCATCATGGACAAGAGGTTGGAGTTGTACGCACCGATCTTGATCCGCGGGCGATGGCCACTGTGATTCTTGCGTACACCTTTGGAATTGTGATGAGAGAGTTTGACGAGAATCCACCATCAGATGACAGCCTCTTTGCGGCAATCACAAACTTTGCGCTCGCTATGTTGATCAAACAGCAAGGTTGATCAAAAAAACAAGGTTGATCAAAAAAACAAGGTTGATCAAAAAATAAGGTTGTTCAAGCAGTAAAGCTTGCTAGCCCGAAAAATGGAGCGGACGACGGGATTCGAACCCGCGACCCTCACCTTGGCAAGGTGATGCTCTACCAACTGAGCCACGTCCGCGTAAGGCTTCCGAGAATACCAGCGGATACGCCCGACTCAAATGCTGCTTCAGAGATAGACCGGCACAGATAGACCAGCAAAGATAAACCGGCAAAGTGAAGTTAGGCGGTTTCCAGCAATTCGGCTGCAGCCTGTGCCTCTGCAGTTGCAACCGCTCGAGATTCGCGCACAATCGCCGCAAGTGCTCCCAAGACGAGTACGCCTCCAAACACTTGAATGCCATTTAGACGCTGGTCATAGATCATCCATGCACCGAATGCACCCAGAACTGGTTGGAGCAACATAAGCAGTGACAAAACAGTCACATCTACGTGGCGTTGTGCCCATGTCATCATCCCGTGACCAAGAACGCCAGGCAACAGCACCATCGACACCACAAGTATCCAGTCTTTTGTCGTCATGGCACCAATGTCATTACTTGTTGTCAAGGCCCACGGTGCGACAAACAATGTCGCCCACATGAATACGACTGCCAAAAAAGACCATGAATGTGCGCCAGCTCCGGTGCTACGAACATGTTTTGACAACAAGAAGTATCCCGTCCATACGAACAGATTGCTGAATGCGATCAAGTCACCGCGAATGGTTGCACCACTAGTCGAGGCTGCAGCTAAAATAAAAATAGTGACACCAGTCATCGCCACGATGGAACTGATGACTTGAGTGATACGCACTTTCTCTTTAAACAACTTCGGTGCAATCATCAGCACCAACACGGGCTGTAGAGACATAATCAAAGTGGCATTTGCAATTGACGTTTCACGTAGTGCGGTTAAACCTGTAACAAGAGAACCGGCAAACAAAACTCCAGGCCAAAATGACTTTACGAACAACTCTTTGGTGAATCGACCTCCCGCCAACACCGCGACCAGGGTCATGATGGGCGTTGCCACAATAAAGCGCCAGAAAATCACTGTTGTGGTGGATGTCGACACTCCACGTACGAAGAGCGGCGTTGCACTCCAAAAACACACGGCAAGAATTGCCGTTAGTAAAGGTACGTCGTCGCGTTGATTTAGTGCATTACGAAAGCGCGCAACAGGGCTCACGAAGGCCTCATGTCGATGCGCAGCACCAACACCCCATCTTCAATCGCGGCCTGAGCGTCACCGATGATCGCAAAGTCTTGAAAGTCTGTTTGGGCTTGATCGATGAACAACTGGCGCTCTTCCCCAGCAACAGGCGGTAACGGACGTTTACGCACTGCGAGGGCTCGATCTTTAAAGCGTGCAATCATCTCGTCGGGATTGAATTCAGCCATGATGCCTTTCCTTAGTTTGAATTGTTAGTTCGTATTTTTGTTCTTATCGTTGCGGGCGACTACGCCGCGGGTCGCGACGACGTGGATCCGGCGGCGAGAGCTGCTGATGCAGCAATGGGTCAATAACCCGAGGAACGGGATTGATCACATCTTCACGTCGTGGCACCACATCGACTGCATCATCATCGTGAGGGAATGGATCTCGAAAGGCTCGTTCGGGTTCTGACACCGGTTCGCGCAACAGGGGTGACGAGACGTCTGGCGTTACTGACACGGGTGCACCGGTTGTGCGCACAGTGTTCAACAATTGAAATCGGCGTTCACCATCAGCACGAGCAAACTTTCGGTCTTGCATGATCTCAAGTGGAGCAAGGACGTCGGGATCTTCTACCGACGAGCGCCAAAAACCAATGGTCACCACAAACAACACCACGCCCAACACAATGAGCCCGATGGCAATTGCGTTGACTGTCATGGCCTCTATTCTCTCACGCCTGAGCGGCAATGTCAGGGTGTCAAGAGTCAAGACCCCGTAAGAAGCGCGCAATTTCTCGCGAGACCGCGGCAACTTCAATGAGAAATCCGTCGTGGCCCTCATCACTGCGCAATTCGACGTACTCGCTCCGAGGATCTGTGTGTGCTGTATGGGAGTGGATCACTTGTTGCTGATAGGCGGGATACAAAATGTCGCTGTCGATACCGATAGTGAGAACCGGACAGATGATGCGTTGTAGCGCAACGTCAACTCCTCCGCGACCTCGACCAACGTCATGGAGATCCATGGCTTTCCCGATGTACAGATAGCTATTCGCATCAAAGCGACGCACCAACTTGTCTCCGTGGTGTTCAAGATAACTCTCTACTTCAAATCGTGAGAACAAATCGATACCTTCACTGTGAAAGACATTGTCGGCAAGCGTGCGTCCAAATTTTTCAGAAAACTTCGAGTCTGTCCGAAATGTCACCTGGGCGATCATGCGCGCAATCGACAGCCCTAGCCACGGACCCTCATCGGGGACAGCATCGTAATAGCTGCCGTTATTCCAACTGGGATCTGTCAGTAAAGCTCGTCGGCCAATAGCGCCCCAGGCGATTTGTTGGGCACTCGCAGCCGAACACGTGGCAATGGGAATAATTGACACCACGCGGTGCGGAAACATAATTGCCCACTCAAGCACCTGCATGCCACCCATCGACCCACCAACGACACTGTGCCAACGTGTGACGCCAAGTGCGTCCGCAAGTGATGCCTGTGCGCGCACCATGTCGCGAATAGTGACAACAGGAAAACGCAACGCATATGGCTTTCCATCCTCTGGATGCACGGATGCAGGTCCGGTTGAACCCTGACAACCACCAATCACGTTGGTGCACACCACAAAATATTTATTGGTATCGATTGCATGACCAGGACCAATCACACCTTCCCACCAACCAGGAGTCGGGTGCCCATGTGATGCGGCTCCGGCAACGTGACTATCTCCTGTCCACGCGTGACAAATCAAAATCGCATTCGATGCATCTTCATTGAGAGTGCCCCACGTTTCGTATGCAACGGTGACATGACGTAGTGCTCCGCCACCTTCCAAGGAAAACGGACGATCCACTGCGAAAGTATGAAATTGGCGGTTGCCCGGATCATCATCTGGCATCCATGCACCAGTGGCGGGGTACGGCTTGCCGGTATGAGCTGGCGTATGCATGGATCCTCCTTCACTAGATGCAGTGCGTACGTGTGTACACACAGGTTGTGCGTGATGCTGTCGGAGAAAGCCACCGCCCTGTTGCTGACAATGTCTGCCACGCAACGCGCGACAAACACTCAGCCACATCCTCGCCAGAGCGAGAAGGCACCGTGCGGCGTGAACCCCGGTTGCCGGACCTGTTGGTCTCTCTGAATGCGTCGGATGTGAGGTTAGCCCGACGGTTGAAGGATTGTGCGGTATTTAACGCTTCAAGACCGACGCCGCGTGCTCTTTCAGACGCTTGTAATCGACCTTGCCATTAGGTGCTCGACCGATGGTGTCCACCACCACGATGTGACGAGGAGCCTTATACGCAGCGAGAGATGTCTTCACATGCGCACTGAGATCATCAAGTGTCGGCACCGAACCCTCGGCTTCAACAACCGCGCAAATGGCTTCACCGAAACGATCATCGGGAACACCAACTGCAACGGCATCGCGCACACCTGGGTGTGTCTTTAGTGCTTCTTCCACTTCCTCGGGGAATACTTTTTCTCCACCAGTATTGATGCACACTGAACCGCGACCCAGCAAGTGGATGGTGTTGTCGTCATCGACGGTCGCAAAATCGCCAGGAACACTCCATCGCCGCCCTTCGTACTCACGAAACGTGGCTTTTGATTTCACTTCGTCTTTGTAATAGCCAAGTGGAATAAATCCGCCGACTGCGACCATGCCACGCTCGTCTGACCCCGGTTGAACGCGACGACCATCTTCTGTGAACACCGCACAGTTTGGTCCAAGCATGAACTTTGCTGTTTTCTGTAATGCGCCTTTTGCGCTGACAGATGCTCCAAGACCAACCGCTTCTGATGATCCGTAACTATCAAACAGCATCACTTGTGGCATGTGCCCAATGAGGCCATCTTTATTTTCTTGTGACCACATCACTCCAGAAGATGTCATAAGACGCACGCTGGATAAGTCGTATTTGCCGGGATGCGCATTAAGTTCTTCGAGCATTGGGCCGGCAAAAGCCTGTCCAACAATGATGATGTTGTTCACTTTGTGTGTTTGGACAGTGTCCCAAATGAGCGCAGGATCAAAACTGCGATTGGGAAGAGTCACAATGCAACCGCCGTTCATCAATGTTCCAATCGCAGAGAACTGACCGGTGCCATGCATTAGTGGGCATGCAACCAATGTGCGAACGCCAATTCCATTCGGGTCAATACGCTCGAGCATTTCATCAACATCTGCTGCAGGACCATAGCCATTTAGCAAGTTGCCACCAGCCCCCAACACGTTGATGAGATCATCAAGGCGCCACATCACACCTTTGGGCATTCCAGTGGTGCCACCGGTGTACAAGAACAACATGTCGTCACCATTTGCGCCAGAAGAATCGACATCGGCGACATCAACAGATGCGATTGCTTCGTAGTCGAGCGCCCATGGCGGAACTGTGGTGACCTCATCTTTCACCATGTACCAGCGCTTTACTTTTGGCAAACGACCGCGCACTCCATCAATAAGTTCTGCAAAGGCTCCGTGGAACACGACTGCTTCAGCGTCGGCGTTGTCAAACAAATACACGATCTCTTCGGGGCCGTAGCGATAGTTCGTATTAATAGGTACGCACCGCCCGAGAAATGAGGCGAACATCGTCTCGAGATATTCCGGGCCATTAAACAGATAACACGACACTTTGGAATTGGGACCAAGGCCGCCAGCATGAAAATCGGCGGCAACGGCGTTTGCGCGGCGATAAAACTCGTGCCATGTCTGCTGTTTCGAGCCACAGATCTGGGCCACGTGGCCAGGGATCTTTTCTGCCACTGCCTGCCAGATGCGTCCCACGTTCCAATCAGTCATCTGTTTCCCCCTCTATACAGCGCCAGAGTCCTTTCGAACACGGCGCATTCCGCAACGGTAGCAAGTCCGCGCTATTGCGGGTTCCGTCAAACGGAGATACCCTGACGGAACTTCAGCGGGCGGAGTTGGCGCTGGATGGCTCTATTGCATGACGTCTGAACTGTCTTTTCTTCGCAATTATTTGTCCCCACTTGCTGCCGATCGTGGCGCATCGGGTCGTGGCCACGGCGCATTTGCTCTCGTTCACATTCCCGTCGACACCGTCATCGCAACTTTTGGTGGCGAGATGCATCGCCGACACACATTTGACCAATGCGCCCCCGATCGTCGCGCTCGATCTATCCAAATTGATGATGACTTGTTTGTCCTTGGCCCACCCACTCGTGATCCAGGCGATTCCATTAATCATTCGTGTGCACCTAACTGCGGCGCGGGCAATGCCGTACAGATCGTGACTATGCGAGAGATTGAGCCCGGCGAGGAACTCACATTCGACTACGCGATGACTGACGGAAGCGACTACGACGAATTCGCGTGCCTGTGCGGATCTCACGCCTGTCGTGGAACAGTGCGCGGCAGCGATTGGCGCAGCAAAACACTTCACCATCGTTATGCAGGATTTATGTCCCCATATCTCGTGCGTCGCGCCCAGTCTTCGGTGCGTTCTCGCGTCTTAAAAAAATCAGACGTAGAGCAGTTAATGGCAATCTATGACAGCTCTCCTCTGAGAGCACTATCTGCAGCATTACGTGTTGTGCTTGGTCGTCCGTATGCACACTGGACATCGCTGATTGCAGCATTGCCCATTCCCACAACCCAACGAGAATTGCTCTATGTAGGTAATCAAAATGCCTGTGATCTTCTTCTCACCGAGCTCAACGAGTTGCGGGGCGCCCCAATCGTCGATTCACTAACGATGTGCGACTAATGCAGAGCCTGTCACTATGAAACGCGGGCTCTTATCCCCGAAATGGATTGCATTTCACATTCTCATCATTGTGTCCGTCATTGCCATGATCAATCTTGGTATGTGGCAATTACAACGACTAGATGAACGCAAAGATTTCAACGCGGAAGTGCGCGCTCATTCACGGACAGCTGTTCAACCACTGAGTGATCTCTTGCAGAAAAACGATGATTACAGCCAACTCGAGTGGTACCCCGTACGAGTGACCGGTGAATACATCGCAGACCGCGAGATCACCATTGTGAATCGCTCGCAAGATGGCGCAGCTGGTCGCAACTCTGTCGTGCCGATGATCACCGACAATGGTGACATCGTCTTAATTAACCGCGGTTTCGTCCCGCTGTCTATCGACATTCCACCACCACCGACTGGCACGGTCACCGTCATTGGATTTGCGCGCGCAGCACAAAAACGAAGCGCGGTTGGGGCAGTTGATTCGGAACGACCCGGCACTACTGAGTTCCAACGCCTCGACATTCCCCTCATCGAACGTGTCTTAGATCTTGATGTCGCACCGATGTATGTCCAGCGTCTCGAATCTGATCCACCGGAAGGTCAATGGCCAGCGCGCGTCGCCAATCCACCACTTGACGAGGGACCGCACCTCTCGTATGCAGGCCAATGGTTTTTCTTCACCGCTGTTGCACTTATCGGCTGGATTGTTGTCATCGTTCGTCAACGCAAGAAAAGACCTGCGTCAATAGCCACCACTACTGGTGATGCTCCATCTCAAACATCCGTTTGAATTGCTCAATCACATTTGGGCTCTTGTGATCAGGATCAAGACTTCGATACACAGTGTCGACATTTACTGCTAGTCGGCCGTACTCGCCCCAATTCGAAAAACCATTCAACGCAATGTCTCGCGCTGCATCCCATGCATCTATCCCGCCATGAAAGCGTTCCGTTGCTTCGGACTCGACATATGACAAGTAATCACGTACGGCCACGACTCCGGCTTTGTCGGTGAGCGGACCATGACCAGGCACGATATGTTCCACGTCAGATGATGTGATGAGATCACAGGCCGCAATCCAATTTGATAATGGTCCCACCCACACAATGGGAGTGCCTCCAATAAACAAAACATCGCCGGTGTACACGGTTTTTGCATCGGGAACAAACACCAGTGTGTCTCCTCGCGTGTGTGCTGGTCCCACTTCCACGAGTTCAACGATTCGTCCACCCACTTCCACTTCATGTCGTCCTTGAAAAGTGCGGGTGGGCAATGTCAATTCAATACCGTCAAACTCAAACTCGCCAAAAAAGTGACGGAACAATTCCCCTATCTCGCCTGGTGCTGCATTCAATTGCGCCAACATTGATGGCGGCACTTCTTTCATCTCCTCTGCAGTTGCCTCGGAGGCGATGATTTCAGCCCCTTGCAGCAATTGATTGCCATAACAGTGATCGCCATTGGCATGGGTGTTTACAACAGTTGAAATAGGTGACGTGCGTACGTGCGATGCCATCGCATCTAACATGCGTTGGGTCAATGTGAGATCAAAAAGAGTGTCAACAAGCAACGATGCGCCGTCGCCCACCACGAGTCCGGCATTGCTCCAACCCCAGCCACCATCTGGTTGCAAATACGCATGGCAACCG
The DNA here is from genome assembly GCA_044340485.1 of Ilumatobacteraceae bacterium. GTDB lineage: Bacteria > Actinomycetota > Acidimicrobiia > Acidimicrobiales > Ilumatobacteraceae > UBA2093. The sequence goes on along the minus strand of JBIITN010000014.1, from coordinate 31,709 downwards.
TCTGACACTTCGTGCATACCCAGCGTGTATGTCATGAGAGATCCTCCGCAACAAAATGTGCAATCTGTGATGCCACTGCCGCAACCACTTTATTAGTGTTACTTCGAGGCAATTGCGGAAACACGGAAGCGTCGGCAACGTACAGACCTCGTGCTCCTCGAACCTGTCCGCGTTGAGTCACCGGGGCATCTGGCCCTCCCCCCATCGCACACGTACCAGCAATATGACTGTGAGGCACCACATGTGCCAAGAGCCAAGCATCAAGACTTGGATCATTGAGTGTTGCAAGATGTTGTGCTGGTGTACCCAAGGCGTCACACAAGACAGAACCACAGTCTCTTTCAATCACTGGAACATATTCACGCACAAAATCACGAACAGCTGAGCGCATCAGTGCACGGTCCTTGTCGTTGCTCAGCAAACGAAGTTGCAATTGTGGTGACTGCAACGTCCCCAAGACCTCGCCACGTGATGTCACCCGCAACATACTGAGAGATACTCCACCAAACATTGGAGTTGACGGGTGGGCAGATTCATAGGCAATGAGTTGTGTATCGCCCATCGAGTGCACCGCAGTTGCGTTGACGCCTCCGACAAAACCATGGGGACGAGCCACCGTGAAAAAGATTGATGGATGATCTTGTGCTCGTTGACCGATCTCGTCATGCACAACACCTGATTGGCGAAGTAATAGTGGCGTGAGCACCGCTCCTGCTGCCAGTATCACCACGTCTACAGGTACTTTGCCACTGCTTGTTACTACCGTCCGAACAACATTGTTTTCAATTACCACGCTCGTTGCATTGGCAGTGATTATCTCTACTGCTCCACTTGCTACTGCGTGAGCGATCACCGTTGCACCCGACACGCGATGATCACTGCGCGTGAGGTGGGCGGCATGACCGCCAGCCGACATCACGGCCCTGCCGACCACTCCTACGTTGTCGCCTGCTAGCGGTATGGCAGGAAACAGGTCGTCAGCGCAGGTAAGCAATTTCTGCGGATCCCAATCGCTACAGCCGTGCAAATCACGCCACTCAGCAAAATCTTCTTCATACAGTGGCGACGCCACCATGCCATTTACTGCTCCACCACCACCCACACATCGACCTTGCAAATACAAATAGTGATCGCGTGCCTTGTCATTAGTCACCATTGCGTCAACGTGGGTCACCGCATCGGATGTAAGCGACGTCATGAAATCAGCATCGTCGTGGTGCGGATTCAATCCTCCCCGCTCGATCACCACAATTCGTGGAGTGTCTGGGCCATCACGAAAAACATCAATAAGACGCCGTGCAACAACACAACCCGCAGTTCCAGCACCAACGATTGCAACGGTGCGCACGCACTACCCCATCATTGTGCGGTGACGGATGAATCGTCAACCTGTGGTGGCGTGGAAGCGGGCAGTCCTGACAAGTGTGCCGCGTCGTTGTATCGCACTAACTTCCAACGCCCCGCGCGCAGATGCTGCACTTCAGTCACCGATGTGTTCAATGTATGCACTTCGAAAAATCCGGTAGTTGGTGCACGCAATGCGGTACGCAATATTGCATCAATCACACCACCGTGACAGCAGACCACAATGGTTGCCCCCTCATGCGAACGCACGGTTTGGGCCAACGCAGCACCAACACGTAAGTGAAACTCTGCCACTGTTTCTCCGCCAGGGAATGTGATGGCATGCGGGTCGGTCTCCCAATCGGGCATTCCATATTGGTCAATGAAATCTTTGTATGTCATGCCGTCGCACTGGGGGCCTGGGTCATGCTCACCCCATTGCGGCATCACATCGATGGGCAAACTCCCAAGTCCTGGCGCAATGATCTGGGCTGTTTCGCGGGCCCGCGGAAATGAACTTGACACCAAAACATCGGCTGCGATCTCGTTGTGTTGCAGGAAACGATCACGTAGACGTTCTGACTGCAGTTGCCCCAGGGGCGACAGTCCACTACAGGTTCGAGGACCGCCAATCATGCGACGCACCGTTGCATTTGATTCGCCGTGGCGAATGAGCACCAAACGAGTACCTGTCACGACGCTCAGGCTAGTTTCTCGACAAATGACTCTAATTGGCGCAGGTTGCGACATTCATACACGCCGTCGGTGAATGATCCGTACTCACCAACAATGGAGTCGCCAGTGTTCCAATATGATCGAGGCTCTGGATTCAACCAGTACACGTGACGAGCCTTTTGCTTCATCTCTTTCACAACCCACGACTGTGATGCGTGGTAGTTATTGCGCGCATCACCAAGCAACAACACAGTGGTTCGCGAGGAGATGTCTTTTCCATACTTGTTCCAGAACACCTCGAAAGCATGTCCGTAATCGCTATGGCCATCCACCCAGATGACATCTGCTTCTGTATTAATGCGTGCGATTGCCTCCGACACGTCTTCGGTGGCACGGAAGTACTCGGTCACTTCATCGATCCCGTCGATAAAGACAAATGAACGCACTTTTGAAAACTGACCTTGAATGGCATACACCAACATCAATGTGAATCGTGCGAATGCGGCAACGGAACCGGAAATGTCTGCAACAACTACCAATTCAGGCTTTGCTGGGCGCGGGAACTTGAACTTGGGTTCAGCCGGCACACCGCCGTAACTCAAACTATGACGAACGGTGTTACGAAAGTCAAGAGGACCTTTGCGGGCATGTCTGCGTTTCCGCGCTAATTTTGCGGCCAATTTGCGTGTGAGTGGTTGCAGCGCCTTTTTTAGGCCAGCCATCTCTTCACGGCTTGCGTGCATGAACTCAACATCTTCCGGCAATGGTTTGCGCAAAGTCTTTGCCATTGCTTCTGCTCCACGATCGGCCACCAAGCGACGACGAATTTCGGCTTCTACTTCTTGCTTAAACTTTTCAATGTTTGATTGATGTTCATCACGTTCCAGACGTTCCTCAAGAGAAGTCAGATCGCCACCTACTTCTTGACGACTTGCTTCCATCAATTTCTCCAGCATGGAATCAAGATCAAGGTTGCGAAGCGTGCGATACAAGTAGTACGTGCCACCGACGGGACGACCTGGTTCCATGCCTGCAAAACGATTGACTGCTTGCTTTGCAAGTGCGCGCATCAACGCTTGGTCTCCAGAGCGCAATGCTTGCATCAACAGTTGCATCATTTCTTCGGGTGTCAGGGAGTTCATCGCCCCGCCAGCACCACGACCTTCGCCCTGTTGCATCTGCTCTTGCATCTCGCGCCAGAGATCATCGGCGTCGCCGTTTTCCGAGATCTGATACTGCGGTCCACGAAGACTGAAATACACCTCAAAAACGGTCTCGAAGGAGCGCCAGTGGGCATGATTTTTTACGAGTGTGGCACCTAGTGCATATTTGAAAGCTTCGCGATCTTCAATTGGGATGTGCTGAATCGCCTCCATGGCGTCGAGGTTTTCCGTGAGACTGACTGGCAGTCCCGCGTTACGCAATTCAGTAATGAAGCCCGTAAGAAGATCGAGCACGTTTCCCCGCGTTCGTTAGTTGTCGTCTGACAACTCTTTAGCTGCCTTCGCAATGTCTGACTGATACTTCAACAAAATGTGCAGCGTTTCTTTTGCTTGTTGCGCATCGACGTTTTCAATGCCAAGCAATACCAATGTCGCTGCCCAATCCAACGTCTCGCTAACTGACGGTGCCTTCTTTAGATCTAGTTGACGAATGCTCCGCACAATGCGCGCAATCTGATCAGCAAGATGCTCGGTGACTCCTGGAACCTTGGTGAGAACAATCTGCTTTTCGCGATCCATGTCTGGATAATCAACATGCAAGAACAAGCAACGACGCTTTAACGCCTCTGACAACTCACGTGTGTTGTTTGATGTGAGAAATACCAGAGGAATTTGCTTTGCCTTAATGGTGCCAAATTCAGGAATCGATACTTGGTACTCAGAGAGAATTTCAAGGAGCAGAGCTTCGGTTTCTACCTCTACGCGGTCAACTTCGTCGATCAAAAGAACCACAGGTTCTTCAGCGGTGATCGCTTCAAGCAGCGGACGTGTCAATAAAAAGTCTTCGCCAAAGATGTCGTCGTGAATGTCTTCCCACGCGTCGCTGCTCTTGTCGGCTTGAATACGCAACAACTGCTTTTTGTAATTCCACTCGTAGAGCGCTTTGGATTCATCAAGGCCCTCGTAGCACTGGAGACGAATCAGGCGGGCACCTGTCATTTCAGCGATGCTCTTTGCGAGCTGGGTCTTTCCTGTTCCAGCAGGACCTTCCACCAACACGGGCTTACCCAATCGGTCGGCGAGAAAAGCAATACCTGCGATGCCTTCATCGGCAAGGTAGTTCACCTTTTTCAAGCCGTCACGTACCTGCTGCACTGATTCAAAGCGATAACTCATACGGGGTATGACCCTAGTGCTACTTAGGGGTAATGGCTCGCCTCAGAGCCAGCACCTAGTCTGATACCCCATGTTCCGAGACACGCTGGTTGTTGCCGTCGGAACCCTGATGTCACGCTTGACGGGCCTATTGCGTGTCGTCATCTTTGGCATTGTGATCGGGCAAACAGCGCTCGCAGACGCTTTTGACGGAGCGAATAATTCTCCCAACTCGATCTATGAGTTACTGCTTGGAGGGGTCCTTGCTGCTGGCCTGGTGCCATTGTTCACACGGTTTGAAGAGACCAAAGATGACGACGCTCGCAGTGCAGTCATCTCTGTGTCCGTTGTGTTGCTTCTTGCTGCAACTGTCGTGGCAATCATTGCAGCACCATTTATTTTCAGGCTTTTTTCTCTCAGTCCAAGTTCTCTTGTTGACACAGACGAATTCCGACGTGCTGGCACGGCGATGACACGTATTTTCCTCGTTCAGATTTTCTTCTACGGAGTCACAGCGATTGGATCAGCATTACTGAATGCACGCCGCAGATTCATGGCCGCAGCGTGGGCTCCGGTTGTATCGAACGTGGTGTCTATTTCGTTTCTCCTGCTTATTCCCCTCACAATCAATGGCACCCCACAACTGAGCGACATCACAGACAGCGGTGCATTTTTTGTTTTGCTCAGCTTGTCCACCACTCTGGGTGTTGCTGCAATGGCCCTTATGTTGCTACCTGCCATACGACGTGCCGACATCTCGTGGAACTTCCGGCCTGATTTTCGACATCCGGCTGTCAAACGTCTGTTTCAACTGTCACTGTGGAGCTTCGGTTACGTGGTGACAAACCAAATTGCACTCATTGTGGTGCGTAACTTGGCTGACCCCGGAAGCGGTAATCAGGATGCATACGGCAAAGCATTTATTTTCTTCATGCTCCCTCACGGCCTTCTCGCAATTTCTATCGCCACTACATTTGCTCCTGAGTTAGTACGACGTGTGCAGTCACATGATCATGCTGGTTTTCGCGAATGGATAACCTCAGGTACGCGCTGGACAATCATGCTCACGTTGCCAGCATCAATTACTTTTGTTCTACTCGCACATCCACTCATCAATGCGCTTTTGACGTACGGACAGTTCAGTGATGCAGCTGCGAGCAATACCGCGCATGCACTGATGGGATTTGCCGTCGGACTCGTGGGGTTTTCGGTGTACCTATTTGTACTCCGTGGTTTTTACGCACATGAAGACACACGTACTCCATTTACGATCAACGTTGTCGAGAATGCGATCAACATTGTGCTGGCAATCATTCTCGTGGATCGTCACGGAGTGCTCGGTCTGGGATTGGCATTTGGAATCGCCTACCTCATCTCTTCGGTCATGGCCCTTGTTGTTCTGTCAGTACGTCACAACGCGGTCAACTGGCCATCTCTTGCTTCGCTCACAATTCGGGCGGTCAGTGCAGTGGCCGCGATGGGAATTGTCGTTGCGCTCATCGAGACAGCGATATCTCCCCAATCTGGCCTGGGGTACGTCTGCGAAGTTCTGCTTGCAGGATTCGCAGGTACTGCCACATACGTCGTACTGGCTGTCGTATTTGGCGTACCTGAGATTCGCCAAATACGACGAGTCTTTGTGCGTCGTAACAACCAGGCAAATGACGTGTATCTGTAGATCTAACGCAACAACACGAGGTCGTCACGGTGGACCACTTCCACAACACCAAGATGTGAAATGTCGGCACTACTGCGACCACGGGCTTGCTGCAACTGAAGCGATGACATCGCGGTCATTCCACGCGCCACCACTTCTCCGTTTTGATCAACGATTTCCACCGTTGCGCCTTCTTCGAATGCCCCCGACGACTCGATCACTCCCGCTGGTAGCAACGACGTACCACGCGACGTTAAGGCAACGCGTGCACCGTCATCGATCACAATTCTGCCCTCAGATTCTGCAGCAAAAGCGATCCACAATTTGCGAGCCGACAACTGTCGGTCGTGAGGATGAAACATCGTGCCAATTGCAGGATCCCGCGATACTGCGCTCGTGAGGACGTGAGGCGTCGCCGCTGATGCGATCACCGCAGTCACCCCAGACCACGATGCGATGCGTGCAGCAGCCAGCTTGCTTGCCATGCCACCGCTACCACGCGATGTTCCCGAGCCCGTTGCATTCACGCTCAACAAAGGATCATCGGCATGCACTTCGCGAATGATTGATGCTTCGGGGTTGGAACGTGGATCGGCTGTGTACACACCAGGAGTGTCGGTGAGCATGATCAACATGTCGGCCGATACAAGGTGTGCAAGAAGAGCTGATAAGTGATCGTTGTCGCCATAGCGAATCTCAGTATTTGCAATGGCGTCGTTTTCGTTCACGATGGGCACACAACCTAGGTCAAGCAATCGCAATAGCGTGTTACGCGCGTGCAGATATTGCTGCCGATTGACAAAGTCGTGTGGCACTAGAAGCACCTGCGCACTCACTAGTGAATGCCGCGCAAAATTATGAGCGTACGCAGCCATGAGTTGCGGTTGCCCCACTGCAGATAACGCCTGCAGTGTCAAAATGTCTGATGGACGTTGATCAAGTCCTAATCCTGCAACTCCAGATGCAACTGCACCAGAAGTCACCAGCAACACCTCATGCCCGCTAGCACGAACGTTGGCCACTTGATCGACAATCGATGCCACCACGTCGGTGCGCAAGAAACCGCGCTCGTCGGTCAGCGACGAACTTCCTATCTTGACAACAACTCGCATCCCCATAGATTCACACTTCCGGCACGAATTCGAAACTGAATTCTGCAATCCATACGACATCGCCCTCTGCGACGCCTGCCTTCGAGAGCAATTTAGGCACTCCCAACTTCTTCAAACGCTCATCGATGTAGTTCAGCGCTTCGGGGCTCGATACGTCATTTAGCGCCACGGCACGTTCAACGCCACGTCCGTGAACCCGAAACTCTTTTTCGGACAATTGTTCAACCCATGCATGCTCAGGTTCTGGACGCATGATGATGGTGGCCGTGCTTTCAGGCTCTTCATTACGTGCGCGACTTACCAACTCAGCCAGCTTCAAAACTGCAGATCGGACATTGTGTGTGGTGATGGCCGACATTGTCATATGTGGCCATGCATCGATCGCCTCGGGCGAGGCGCTATCTGATTTCGTTCCCACAATGAGTGCAGGACGCGTTAATAGTTCGGGTCGATAATTACCCAACTCATGTTGCAACACTTCTAGTTGATGTTCTGGCGACAAACTTTCATCCATCGGCGCGAGATCGATGAGATAGCACATCACTCGCGCGCGTTCAACGTGACGCAAAAACTGATGACCCAAACCGCGACCTTCGCTAGCGCCTTCAATGAGACCCGGGATGTCTGCCATCACAAACTCTGTCGAGTCGTCAATGCGCACAACGCCAAGGTGTGGTTCAAGAGTGGTGAACGGATAATTCGCGATTTTTGGTTTCGCCGCTGACACAACACTGATGAACGTGCTCTTGCCCGCGTTTGGAAAACCCACCAACGCAACATCGGCCATAAGTTTCAATTCGAGTTTCAACCATCGTTCATGTCCGTGTTCACCTTGTTCGGCAAAAGACGGCGCACGCCGCTTGTTGTTGAGGAACCGTGCATTTCCCCTCCCGCCACGACCACCAGCAGCAGCGAGCCACTTGTCGCCATGATTGGCGAGATCAGCGAGGACTTCGCTGGTGTACATGTCTTTTGCGACCGTTCCCTCGGGAACTGCGATGTACAAGTCTTCACCACGCTTGCCGTGAAGGTCTTTGCCTTTCCCATGCACTCCGTTTGCAGCTGCTCGGTGGGGATAGTCACGAAATGCAAGCAGTGAGGCAACATTTCGGTCGGCGACCAGCCATACGTCGCCGCCTTTGCCGCCGTCTCCACCGTTTGGTCCACCGAATGCAACGGGGCCTTCACGACGAAAACTGACACAGCCGGCGCCGCCATCTCCTCCACGCACATTCAGTTGTGCTTCGTCAACGAATGCGCTCATAAGCGTTCTCAGACTACCTGTCGAAGGTATGCCACAACGGTGACGCATGCTGCTCGTAGCGTTATCACATGAGCAATCTTGAAGGCACAGGCGTCACTCCTAGTGAAATAACGGCTAGTGATACAACGCCTAGTGACCTAACGCCTAGCGATAGCACGTCAACAGAGCGCTCACGCACATGGCTTTCCACCATGTCTGGGCACGGAGCCAACAGTGACGTTCGTAGAGCTCATGCAGACTCCTGGGCCGGTACTGGCACCACAGAAGTGGCTGATCGACTCATGCGGGAGCACATCATTGATAGCGAACTTGCTCCACACGCCACCCGCGCAACGGGCGCTGGGAACCGTTCACTTGCAGAAGAGCCCGACCCGTACCGCACATGTTTCGAACGCGATCGCGACCGCATTTTGCATGCACCGTCTTTTCGTCGTCTTGCCGGCAAAACACAGGTGTTCGTATTCCCCGACGACCACCAGCGCACACGTCTCACTCACGCTCTTGAAGTCGCTCAAGTTGCAGTGGCGGTAGCACGGGCATTACGTCTCAATGTCACCTTGACCGAGGCCATTGCCCTTGGGCACGACTGTGGTCATGGACCGGGCGGTCATGCCAGTGAAGACGCTCTCAGCCCATATCTCGACGGCGGATACGACCACGCACAATGGGGAGCCGATGTGGTGTTGTCACATCTCAACTTGTGTCGCGAAACACTTGATGGTATTCGCAATCACTCGTGGTCACGACCAGCGCCTGCAACTCCAGAAGGTGAAGTGGTGAGCTGGGCAGACCGCATCGCATATGTTTGTCACGACTTTGAAGACGCAGTATCTGCGGGCATCGTGTCGCCGCGCGATCTGCCCGACATTGTTCGTCAACGTTGCGGCACCACACGCAAAGAACAACTCTCTGCATTTATTCACGCGATGATCGAAGCCACTGCAGCAACAGGATTCATCGGCATGACCCCCGAGCTAGCTGACGCACTGGCGGCCTTTCGTCAATTCAACTATGAGACTATTTATCACCGCGAAGATTCACGCAAACAAGCGCGAGATGTTATTGATCTATTGCGCACGCTTGTCGATCACTACATCGCATCACCGCATCTCATTCCGCCCGATGAAAACGGAGTGGGAGATGTGCAACACGCAGTCACATACGTTGGCGGCATGACTGATCGCTTTGCGTGCAAGCAAGCACTCCTCATCGGCTACCCCGAACACAAGTTGCCTCGCGCGATTTAGCGCGGCAAATACACAGCGCGATTTAGCGCTGAATGAGAACTGTCTTAGTCGACTGGAATGACGTCAACGATTTTGCGTCCGGCACGCTCGCCGAACTTCACACTGCCATCTGACAATGCAAACAACGTGTCATCGCGACCGATGCCAACGTTTTTGCCTGGATGAGTGCGGGTACCGCGTTGACGGATGATGATGGTTCCGGCGGTGATCTTTGTTCCGTCGAATACCTTCACACCGAGACGCTGTGCATTTGAGTCGCGGCCGTTACGTGTTGAACCGCCACCTTTGGTCTTTGACATCGTGATCAGCCTTTCGCGATGGAAGTGATTTCGACAACCGAGTACTTCTGACGATGTCCGAAGCGGCGGCGATTATTGGTACGACGCTTGTACGTAAAACCGTTGATCTTGGGTCCCTTAGCAATGCCCACAACGCGTCCTTTGACGCTTGCTCCGCGCAATTGATCGGGAGTTGCCAAAACGGTGTCGCCATCGACAACAAGAATTGGTGTCAAAGAAACTTCTGCTCCTTCGTCTACACCAAGAAGCTCCACCTGGACTGTTTGCCCCTGGGAGACTTTCTCTTGCTTGCCACCGGATGCGATTACTGCGTACATAGCGGTTTCCTACTCTATCTGGGCGACTGGGCTTCGACAATCGAGACCCGCAGACAATTCGAACCTAATCGAGGAGCCCGAAATCGACTTTGACGCCACGACCTTCACAATCGGGGCACTGTTCGGCAAATGAAGTGAGAAGCCCCTCCCCGATGCGTTTACGGGTCATCTCGACGAGACCAAGCTCGGAGATGTCGAATACCTGAGTGCGTGTCTTGTCTCGAGCAAGCGCCCTACGGAACGAGTCGAGAACCTTGCGACGGTTGTCCTTTATCTCCATGTCGATGAAGTCGATCACGATGATGCCACCAATGTCGCGAAGCCTCAATTGATGAGCAACTTCCTCAGCTGCCTCGAGATTATTTTGAAATACCGTCTCTTCGAGATTTGACGTTCCCACATTTTTCCCAGTGTTCACGTCGATCACCGTAAGAGCTTCGGTGTGTTCAATGATGAGTGATCCACCAGACGGCAACCACACTTTTCGATCAAGCGCTTTATGAAGTTGTTCGTGCACGTGATTGAACTCGAACAACGACAAGCCTTCAACATCACGATCGTAATAGGTAATGCGATCAGCCAGTTCTGGGTTAAACGCCGCGACGTAATTTTTGACGTCCTCATAAAGACGCTCATCGTCAATAATGACTCCGCGATATTCAGCGTTAAATTCCTCACGAATGACTCGTACCGCCAACTCTGGTTCTCGATATAGCAGCGTGGGGCCATTTGCCGCTTGCGCGCGCGCTTCAATTCCCTGCCACTCAGCAAGTAATTGCTTCATGTCTGCAACAAGTTCTTGTTCAGTTGCATGTTCTGCAGCCGTACGAACAATTACCCCATGTTCGGCGGGTTTGACTCGGTCAAGCACAGAACGCAAGCGTCGACGCTCGTCGTCGGCGAGACGTTTTGAAATTCCGTACGTCTTACTGTTTGGAATAAGGACAACAAAACGACCTGGCAACGACACTTCTTGAGTAAGACGTGCGCCTTTTGCGCCAATCGGATTTTTGGTGACCTGGCACATGATCATCTGTCGTGACTTCAATATGTTTTCAATGCGTGCTTCCGACGGTGTATCGACATCTTCAGGGTCGTATTGCACATCTCCGCGGTACAGCACAGCGTTTTTTGGTGTCGCAATGTCGACAAATGCCGCTTCCATGCCAGGCAACACGTTTTGTACCCGTCCGTAATAGATGTTGCCGTGAATCTGGCTGACGTCGTCAGCGGGACGACTCACGTAATGCTCGATAAGACTGCGACCTTCAAGAACTGCCACCTGCGTGACACCGTCACGCACCTGCACACACATGAGGTATCGCCCCACTGGTCGGCCATCGCGTTCGCGTCCTCGTCGACGCTCGATGATGTCGGCCTCTACTGCCTCACTCGAGGTAGTAGCTCCGCCACGACCGCGTCCGCGACCACCACGACGGCGACGCTTCTTTGCACCCTGACCCGACAATCCCACTGAATCATCTGACTTGCTTGTTGCCCCCGACGATGTTGCCCCTGGAGCCGGTCGCGTGTCTCCGATTTGGGGTTTGCGTGCGGGTTGATCGTCGTCACGTTCGATCGAAGTGCGTTCTTGATCTTGTGATCCGCCATCGTGTGCACCGCCTTGCCCCGCGGGGCGCTTACGGTTGCGGCCCCCGCGTGACCCGCGACGTCGACGACGCTGAGCGGCGGTCTGACCTTGTGATTCGCTGTCTCGCTCAGATCGTGTGTCTTGTGACGACGAAGTACGTTCATCCGGCCCGAAGCCGGCATCACTATCGCTCATATCTCGTTCCCTTCTTGTCACGTCGGGCTACGTCGCGCACAAAGCGCGCCGTGAGCACATCGCATGTGGGTTGTACAGAACGGACTCAGGCGAGACCTTGGTCTGGCGGCCCACATGCATGACGTGTGCGTTTGTGGCTGCCATCAGGCGCCGCAAACGTGTATCGGCCTGGGGATAACCCTACCCGTCCGACCTACCGGAAACGGCGCATATATACGCTCTGCACCAAACCAATCATGAGCGCAAAGGCCACTGTGTGCGATCCGCCGTAGCTCACAAAAGGAAGCGGCACCCCCGAGACAGGGGTGATACCCATGGTCATGCCGATATTTTGAAAGGACTGCCACAACACCATGGTGAAAACACCGGTGGCGAGATATAAACCGAGACGATCTTTTGCTTTACGGGCGATGCGAAAAATACGCCACAAAATCACCACAAAAATCGCGAGCATCAGGCCACAGCCCACGAGGCCAAATTGTTCACCTACAGCAGAAAACACAAAGTCAGTTGATTGAACAGGAATGAACCGTCCGTTCGTGAGTGGTCCATTCAGATACCCACGACCAAATATTCCGCCGTTTGATACCGCGCGTTTTGCAAAGCGCACTTGATTCAACAAGTTCTGCAGAGAAGCCGAATCGGAGTTTTGATTGAGAAACCCGGTGATCCGTCGAATTTGATAGTCCTTTACGATGCCACTGACGACACCAACGACAATTGATGTGACCGCCAAACTCGTGACGAGCAAGATGTAACGCAATTTTGCGCCTGCAACTAGTAATACACCCATCGCACACGCAATGGTGACTGAAGCTGAACCCAAGTCTGGCGCAATGCCTACCAGCAGAACTGGTAAACCAACGATGAATAATGACTGGATAAATCGTTCATACGGAACAGTTTCGGATTCAGAGTCAGCCAAAAAACCTGCGAGCAACAACAAAGTGGTGAACTTTGCAAGCTCTGATGGCTGAATGGCGATAGGGCCAACGTCAAACGATAAACGTGCACCACCTTTGGCAGCACCAATAACAAGCACCAACACGAGTAAAAAGATGTTGGCCACGTACAGAATCTCGGCGCTGCCTCGTAAGCGTCCATAGTCAATAGACATCACCGCTGTCATTGCGAGACCCGCGACAATGATGAAAATAATCTGTCGTTGCGCAAACAGATACGGATCCTGACCAAGACTGATCAATCGTGGTCGCGTTGCCGAATAAATAATAAAGACACCGATTGTGGTCTGGACGAGGACTGCAATCATCAAGATCCAGTCAATATTTCGACTGGGATCGGCGTAACTACGCCTGATATTTCCAAGACCTGAGTCGGGCTTTCGAGTTAGTAATGGAAACGTCATGTCATATCCAAATTAGCCAGAATGCCATCGCGCATGGTTGAACTGCATTTCACGTAGTGAACCACGGCTCTAGTCACGCACAGAAGAGCCCGTACCGACCAAACATAATGCGTTTTGTGGACTCAATAATTGTGGTTGCGCTGGAGTGACGCTATTGATGTCAAGCGGATCAGTGGGCATTGCTTTCGCGGGATTCACGCGTCCGGCAAGTGCGGTAAACAAGCACTTCACAATGGGCGCAGCAGCACGAGAACCAAAGCCAGCCTTTTCGACATATGCAAATGCTGAGTATGGGTACTTCTCGTTCAAACTAAACGCACCAAATGCAGATGAGTCATTCCACGGCAAGTTTCCAAAACCCTGCGCAGTACCTGTCTTGCCCGCAAGCGGTAGCACTGCTTTGGGATATGTGCGGAACAAACTCTCACCAGTTGTTGAGTGATAAAAGTCAGATGTAACGCCCGGCCCTGTGATGACCCGCTTCAAACCAGCAACAATTGGCTCTCGCACTTCAGGACGAAGCCCGATATCACGGATCACTTGAGGTGCTGACATGTCTTCGACAATGACACCCTTTTCAAGGTCAACCATGTTGGGCTTTCCAGACGGTGTACCCGGTGCCCAAATGGCACGCACAACACGCGGCTTCAATACTTTCCCACCGTTGCCTAATACCCCGTATGCAAGAGCCACCTGAAGCGGCGTTGCTGACAAAAGTCCCTGACCAATCGAGAACTGAATGCTGTCGCCAACGTAATACCCCTCGCCTTCTTCTTCTGCGATGGCACCAACTTCAGCAAGTTGCTGTTTTAGAAATCGGCTGGGAACTGTGCCAATGAATTCATATGGCAAGTCGATTTCTGTGGGAGAACCAAATCCAAAGAGACGAACTTGTTCTTCAAGAACGGGGCGATTACCGCGTTCGATAAAAATTTCTTCACCGATCTTGTAAAAGAACACGTCGGACGACACTGCCAATGCATCTTCCACATTGACGCGACCGTATTTGCACGGAGCACCGTTTCCGCAGTTTGCATTTTTAAACACGCACTTCACGTTTAATTGACAACGTTCCTCGGGAATGCTCTCCAATTTGTACGTGCCCTCGTCTTTCAAGAAATACTTCACGCCACCTGGCAGCTGGCCCGTATTCAAAGCAGCAAACGCCACAAATGGTTTAAAGGACGAACCCAAGTTGTATCGCCCTGAGATCGCACGATTCACCAAAATAGACTGGTCGGGATCTTCTGTGTTTGGGAACAGCTGTCCGAATTTTTCACCAGTAATGCCGGCATTGAACCAACGATTATCAAAGTTGGGGTAGCTCGCCATGGCAGCAATGTCGCCGTTGTTGTGATTCATCAGCACAACGGAACCTGCCGGTGCCTTGTAGAACGTCACTTCCGGATACTGCGGATCAGGTTCACCATCAATCTTGATCTGCGGCGCCTCGGTTCGACGACGCACCATGATCTCTGTCTGCAGAGCCTGCTCGGCAAACTGCTGCATATCGAGATCCATTGTCAACTGAATGTCATTTCCCGGCACTGGCTCGACGCGTTCAATCTGGCGCAAGATACGGCCACGTGAATCGACCTCATATTTCACATACCCAGGGGTGCCGCGCAGGACATTTTCATACGTTTGCTCTACGCCAAACTGTCCAACGCGCGCATCAGGGTCATATCCGAGATTGCGATATCGCTGCAGTTCTTGTTCTCTAATTGCACCGAGAAAACCAACAACATGGCTTGCGATGGGGGCGTACGGATATTGGCGTCGCCAGTCTTCCCGAATATCAACACCGACATAATCCTCTGAACGCTCGCGAAGAAATACCGCTGTCTCTTCAGAAATATCTTCTTTCAGCGGCAGAGGTTGCAGCGGGTCATATCGAGGGCTGTTGAAGCGATCTTCAAGTTCTTGAAACGACATGTTGAGAACGCCAGAAAGTCGGTCCCACATGCGCTGACGATTTAAGTCTCGGTTAATCACTGCGCGATCGATTGTTGCGGTGAGAACTCTCTCGTTGTCAGCAACGATTCGGCCTTTGACATCGAAAATACGACCACGTTCAGGTGTCAGACGCACCGTTCGTGAACGCACTTCCACCACGCGTTCCTGCACAGCTTCTGCATCGACCACCTGAAGGAACCAGACACGAAACGACAGCAATGAGACCAAGATGGCCGCCACTATTCCCAAAATCGCTAGTCGCGATGTGTTGGTTGCTACTGGCACTTAACGAACAGCCTTTTCCTTCACCATTGCCCAACGGCAGAGACGCTCAGTGGGAAGACTGAATACTGCATTGAACACTGCTACCACGAGGGCAATAGTAAGTACTTTTGTGGTGAATATCCCGTCAGTGCCGACCAGCGCAATGGCCCCTGCCATTAACACCATCCCAACTCCGCTTGCGCCAGCACCTAACAAAACTCGTGACCACCAAGTGGGTTCATGCACGAACGAATGAACGGAACCGGCCAAATAGCCAACAATTCCAAATACTGCAGCACCTAGGCCGAGTGGTGTAGTGAGAACCATGTCGTACATGAGGCCAATCATGAAACCTGCGATTGCACCAACTTCTGAACCGCGCGCAAGACCCACACTTGCTGCAAGAAGGACCATGATTTCTAATGACACATCAAAGGGTCGTAACTCGTTCAAGATTGTTGTCTGTAATGCAAGAAACAAGAGTGCGATCAGAAATAAGCGCGTGTAAGCATTCTCCGCAATTGCAACGATGCGTTCGATCATGGCGCTATTCGTTCGGTTGTGGGTTGATACAACAAGATGCGGACAAAGTTGAGATTCTCCAGATTTGCCGCCACGGTCACTTCCAAAATTGGGCCCAAGTTTCCTGAACGATTTACCACACGTGCGACAGTGCCTACCACGATGTCGGGTGGAGCTAGCGATGTTGCACCTCCGGCAGAAATCACCGGTGATCCCACTGCAATTTCACCAAAGCGGGGCTGGTTTTCAATAAACCGCACAATTGGCAAACGATTCAATCCCCGACCTTCCAACGCCCCTGTTTCACGTAAAGGCAAATCAGCACCAGGTGGAACGGTCAACGGCGACGTGTTTGGTGTGACTGGTTTGCCATCGGGAAGAGTTGGTGGCGCCGTTGGCGGTGACGTCGCCACGGTGGCACCGGGCTGAAAGCCCTCGATATAAATTGTGGTGGTAGTGGTCGACGTTGTGGTTGTCGACAGTGTGGTGGTTGTTTCTACCGTGCTGCCTCTTCCCGGAGCTGCAGTTGTAGTGGGGGGTGTATTCACCACTTTGACAGATAATGAATATGCAGGGTCTGTAATAAGCATCACAACAGCACGATCGTTGTACACCTCTGTAACTTTGCCGATGAGTCCCGCTGCGTTAAGAACAGGCATACCGACTCGGATACCGCAGGTCCGCCCTCTGTTAATTTCCACCGTCTGCGAAAAGTTGGAGGGAGTAGAACCCACCACTTGAGCGGTGCATGATTCGATACCAGCAAGAGTTGGTAATCCATTCAAAGCAAGCAACTCTTGCGCTTCACGAATTCCAGCAATATTTGCAATGGTTGCCCCCTCTTGACGTGCAACCAGATCTTTCAAACGTCGATTTTCTTCCGCCACGTCGTCATAGTTGACAATTCCATTCCATGTGCTGCGAATGGGGTTTGTGATGACTCGTGTGGCGCTTTCAATGGGACGAAACATCACAGCAAATGCATCGCGCAAGCCATTTGTGATTCCACTATCGCGCAGATCGAGCGTGACGAGAATGAGAGATGTCAATGCAAGAAGTGCAATAACTCTGCGTCGTGTAAAAGATTGACCCGCCACGGGACTACTTCATTTAATAATCGTTCGAGTTGGACGACATCATGCCACGCATGGCCTCAATGTTTTCCAAAGCTCGGCCAGAACCAATTGCGACTGCATACAGCGGATCTGGGGCGACGTAACAGGGCATTCCAGTGTCGTGGGTGATGCGGGCGGTGATACCAGCCAATAACGCGCCTCCACCTGACAAATGGATACCCCTATCCATGATGTCGGCGGCCAACTCAGGCGGTGTTCGATCGAGAGTGGACTTCACTGCGTCAATAATTGCAGCAATTGGTTCCGCGATTGCTTCACGCACATTTTCCGATGTCAATTCAATGGTTTTCGGCAAACCGGTCAAGGTGTCGCGTCCACCAACATCGGCGGTGAGTTCTTGGTCTAGTAACCACACAGAGCCCAACTGAATTTTGATTTCCTCAGCAGTATTTTCACCAATGTCTAGTGAAAACTGCGTGCGCACATACTGACTTATCGCGGCGTCGATCTCATCGCCTGCAACACGCACGCTTTGTGCGACCACAATGCCCCCAAGCGAGATCACGGCAACTTCAGTGGTGCCACCACCGATATCAACAATCATGTTGCCGCTTGGTTCATGCACCGGAAGATCAGCTCCGATAGCAGCCGCCATTGGTTCTTCAATGATGTGTACTGGCTTTCGAGCACCTGCGTACTCGGCTGCTTCTTGCACCGCACGTTGCTCCACCCCGGTGATACCAGATGGAACACAGATGACCATGCGTGGCTTACTCCAGCGACTATTGGAAATCCGTTGGATGAAATAACGCAACATCTTTTCGCAAACATCAAAGTCTGCAATAACACCATCTTTCAGCGGACGCACCGCTTGAATGTGTCCAGGTGTGCGACCAAGCATGCGTTTCGCTTCCCACCCAACCGCGACTGGTCGTCCGTCGCGTGTATCGATCGCAACAACGGAAGGTTCATTAAGAACAATCCCCTGTCCCCGTACATAGACGAGCGTGTTTGCAGTACCGAGATCGATCGCGATGTCGCGACCGATAGCCAGTGGATTGGCGCGACTCACTACTTACACCTCAACATCACGTACTTCACAAACTGTGTGAATTACTTGAGTCCTGGAAAAAAGATGGACAACTCTCGTGCAGCGGACTCGGCTGAGTCACTGCCATGTACCAAGTTCTCGGTGAACAATGTTCCAAAATCTCCGCGAATGGTGCCAGGAGCTGCAGCTCGCGGATTGGTAGCACCCATCATTGATCGCACGATTTCCCATGTGTCGTCGGGACCTTCCACAGCCATCGCCACAACCGGACCTCGCGACATGAAGGCCACAAGGTCGTCGTAGAAACCTTTTCCTTTGTGTTCTTCATAGTGGCGACCCAGAATGTCCTGATCAAGGGTGCGCAATTCCATAGCGACAAGACGCAAGCCTTTTGTTTCAAAACGACTCACGATGACACCGACAAGACCACGTTCCACGGCGTCGGGCTTTAATAACACAAGGGTGCGAGTAGACATGGCTGTCAGGCTAAGGCTTTTCAGGCCTGAACAGGGGTCTAGGGAAGAATTCGCTTCAGATATGGGCGCGCTGCACCCACTACATACAGCGATCCTGCTACCAAAATCGCATCATCGGGTCCTGCGTCGTTCAATGCACGGTCACATGCCACTTCCACTGTGGAAGCAACCACCACATCGTCACACCCAAGCGCCTTGGCTGCTTCGGCGATGTCTTTTGCCTGATGAGCTCTTGGTGACGGAGCGGTTGTGCACACCACAAGATCAAATTCATCAGCACGAAACGCCGACAAACTGTCAGCCAAGTCTCGTCCTTGCAATGCACCGACCACCAAAATTCGACGTCCAGGTGGATCGAAATCACGGAAGAAGACCGTTGCACACACATCAGCACCCGCCGGATTGTGTGCACCGTCCACTATGACAAGTGGTTGATATCCCAAAATTTCAAACCGGCCGGGCATGACGACTGAGTCGAAAGCTTCTTGCACTGTGTCGCGAACGAGAGGTGCTTTGAAAAATTCTTCAACTGCGCTCAACGCAACGAGCGCGTTGTCTCCTTGATGCTCGCCATGCAGCGGAACAAAGATGTCGTCATACTCAGATCGTGACGTGCGAAAATAAAATACCCGCCCACCTAATGCCAACTGATTATCAACACATTTGAAATGTTCACCGCGTCGTACATAAGAATCATGTGGTTCTTCCAAAAAAATATTGACAAGCTCTGGTCGAGTTTCACCGATAACGGCCGTGCTCCCCGCTTTGATGATTCCTGCTTTTTCTCGCGCGATGTGTTCAAGAGTTGGTCCAGCAAACTCTGTGTGATCAAGCGCAATATTTGTGATCACTGAAACATCAGACGACACAACATTGGTAGCGTCCCAACGTCCAAGAAGACCAACCTCAATGACTGCAACGTCAATTGCTTGATCGGCAAATACCCAAAAGGCAGCAGCGGTAACTATTTCGAAATATGATGGGCGCACTCCAGACAGCATTTCTGCATCAGCTACTGCCGAGACTGCATCACCAAAGTCTTCTTTGCTGATCATTTCTCCGTCGATTTGAATTCGTTCACGCACATCTTCAAGATGTGGACTGGAATATGTGCCCACCTTGACACCATGTGCCATGAGTAAACGGGTGATGATCTGGCTTGTGGAACCTTTGCCGTTGGTGCCCGTCACATGAATGACGCGAAATGAACGATGCGGATCATCAAGGACCGATAACAACCGTTCGATTTTGTCGAGCGACGGCGATTCAATGCGACCTGTCTTGTCGTACGAGGCGTGGTCGTCGAGATATAAAAGAGCGTCGTCAAATTTCACGGTTACGACGCAGCGCGACGCTGACGTGACGATCGTGCTGCTCCGCGCAACACCAATGTGGGTTGGGCTTGACTAGTGACAGACTTTTCGTCAACCACAACTTTTTCCACGTCTGTGCGACCAGGCAATGCATACATCGTGTCGAGCAAGACGTTTTCGAGAATTGAGCGCAGACCACGTGCACCAGTACCGCGCTGAAGTGCGAGGTCGGCGATGGCCGCGAGAGCGTCGGTGGTGACTTCAAGGTCAACATCTTCAAATTCAAAAATCTTTTGATACTGCTTGATGAGGGAGTTTTTGGGCTCGGTGAGGATCTGCATCAATGTGTCGCGGTCGAGTGAATGAACGGCTCCGATCATCGGTAAGCGACCGATGAATTCTGGAATCATTCCGAACTTCAGCAAATCTTCGGGCAACACTTGAGCAAACAGATCGCCAGGGTCTTTCTCGGCTTTTGATTTCACAATGCCATGGAAACCAACACCCTTGTGCCCGATGCGTGACTCGATGATTTGTTCAAGGCCTGCAAACGCACCGCCACAAATAAACAACACGTTGGTGGTATCGATCTGGATGAATTCCTGATGCGGATGCTTCCGGCCGCCTTGTGGTGGAACTGAAGCGACCGTTCCTTCGAGAATTTTCAACAACGCTTGCTGCACACCCTCTCCCGACACATCGCGAGTGATACTCGGGTTTTCCGCTTTGCGTGCAACCTTGTCGATTTCATCGATGTACACAATGCCTTGCTCTGCCTTTTTGACATCAAAGTCGGCGGCCTGCAACAACTTGAGCAAGATGTTCTCAACGTCTTCACCGACATACCCAGCTTCGGTTAACGCGGTGGCATCAGCAACTGCAAACGGCACGTTCAACATACGCGCAAGCGTTTGAGCCATGTGTGTCTTCCCACAACCTGTTGGCCCGAGCATCAAGATGTTGCTCTTCGACAACTCCACATCGTCACGACGAAGTCCGGTGTTTTGGTGTTGATACTGCAATCGGCGATAGTGATGGAACACTGCAACTGACAGAACCTTCTTCGCTTGATCCTGCCCGATCACGTACTCGTCAAGAAAGGCGCGGATCTCTTGCGGTGTGGGCAACGTGTCAAATGAAAATTCGCTGCGATCGCCAACTTCTTCTTCAATAATTTCGTTGCACAAGTCGATGCACTCATCACAGATATAGACACCAGGTCCAGCGATGAGTTTCTTTACTTGCTTTTGCGATTTGCCGCAGAACGAGCACTTCAGCAATTCGCCTGAATCACCAAATTTCGCCACGAAGTGCCCCTCTCGAGAATGGATCAGCGGATCGGACCGGAGCGGTCCGTCAACTCACGTGAACTAATCACGTCATCAATGATTCCATACTCGAGGGCCTCATTTGCTTCCATTACGAAGTCGCGATCAGTGTCTGCATGGATGCGTTCGATGCTTTGACCGGTGTGATGGGCCAAAATCTGCTCTAAAAGGTCTCGCATGCGCAAAATTTCACGAGCGGCGATCTCAAGATCGGTCACCTGCCCATACCCCACCTGGCCATATGGCTGGTGGAGAAGCACCCGGCTATGCGGCAACGCAAGGCGCTTTCCCTTCGTGCCAGCGGCAAGAAGCACTGCTGCAGCCGATGCAGCTTGTCCGAGACAAATCGTGGCAATGTCATTTTTAATGAACTGCATTGTGTCGTAAATCGCAAATAGTGCCGTGATGTCGCCACCAGGGCTATTGATATAGATGTTGATGTCGCGATCTGGGTTTTCACTTTCCAAGTGAATGAGCTGTGCACAAATCAAGTTCGCGATGGTGTCATCAATGGGAGTACCCAAAAAGATGATGTTCTCTTTCAGTAAGCGACTGTAGAGGTCGTATACGCGCTCGCCACGACTTGTCTGTTCGGTGACGTTTGGGACGTAATAGTTCTGAAAGTTCACTGCGAATCCTTATTTTCTGAATCAGTATTTTCTGAATCAGTGCTGTTGGCTTCAGCACTGTGGTCATGGTCATGCTCTGGCACCACCGTATCTCGCGGAATCTCCGTGCCATTGACATCAACAAATTGGCAGTTATGCATGAGCCAGTCGAAAGCTTTTTGTTTGCGTAGGAAGGATGCCAGTTCTGACACTGCACCATTTTGATCGTAGGCACGACGCACTTTGGCAGGCGTTTCACCAATGCGCATGGCGATGTTTTCGTATTCGGTATCGATCTCGAGGTCGTCCACCGAGATGTTCTCTGCTGTTGCAACGGCACGCAACGCAAGATCAGTCTTTACTGCGATGACGGAACGTTCCCGCAAACTCTCGATAAATGACTCGGTGTCTTGACCGGTGGCCGACAACCACTGATCAAGCGAGATGCTCTGTTGACGGAACTGCTCAATTGTGTTTTGCACGCGTGACTGCAGGTCGTAATCAACCATTGACTGAGGAATCTCAACATCGACCAAATCTGCAAGTGCCTCGGTGACTTTGTCGCCCACTGTCGAGCGCACTTGTTGCACGCGCATGTCGTGCAAGCGAGTGCGCAGTGCATCACGCCATGCATCCATCGATTCAAACTCTGCGAGATGTTCCGACACCCATTCGTCTGTGACATCGGGAAGTTCTTGTTCTTGGACGCGAATCACCTTGATATGAAAATCGGCGGCTTCCTCTGTGCCATTAGGTGTCGCAGTAAAGCGCACTTCTTCACCCTTTTTCAGACCGAGCAATTGATCATCGAAACCAGGTGCCACCCAGCCACGACCGATTTCATAGCTCCAGTCTTCGACGTTTAGACCTGCTACTGGTTCGCCGTCACGGGTTCCTTCGAGATCGAGAGTGACAAAGTCGCCTAATTGAGTAACGCGATCGACATCCACCAGCTTTGCGTGGCGACGGCGCTCATTTTCCACGAGCGGATCAATATCGTCATCGCTTACTTCGATTGTGGGCAGTTCAACGCGTAATCCTGCGTAACCAGCAACAGTGATCTCTGGGCGCACTTCGACAGTGGCGTCCCAACGCACAGTGCCACCTTCTTCACCAGATACCAACTGCACATCTGGAGTAGCAACGATGTCGACATCGTGTTCACGTACGGCTTGCGACAGGTACTCAGGGATGGCGTCGTTCAGGGCTTGTTGCCGTGCAGCTTCGATACCAATACGGGCCTCAAGCACACGCCGTGGCGCTTTGCCGGGCCGAAAACCAGGAAGGCGTACATCGCGAGCAATCTTCTTAAATGCTGCGTCGATGTTGCGATCGAATTCTGATTCTTCGACTTCAATTGAGACTTTGACTTTGTTGCCTTCGAGGGCTTCAACGGTGCTTTTCACAGGCTGTGAAGTGTATCGGCGGGCGCTATAGCCCAGTCATGCGACACATTAGATAGCTCTGATACCAACTGGTTCGCACGAATGGTCCTCCAACCAGTAAGAATGGTGAGATGCTGATTTGGAAGCCACACGCACTCGCCAACCCACACCAAGGCCAGATCAGCCTGCGTATTGGTGACAAAGTCAACGCAAAAGACGGCATCGACAATGTTCCTGAAGGAACTGTCGGCAAGGTCATCCTCGCCAACGGATTCAACTGGCAGCGCTACCGCGTGTTATTCGAAAACGGTCAAGAGGTTGGTGATCTTGATCATCGACACCTCAACCCAATTGGTCGTACAGCGCGCCGACTCGCGCGCGAAGCAAAACGCGCTGCTCGCTGAAGATAAATAGCGA
Source organism: Ilumatobacteraceae bacterium (assembly GCA_044340485.1). Taxonomy (GTDB): domain Bacteria; phylum Actinomycetota; class Acidimicrobiia; order Acidimicrobiales; family Ilumatobacteraceae; genus UBA2093. Next base: position 7,928 of record JBIITN010000014.1, on the reverse strand, counting down.
TAACGTCAACAACACGCCGGGGAATGGCGCAGCTTGGTAGCGCGCCTGGTTTGGGACCAGGAGGCCGGGGGTTCGAGTCCCCCTTCCCCGACCATTTGACATCTCATTACATGTCAAAAACACCTGCACAAGGTTTTGTTCGTTTTGCGAGATACAGTTGTACCTCGCTTAAAGCGTTCCATGGGTACACACCGGTATCTGTGGTCGATGTACCAATTGGAGATACCCCTCATGGCTCACGCCGTAACCGTGACGCCTGCGTCAGCAGCGTCTGTACTTTTACCTGTCGAGACGACAGATACCCCACACGTTCCTTCATTTACCGATCTGGGCTTACCAGCATCACTTGTTGAAGTTCTGAAAGAAAATGGCATCACTACGCCGTTCCCCATCCAGGCAGCAGCTATTGCCGATGCGCTCTCGGGTCGCGACACTCTTGGTCGTGGTCGCACCGGATCAGGAAAGACGCTTGCGTTTGTACTGCCAACATTGGTCCGACTTGACGAGACATCATATGAATTGCGTCGCAATTGTCCCCGCGCTGTAATTCTCGTGCCAACTCGCGAACTTGCAAACCAGGTTCGTGACGTACTTGCTCCATACGCGCGACACATGAAACTTCGCTACACCACGATTTACGGTGGCGTGTCATACAACCCACAGATCACAGCATTGCGCGATGGAGTCGACATTGTTGTTGCGTGCCCCGGTCGCTTTGTCGACCTAATGGAATCAGGTCATGTTCACTTGGACGACGTCGAAGTGACAATTCTTGACGAGGCGGATCACATGGCAGAACTCGGATTTCTCGAAGCAGTCACTCGCATCTTGAAAGAAACTCCCGAGACAAGCCAGCGCTTGCTGTTCTCAGCAACTCTTGACCGCGGTATCGACTCTTTAGTGAAGAAGTTTCTTCATGATCCAATCACCCACGAAGTAGACCCAGAAGATTCACCAGTTGACGCAATGTCGCATCATGTGTTCCACGTTGACCAAGCGGAGCGTCTTTCGGTGATTACCGATCTGTGCCAGGCCCCTGGACGTGCGCTTGTCTTTACACGCACAAAACATGGTGCACGCAAACTCACGGAGCAGCTCATTAAGGCCGGAGTACCGAGCGTTGAATTACACGGCAATTTGTCGCAAGCTGTTCGTGCAAAAAACTTGCAAGCGTTTTCAACTGGTAAAGCAGACACTCTTGTTGCCACCGATATTGCAGCACGTGGTATTCACGTAGATGACATCGCACTCGTGATTCACGCGGATCCGCCAGAAGAGCACAAAGCGTTTTTGCATCGTTCTGGTCGCACCGCTCGCGCTGGAGCTGAAGGAACCGTCGTCACCATAATGACTGACCAACAACGTCGTTCGGTGAAGCGTCTTGTGCGTGACGCCGGCATTACAGCAACCATCACAAAGGTTGACGCGCAGCATCCGATGTTGCAAGAACTAGCCCCCGGTGAGCGCGTCTTCAAGGAAATGCCCACCCTCGACGAGCCACGCCGTGAGAAATCAGGCCGTGAGCGTTCAGGCAGTAGGGATCGTTCCGGAAACCGTGACCGCTCGGAAAGAAGTGGCGGTCCGCGTGGCGGGCATCGCGATCGCAATTCCGGTGGTCGCAGCGCCCACGGACGCAGTGATGGCGACTCGCGTGGCCCGAAGAAATACGGCAAGCACAACTCGAGTTCACGCTCCAGTGTTGCCAAAGGTGCCGCGTAGCACTAGAAGTGTGACATGACTGCACCACGCATCGCACCCGTCACAGACATCACACCAGAACTGGAAGAAATCTTTGCCGTTGGCAATGTTCGTCGTCCTGATGGTGGCACTCTCAACATCATCGCAACTATTGCTCGTCATCCAAAACTTTTAAAGCGTTGGTATGTGTTCTCAGGACACATCATGACCCGCAATACGTTGTCTGATCGTGAACGCGAGATTGCAATCCTGCGTGTCGGTGTGCGTTGTCACTCACTGTATGAATTCAGCCAACATGCTCAAATCGCTCTGCGTTGTGACATGACTGAAACTGAAGTGCAAGCAGTGAAAGGCGACATTGATGCAGGCCCGTGGAGCAAGCACGAGAAATTGATCTTGCGCGCGGTCGATGAATTGCACGACAACAATGTGATCTCCGATACCACGTGGGCTGGGCTGGCAAAGACGTATAACGATCAGCAAATGTTGGATCTCATCTTTACCGTTGGTCAATATCACTTGGTCTCGATGATGCTTAATTCGTGTGGCGTTGAGTTAGACGAAGGCGTCCCGAACGCTCTCGACTGAGCAATTCCTCATTCATGTCCGTTCTTGTCTTCGCGCTAGTTGGCGCACTTGCACAACTTATTGATGGCACGCTCGGCATGGCCTTTGGCATTACCTCCAGCAGTTTGTTAGTTGCATTAAACACCACCCCGGTTGCTGCAAGCGCAGCGGTGCATTTCGCTGAACTTGGCACCACATTTGCATCGGGTGCCTCACACTGGCGAGCAAAAAACGTTGACTGGCGCATTGTCGCGCGACTCGGAATACCAGGTGCAATCGGTGCAGGTCTTGGCGCGACACTTCTCTCACGGGTGTCACTATCGGGCGCTCGCACATGGATGTCGTGGCTTCTCATCATTCTTGGTGTTGTTTTGCTCATTCGATTTGGACTTGGCAAACGTTTAGTGCCCGCGATCGGAAAAGATCCTGGATCCAAACTCTTGATTCCCCTTGGATCTGTGGCCGGTTTTGTGGATGCGTCTGGTGGCGGTGGCTGGGGTCCCATCACAACGCCCACACTTCTCACAGTCACAACACATGAACCACGCAAGGTAATCGGCACGGTCAGCGCATCGGAATTTCTTGTTGCCGTGGCAGCGAGTCTTGGATTCATCGTTGGTTCTGCAACTGACGGGCTCGATTGGGAAGTAGTGGCTGGACTATTGCTCGGTGGTGTCTTGATGGCGCCGTTTGCTGCATTTCTTGCGGGACGAATGCCGCATGCCCCGTTTGGAACATTGATTGGCGGAGTTGTGATCATTACAAACTCCCGCACATTGCTCTCAGAGATTGACGCCTCTACCACAACAATGTGGGCCATCATCTCCCCCGTCATTGCAATAACGCTGGTACTCGCGTGGATGGCCTGGAATAGAGAACACCGCGTGGGCGTAGAGCACTCGTTCTACGAAGATGCAGACGCGGAAATTTTTCAGACTCCTCACACCCCACATGGTGACAATCAACCTGAGTAATTCGGAATAGATACCTACTTACACATGTTCGATGTGATGTGCCGTCCACCGAAACAATTGATCTCGTCGTCCTTGGCTATTCAGAGCGCCTCTCAGACGACCACGACGTGATCCTTTCTGTGGCACGAGAGCATGGTCTGCGGGCTCAACTTGTAACTCCATCTCAAGTGTCACTTCACATTGATGGCACAGGCGAACATGTTCGCGTACACGGACAACGTTTGACGCCACGAGCTGTCGTACCTCGTGGTGTCAACCGACCCTGGCCCATGTTGAAACAGATCCTTGAGTGCTGGTACAGCGACGGTGCGCAGATAGTTCCATCAATCACCGCGGCAGACATCTGCGCAGACAAAATCACCACCACACGTGCGTTATCACGCGCCGGTGTTCCCACTTTGCCCACTATTGGCATCGTGCCCGGTCCGCATGTCGCTCTGGAGGCTCTAGAAATACCGACTGATACAGAATTGCTCAGCAAACCGGCTCGGGGGTCAAAAGCACGCGGTGTGCGTCGGTATACCGATGCACGCAACGCACATCAAGCTCTTGTAGAGAACCATTCACTACAAGATGGAATAGTCGACCATCAAGTAGTACAACCACTGGCATCTGACGCCGGAATTGACTACCGCGTTGTCGTTGCAGGCGCACCCACTCCCCGCGTGATCGCAGTAACTCGGCGCATCGCACCAAGTGGTGATTTCGTTACGAATCGACCAAATGCAATCGTCGAAGACTGCGACGACTGCCTTGATGAAATTTCCGACGTTGTGGATGTTGCAATACGCGCCGCTCAAGCCCTTGGCCTTGTCTTTGGGGGCATTGATGTGATCACACATAACGGACAAGCGGTTGTTCTTGAAACAAATGCGTGGCCAGGTTTAGCCGTTCAACATCGTGGCGACACACTGGCGCGCGCACTGGTGAATGAAGTAATGACAGCCTTACAGCAGAAAAACCTCCAGCATGTCAGTGCACAACTCTTCCACCAGTGACACGCTGACGGAGACAGATCCCGACGCACCCTTCGTGCGTTCCACTCCATTTCCCGTACCGCGCGCGTATGGAGTGATGCTTGGACTTGTCACCGCAGCGATTGCAGTTGGCATGGGAATGTTGATCGGATCATTGGGCGATGCGGCAAGCCCTATTGATGCGGTCGGTAGCTCTTTTATTGATCGCACACCGCCATGGCTGAAAGATCTTGCCATCACGTGGTTTGGCACAAATAACAAAACCGCATTACGCGTTGGCATTTGGCTCGTGTTGGTTGTTGTTGCATGCGTTCTTGGTGGCATGAGTAGAAAATCGACATCACCGCTTGTCGGTGGGTTCGTGGTGTTTTCAGTTCTTGGTATGGCATCAGCATTAGAGAGACCCACAAATAATGCGTTCAGCGTCATGGCACCACTTATTGGTGGAGCCCTGGGAATCGCGTCAGCTCTGTATTTGGGCGCTATGTTGCGGGGGCAATCCGCGGTGCGTAATACCCCGGGTGAATCGCAAGTACCGCTTGGATGGGACAGACGCCGTTTTCTTCAAACTTCAGGAGCGCTTGGCGTTATCGCAGTAGGCGCAGGTTCGATAGGACGTGTTCGTGAAGTACGACGCGTTGATACCGCACGCGCACAGATCCCGATGTCGTTACCTCCAGTACCACCTAACGAGAAAATTGCAGTAACAGAAACCGGATTTCATCCCCTCGACTCATTTGTGACGCCAACACAATCGTTCTATCGCATCGACACAGCGTTATCGTTCCCCACAATAAGTCTCGACAAATGGAAAATACGTGTGTACGGCATGGTGGACACACCAATCGAGTTGACATATGCAGATCTCGCAAATCTTCCACAAGTAGAACGCATCATCACGTTGAGTTGCGTATCGAATCCCGTGGGTGGTCGATACGTCGGTAACGCAGTATGGCAAGGCGTGTACTTGCGCGATGTATTGAACACTGCCGGAGTGTCATCGGGTGCTGAGCAAGTCTTTAGTCGCAGTATTGACGGTTGGACGTGTGGTTTTCCAATTGAAGCTGCACTCGATGATCGCGATGCACTAATCGCAATTGGGATGAATGGTGAACCGCTGTCGCTAAAGCATGGTTTCCCAGCACGGCTTGTAATTCCGGGACTGTATGGATATGTGTCGGCGACAAAATGGTTGTCCGAGATTGAAATAACAACATGGGACAAAGAGGGATACTGGATTCCTCGTGGTTGGTCACAGATTGCGCCGATCAAGACGCAATCACGCATTGATGTCCCTCGGGCGGATACCACTATGCCACCGGGAGAAACACTGATCGCAGGTGTTGCATGGGCTCAGCACATTGGCATTGCAAAAGTTGAGGTGCGTGTTGATGAAGGTCCCTGGCAAGAGGCGCGCCTTAGCGACGAGGGCACAGATGACACGTGGCGCCAGTGGACAATTCCTTGGGTCGCTTCCACCGGGGACCATGTTATTCAAGTGCGGGCAACGGACAAGAGTGGCTACACCCAAACCGATGTTCGCTCAGACGTAGCCCCAGATGGCGCAACCGGGTGGCACACTCGCAGAGTGCGCACATCGTAAGTGCTACCGTCTACTCATTTTTTTTCGACGCACACTTCTCGCTGGTCTTCTCGTTTTCGCTGTCGCATCATGCGGCGGTGATGACTCATCAAATGTCGCAGACATTGTTGAAGATGCCACCTCTAACACCGATTCGTCAAATGACTTCAACGATGCATATCAGTCAACTGGCAACGATTGCGTCGATGCCGCATCTGCGTTTGGCCTTGCCGTTGGAAGCCTAAGCGTTGCGATGACCGGCGGTGATTGGGATATCGAGACGTATCGAAAGAACATGGACATTGCGCGAAAGACAATCGGTGACTCCGCAAAAGCAGACTTCGACACCGTTGCCGATGCGTACGACAGATTGGCAGTAGTAATGGATGATATTCGCGACGCCGGCGGTCTCTACACCGAAGAAGGCGCAGCGATAATGGCTGAAGCTGGAACAGATTTTGAAAATGGTGAAGTCGAAGCAGCAATCGAACGAGTCGGCACGTACTACGCCGTTGACTGCTTAGAGGAATACGGAAACTAAGCCGTACCCCGACATAGCCGGTGTTCACTCGCGTGGCACCCGATAGGGTGTGACACCGCACGCGGGTGTAGCTCAATGGCTAGAGCCCCAGCCTTCCAAGCTGGTTATGCGGGTTCGATTCCCGTCACCCGCTCCATTGCCACAATGATGGAGTCGTGACTTCTGTGCGCGCACCCCAATGCGACTTTGATCTGCTGTCTTCGGAAGCAGTCGATGACCCGTTCCCCTTTTTTCGCCTTGCTCATGAAACCGGGCCTGTCTCATGGAATCCGCGGCATAAAGCATGGATGATCACAGGTCATCAAGCCCTCACTGATGCGTTTCGTAATCCACTGCTGGCCACTGGCGGACGCATGGAAGCGTTTTATGCACGACAGGCCCCCGAACGTCAAGAGGCCTTAACGAAAGCAATGGAACTCCTCAACGGCTGGATGCTGTTTCATGATCCACCAATTCATACGCGACTACGCCAACCCTTTTCTCGCAGCTTCACCCCAAAAGTGATGTCTCGCATGGAATCTGACATTCGGGCACTGTGTGACCAATTACTAGACCGTCTCGAGTCGCGCTCGCGAAATGGCGAGCAACTAGATCTTGTCCATGAGTTCACCCATCCATTCCCTGCCCTTGTCATTGCCCAACTATTTGGTGTTGACCTCAGTGCTGCCGAGTGGTTGCAGAAATGGTCCGAGAAATTTGGCGTTGTGGTCTTTGGTGCATCGCGACGTGATGACTATGACGCCGTTGTGCGCGCTGCAGGGGAAGAGTTTCAATCACAGATGGGACAGGTGTTGGCTGATCGTCGACGTGAACCGAGAGACGACCTCATCAGCGCACTGCTTGCAACAGAAAATCAAGACGATGGGTTATCAACAATTGAGATCCTCGCAGCGTGCTCAATGATTTTGTTTGCAGGACACGAAACAACATCTTCAACAATTGGTTCTGCAACTGCTTCACTGATCAAAGACCCGGATGCAGCGCGAGTTATCGGATCTTTACCAATCGGGGGCGAGTCACATCCGGCGATCGAAGAGATGTTGCGCTACGAAGCACCTGCAAAGGCGATGATGCGACGAGTTGTCGACACTCACGATTTCCACGGCGCGCAACTACAAAAAGACGACGCGGTGTTCTTGATGATTCTTGCGGCAAATCGTGATCCCAATGTGTTTACTCATCCCGATGACATTGTGATTGACCGCAATCCCAATCCACATCTCACTTTCGGATTAGGTCATCACTATTGCCTCGGTGCTCCACTGGCAAAGCTGGAAACACGAATCGCTCTACCGGCACTGTGGAGTCGCTTCCCCGACATGATGCTCAGTGGACATGTGCAATGGAAACCAACGATCGCTGATCGTTCAGCGTTGTCGCTACCGATTTGTTTGCAACCCTAAAGTTAAAGTCGAGACTTACATCACCAAACACAACGTGTGATCGCTCACAAGTTTCGGGTTATCCACAGGACGACAGCTGTCCGAAGCGCGAGCAAAATTGTCAATCGTCAGCAGGGAGTATTTCCAAACAAATAGGATATAAGCGTGGAGTGCGGTGCGGAGCGACCCTTATTTTGGCGCGTATTT
>JBIITN010000034.1:0-16204 GCA_044340485.1 Ilumatobacteraceae bacterium | reverse complement strand
ATGGTTGTGGTTGTGCACGCCTCAAGGCTAGCGAGAATCACTAGTAATGAGAACTAGTGAGAATGTCTATTCGTGTCCCGTGCCGATTGCGGTCACTCATGACCGACGAATTGATGCAAGGTCAGGCCAGAGGCCAAGACTGCGGTCAAGATGTCGGCGTTTGGCAATGTCGCTTCGCCCAGCACATGTACCCCCGGTGCACAATCGCCCACGCGAACAGCGGTGTGTGCTGCAACAGCGGCGGCAACTGATGCCACCTTTTCTGCCATGCCAACGATCTCGTTGTGGCGCACTCCGTTACGTGAGCCACGTGCTTCTACGCGCAAACCACCCACGCCACCTTCGGCATGGGGAGGCGACAGCATCGGTAAGTGTGCGGTGAGACGATCGCGTCTAGTTGCAGACACACGCGCGGTGATGCGTTGCAGTGATGGAGCAATGCGCTGCAACAACATTGGTTCGGCGCTCGCATAGCGATAGCAGTCTTTTGCATCGATGGGATCGGGAAACCAACACAACTCGCGACCACTACCAGAGGGACGTTCGATCCATTCACCATCGTGCCAGCCAAATGCGCGACCCGACAATGAATCGTGATGTTCACGCGCACACGACGGACCACCCGTGCCGTGCACTGCAACGTGTACTTCGTCCATCACATCGAATGCTTTTGCAACATGTGACACCAAGAGCCCGCTCATGCCGGGAACACACGCGGCTCCGGGTACTAATCGCGCATTATGTGCCACTGCACGATCATGAAGTGCAAGCAGATCCATGATGTCGGACACGTTGTCGCTCACCGACACAACAGAAACGCCTTCGTCAATAAGCATGGTGGCAAGTTGCGCGTGAGGTCGCGCGCACGCAAGAACCACAACAGATTTTGATAACAACTCTGTGCGTTGCTTATGTGAATACAACGCAGGCGCAAGACCAAGCGATGTGAGGTGTTGCACTACACGCGTGCCAACAACTCCGGAACCAACAACTGCGTATGTCACTGTTTTGGAGTGACCTCGCGCCATCCGCCTTGTTGCGGGGGCACACCACCCTTGCCGCGCACACGCAAAATGCCAGCGATGATGCCCGCTACAGATGCGGCGAAAATGACACGACGAATGAATTTCATGGTGGGGCTAACAAGAATCGAACTTGTGACCTCATCCTTATCAGGGATGCGCTCTAACCGACTGAGCTATAGCCCCAGAGCGTTTTAGCCTAACGGGTCATTGGTCGGGTTCGACAACCCGCTCAACTACTTCTTCTTCCAGCACCGACACGCGAACGCCGCCAACTAATTCGGTGATGAGGTTGAAAACAATCGCAAGAAGCACCCAAATGCCAGTGCCAAGCACCACCCAAAACAATCCCAAGATCCACACGTTGCGGAAGAGCTCGCCACCTTTGAATTCGAAGGTGTCCCACCCAAATGATTCAAGAAAGTTCTCGACGTTGTTGATAGTGCCGGTTGCATTAGCCACGTTCCACAACAACACGAGTGACACCATGCCCACTACATACAGCACAAAGTGAAAGATGATGCCCACTTTGAACACACTCCACGGATCAATCTCGCGCACGATTCGCGTGACACGACGAACGCGTCTGCGAGATTTGCCGTTGGTGTCGTTCACGTTATTGAGTGTATTGCGCGGTGGCAGACGCTTTGTGGTCACCTCGTGTTACCCATACACGTACACGACTGCCCTCATCTTTCGCCCGTGTCACTATTGCGTCATATGCGTTTGCCACCGTCTGGCCGGCATTGCTACCGCGCGACACCCATGCCAGCGCAACTGCATCTGCTGCGTGTTGTGCGTGCTGTCGCGATAACAACTCGCGACCAGTGTGTGAGATTGCAACAATCGATAACACGGTGATTGCCCACCACGCCAACGTCATCGATGTGATCGAGCCATGTTGTGAAGAACGCGGTTGTAATCCACGCTGTGCTGAACGCTGTTGTGATGAACGCTCAGTTGTGCGAGTGGTAACGCAAAGATTATTCGTCATCAACGCTGAGGATGGGTGCCACTGATGCGACAGACTGCCCTTCGTCAACGTTCATGAGACGCACACCTGTTGCTGCGCGACCCTGACTTGAGATCTCATTTGCCTTTGTACGAATGGTGACACCGTTTGATGCAATGGCAACAATTTCATCGTCATCGCCCACCATGAAGGCAGCAACAACTTTGCCTTTCTTGCCGGTGACTTTGACTCCGATCACACCTTGCCCTCCGCGACCCTTACGCGGGTATTGCGGAATAGGCGTGCGCTTGGCATAACCAGCATCGGTAACAATGAGAAGTGAGTGATCTTCGCGACCCGCGTCGATCGACACCACTGCATCGTCTGCGCGCAACTTCATACCGCGCACTCCAGCTGCTGTGCGACCCATGGGGCGCACTTCTTGTTCGGTGAAGCGAATGGTTTGACCGCTGCGACTCACCATGAAAATGTCGTCATCGCCGGTGGTTTCAATTACGCGCACCAACTCGTCGCCATCTTTCAAGTTGAGCGCAATGATGCCATCGCGACGACTGGAGTTGTAAGCGTCGAAGGCGGTCTTTTTTACCTGACCACTGCGTGTTGCAAAGAACAAATAGCGCTCGCCCGGGAATTCGCGCGTGTCGATAATGGCCTGCACGGTTTCACCCGCTTGCAACGGCAGCAAGTTGACAATAGGAATACCTTTGGCTGTGCGCTCACGCTCGGGAATGTCTGCAGCACGAATCTTGTACACGCGCCCACGATTAGAAAAGAACAACAGATGCGCATGCGAGGTTGTAAATAACACACGACGCACGAGGTCGTCTTCTTTCAACGTCGCACCTTTTACGCCACGACCACCGCGTGATTGTGTGCGGAATGAACTTGCTGGTACAGCTTTCACGTATTGGGCCTGTGTCATAACAACAACGAGTTCTTTGTCGTCGACGAGATCTTCAAGGCTCATCTCGCCAACATCATTGATGACTTTGCACACACGTTCGGTGGCGAACTCTTTGCGCACTGACGCAAGTTCTGTCTTGATTACTTCGCGCAACTTCTTGTCGCTCTTCAGGATCGCTTCGTATTCTTTGATGCGGCTTTGCACATCGGTCAATTCTTTTTCGATGTCGATGCGTGACAAACGTGTGAGTTGGCGCAGTTGCATATCGAGAATGTCGATTGCTTGACGTTCGCTGAACTCGTATGGCTTTTTCATCAGCGCATCTTTTGCAGCACCTGCGTCTTCACTCTTTCGAATGAGCGCAATGATCTTGTCGATGACATCGAGTGCCTTCAGGCGGCCTTCCAAGATATGTCCGCGATCACGAGCTTTATCAAGGCGATATTGCGTGCGGCGCGTCACCACCTCGAGCTGGTGATTGACATACCCATTAACTGCATCGGCAAGGTTGAGTGTGCGAGGCACGCCGTCGACCAAAGCAACCATGTTCACAGGGAAACTGGTTTGAAGCGACGTCAACTTAAAGAGATTGTTCAACACCACATTGGCATTGGCATCGCGCTTCAATGTGATGATCAGGTTGGTGGCACCACCAGATGATGCGTCGTTCACATCTGCAATGCCATCGAGATCTCCACCGTCAACAAGTTCTTGAATGCGAGACGCAATGGACGAACAACTTGTTTGATATGGAAGCTCGGTGACCTGAATCTCCATGCGGCCGCCGCGACCTTCTTCGATGGTCACCTTCGCGCGTGTTTTGATGCTTCCGCGACCAGTGCGATATGCATCTTGCATACCGGCACGACCAAGGATGTAGCCGCCTGTTGGGAAGTCGGGACCCGACACAAACTTCATGAGGTCGTCTGATGTTGCCTTGGGGTTATCGATGATGTGCATGCATGCATCAATAACTTCACCCAAGTTGTGCGGCGGAATAGACGTGGCCATGCCAACAGCAATACCCTGACTTCCATTCACCAACAGGTTGGGGAATCGCGCCGGTAGCACCTGTGGTTCTTCGGTGGTGCCGTCGTAGTTGGGAATCATGTCGACGGTGTTCTCGTCGATGCCATCAAGTAGGCGCATCGCTAATTGATGAAGACGTGATTCGGTGTAACGCGCAGCAGCGGGACCAAAGTCGGGAGATCCGTAGTTGCCGTGGAAGTCAATCAATGGGTGACGCAATGAGAATGGTTGAGCCATACGCACCAATGCGTCATAGATAGCAGAGTCGCCATGTGGGTGATACCGCGCCATGGTGTCACCGGTAACGCGTGCGCACTTTACAAATGGACGGTCGGGACGAAAGCCCTGTTGCTCCATGTCCCAAATGATGCGTCGGTGCACGGGTTTGAGACCGTCACGCACATCGGGCAACGCGCGCGACATGATGACCGACATGGAATAGTCGAGGAACGACCGCTCCATTTCATCTTGTAACGGCACAGGTTGGATTTGATCAAACAGATTCGGATTGCCTGCATCACTCATTGTCAATCCCCTTTAGAAGTCCAAGTTGCGCACGTCACGTGCGTTTGTGGTGATGAACTTTTTGCGACTCTCGACGTCGTCGCCCATGAGCACACTCACTACTTCGTCTGCAATTGCTGCTTCTTCCACCGTCACTTGCAACAACGTGCGTGATGTGGAGTCCATGGTGGTGCTACGCAGTTCTTGCCAGTCCATTTCACCCAAACCTTTGAGTCGCTGGAACTCTTTTTTGTGGTTGGGCTTTTCTTTTAAGAACTCGCCCTTTGCGACATCATCTTTGAGATAGATCTTTTCTTTGCCAATCTCGGTTGAATACAACGGCGGTTGAGCGATGTAGATGTAACCCGCTTCTACCAGCGGACGCATCTGCCGGTAAAAGAACGTGAGCAACAACGTACGAATGTGGCTGCCATCAACATCGGCGTCTGCCAACGCGATGATCTTGTGATACCGCGCCTTGGTGACATCGAACTCGTCGCCTACGCCACCACCGATTGCTGTAATGAGTGCCTGAATTTCGTTGTTCTTCAACATCTTGTCGAGCCGCGCACGTTCGACGTTCAAGATCTTTCCGCGAATAGGCAGAATTGCTTGTGTGCGCGGATCACGTGCGTCGACTGCGGTACCGCCAGCCGAGTCACCTTCCACAATGAACAATTCGCTTTCGTCTGGTTTGCCACTCGAACAGTCTTTTAACTTGTCGGGCATACCCGCACCAGACAACGCCGTCTTACGACGCACTGCATTACGTGCGTTCTTTGCTGCAAGACGCGCTTGTGCTGCAGCGATTGCTTTTTTGACAACACGGTTTGCTTCGGTGGGATTTTCTTCAAGCCATTCGGCCAAGTATTTGTTGGTGCTCTTTTGCACAAACGAGCGCATGGACACGTTGCCCAGTTTTGCTTTTGTTTGTCCTTCAAACTGTGGCTCGCGCAACTTCACCGCGATGATGGCGGTTATGCCTTCACGAATGTCTTCACCAAGAAGATTGTCGTCTTTTTCTTTCAACAAGTTTTTGTCGCGTGCGTACTTGTTGATCACTGATGTCAGCGCGGTCTTGAACCCTTCAACGTGCATGCCGCCTTCAATGGTGGAAATGCCGTTTGCGTATCCGTGAATGCCTTCGTAGTAACCGGTGTTCCACTGAATGGCTACACCTATTTCTTGGCCTTCGTCTTCATCTTCTTCTTCGAAGTGCGCAACTTTGTTAAACAACGACTCTTTCGACGCGTTCAAGTGCTTCACAAAGTCGACAATGCCGCCCTTGTATTGATAAGTGACGGTTTGTTCTTTGCTGGGACGTTCGTCGGTGAACACCACTTCCAAGCTCTTGTTGAGAAACGCCATGGTCTGCAAACGCTCGAGCACGGTGCGCGCAACAAACTCTGTTCCTTCAGACGCAAAGATGGTGGCGTCTGGCCAGAACGTGACGGTGGTGCCAGTCTTTCGACCTTTCGCAGGAGTTTTACCGACCTTGGCAAGTTTTGATTTGGGCTTGCCGCCGTCGCGAAACTCTTGCTGATAGCGGTCGCCGTCGCGATCGATTTCAAGAAGCACACGGCTAGAGAGCGCATTGACCACGCTGACGCCCACACCGTGAAGGCCGCCCGACACCTTGTACCCCTCGCCGCCAAATTTGCCACCTGCGTGCAACACGGTGAGAACAACCTCGGCGGCACTTTTACCCTTGTGTGGTCCCGACGGGTAGGGATCGACAGGGATTCCGCGACCGTTGTCATCCACGCAACAGCCACCGTCGTCGGTGAGAGTGATGCCCACGCGGGTACAAAAACCCGCCATTGCTTCATCGATGGAGTTGTCGACAACCTCCCAGATGAGATGGTGAAGCCCGGCTAATCCGGTGCTTCCGATATACATACCGGGACGTTTACGAACGGGATCTAGACCTTCGAGAACCTGAATATCTTTCGCGCCGTAATCGGCGGTGGGGTTCTTCGACGGCGACTTTTTTGCTGCAGCCATGCTGCTTCACATCCTACCAAGTTGTCTATTTATTACGGTGCTATTTGCTGTTTACAACAGTGCTATTTGCTGTTTGTCGCAAAGTGTTCTCACGATTTATGAGAAATATGTTTGCTATCGGCGTGCGCGTGACACACGAACATCAATGACGTCGACAACGTCACCAAGTCGCTCGCGCAATGTGTGAATTACTTGTTGTTCGAGGAACTTAAATTGCGTCGCCCATGCAGGTTCGCTGACCTCTACAACTAATCGTTTGTCGTCGAGGCGCACGGGAGTGACATTGTCGGCGATGGGGTCACCCACGATCTCGCGCCATTGTCCGAATAATCCCCCTACAGCCTGAGTGTCGCCCATGTTGATTCGGCGCATGGCGGTGTTGAGGTGCTCCGACAATGGAACGGGGTCTTTGGGCTGGCGGTTGTGTGAAAAGTCGTTCATGTTCGGGTGGTTCAGTGATAGTGCTCAGGTAATGGTGCCGTGGTCGATCACCAGTGTGGCATCGGGGTGGGCCGCTGGTGGCAAAACTGTGGCCGAGGTAATCACCACCTGGCCTGGGGGCATGTGACGTAACAACGCTTCGGCCCGCGAGGCATCGAGCTCTGACAACACGTCGTCGAGAACCAATAGCGGCGGGGTGCCCACGTGCTCGGTGACCAGGGTATGAATGCCAAGGCGCACAGCAAGGGCCAACGTGCGGCTCTCTCCCTGTGAGGCATGGGACCGCGCGGACATGCCCTTTATGTGGAGCACCACGTCGTCGCGATGGGGTCCCACCGTCGACACGCCACGACGTAGATCTTCACCGCGCGCCTCGGCCAGAGCGTGGGCCAGCCCAATAATGCGCCATTGGGGTTCATACATCACATCGATACGGGTGGGCTCGCCCGCGAGTAGTTCATACGCGCGGCACACATGCGGGGTGAGTTGAGCCACAAGGCGCGCGCGTGCATCTCCGAGCACGGTTCCTGATTGTGCAAATTTTTGATCCCACACATCAAGTGTCATTGCGATGTCGTCGGTGAGTCGACCACCCGATTGGCGAAGAAGGACATTTCGTTGGCGCACAATGCGATCTACTTCCAATCGCACAGCGTCGTTTGATGGTGTGAGTGCTACAAGCGCATCGTCTAACAAAGTGCGTCGTGTTGATGGGCCTTCAAACACCATTCCTAAATCTGTTGGCGCAAACACTGTCGTGCGCACAACACCCAAAAGATCACGAACGCGTGCCAGTCGTTGCTTGTTTACCAGCACACGGTTTCGTCCGGCCCGATTGATTTCGGCTTCCACCAAAATTTCTCGTCCATCATCATGACGAATGTCGGCGCGTATGTATGCGGTGTCTGTGCCCTCACGAACTAGTGCCTCATTTGGCACGCCCCGAAAACTTGCAAGTGTTGCGAGATAACTCATTGCTTCAGCCAGTGATGTTTTTCCTTGACCATTTTTTCCGATGATCGCAGTAACACCACTGTGGAGATCTAGAACAACGTGTTCGTACACACGAAAGTTCGTGAGTTCGATACGACGTATGACCATGACTATTTACATACTGCTTTATTGCAATAACGCATCAGATGCGTTGTGGCATTAACAAATACAAATATGTGGAATCGTTTACACCGCGCAACACAGCGGGCTTGTTTGACAAATTTGTTTCGATCGAAATTTCGTCACTAGTGATTGCGTCGGCGCCGTCGTGCAAATACGCGGGGTTAAATGCCAGCGTGATTTCTTCGCCGTTGTATGACGCATCAACATCTTCAACACTGGTGTTGCCATCAGTTGTTTGCACCATCAAGCGAATACCATCGTTATTCATCGTGATGCGTACAGGCGTATTGTCACGTGCAAACACCTGGCTTCGACGAACAGCTTCCATAAAGGGAATGCGTTCGGTAATGCACTTGTTTGGACACGGTGATTCGATCAACGGTTTGTATTGCGGATATGTAGCGTTAATAAGACGTGTGGTGAGTTGCATTGTTGGTGACTCAAATGTTGTCTCAAGTTCACCAAAACGAATTGATACTTCGTCACTGAGGTCTAGCAAACGCTGCAGTTCAATAAACGCTCGGCTTGGAATAAGAAACGTTGAATCATTTGCCAAGATCGTGGTGTCGGGTAGATCACGTACTGCAAGACGGAAACCATCGGTTGCAACAAGACGAAATGCGCCGGCCTCAGATGACAGCAACACGGCAGTGAGGTTTTGTTTGTTGATATCGTCGCTTGCTGCTCGCACAACTTGTGACAATGCGTGCTTCAAATCTTTTGACGGCAACGTGACTGGATTGGTGGGAGCGGGTGCGAGACGAGGAAATTCCATATCGTTCAACGTGTGAACTGTGAACTGTGATCGACCAGACGACAACGAGGCTGTTTCACCCGACACGTCAACGGTGATCTTTCCCGCTGGAAGCGAGCGCACGATTTCATTAAAGAGGCGCGCATTCAACAACGTCGTGCCATCAGATTCGCCACCAACTGGAACCGTAAATTGCAACGCGATGTCGTTGTCGGTGCTTGACATAGAAAGTGTGTCACCCGACAATTGCATCTTGACTCCTGACAATGCGGGAGTACCGGCATTACGGGTGGAGGCAATACGTGCAAGAGCTCCTAATGCCTCGGCCAAAATCCCTTGTTCGCTTCTGAATTTCATCGGCGTTCTTTCCTGTCAGATTCTTTGATTGTAGATGGTGCTGTGGTTTGGGCTGATTACCACTGGTATCGATATGAATGTCATATGTCTAATAGTGGTAATAAGTGCTGTGGATTGTGGGAAACATTGGCAATCCCAACACCAGCATGACACTGGCGTGTGTATGAGTGCAGTGGTGTTGTCACATGTTGCACGTGTGTCATTTCGTTGGGTGTGGGTGATGTGTGGGCAACCGCTGCGTTATCCCATATGAATGACATGTTGTCCCCGTGTGATTCACAGGCTGTCCACACGGGGTTGAGACATGTTATGAACTCTTCAATTGGGTGATAATGCTGGTGACTTGGTCATACGTGGCTTTGTTTTCACGCATCAACCGTTGAGTCTTTTCCACTGCGTGGATCACGGTGGTGTGGTCGCGACCACCGAACAATCGAGCAATTGCCGGGTACGACAACTCGGTCATGTCTCGGAAGACATACATCGAGATCTGGCGGGCAGCTACGAGTGGTCGTTGGCGGCTCTTGCCTTTGAGCGACTCCACGGTGAACCCAAGGATGTCTGCCATTTCAGCAAGCATTTCCTCGTCGGTGCGATTTTTAGGCGCTGATTCGGTTAAGAGATCGCTCAATTGTTGCTTTGCCATATCCACCGTTGCTGGTTCGCGGGTGAGGTTGGCATAGGCGGTGATGCGGATGAGAGCACCTTCCAATTCACGGATGTTGGAGGTGATGTTGGAAGCAATGAACTCGAGCACCTCGGCGTCGAGTGGGGTGTTGTCGCGTTCGGCCTTATTTCGCAAAATCGCAAGACGGGTCTCGAGATCTGGTGGCTGAATGTCGGTGATGAGACCCCAACGGAAGCGGCCACGAAGGCGATCTTCCAGGGTGGGAATTGCATCTGGCATGCGATCAGAGGAAATGACGATCTGTTTGTTGGCTCCGTGGAGCGAGTTGAAGGTGTGGAAAAACTCTTCCTGAAGACCTTCTTTTCCTTCCATGAACTGGATGTCGTCAATGAGGAGAACATCGACATCGCGATAGCGGCGTTTGAACGCAGCAGTGGTGTTTGTACGAATCGCATCGACGTATTCATTCAAAAATGTTTCGGTAGAGACGTAACGAACTTCGTAGTGGGCGTAGTGATCATGCACGTACCAACCAATGGCCTGCAACAGGTGAGTCTTGCCAAGACCAGCTGAACCGTAAATGAACAGCGGGTTGTATGAACGCGCTGGGGTTTCTGCAACACGCAACGCGGCCGCAAGAGCGAACTGGTTTGAGGCACCTTTCACGAAATTGTCAAAGGTGTAACGAGGATTCAGGCCTACGACCAAACCCTTACCGTTACTGGCTTTTGCTGTGTTTTCACTGTTTGTGTCGGAAGAAGATGTCGACGATGAGCTGTCGGAGTCAACATTGATGATGGAAGAATGTGCGGCACCGATTTCGACGATAAGTTCACGATCGCTTTCGCCGATTTCATCAAGTGCATCGAGAACAAGTGGGCGATAACGGGTAACAATGCGGTCGCGCACGTGAGCATTTGGTACCTGGATGCGAAGGGAGTCTTCGTCGCTCGCAAGCGCAAGAACGTCGTTGAATGTGGAGTACCACACACCTTCTGACACCTGTGCCTTCAGCAATTGTGATGTGGCATTCCACAATGCTTCATGATCAGACACAGCTATCTCCCATCTCCACAGCACTATCCACAGGGTGTGGATACGCCCCCACAGGGAAACCGTGGGAGATCTGAACGTAGCAGGATCTGTGGATAGTGAAAAATTGACAGCCGGCCTAAGTGTCCATTCTCGCGCGAGCCATATGGACACCATTGTCGTGTTGTGACTGGGCCCCCTTTCGCTCTAGCCTGTGTTCTTTGCTAGTCCGATCCGCCCTCATTTGCGTGGGAGCTTTTGCCCAAGAGGAGGCGCCATGAAGCGCACCTTTCAACCCAACAATCGCAAGCAAAGCCGTAAGCACGGCTTTCGCCACCGTATGTCCACCCGTGCCGGCCGCGCCATTTTGAAGGCTCGTCGTGCCAAGGGTCGCCACCGCCTTAGCCATTGATCGGTCGTATCCAGACACGGTCAGCCTTTGGGCGGGTTCGCCGCGAAGGTATCCGAGTTCGGTCCACTGTGTTGTCTTGCACCATGCTTCTCGATGAATCTTGCCACCAGCCCCATGTGGGCTATGCCCTTGGGCGAAAAGTGGGCTCTGCCGTACGTCGCAATCGCTTACGCCGTCAACTTCGTGAACTTGTGAAGAATCACACCGAAGATTTGCAGCCGGGGTGGTATGTCATCAGTGCATCTCCTAAAGCAACGCACATGTCATTTGATGAGTTGTCTCACGATATGAACACACTTGTGCGTAAATGCACAAAAGCCGGCATCCGATGAAGCGATTCTTGCTATCGGGTATTTCTTTGTACCAAAAAGGTCGTGAGGGTCGCCCCTCCCCGTGTCGTTTTTGGCCCTCTTGTTCGCATTATGCGTGTGAAGCCATCGAGACCCATGGTGCTGCCAAAGGATCATGGCTCACCATTCGTCGTCTTGCCCGATGCCGCCCATTTGGGCCATCGGGTGTTGACCCCGTTCCATCCGCCGTTCGCGATGCGTCCATCGCACGAGAAATCTAGAAAGACCAACCATGTTTCAAGCCGCCGCCTGGCTGATCGCCACTTTTTATGAATGGATTAGCAACTATGCCATCGCGATTTCGCTGGTGGCCGTTGCTGTCATGTTGCTCATCACCCCGCTCACGTTAAAGAGCACCAAGGGCATGCTCGAGATGCAACGCCTGCAACCAGAGATGCGTCGGATTCAAAATCAGTACCGCGGTGATCGCCAACAGATGAACCAAGAGATGATGAAGCTCTATCAAGAGCACAAGGTCAACCCCCTTGCATCATGTTTGCCACTTCTTGCACAAATGCCGGTGTTCATCATTATGTTCCGCGTACTCAACCAGTTGGGTCGCATGGGCGATGACGGAACACTTGATCCCGGTTACATCTCCAAAGATTCATCGTTGTACAAAGACCTTGACCAAGCAACCGAAATGGTGTCGTTTGGTCTGAACCTTGCGATTTCACCAGCAAAAGCAATGAGCGAAGATTTTGCAACGGGTATTTGGTACGCGTTGTTGATTGTTGTGTTGGCCGGATTGTTCTTCTTGCAACAGCGCATGGTTGCGAGCCGTGTCACTAGCCCATCGATGTCGCCAGTGCAGGCAAAAATCATGCAGTACTTACCTGTGGTATTTGCACTGTTTCAGCTGTTTTTGCCGACCAGCCTTGTGTTTTATTACATCACTCAGGCGTTGGTGCGCATCGCCCAGCAGTACTACATCACGAAACGTTTCTATGGCAGTGACCACTCCATTGGTCGTCAAGCACAAGCCGCGAGCGTCAAAGCGCGCGAGATGAAAGACGACGATAAGAACAAAGAAATTACCGCTAAGAAAAAAGACGACACTCCTTCGACACCAGCGATACAAAGCAAGCGTGTCACTGCACCAAAAAATCGTCCCACACCTAGTGGTAAACCGGCTCGTCCCGGTGCTCGTGCGGTTCCGCCGAGCAAACGTAATAAGTAAAAGATCCTCGTGTGATCTGGCCGTTGGTCAATCACACACTCACATAAGGCATAACTAATCATGCGATCAGTAGAAACAACCGGAAAAACAATTGAAGATGCAAAACGCGAAGCTATTGATCAGCTTGGCGTGGCAGAAGATGACGCAGAGTTCGAAGTGCTCGAAGAACCATCAGCTGGTCTCTTTGGTCGCGTCCGCGGTGAAGCACGCGTGCGTGCGTGGGTGCGTCCCACTACCCCGCGCGGAAAGACCGAGCGCAATGACCGTCGCCGTACATCGAACACACGTTCGCCCAAAGAACGAAATGGCAACGGTAACAGCAGTGGCAATGGCAACAACCGTCGCCCGCGCACTGGTGAGCGAACCGAGCGTGGGGACCGTCCGGCCCGCGCACCGCGCGCAGAGCGTCCGCCCCGTGATGATGAAGATCGTGCACCCCGCGAGCCTGTTGATCCCAACTTGGTGACCGAGGCAGCTACCGAGTTTTTGAAAGGCCTCGTCACCGCGTTTGGTGTGACAGCAGATGTTCTGATCGAGCGGAATGAAGAAGAAATTGAGGCTCGCGTTGACGGTGAGGAACTTGGTCTGATGGTGGGCCCGCGGGGTTCCACACTGTTAGCCATTCAAGACCTCACTCGCGTGGCAAGCCAGCGTCGCTTGGGAGACCAGGAAACCCGTTTGCGTATTGACATTGCCGGATATCGCGAGCGTCGTCGCGAAGCGTTGTCACGCTTTGCGTTGAAGGTGGCAGAAGACGTGAAGGAAACCGGAGAATCCCGGGTGCTCGAACCGATGCCGTCAGCAGACCGCAAGGTTGTCCATGACACCTTGATGGAAGTTGATGGTGTGCAAACCCGTTCCGAAGGCGAAGAACCACGCCGACGGATCGTGGTCGAACCAGCTGACGCCTGAGCCGCTCTCGGCATCTGGCTCAATCTTGATGGAATAATCAATTGAGCAATACAGCCCAGTTACACGAGGTGCTGACGCGCGCTCAGCGGCTGGGAACTCTCGGTGATCGTCCGATATCGGAAGTGATTGACCATGCTCGGCATTTTCTCCCTGCACTTGCCGAGGTGACGGGTCGGGTCCTCGACATGGGGACCGGGGCCGGAATACCAGGACTTGTCATTGCTGTGGAGCGCCCCGACCTTCAACTGGTGCTCGTTGATCGTCGAGCGACGCGGATGGACGAATTAGCACGGGCAGTGATTGCGCTGGGAGTTGCCGACCGGGTCACCGTGGTGACAGCTGATGTCGATGATCTTGCTCGGGACGAGGAGTATCGAGGAAAGTGTGGGGCGGTCGTGTCGCGAGGCTTTGGACCACCGGAAATCACCCTCCGGGCTGCACGTCCCTTTCTTTCGATCGGGGGTCGCTTTGTGGTGACGGAGCCACCTGTGACCGATGCTTCCCGATGGCCAGATGAGCTTGTTGCGGAGCTTGGATTCGCTCAACCCCAGTATTTACAAGGGATTGCAATGTTCCACGTGGAACAATTGCCATCCTGAAAACCTTCAGAATGTTCCACGTGGAACATTCTGGCAAAAAGATATCCACAGTTCTGCCACATGGAAGCGGTACGATGTCACTGTATGACCGCCACCGTGATTGCCATCTCCCTCCAAAAGGGAGGCGTGGGCAAAACCACCACCGCCATCAATCTGGGCGCAGCCCTTGCTGAGTTGGGGTTCCGCACCCTCATCATTGACCTTGACCCACAGGGTAACGCGTCGTCGGGGTTGGGGATTCATCCACCCGAAGATGCCCCGACGATTGCTGAAGTCTTGCGCCAGGAAGAAAAACTCGAGAACATCATCGAACCCACTGCGGAAAAAAACCTGTTTGTCGCTCCGGCCCCTGCTCGGCAGGAATTGGCCGAGGTGGAAGCAATGTTGGTGGGCGAGATGTTCCCCACTCCTCGTCTACGTGAGGCAATCAATGCGTGTACTGACGAATGGGATTACGTCCTTCTTGACTGCCCACCCACGCTTGGTCGTCTGACTGTGAATGCGTTTATGGCTGCCGATACCATATTGGCACCAGTACAGACGCATTATTTTGCGCTTGAAGGTTTACGCGATCTCAGCGAAGTGATCAATCAGGTACGCCAAGCTCTTAATCCCAAGATTGCAATTGGCCATTATCTATTGACCATGTCGGAGGCGAGCAAGAAATTGTCATCTGAGGTGGAATCGGAATTACGAGCTGCCTTCGGTGACAAGGTATTTAAAGCGGTGATTCCCTACAACGTGAAGTTGGCAGAGGCTCCATCTATGGAAATGTCGGTTCTCAAACATGCCAGTTCATCCAAAGGTGCCAAGGCATATCGTGATGTTGCAAAGGAGTTGACCAATGGCCGAACGCCGCAAGCTCGGTAGAGGATTGTCGACCCTCATTCCCACCGGTGTACCACCTACTGACGCACCACCGACTTCAATGCCCCCACGCGAGCAAGAACGGCCGGCTTCCAGTAGTAAGTTGCAAGAAACTACTAAGTCTTCTCCACCGGTCAACAAAATCTCACCGTCTGATTCACCGTTACCCGATTCGGCTCTGCGTGAAATTCCCGTGGGGTCTATCGAACCCAATCCGCACCAACCACGTGTGCATTTTGATGAAGACTCATTGAAAGAACTTGCCGCATCGATCAAAGAAATTGGCGTCTTGCAGCCACTCCTCGTGCGCGAAGTCTCGGCCGGGAACTATCAACTCATTGCCGGCGAACGCAGATGGCGGGCGGCTCAGCGGGCGAAGTTGTCGATGGTGCCCGTTGTGGTGCGCGAAGTCACCGAGCTTGATTCCGTGGAACAAGCGTTGGTGGAAAACCTGCATCGTCAGGATCTCACTGCTTTGGAAGAAGCTTCTGCATATCAGCAGCTCGCAGAAGATTTTGGGCTCACCCATGAAATGGTTGCTAAACGCGTCGGCAAGAGCCGGTCTGCAGTCACAAATGCACTAAGGCTTCTCACATTGCCCGCCACTGTTCAGGGGTATCTCGCTGATGGCCGTTTGTCAGCGGGACATGCCAAAGCCTTGTTGTCGTGTGATGACAATAAGTTGATGGAGCAGTTTGCCGCCGACGCGGTGAAAGGCGAGTGGTCGGTGCGCGCCACCGAAGACGCAGTTCGACAAGGTGTGCGGGCGGTGAAGCCAGAAAAGGCTCCGTCGCCAACGCCATTACGTCCCGCCGGGCTACTGGAACTGGAAAACTTGCTTGCAGACTTCTTGGCAACCAAGGTGTCGGTGTCAATGGCGGGTAAACGCGGCCGAATCTCTGTCGACTTTGCCGATCTCGAAGACCTCGAACGCATCTACAGGGCTATGACTGAAGGCGCGTAGCGCCTGACAGGACCGAAGGTAGCTGAGGTCAAAAGACAAAGACTGAAGGCGCGTAGCGCCTGACACAACTTTCAACCTGAGGTTGTGAGTAAGCCACATGTGGCCAATGCTCAAGTCCACAGTCTGTGAATATTCTGTGGAAAAATTGTATTACAC
>JBIITN010000013.1:0-52128 GCA_044340485.1 Ilumatobacteraceae bacterium | reverse complement strand
TTTCATCATTTGGTGTTAACCGTTATGCAGTGGAGATTGCAGCTGGGAAGCAACACTCTTGTGCATTACTCAATGATGCATCTGTCTCCTGCTGGGGAGACAATGGTTTTGGCAATTTAGGTGACGGCGACTCCGATTCATCCGGTCAACTCACAACATCAACTTTGACGACAGGAGAACGCGCTATTGCCGTAAATGTCGACTCTGACGCATCCTGTGCACTACTTGTCAATGGCGCAGTGAAATGTTGGGGAGATGGTGCAGTGGGAATCACTGCATTTGGCACAGCTCTTGATGTGAACACACCGACACTCGTACCTGAACTTATTTCTGTTACTCAGTTGTCGCTTTCCGAGTTGCACGGATGTGCACTGGCTGGGCAAGGAGATCTGTGGTGTTGGGGTTCAAATACTCGACAACAACGTGGCACTGATGGTGCGTCGATATCGGTGCCGACACAATTATCGTCGTTCGTACACGCGTCAGTATCCACCGACCTATCGGATTTAGAAGATGATGAGTCGTACTTCTATCGCATTGTTACGACGAGTCTTGGACAAACAACGTACGGGGCCATACAGACGTTTAACACCATCGAACGTCCAGCATCGACACCTATAGATGACGCACCAATCGTTGATCCTCCGATAAATGTTCCAGACATAGATGATCCTCCAATAGCGTCACCTCCGCCGCGAGACACACCGAGAAGCGACACACCAACTGGTCAAGAGACCGAGACCATTGATCAAAGAAATACCCAGGCCCCGAGCGCCAATTCCTCAGTGTCCAATGCCCTGACTGGCGATGTCAAGAAGGCGCGCCCCAGTGTGAAAGTGGGCTCATTAACGCGAGTACGGGTGGTGCTTCGAAAGCTTGATGTTGTCTTGCCAAAGGCAACTTCACAAACGAAGATGTGGCTAACCGTGCTGGATAAACGAGTTTGTCGCGTGTATGGCACGCAATTGTGGGCTATTCGCACTGGCACATGTCAGTTAATGGTGTTGAAGATGAGCCCGAGCCGTCGACTCACCATGAGCCGCACACAAATAAGGGTCGTTCGATGACGGGGCAAGGTCTTAGTATCGCTCCGTGGAAGTAGAGATGGTCGTCGAGATCCCCCAGGGCTCACGCAACAAATATGAAATGGATCATGAGACCGGAGAAATCTGGCTTGATCGCAACTTGTTCACCGCAATGCAGTATCCGCTTGATTACGGGTTCTTCCCTAATTCTCTTGGTGAAGATGGGGATCCACTCGATGCGCTGGTGATTTTGCCTCAGTCAACATTCCCTGGTTGTCATATGTGGGTGCGCCCTATTGCAGTCTTTTGGATGGAAGATGAAAAAGGCGGAGATGCAAAGGTGCTGTGTGTTCCTTCACGCGATGAGCGGTACAACACGTATCAGGATCTTGCAAATGTCCCGCAACATCTTTTGGCTGAGATCAGTAACTTCTTTGAGGTCTATAAGTTGCTCGAGCCTAATAAGGAGACCAATGTGAAAAATTGGGAAGGCCGCGACGCAGCAGAGAAAGAAATTTCTGCATCATTTGAGCGCTTCAAAGAAGCGCATCCTGATCACTAGCGAATACGCACTGACACAGGAGGTGTTGCACGTGCAGCACCCATTGTGTTGAACGCTCGTACGCGAACTGTATAGCGACCTGGCTCAAGGCCTGCCACTGTCACACCTTGCCAGTCGGAAACAAGAAGTCGGGCAGCCACGCTGTCTTCATTGCGAATCAACACGATGAAGTTGGTGTTGTGGTCGAGATCTTGTTTCGCGTAACGCCAAGAAGTGATAAGACGCGAGCCTGATGTAGTTACCTGCAATGCGTGCGGAACACCGGCTTTTTCATCAGGAGCAGAAACTTGGCGTACCTTTGGCGCTTTATTGCCAACAATGCGCACGGGTGTTGCTTCATTCGAAAGCGCCGAGAATGAGCTTCGACCTACATCGTTAATTGCTGCAACGCGGAATGTATACACAGTGCCAACTTTGAGGCCGCTTATGGTGATGTCTGTACGTGCGTTGACAGATAATTCACTTACCAAACTGCCATTTGCAAAAACACGTACGGAGTGACCGATAATGGCGCTACCGCCATCAGCATTATTCGTCCATTGCAGACGAACGCTACGGTCACCTGCGAGAGCAACAGGAGTATTGGGTGTTTCGGGTGCGGACGCTTGTGTGCCATCACCGGGAGTAGTTCCACCGCCGTCTGTTGCTGGTGTTGCCATTGATGTGCCTGAAATGGTGCCAGTGGCAGTGGTGCCTGTGTGCCACGCAGACTTAATTCCAGATCCCGGTGCGAATATGTCGACACATTCGCCAAAGTTAGAAAATGATGAGCGAGTATCGCTCGTAGTAGTTGAACCTACGGTGATTGCGTTGGGAGCAGCGGCTGGGGAGAATCCGCATGCATCAGCAGTGCTGTTTCCGGCTGCTACTACGACGCTGATTCCATCATCTACCGCACGTTGTACTGCAGCATCCAAGATTCCACTGAGTCCACCACCCAAACTCATGTTTAGGACGGCTGGTTTGGAGGTGTGATCTTGAATCACCCAGTCGATACCCGCGATAACGCCCGACAAAGTTCCTGAACCATTGCAGTCAAGAACGCGTACAGATACAACAGTCGCTGCAGGCGCAATACCGTACGTAGCGCCTGCTGCAGTGCCGGCAACGTGGGTGCCATGGCCATTGCAATCCTCAGTGCCGGTAAGTCCGGTCGCGGCAAAACCCGAACGAATACGGCCAGCGAATTCACTGTGAGATGACAAAACGCCAGTGTCAACCACGTACACATCGACACCACTGCCGGTAGTTGCATACGAATAACTGTTGTTCAACGGAAGCGCTCTTTGATCAGTGCGATCAAGGCCTCATGAACTCGCAGGAGATTGAGTTGCTGCGCTACTGACAACATCTCGAGGGTCCGTCTTGACTACTTGATCGTCTTCGCAACGTTGAATGAGATTTCCAAGTTGTGCCATTGCTTTACGTGCATCTGATTGGCCGCGTGATCCGAATTTGATGGTGCCGACCCCAGCATTTTAAAGACGCTTTCCATTTCCACCAATTGCACCCAATGCTGTGTCGATAGCAGTTTGCGTGACGCCTTGTTTGAATTCGACAACGAATGAAGCGCCACCGGTTGTTGGTGCGTTTCCGCGTTGAACGCAACTCAGTGTCGTACCAGCTGTGTTCCCAGAATTACCAGGGTTGGTAGAAGGCTTACCTTTGTCCGCATTGTGGCTCTTGGCATCAACAGGACCGGGAACAAGCGCCAAGGCAACAACTGATCCAAGGGCAACACGAAATACAACAGAGGAGGTACGCATGATCCGGATTCTATTTCGAAAATTTATTACTTATGTTCTGCGGGCACAACAACCACGGGAACTTCGCTGTGGCGTGCGTAATAATCGGCGACGGAACCGAGCAATGCACCCAAAAACGCGCCGTGTCCGCGCGCTCCGACAACGAGAAGATCAGGCTTCTGTGATTTGAGTGCGGTACGTGCATCGGCCTGCACGAGGACCTTTTCAAGTTTCACTTTCCGTTCGGCCGCACGTGGCGCAAACGCCGCAAAATCAGCCTCAAGAATCTTGCCCGCTTCCACATCATCAATGGTGTAGGCCATGGCAAGTTCAGATCCATAGACAAATGGTTGCCATGCATGAACGATCACAACGGTGTCGCCTTCGTGGGCATTGTCAATGGCCCACGAAATTGCACGATGTGCGTTTGGTGATCCGTCGGTGCCGACGACGATGCGTTGTGAATTGCGAGTGGTCATAGGTTCACTCTAGACCTATGAGACAAGACGCCGAACCCTAGGACGGTAACGAACAGTCAGTAGCCAGAAGTTACGCGTTTTGCGCTTGCAGGATGTCGGCAATTTTTGCGGTGATCTCTTCCACGGTGGAACCGGGGGTGAGAACCGCTGTAACACCGGCTTCTTGCAACTTTGGAATGTCACGGTCGGGGACAATGCCGCCGACAACGACAGGTATGTGGAGATCTTTCTCACGCAACTTCTGTACAACTTTTGGTGCAAGTGTCATGTGAGCGCCAGACAACATCGATAATCCCACCATGTCGACGTCTTCTTGTTCGGCAGCTGCAGCAACGGTGTCTGGTGTTTGAAAGAGACCTGTGTAGATCACTTCGTATCCAGCATCACGCAAGATACGCGCAATCACTTTCACACCGCGGTCATGGCCATCGAGACCAACTTTTGCTACAAGAATGCGCGCTGGAGTCGTGCTCATATTGTTGGTACCTCAATGTGACGACCAAACACTTTGCCCATTGCAGCCATCATCTCGCCAACAGTCGCGTATGCATGAGATGCTTCGATGAGAGTTGGCATGAGGTTGACATTCGGGTCGGCTGCTTCTTGCTCGAGGCGAGTTAATACTTCAGCAACCTTTGACGAATCACGATCAGCACGCACTATGTTGAGGCGCTTCAATTGGCGCTGTTCGTCTTCATTAGTGATTTCGAGAAGGTCAATTTGATCTTCGTCGTTGCCCTCGGAGAAACGGTTCACACCAACGACTATTTTCTCTCCAGAGTTCAACTTTTTCTCAAGCTGATACGCAGAATCTGCGATACGTCCTTGGAAGTAGTTCTCATCGATTCCGGCTATGCAGCCTTCGAGCATTGATCCGTGACCAAGTTCGGCGATTTGAGCAAAGATTTCCTCTGCTTGGCGTTCAACTTCATTGGTGAGCTCTTCAACAAAATATGAACCACCAAGTGGGTCAGCAACGTGTGCAACGTTTGTTTCATATGCGATCACCTGTTGTGTGCGCAATGCGATACGTGCAGCTTTTTCCGTGGGCAGTGCGAGAGCTTCGTCCATGGAGTTGGTGTGCAGGCTTTGCGTGCCACCAAGAACTCCAGCGAGTGCTTCGATAGCTGTGCGCACGATGTTGACTTCTGGTTGCTGCGCAGTAAGCGACACGCCAGCAGTCTGGGTGTGGAAACGCAGTTGCAGCGAGCGATCACTTGTTGCGCCGTAGCGGTCTTTCAGCCAACGGGCCCAAATCCGTCGTGCGGCGCGGTACTTCGCGATTTCCTCAAAGAAGTCGATGTGAGCATTAAAGAAAAATGACAAGCGCGGTGCGAATGCATCAACGGGCAATCCCGCTTGCATTGCTAGTTCGACATAGGCAAAGCCGTTTGCCAAAGTAAATGCGAGTTCCTCTACCGCTGTAGAGCCCGCTTCGCGAATGTGATATCCGGAAATCGAAACCGAGTGCCACTTTGGCATTTCGGCGGATGTAAACGCGATGGTGTCGCGGACAAGTCGCATACCTTGACGCGGTGGATACACAAATTCTTTTTGTGCTTGGTATTCCTTCAGGATGTCGTTTTGCAGTGTGCCACCAAGCAATTGACGTGAAATGCCACGTTTTTCTGCGCCGGCAATAAACATGGCAAAGATGACAGCTGCAGGGGAGTTGATCGTCATTGACGTGGTGATTGAAGAAAGATCAATACCGGCGTATAGATCTTCCATGTCGGCGAGAGTGTCAATTGCGGTACCGCAACGCCCTACTTCACCTTCAGACATTGGATCGTCAGAATCAAGCCCAAGAAGTGTTGGCATGTCAAACGCAGTCGAGAGTCCATCTCCTCCCGCTTTGAGAATTTCTTTAAACCGCCAGTTGGTGTCTTCAGCGGTACCGAAACCGGCAAACATACGCATGGTCCACAACTTGGAGCGATACATCGATGCGTATGGTCCGCGTGTGTATGGGTATTGACCAGGGTATTCGCCTTCCGTTGGTCCGTAGACGGGTTCCAGGGGAATGCCCGACATCGTTGCGTAGTCAGCCTCGCGAAGACGCGACGTGCCGAACTCGCTTTCCCAAATTTCACGGTTTGTTGCCATAACCCAACAGGGTACAGCGGGAGCCCTCAGTCGCCTAGAGCTGACTCCTGTAACCAGAAGGTGAGAGAGCTCGCGAATTGGCCGTTGAGAGCAACAGAGACGTCTACTTCGCCGGGGTGTGGAAATACGATTTCGCGCAGGGGCAATGCAAAAGGGACATACAGGCCTTCACCGGGAAAGCGTGCGGCATTGGCATTAAACGTGAAATCGATTTGTGCGATTTTCTCGGTGGTCTCGGGATACTTGACGGTAACCCTCGCTTCATGGGTGTTGTCGATGCGATCGGGATGAACGTACGCCATCATTGCGAGAAATACATCGGGATGAAACGGATACCCCCCACGAGGCGCGACTCGGGTGATCCCAGCACTCACCACATTTAGTAGTCCTTCGCGCACGTTGGCATAGTCAGCCAGAAGCAGTGAGACAAGGCTCACTCCTGGGTCATCAATTGGCATAGGCGAGAACGCTATAGACGTTCCGCGTGATTGCCGACGACAACGGCACCAAGTCAACGTTTTCTGGGCGATTGATGTAGGACTCGAGGATAGAGAGGCCAACCGGCTGCATTTGTCCCGTGCGGGCGATTGTGCGCACGAAATCTGGGTTGAATTGTGGATCTGGACCGAAGATTTTTTCGTATTCTTTGATCCGCTGTCGGAAACTCGTACGCAACAAAGAACGAATGTCAGCATCGGTTCGCGCCGACATCATTACTTCCATACGGAAACGTCGGAAGTTGCGCCTACTTGGCTCGAACGCAAGTGAATACACCTGCATTGTGGACGTGAAGGAGTCCTCGACAATTTTCGCTTCTTGGACAATAGAAGTGGTATCGCTACGCGCTGCTGACATCAGCACTTTCAGGGCGTCGGCAATGAGCTCATCCTTTGTGGTGTACAGCGTGTACACAGCACCGCTTGTCATTCGTGCACGACGGGAAATTCGCGCCAATGTTGCTCCATCTAGGCCAGAACGTGAAATGACATCTGCGGTTGCGTTAATCAAGGTGTCGCGCAGATCATCACCAGTTGATGCTGTGACGGGCATTGGTCCATATGACGCTTGTTTTAGATTGGGGGTAGGAACGAGATCCGCAATTGCACGACGATGAGTCTCAAAAATCGATTTCCAGTCATTGACGTTTTTGTCGATGAAGGAATTGAATGCACAGGCAAAAACAAGAGACAACACAGTTATCACTTTGATGCCCTCGATGTCGCTGCCAGAGAACTGCGGTGTAAGTCCAACGCTTGTGAGAAAGTCAATGACGTCTTCTGTGACCACTTCATCAAGTTCAGGAATCCGGTGTGCAATCACGACTGCTTCAATGGCAGCCCATTCCGGTTTTGAAAGTTTGTGCAAACGGTCAGCCAACTTGTGCACTGCCTGAGAATTGTTTGATTCAAATGCGGTTATTGCGTCGCTCATGAGTTGCACGAATGGTTCACGTAGTCGGTCAATCCATAACGTGGCGAGCAGATCATTGTGATCGACAAAGCGCGAATACATTGCGCCGGTTGTTAAACCAGTGTGTTCGACAACATGACCGAAACGTAGGTGCTGAAGTCCAATTTCGTGGGCGATGTCAATTGCTGCATCCCGAATCTTGTTGTCGTTTGCACGTGCTGAAGCACTTTTTGCGCGGGGTGACAATGGCACGTATCAAAGTTTATGTACTTCCTTGCGCAGATGCGTTTAGAAAAGGGTCACTTTGGTCATTGCCCTGTAGTCCATTTTTGTTCTCATTCATATCCGTACCCATGAAGAATTTGCAGAAGGTCACCTTCTGGGCGCACGTAATTCAAACGTTGAAGACGGCATTGTGAATAAGGTGCAGCGGCTACTGGTCTACCAATTATTTCCTGAACACTTATTTCCTCGCAATGCTTGAATAAAACTTTTTGAGGTCGCAGTTCTGTTACGTTAGGCGCATGATCAAGGGACTCTTCGCTCTCATTTCCGTATTCCTTATTGCCACATTCCCCGCAACGTGGCTACTGATGTTGTTCTTGGGCAACGTCGGACTCCAGTTGTCGTACTGGGGAACATTGCCACTTGGCATCTTGGTGTCGAGCCTCTTGGCGGGCGCAAGTCGTCCGTCCGTTGCTGTTGTCAAATAGCAACGCACTAATTCAAGACACAATTAGAAGGCCGTGATTCATTTCTGCGCTAGCTGAGAAGCCAGCGCAGAGATGAATTCTTTTTGAGAACCTGCTTCTGGTCCGGCCATTGGTCGGTGTGAGCGCACGTGCGATGCTGCAGCGTGTGCATCCATGCCAAGCATCATGAGTACTCCTACTGCTGTTGTACCTGCTCGCCCAATTCCTGCTGCGCAATGAACAATGAATCGTTCATTGTTTCGCAGCCCGTTGACAAGACGTTCCAACAGAATGAGTCCATCGTTTAGAGCTGGTGCATTGAGATCATGAATCGGGAACCAGACGGCGTCACTGTCACGATGTGATTCAAGCCAGTCGATGTATCCGTCGTAGCGGTGTTCTAACTCATGGCGATGGGCAAGACAGACCACCGTTGGTTCTCCGAGTTCATGACGTACTTCGTTAATACGCGGTGCAATGTAGTGCTTGCCACATAGCCACAATGCACCTGTATTAATTGGCAGCGGGATTTGATGGATTCCCCCATCTGTCGTCCATGGTGCAGTCATCGCTGCCTAGTCTGTCATCATGACCTTTAGCCGACGCACATTCGCTATTTGTCTTGCGGTGTGTGTTGTGAGTACCGCATCATGTGCAGACTCTGAAAGTGCTGATGTTTCAGTGTCTGGAAATTCTGTTGTAACTACCGAATCAATGCCCACCGAAGACACAGTGGTCACAGCAATTGACGAGAAGTCTGATTGTGCAACGGCGCTTGCGGCGTTTTCTGCGGTGTCAAATATCTTGATGTCGGGACTTGCCAAGCCACAATCATTTGAAACTGATCGATACGAAGCCAATCTTGGGCTCACACGTGTTGCAATAACTACCGAGATTGAAAAGGAGTATTCTGCTTTTCTCGCTGGCTACGGCGCTGCCGGTGAGGCTCTTACATCCGCAAGAACTATTGGTGCTGCGACCGCGAAGGGGATTGAGGCTGTTGACCAGGCGACTGCAATTTTGAATGATGCTGCGGTGATACAAGCAGCACAGCTGGTGGCCGCATTTCTTGTCAATGACTGCACAGTAACCACAGCGCAGTGAACGAATAGCGACGCCGTTCAAGCCCCCACGCCGTGAATAGTACGGTTCATTATGAAATGCACTCACCTGTCGGTGAGCGCGCCAGTTAAAAAGGGGGAGTCCAAGATGGATATTGAAGTGCGTAATGGACCGGCATTCGGTGTTGCTCGATTATCGCTCGGTGGTGGTGAAAAGGTTCGCGCTGAGTCTGGTTCGATGATGGCAACAAGTGATGGTGTTGTTGTTGAAGCAAAGGCCGAGGGCGGTGTGATGAAGTCACTAAAGCGAGCAGCGCTCGGTGGAGAATCGTTCTTCCTCACCACTTTCACTGCACCGACACAAGGTGGTTTCGTTGATGTTGCGGCACTGATGCCTGGTGATCTTGTGGTGGTTGATTTACCGAGTGATGGACTGATTGTGCAGCGTGGTTCGTGGTTGGCATCAGAAATGTCCGTCGAGCTAAACACCAAGTGGGGTGGCTTTAAGAATCTGTTTGGCAGTGAAGGCGGTTTTGTTGTTCATGCAGAAGGGTCGGGCAAGATCGTGTTGTCGTGCTACGGCGCACTGGAAACGTGGACGCTCGCCGCGGGCGAGAAAATCACTCTCGACACCGGCCACATGGTGGCATATGACTCGAGTCTCACAATGAGTTTGCGCAAGGCAACAGGCGGAATCGTTCAGATGGTGAAATCCGGTGAAGGGCTAGTTTTTGACTTCACTGGCCCTGGTCGTTTGCTTGTGCAAACGCGTAACCCCAACGAGTTCCTTGGCTTTATTGGGGCTGCACTCGGCGGCAATAACAATGTAGGAGGTCGACCAAACGTTGCAGGCTTGTTCACACGTGACTAATCCCTACACTTAAGCGGTCGGGGAGGTCATGAACAATGGCAAACACATGGTTTGAAACGGTTGCAGAGGCACAGCGTCGGGCAAAGAAACGACTGCCAAAATCTGTCTACAGTGCACTACTTGCTGGATCGGAAAAAGGATTGTCGTATAACGACAACCTGAATGCTTTTGACCTGCTTGGTTTTGCACCACACATTGCTGATCTTCCAACCGAACGTCGCATGGAAACTTCAGTGATGGGGCAGAACCTATCGATGCCGGTCATTATTTCTCCCACCGGCGTGCAGGCGGTTCATCCTGACGGTGAAGTTGCGATTGCGCGTGCAGCGGCAAATCGTGGCATTGCGATGGGTCTTAGTTCATTTGCAAGTAAACCAATTGAGGAAGTGGCAGCAGCGAACGATTCCACCTTCTTACAGGTCTACTGGTCTGGTGATCGTGACCTCATGTTGCATCGTCTTGAGCGCGCGAAGAATGCGGGCGCCAAAGGAATCATCATCACGCTCGACTGGTCATTTTCAAATGGTCGCGACTGGGGTAGCCCATGGATCCCCGAGAAGATTGATTTGAAAGCAATGATCAAGCTTGCACCCGAGGCAATTTCTCGACCCAAGTGGCTTTGGATGTTTGCAAAGTCGGGCAAGTTGCCTGATCTCTCCGCACCGAACATGACCCCTCCAGGTGGATCTGCTCCAACATTCTTCGGCGCCTATTACGAATGGATGCAAACCCCGTTACCAACGTGGAGTGATGTTGCATGGATCCGTTCGCAGTGGGATGGTCCGTTCATGGTGAAAGGCATTTGTCGTGTCGATGATGCAAAGCGCGTCGTTGATCTCGGTGCAACAACTTTGTCGGTGTCAAACCATGGTGGCAACAACCTCGACGGAACGCCAGCGCCGATTCGCAATCTCGCGGCGGTCGCTGAAGCAGTAGGAAGCCAGATTGAAGTCATTCTCGATGGTGGAGTGCGTCGCGGCAGTGATGTCGTGAAAGCACTTGCAATGGGTGCAAAGGCCGTAATGATTGGTCGTGCGTATCTGTGGGGTCTCGCAGCAAATGGTCAAGCTGGTGTCGAAAACGTGCTCGATGTTCTTCGCGGCGGTATGGACTCAGCAATGATGGGCATCGGCAAATCAGACATCAAGGATCTCACTCGTGATGACTTGGTGATTCCGCCAGATTTCCTGCGCACACTCGGCACAAAATAACGCTCATTGTTTCTGTGTTGAGCAGAAACTAGTGAGGGTGAATGGCTCGACGTACCGGACGGTCCCAACCCGGTTGACCCGTTGACTTCGGGCTTGGCCACAAACCTGGTCCCATTTCAAGTTGGCCGTGATGCGTGCCATATTCACCAAGCAAGTTCAAAAACGGAACAGCATCGAAATGTTCAGGCCCGTGCACACCGGTTGCCTTCCATGCGCCGTTTGACAACAACTCAAGTGCAACTACTGGGCACACCGCTGTTTGCCACAACACTGCTTGCGAACCCCATTCGCGCATGGTGATTTCGTTGTCGGCAACGTGATACAGGTATATCTCGCGCGGTGCACCGTCATACATTCCTCGCACCCACGTACCTGCACATGTTTTGCCATGCATAAGGTGACCAAGTTGTGACGGATTTGGTAGTACTGCAGCAAGAACATCACGTGGAGCAACTGCAACATTGCCAACATTGATTTTCTCTTTACTGTCAAGACCAAGATAGGCAAACGTCTTCAACCAGTCGATGAATTCTGCACCTAGGCCATACTTAAAAGTCACACGGTGACAATCAATTTCGCGAGGAATAAGAAGAACTTCTTCATGTTCAACGTTGACGCACTCAACCGGACCAATACCGGCAGGGAAGTGGAAAATCTCTGGCTCACTGAAGCAATCGGTGGTGAATAATCCGCGCTCTTTTTCCCACACAATCGGCGGGTTCAAACATTCCTCAATAGTTGTCCAGATCGAAAATGTGGGCGCAAAATCAAAACCATCAATGGACAAATTAGAACCATCACGCACGCCTATTTCATGCACTTCATCAAAAAGATGATCTTTTGCATATCGGGCGAAAATGTCGCTGAGACCTGGTTCAACACCCATGCCGACAAGACCAAGTATCCCGCGGTCGATCCATTGTTCGTGCGCCTCTAACTGCGCTTTACCAAGCGGTTCACCCACTTCTTCGTAAGGACGAGTGGGATGAGGCTTTGACAAGTTCATTGCCATATCGAGATAGTTACATCTCGCACGAAATGCTGCTTCAAAAATAACTTCATTGAGACGCGGATCACCTGCATTGACAATGATGTCTGCTTTTGTCCTCTCGATCAGCTCCACTACATTTTCCACCGAACCGGCGTCAACGTGCATGGCTTCAAATCGACGAGGGTCGTCTAGATCTGCGACCGCTTGTTTTGCGCGTCGTTCATCAATATCTGCAAGGACAAAAGAATCAAAAAATTCCCTCGTCTCAGCGATTGACGCCATTGATGCGCCTACTCCGCCTGCTCCTACAACGAGGATTTTCATAAAAGAATCACACTCCCCACACACCGGTGGCTTGTTGACGATTGCTACAGACTAGCAGGCGAATGACGTATTTATTTCAACACGATTCCCACATTTTCATCAGTAAATTCACCAATGATTGTCCATTCTGATGTTGCAGATAATTGCGATGCAGTACGTGGATCAACAGCAGCGAGTAATCCGCCGGATGTTTGTGGGTCCATAGTTAGTGCAACATATGTGTCATCACATGTAGATGAAAACGACGACGACACATATGTGCGATTACGCGGATCTCCACCTGTGCGAATTCCACTCCGTGCAAGGTCTAGTGCGCCATCGTATGTAGGAATGAGATCGTGTTGTATTGAAAGACGCACTCCAGAACGATCTGCAATTTCCCAACCGTGACCTGCGAGTCCATATCCAGTTACGTCAGTCACCGCATGCACTGCATCGCCCAATTCACGTAATTCTTCTGCTGCGCGTCGATTTGTTGTGCGCATACCGTTGATTACATGTTGTTGATGCGCGTCAGTTCCCGCCGCCATCACAAGACCAGTACCGATTGGTTTTGAGATCAATGCAACGTCGCCTGGCTTTGCACCAGATTTACGAAAGATGCGATCTGGATGCACAGTGCCTTGTACCGCGAGACCAAAGATTGGTTCTGGATTACGAATTGTGTGACCACCTGCGATGGTGCCTCCTGATTCAGCAACAACCTGTGCTGCGGCATCAAAAATTTGTGTGATCCATTCGCGAGGAAACTCTTCAGGAAATGCTGCAATGTTTACTGCAAGGACAACGCTTCCTCCCATTGCGAATACATCGCTGCACGCATTTGCAGCAGCGATTGCACCAAAGTCGGTCGGATTGTCTACAAGTGGAGGAAAGAAATCGGTGGTGCTGACAAGAGCAATGTCATCAGTTAGTCGATACACCGCTGCATCATCAAAGGGTGCGAGGCCTACCAGTAACGATCGGTCGGTTGACTCAGGAAGTTCTCGCACCAGATCGGCGAGAAGTGACGCGCCCCATTTGGCAGCACAGCCACCGCATGATGTCCATTCAGTGAGACGAGGGGATGGTGGCTGTGGGCTCATGGTGGCGAGCCTATTAGTTTCAATGGTGTGACAGCAGTGGAAGAGCAACAATCTGGGAGGCCACCATCAGTTGATGTGCTTGCCCGAGCGCTGTCGCGACACTCGGACCTACCGCATGCGTTATTGGTGCAGTGCGCTCGACGCGCAATCGAGGCATATCGCATTGGCGAGTCAGCTGATCTTGAAGCAAACGCAATACGTGTTGTGCGAAACATGGAAGAGATGTTGATGCGCGATGCGGTGAATGCGACCGGAGTGTTGCTGCACACAAATCTTGGGCGTGCGCCAATTTCAATGAGTGGATCTCATCGTTCAGTCACAGTTGAGTTTGATCTTCGCACCGGACAGAGAGGATCACGTCACACGGCTGTCAGTGAATTATTGGCAACCCTCATCGGGTCTGAAGCAGCAGTGGTAGTGAACAATAATGCTGCAGCGGTTTTGCTCGTGTTAGCAGCATTGGCTGATAATCGCGATGTTGTCGTGTCGCGCGGTGAAAGTGTGGAAATCGGTGGTGGATTTCGCATTCCAGATGTGATGGAACAATCTGGTGCACGTCTTGTAGATGTGGGCACCACAAACAAAACGCGTCTTCGCGACTATGAGAAGGCGTGCACAAATAAAAAGAATGATGTTGCATTAGTGATGAAGATTCATCCATCTAATTTTGCAATGCGCGGTTTTGTGGAAGATACTTCGGTTCGCGAACTAGCAACTTTGCCGGTCCCCGTTGTTGTTGACATTGGGTCAGGATTGTTGGATAACACAACGCCTTGGGTTCCATCATCGTCACGCGATCTCATCGGGTGGGTACATGGTGAGCCAGCCGCGAAGCAGTGTCTGACAGACGGTGCATCGCTCGTGTTATTTAGTGGCGACAAGCTGTTGGGTGGGCCACAGTGCGGCGTGATCGCGGGTTCACAAGAATTGGTCGCTGCGTGCGCGTCGCATCCGTTGATGAGGGCACTTCGACCTGGATCCCACACCTTGTTGGGTTTGCAAAATGTCTTGTTGAGTTATTTGTCGGGCGCTGTGTGTGATGACATTCCTTTTTGGTCGATGGCCACTGGGTCTATAGAAAGCTTGCGTGCTCGCGCCGAAAAAATTGTGCGTCAGCTGCCGTCTTCTCATTTTTCAATGATCCGCGTGATCGACACAGAATCTTTGCCTGGCGCGGGCTCAGCTCCCGGATCTGTTATCCCATCGGTCGCACTTACTTTCGCAGGTGATCACAGCGAGCAACTTCGCCGTCATTCCACCCCCGTGATTGCACGAGTAGATGGCAATGCCACCATCATCGACTTACGATCCTGCAGTGTCGACGATGATCACGTACTGGTGAACGCAATTTCTGAAATATCAATATGACAGTCATTGCTACTGCAGGTCATGTTGATCACGGTAAATCATCTTTGGTACGCGCACTAACAGGAACAGATCCTGATCGTTTGTCCGAGGAAAAACAGCGTGGGATGACGATTGATCTCGGTTTTGCACATACCACAACGTCCGACGGGGTCACGCTGAGTTTCATAGATGTTCCAGGTCATGTTGATTTCATCCGGAACATGATTGCCGGCGTATCACACGTAGGAGTAGTGCTTCTTGTTGTTGACGCCGCCGAAGGGTGGATGCCACAGACAACCGAGCATTGTGATGTGGTGTCGTTGCTTGGTTCGAGAAGGTTTGTTGTAGCGATTACAAAAAGTGACCGAGTCGATGCAGCACGAATTCATAAAGTTGAAAAAGATGTGCGTGCACGACTGACGCATCGCGGTATAGATCTTGTAGACGTTGTTGCGATATCTGTCAACTCGAGTCATGGCATCGAACAATTACGGAATCTTCTCGCAGTAACTGTTGCCGACGCCACGCTAAACGTAGAGAAACAACGCACTCGTCTCTTTATCGATCGTGTCTTTTCTATGACCGGTTCTGGCACTGTGATTACCGGAACGCTGCAAGGCCACATAGATGTCGATGATCGCATGTCGATTGTGGGCAACGGTGTGGAAGTACGTGTTCGCGGAATCCAAACACATGGTCAGGCCGTCAACAGCGTAGATGGCCCAGCGCGGGTAGCACTGAATGTGACTGGAGTTGGAAGTAATGAGATTTCTCGCGGTGACGCGTTGGTGAGGTCTGAGGAGTGGAATCCCACAACGTCATTTGACGCATCACTTGAGGTGTTGTCGTCTCTTGGTCACAACGTAAGCAAACGTGGTCAGTTCATCTTGCATGTGGGAACCTCTGATCAAGAAGTGCAGTTACGTGTACTCGGTGCTGACTCGATCACGCCTGGTAACAACGATCTAATACGACTGACGTTTCAACACGCCTTGCCACTGCTTCCCGGCGATCGATTCGTATTGCGCGAAACTGGACGCAGCGAGACCGTGGGTGGAGGAACAGTGCTTGATGTTCATCCTGTAGCGCCGGTGACAAAGGCTCGTCCTGATGGCACCGTTCAGACGTACTTGTCTGAACGAGGTTGGGTGTTGGTGAGCACAGTGTGGCGTGACACTGGCCAACACGTTGGCGCAGTGGTAGGTGAGTGGGTGGCAAGTGATGCGGTTGTTGCTGATACTCGTCATCATTTACAAGTGATGCTGGATGAATCACCCGAAGGCGTTGACGTATCGATCTTGCAGCCCTGGGAGAAATTGCTGATCCACAACATCGAAGGGGTCATTATTTCTCATGGCGTGGCGCGCCGAGGTCAGTTGTTGTCTCCAGACGAACAACGAATCGCCACACTCATTCGAAACGGCGGTCGCACTGGCGTTGATACCACTACGTTGGCCCGTGACGTCATGCGCCGCTTAGTACAAATGGGAACTGTGTACGAACACGATGGCATTGCATTTCACGTCGATGTCTTGGAAGACTTGCGCGACGTTCTGACCGAGTTGTGGCGTCAGTTTCCTGCTGGATTTACCATGGCCGCCTTACGCGACATCACTGGTCTCACGCGCAAACATGCTGTGCCGTTAGGGACCGTGCTCGACAAATACGGATTGACAAAACGCGTGGGCGATGTGCGCCTGCCGGCATCGCGTTACGAGCGTTGAAGTATCACGCACGTGCAGTTCTGTTGGCGGAGGTGGACGGGAATCGAACCCGCCAGACGAGGTTCACTCGTCTCAACCGTTTTGAA
The DNA here is from genome assembly GCA_044340485.1 of Ilumatobacteraceae bacterium. GTDB lineage: Bacteria > Actinomycetota > Acidimicrobiia > Acidimicrobiales > Ilumatobacteraceae > UBA2093. The sequence goes on along the minus strand of JBIITN010000013.1, from coordinate 35,409 downwards.
GACGGCGAAGCCCACCAGGCGCTCGGACACCTCCGTTGCCGAGGCTAACGCCATAAAAAGATCACGTTGTGCCGAGGCGGAAAAGCACCCATTCCATCATTGATTCAAATTCGCCGCCGTATGTCTGGTAGTCCGAATCAGAAGAAGATGTCAACACAACTGTTAAGCCATTGTTGGGGGCGACATAGAGATGTTGCCCATGTCGACCAACGGCGTGCAAGTGGTCAGCACGTGGCGGGATAAACCAAAAATTATGAAAGCCATAACCACCTATTGCGCCACCCCAATTGCTATCTGAGATGAGTTGTTGGGCGTCATGGTCCATTTCAATGCGTAAATCATGAATTGGTTTTGGACTGATAATGCGAACGCCTTTTAGAGCACCACCAAGACGCATCATTTCGCCGATGCGTGCAATGTCTCGCGTGGTTGCAGCAAGTCCGTTCGATGCAACTTCAACTCCGTCTGCATCAATTGACCACGACGCGTCTTCTTCAGCACCAATTTTCATCCATAAGACTTGTGACAGGAGCTCGGACAAATTGTGTTTGTATAACTTGGCGAGAATAAGACCAATAATTTCAACGTTGGTGTCTTCATATTGAAAAACAGATCCAGCACTTCCAGCGATCTTTGTTGTTTTCAATGCTTCTCGAATTGACAGAGGATGAGTATCGAGAGGAGAAGACGTGTCGGCTGTGTGTTCTACCGGAACGCGCATCGACATAATGTCACCAATACGAACCGATCCGTATGGCGTGTTCGAAAAGTCATCGAGGTATTCGTCGACTGTCTTGTTGAGATCTAATTTCCCACCGTTCACAGACATGGTGGCAAGTAATCCGATAAATGCAGATGACATCGAGGTGAGTGCATGAGGAGTGTGCCGTGCTCCTTTTTTGTAGCGCTCGTAAATAATTGACCCATCCAGCATCACCAAAATTGCATCGTTATTGAGCGACTGTAAAAACTCACGGACGGTTCGCTTGCCGGAGGGACCTTCGTATTCAAGATCTTCAACATTGATTTCTGTCTGATGAGGGCGCATGAACGAGTGTTCAAGATCGCCACGGCGTACAGCGCGCGTGGGTCGATACTCGCGAGGGTTGACCAGTGCGTTGCTATGTACCAGTGCGTTGCTATGTGTGGTCGAATCAAATGCCGACATGGCGACCTACCCCCTCTGGTCCAGTCCTCAACACTAGTGCAGGGTTCGGACGCCATTATTTGTAAAGTCGGCTGTATGCCAAGCACCAAACCGCGTCTTCCTGATGGACTCGTCATCGTGGTGAAGGAAGAGTGCGCAACGTGCAAGATGGTGGAGCCGCTTTTGCCGGTGATTGCCGAGCACACGTCACTTTCTGTCTACACCCAAGACAATCCTGCATTTCCATCAACATTCACAGCTCAACATGATGGTGATCTCGCGGTGTCGTGGCACTACGACATTGAAACCGTGCCAACAGTGATAGCGATCAAAGATGGAGTAGAAGTGTCGCGCACTGTTGGTTGGTCACAACAAGAGTGGCGTGACATCACGGGTATAACAACTTTGGGCAGTGATCTGCCAGTAATGCGTCCAGGGTGTGGATCAATGAGTGTTGACCCAGATCTTGAAGATACTTTGCGTGTTCGGTTCCAAGGAGATGTTTTAACAGCTCGTCATATTTCTCTTGCAAGCGCAGAAGATGAAATCGAAGCGTTATTTGCGCGCGGATGGACCGACGGTCTTCCCGTAGTGCCGCCAACACCAGAGCGTGTGATGCGGATGCTGTCAGGTACCACGCGAAATCCACATGATGTTGTTGCAATTGCGCCACCAGATTTGGTCGAGCTCACAGTAGAAAAAGTTGCAATCAATGCGGTAATGGCTGGTTGCAAACCGGAGTACTTGCCGTGGGTCATTGCAGCACTTGAAGCTGCATGCACAGATGAATTCAATATGCATGGTGTGCTTGCCACGACTATGCCCGTTGGTCCAGTGATCGTGTGTCACGGCTCAGGCACACGTCGCATCGGTATGAATAGCGGCATGAATGTGTTTGGTCAGGGCCATAGGGCTAACAGCACCATTGGCAGGGCAGTGCAATTAACCATTCGCAATGTCGGCGGGGGCCGTCCAGGTGAAGTTGATCGCGCAACACACGGCAATCCGGGGAAAGTTTCATTTTGCTTTGCAGAAGATGAAGAGAATTCGCCATTTGGCACACTTGGCGTCGAACGTGGTCTTGCGCCAGATGCAGATGGTGTCACAGTATTTGCAGGTGAAGGTCCTCGCGTGATGGTGGACCAACTTGCACGTACCCCCGAGCAACTGTTGAATTCGTTAGCTGCGTGCATGCGCGTTGCAATACACCCCAAGTTGGTAATTGCATTCGATGCGATTCTCACAATAAGCCCCGACCATGGACGAATTTTTTCTGAAGCTGGTTGGACACGCACGCAAATCCTCGATGAGTTACACGCTCGTTTGCAATTGTCGGGAGCTGACATTATTCGCGGAGCACACGGGATGGCAGAAGGTGTCTCGGAATCTCTCGCCGAAGCCACACTTCCTAAATTTCGACCTGGTGGGATCTTGTTGACGTACGCCGGTGGCGGTGCTGGGCTGTTTTCATCGGTCATTGCTGGCTGGGCAAACGGCAAGATGGGCAGTGATCCGGTGACTCAAGCAGTGAGTCTGTGACACAATAAAGACATGGCATCTGGCGAGGGTTCTTCACTTGTGATCTTGGATCCCACCAGCGAGCGTTCTCCTGCCACGCGTGAGCGTCTTGCTCGCCCAGCTTCTATCAAGGGTCTCACTGTTGGGTTACTTGACATCAGCAAGGCGCGCGGAAACATTTACCTCGACCGCATTGAGGAATTGTTGGTGGAGCGCGGAGCCACAGTGAAGCGATACGCCAAACCCACATTCACCAAACCAGCTCCTGCTGATTTGCGGTATGAAATCTCTCAGCAATGCAACGTGGTGATCGAATCACTTGCTGATTGAGGCAGCTGCACGACGTGCAGTGTGCACGACATCGCAGATTTAGAACTTCGAGGAATACCAGGGGTGTTTGTTGCATCCTCTGAATTTGTCAGTGCAGCCGAGGCGCAATCGAAGTCACTTGGTTTCCCTGATGTGGCTCGCGTCTTTGTGGCACATCCCATTCAGGATCGAACTGACGATGAGATGCGTGTATTGGCCGACGCCTCATTTAGTGAGATTCTGTCGAATATCACTGCGTAACTGAACCGCATCGCTTGTCCACAGTTTGTGGAAAGAAGGGTGAAATGTGGTTCAGAATTCACTTGACGTTCACCGTGTAGATGGTTGCGCGTTACCCACCATTGTGAGACTCCTCGTCAATGTCGTTGGCTACTGAACCCACCCAAGGGTCGCTACCGGAAAAGCGTGACGTTGTCGTTGTCTATAACAGGGCAGACCGCATCTTCCGTCGTATTGTTACAGGTGGCGCATTGACGTCACTTGTGTTGCTCGGAGCAATTGGCTTCTTCCTCATCTATAGAAGCGCACAGATTTTTGCTGACTTTGGATTGAAGTTTGTGTTTGGGTCGGACTGGAATGCCGGAGACATAGAGACTGGGGATGGCGCTTCGTTTGGTTTAGGACCGATGTTGGTCGGCTCCGTGGTAGTGGCAACTATCGCTCTCTTGTTCGCTGTGCCACTGTCGATCGGAGGAGCGTTATACATTGAGTTCTACTCACCGCTGCGCTTGCGGAAAGTCTTGGTAACGCTATTAGATCTTGCCGCTGCGATCCCCTCAGTCATTTTTGGTCTGTGGGGAATCCAAGTATTTTCAAGCATCGGAACCCGGTGGTCTACGTTTCTCAACGATTGGTTTGGCTGGTTCCCCTTATTTTCGGTTGAATTTGAGAATTTCAGTCGCTCGCCGTTTATTGCAGGATGTGTTCTCGCATCACTTATTGTTCCGATCACAACGTCTGTAGCCCGCGAAGTGTACTCACGCACCCCGCGAGATCTCATCGATACTTGTTATGCATTGGGAAGCACTAAGTGGGGAGCAATTAGGACAGTTGTACTGCCTTTTGGAAAAAGTGGAGTCATTGGTGGCGCAATGCTTGGACTCGGGCGCGCATTAGGCGAAACAGTTGCCGTGTTTCTCCTTCTCAACCTGGTGTTTGATTACAACTATCGAATTCTCGAATCACTTGGTGGGAACATCGCATCCCTCATCGCGGGTCAATTTGGAGAAGCTGGAGAATACGAGTTGAAAGCACTCATTGCAGCTGGTTTTGTCCTCTTCTGCCTAACTCTCTTGGTCAACATGTTTGCATCTTTCATTGTTCAGAAAAGTACGAGAAACGTATGAGCACCACAACTAATCCGCCCCCGCAGCAACAATTTGATGAAGTGATGCCTCAGACGCCTTGGATTGCGCCGAAGAGAAAACGCATCCAAGAGTGGCTGTACTTAACTGCTTTGGCAATCTTGTCTGCAGGAATTACTTTGCTTACTGGAGTTGCCGGTGTTGACGGGTGGGCTTTCGTCTTCTTTTTCGTCACAATTTTGTTTGCAGTTGTTCGGCATTGGCGTGCTGAAGTAAAAGAGCGTAAGGACGCTGTCATGAGTGTTCTGATTAAGGCACTTGCACTCGCTGCATTTGTACCGTGGCTGACCATTTTCTTTACCTTGATTCAAAAAGGTTACAGAGCGCTCTATGTCGGGTATTTCACAAATGATATGCGCATAACGGGGCCAGAGGATGAGTTAAACATGGGCGGAGTTGCGCACGCAATTTTTGGATCTCTCGTGATGATTCTTATTGCGACCGTAATAACGTTGCCACTTGGGATTTTGAGTGGCATGTACTTAACGGAAATTCGAGGTCGTTTTTCATTTTTTGTTCGATTCGTTATCCAATCTATGAGTGGTGTTCCGTCTATTGTTGCTGGACTGTTTGTCTATTCAACGATAGTTCTACAAATGGGAAAATTTTCTGGTATCGCAGGATCTGCAGCCTTAGCAGTCTTGATGTTGCCAACTGTTGCGCGAACGGCTGAAGAAGTCCTAAAACTTGTACCCGATGATCTCCGCACCGCTGGCTATGCACTTGGATCTCGACAGTGGCGTACAGCTTTAATGATCGTGTTACCGACGGTTCGAAGTGGGCTTGTCACTGCTGCGATTCTGGGTATCGCCCGCGTGGTTGGCGAAACTGCGCCGTTGATTCTGACATCACTTTATGCAAATGAGTTCCGATTGAATCCCGTTATCGGACCAATTGCGAGTTTGCCGATGTACATTTTTGGACTTTTGCGTGTCGGCACAGAGAATGCGATTCTTCGTGCGTGGTCCGGATCACTGGTGTTGATGACAATTGTTGTGATGTTGTTCGCCTTAGCGCGATACATCGGCAGCAGAGGGCCTCGTGCATAGAGATTGATATGAGTGACCGAAACGAATTCACAGCAACGGAGGAAGAGATGGCTTCAACAATGATTGAGGGAAACCAGAAGGTACAGACTGAAAGTGGTCGAGGTGGTGCATCGCCGGTTCCACCCACTCCGTCTGATGGTGGGCTTGAAACAAAGAATGTTCATGCATGGTTTGATAATCATCACGCATTGGCCGATGTTTCATTGACATTCCCGGCCCGCACAGTTACGGGATTGATCGGACCCTCTGGTTGTGGCAAGTCCACTTTTATTCGTCTACTCAACCGCATGCATGAACACATTCCAAGGGCGGCTATGGCAGGTCAAGTATTGCTCGACGGTAGTGACATATATTCTCCAGAAGTTGATCCAGCGGAAATTCGCCTGAAGGTTGGCATGGTGTTCCAAAAGCCCAACCCATTTCCGTCAATGACTATTCGCGAGAATGTTTTGGCTGGCATCAAACTGGCTCACTTAAAACGCCAGAATCACGATGACATAGTGGAGCAGTGTCTCACACGCGCCGGACTGTGGAAAGAGGTAAAAGATCGCCTTGGTGCATCAGGTGGCTCACTTTCCGGTGGACAGCAACAGCGTCTTTGTATTGCACGTTCGCTCGCAGTTGAACCGGAAGTGCTGTTGATGGATGAACCGTGTTCTGCCCTTGATCCAGCGAGCACGCTTCGCATCGAAGAAACAATTCGCGAACTTGCTGAGAAAATCACGGTGGTGATTGTGACCCATAACATGCAACAGGCAAGCAGAGTGAGCGACTACTGCGCATTTTTCCTCACCGATGGTGGTCCTGGTTATTTGGTGGAAGCAAACTCAACAATCAACATGTTCACCAATCCTTTTGACAGTCGTACCGCAGACTACGTACAGGGAAAGTTCGGGTGAATTCCGCTTTCCTATTGTTCACGTGAACGTAAGTTAGAGTTTGTTGTAAACAAATCTTCTGTTCACACAGCCTAGTTATGTTCTCTGTGTTGATATAAACAACACTAGGAGAAACTAAAAACATGATCAGCTTAAAGAAGCGAGTCGCGATTATCGGTATGGCAGTTGCGTCATCACTTGTCGCGACTTCTGCAGTACAGGCAGAGACCGTAGCGGGCGGAGGGGCATCATTCCCTGAGATATTTATCAAGGCGGCGATGGCTGAATTCAACAAGCAATTCAACCATTCCTTTAGTTATGACTCGAAAGGATCGGGCACAGGTCAGTCCAGCTTCAAGTCTGGAACTTATGACTTTGGCGGCTCCGACTCTGCAGTCACATCGGCAAATACACCAAGTTTTGGATGGACTTATGTTCCGTATGTAGCTGGTGCTATCGCTATTACGTATCGTCTCGATGAGTTAAAGGGTGCGCAGTTGTCCTTAAGCCAACAGACCGCCGAGAAAATTTTCAACGGTTCAATTACGAAGTGGAACGATCCTGCAATTGCGAAGGACATGAAAGAGAACCCAACGTGGTCAAACTCAAAAAAGCGCAGCGATTACAAGGGCGTCAGTTCGCTATGGCAAAACGAACGTCGCGCTAACTCGGCTGTGGTCACGGTTGCCATTAACCCATCAGTGGTGAAGAAATTAAGGGGTAAGAAGGTTGAAGTTATCGATACCACGACCAAGAAGGCAATTGTCACTAGCACTGTTGCCAAAAAGACTGAAATTAAATTGTCCGTGAAGATCAACCAGAAGAACACGTATCAAGTAAAAGCAGATGGAAAGACCGTAGCTGAGTACAAACTAGTAGCGACACCGAAGCTTCCTGACAGAGACATCATTGTGGTTTATCGTGCTGATGGATCAGGGACAAGTGCAAACTTTGGTATTTTCATGAAGTCAGTGAACCCTGCTTGGGGCACCGGAAATAACCACAACACAAATGTTCCGGGTGGTGTAGCGCAGTTTGGTTCACGTTTTCAGGGTCAGCAACAATCGTCAAATCAATCGAACTACGTAGCAGATACAAACGGATCAATTGGTTATTCTGAAACGTCATTTGCATACGATCCCAGCCGTCAGCAAAAGGGATTGCGAGTTGTGGCGTTGAAGAACAATTTCGGTCAGTACATTCAGCCATCGTCATCCTCGTACAATGCCTTCCTTGCGGGCGCAACAGTGGCTGATAACGGCTTTGTTACGTTCAACTATGCACGCAAAACTCGTGGCGCATACCCAATTGGTGCCGTGACGTACATTTTGGCTCGTACCGCGAAAAGCGCAAAGGGCGATGTTATTCGTCAATTCATTGAGTTTATGATCAACGACTACGCACCTCAGTTTGGAGAAGGACTCGGATTCGTTCCTCTCAGCGGAGCCATGAAAGCTAAGGGCTTAGAGATGGCCAAGAAAGTAAGTGCTAGTTGATTTTCCTCTGAATAGAGCACAGAGAAGCGAAGGCTCGGGCGGAAGCCCGAGCCTTCGTGTTATGTATGGGTACCTCAAACTGACACACTGGACACCATGACAAACCTCGGTGATGCTGTTTCATTCGCACACGGCCCGCACATGAAGAATCGTTTCATGTTGGCTCCACTTACCAATCAACAAAGCCATGACGATGGCACGTTGTCCGATGATGAATACAACTGGCTCATGATGCGAGCACGCGGTGGTTTTGGTCTCACCATGACATGCGCAGCATCAGTGCAAAAGGTTGGTCGTGGATTCTCTGGTCAGTTGGGTTGTGACGATGAGAGCCACATTGAAGGCCTCACCGGTCTGGCGCGCGATATGAAAAGCGCAGGAACTGTGGCAATTGTGCAGTTGCATCACGCGGGAAACCGGTCGCCACGGGAACTCATCGGAACCGATCCGGTGTGTCCTTCTGATGACGCGGAAACTGGCGCTCGTGCATTATCGCAAGATGAAGTGGAACAACTCATCGCCGATTTTGTGGCAGCGGCAGTGCGTTGCGACAAGGCAGGATTTGATGGCGTCGAGTTACACGGCGCTCACGGATACATGATCTGTCAATTTCTGTCATCTGAATTAAATAAGCGCAAGGATCAATTCGGTGGTTCGTTAGAGAACCGCGCGCGTGTTCTCATGTCCATCGTTGAGGGAGTTCGTGCATCGTGTCGCAGTGATTTCAATGTTTCAGTCCGCCTATCACCTGAGCGATTCGGGATGAAGATCGACGAGATTTGTGAAGTATTTGGTTGGTTAGTAGACAGCAACAAAATTGACTTTATTGATATGTCATTGTGGGATGTCTTCAAAGAGCCGATCGAGGAAGACCATAAAGGCAAGCGACTCATTGATATCTTTGCTGCACTGCCTCGTGGAGATGTGCGACTGGGCGCAGCTGGCAAGTTGTATTCGGCAGCAGATGCTAAAAGTGCAATTGATGCAGGTCTTGACATAGCGGTCATCGGACGTGGCGCGATAGCCAATCATGACTTTGCGGCACAATCGATTGCTGATCCCAACTTCAAGATGCGCGAATTACCAATTCCTCAAAGCGTGTTGCTTGACGAAGGTCTTTCTGAAGTGTTTGTTGGTTATATGGGTAACTGGCCGGGCTTCGTTGGCGAATGAGCCCACCCGTAATGCGTGTTACCGACCCTGAAATACTGACGGGATAAGAGCAACAGCAACTGGTCCGTCACACCACCAGGCGTCAGGTCGCTCTACTGTGTTAACTCTTTGTGCTACCTACTGAAACGTCTTCACAGTGTATTCAGAAGAAGTCGTGCTACGAGAATGAAGTGCACGGTGGCTGCTGTGGTCACGAGCAGGTGAAAGATCTCGTGGTAACCGAAGTGGTCTGGCCATGGATTGGGTTTGTGGAGTGCGTACACAACAGCTCCCACGGTGTACAGACCGCCTCCGACAAATATGAGAACTGTGTCGGCCGCATTAAGCGATGACAGAAATGCGGGCACTACCAGTAGTGCAGACCACCCGGCAGCCAGATAAATCAGAGCATTAATGGGATATGGCGAATTAATCCATAACAGTCGAACACCCACGCCAATGGTCGTCGCAATCCAAATGTATGAGATGAGAAAAACTTCAGCGGTGCCCGACAATGACAGCGCCGTTATTGCGGTGTAGCTACCTGCAATAGCCAACAAGATTGTTGAGTGATCAATACGTTTCACGATTGCTTCTGCACGAGTTGACAGTGAGCCAGAGTGATAGACCGCTGACACTGCGAGCATCGTGGTGACGCCAATTGCATACACAATCACAGCGAGGCGTTCAGTCCATGATTCAGTGATGATGATTAGCCATGCGAATAAAGGCACAGCTGCCGTTGCAGCATGACGGTGAATGTGCCCGCGAAACAACGGACGATGCCCACTAGCAATAACTGGGTCGTTTGGCGTCTCGTTCACACGTCAGTTTCCCATGAATTCATGCATCTCGAAAGGGCACAGGCTGTGTTGCACATCACGCGGGTGCTTGATACCCTATGGGGTATGTGTAGAGCAGTGACATGTAAGAAATGCAGAAAAGCAAGTTGGGCCGGATGCGGTGCCCATGTTGAGCAAGTACTTGGCGGAGTCCCTATGTCGGATCGGTGCCAATGCAATACGGTAGGAGCAGAGTCAGGGAGATCGTCGCAACGTAGAGGCGTGTTATCTCGCTTGTTTGGTAAGGAGTAATCATGAGCACACAAACATTGACAATGGATAATTTTGAGACCACCGTGATGGCCGACGGCATCACCTTTATTGATTTTTGGGCGTCCTGGTGTGGTCCATGCAAGATGTTCGCTCCGATTTTTGAAGATGCGGCAATAAATCATCCCGATATTCGTTTTGGCAAAGTTGATACCGAGGCAGAGCAGCAATTGGCTGGAGCCCTGCAGATCCAGTCGATTCCTACCATCATGGCTTTTCGAGATGGTGTTCTTCTTCACGCACAGGCCGGTGCATTGCCAGCAGCATCGTTTGAAGAGCTGATTCAAGCGGTGCGGAATGTGGACATGGAAGAAGTCCACCGACAGATTGCCGAACACGAGTCACAAGAAGGAAATAGCTGACCTCTCGTTTGTACACTCATCACTCGTATGACCTCGCATAACGTTCGTGTCGGCCTGCTCGCGTATGGCGCAATTGGGCATGAACACAACCTGGCGGTGCAACACACTGCCGGTCTTGAATTGACTGCGGTGTGCGACACCAACCCTGAACGCATTGCGGCAGCACAGCAGCTCGCCCCTAGTGCCGTCGCATTTTCCGATGCGTCATCAATGCTCAATAGCGGATCTCTTGATCTTGTTGTGATCTCTACTCCGCCGAACAGTCATTATCAATGGGCAAAGGACGCCCTTCTCAAAGATGTGCATGTTGTATTAGAGAAACCAATGGCACTCACTGTTGATGAATGTGATGAGTTGATGTCGCTTGCAGCGGAACGCGACAAGTTGTTGGTGGTGTATCAAAATCGACGATATGACCCAGACTTTGTCACGATGAAACGCCTCATCGGTGACGGTGCGATTGGCGAAGTCTTTCAATACGACAGTTTCGTTGGTGGTTACTCCGAGCCGTGCACATACTGGCACTCCAACGCCGAAGTATCGGGTGGAGCGATATTTGATTGGGGTAGTCATTACATTGACCAAATCCTTGATGTCATTCATGATCCAATCGAACATGTTTCTGGTCTCAATCAAAAACGTCGATGGATGCACGCGACCAATGCCGATCACGCCCAAGTGTCGATCACCTTTGCGTCAGGGAAACAGGCAACGTTTGTGAATTCCGATTTAGCTGCAGCACGGAAACCCAAGTTTTACGTATTGGGAACAGAAGGCGCAATCGTGGGTGATTGGAATCCGGCAGCTGAACCTGCTGTTGCAGATCTGCCCGCACTCCTTACTATTTACCGCGAAGGTGGAGCGCAAGAAGATGTAACACTTGATGAAGTTGCGCCACATGCATTCCATGCTTCGCTGTCGAATCATTTGCATAAAGAAATGCCAATGCCTGTAACTGCCCTGCAGTCGCGAAATGTTGTCGGAATTATGCAGGCAGCTGAAGAATCAGCTCGGCAAAACGGGCGACCAATTATCCCCGCGCTTCGGCTGTCATAACCAATATGAATACGCGCTGGGGATTTCTCGGTGCAGGCTTTGTGGCGTCTCGCGCGATGGGGCCAGCGGTTCATCAGGCCCGCGGTGCACAGTTGCATGCCGTTGCAAGCAGGGATGAGATTCGTTCGCGTGTGCTTGAACCACAGGTGATTCATGCACATTATGAGGACGTACTAAATGACGATCACGTTGATGCCGTGTACATCAGCCTTGCCAATCATCAACATCTTGAATGGGTGACTCGTGCACTGCAAGCAGGCAAGCATGTCTTGTGCGAAAAACCGTTAGGTATTTGTGCAAGTGATGTGGACAACATGTACGAGGTTGCCCGTACAGAGGGACGTCACTTGGTGGAGGCAACATGGCTGAGATGGCATCCACGGTTTCAACGTGTCGTAGAACTAGCAACAACTGGCGCTCTTGGCGAGGTGCAGCATATCGAGTCATCGTTTACGTCTCAGTCGGACATGACTGAGAATTACCGTTTGCATCCTGAGATGGGCGGGGGAGCACTCTTGGACGTTGGTTGTTATCAAGCACATGTGTGGACGGCAGTGTGTGGTGATGATCTTGAGGTGAGTGTTCAAAATGTCGAGCGACAGATCGGCCCTACCGGAATTGATCTGACGACGCATGTTGACGTGAATCTGAACTCGTATGTCACTGCCACAGCTGTGAGTTCTTTTGTCATGCCTGCGTCTCAGACTCTCGAGATTCGTGGTTCCGATTCATCTGTGCGTATGGTCCAGGGTGAAGCGTTTACGTCTTGGCGCGAGAGGTCGAGTCTCCAAATCGGAGATGTCGAGGAATCCTTCGACGAGGTAGATGCGTTTGTCGAGATGGTGGAAAACGTCAGTGCGTATTTTTCAGACGGATCTGGCTGGGTGTTTCCATGGGAACACACTGCACGTGTCGCTGAAATATTAGACACAATTTCCGCTATTTGAAGATGTCTTTGTTACGAAGTTCTGTAATTTTGCTGTTGTCATAACCCAAAAAGTTTCGCAAGATATCGTCAGTATCTTCTCCAAACAATGGAGCACGACGAGTGACATTTGCTGGAGTGTCACTGAGCATCATCCGAGAATTTTCCACGGTTACTTCCCCGTGCATTGTGTGAGGCACACGCACAAAATGATTTGTGTGTGCAAACTGCGGGTCTGTCATGCATGCGTCTGAATGTTGCACTCGATGCGCGGGCACACCTGCGTCGATAAGCGCAGTTTCTGCATCATCAAGTGATCGTCGAGCTGACCAATTACTCACCATGGTGTGAAGACGTTCGCCGTGTTGCTTGCGGTCGTTGTAACTCATGCCAACAAGATCAATCCGACCAATCACTTTTGCGAGACACTTCCAATCGTCGTCATCTCGACACGCAATGGCAATCCACGTATCATCGCCTTCGCATGGGAATACTCCATGAGGGGCCATGTAAGGATCGCTATTTCCAATGCGGTCTTGCACCACGCCGTTCACGGTGTAGTCAAGAATCGCAGGAGTCAAAAAGTGTGTCGCTGACTCTGCTTGCGAGAAATCCAGGTACTGACCAACTCCCGTCCGACGCCGATGATCTATAGCTGCAATGAGCGCACATGCAGCAAAACGTGGCGACGGATAATCGGTGTATGCGCCAAATGGTCCACAGGGTGGGCGATCTGGCCAGCCTGTGAGGTGATAAAAACCTGCGATAGCTCCACCAGCGGTGCCGTATCCGGCGTATGCGCCAAGTGGCCCGTCTTGTCCAAACAGACATGTCGACAACATGATGAGTTCGGGATTAATGGTGCGTAAGCGGTCAAAATCAAGACCTAATGATCGACGACCACGAGGCGAAAACGATTCGATAAGGACGTCGGCCCACGCAACAAGATCATCGAGGACTTCTCGACCTTCTGCTGTTGAAAGATCGAGCAGCATCCCCTTCTTGCCCGTGTTCATCGTGAAATACAGCCCAGCATTTTCAGGTTCTTTCACATCGTTCAGATACGGCGACACAGAACGTGCAGCATCTTGACGCGAACCGGTTTCGACGTGCACCACATCGGCACCGTAGTCGCACAACATACGCGCAGTGGAGGGCCCTGAAATTGCCCATGTGAGATCAAGCACTTTGAGACCAGCAAATGGTGCTGTTCGTATTGTCGAAATAGTAGAAATTGTGTGAGCCGTAGTTGAAATGTTGTTGTAGATGAGATCTGCATGCTCGTTGAGTCGTGGAGCCCGATCAAGTGCAGGTATGTCGGCGTCACTGAATTTCACATACAGTCCAGGAACAATAATTTCCTTGGGCGACAGTGCGTCATCTTCCACCGAATCCCAGTACTCACGATGCGCGTACTGCGGGTTTTCCACCACATCTTTGGGAGTTGCAATTGGTGCAGTGAGCAATTTGTATTCGATTGCGTGTTGTAGGAGTTCGGCCTTGGTGTGAGCTATGCAATAAGCAGCTACCGCTGCAGTGAGTTCTTTGTATCTCTCAATAGGTACTTTTCCAGTGAAGATATCGGTACCCCACGCAACGAGATCTTCATTGTTCATACTCTCGTCGATAAATCCTTTGTTGAACATGACTTGTAGTAGACGCTGTGCATGAGGTCCGAAAGAGGGACCAAACAACACCATGTTGTTTACATACCCGTCTGCGCATGAATAGACAAATTGAAAGTCGATGCCGTTTGCATGCGAGCCGCCACTTGTACGTAATGCCAACGGTGCGTTGTATGCAGTGGCAAAAACATTGCCTTGAGTTGTGACAGGGAGCGAGCGATGTGCCGAGGTTTCTACGCGTTGACCTACACCGCTTGACTCACGTTCCATCAACGCAATGAGAGCACCGACAGCAGCATCAGATGATGCATGAAGAAACGCTTGAGGTTGGGAAACACGCACCGGGGCACGGTCAATGTCTCCGGTAAGAATCATCTGACTACTTGATGCAACCAGAGTGAGATCGGTAGCAGCCCATTGTGCTTTTGGACCACTGGCTCCGAATGCAGTGATGGAGGCAATCACAAGACGTGGGTTGATTCTTTGTAACTCTGCAACATCAATGTCGATGGCGCCACATTCGAATAAGACGTCCGCAGTGGCAATGAGGCCATAAAACGTCTGCAGGTCGGCAGTGGTTTCAAGATCTAGAACAACGCTCTTTTTGCCGCGGTTGTATGCCCAAAACGTCAGCGAATTCTCAGGAGAGTGCCCATGTTGAGAAAACGGCCCAACATATCTTGCGTGGGAACCCTCTGGTGGCTCTATCAGAGTGACGTCGGCACCCAATGTGGCGAGAAAGTGAGAGGCTGCATGTCCACGTTCATCGCAGATATCGACGACTTTGTAGTGCGAGAGCATTTCTGCACTATAAAACATCAATACCTCTCTATTAGCGTGGAGTCACGGTGACGCTATGAGTACAAACGTTCGAATGGAAATGCGCGCTTCGCTTCAGGTTGACGCGGAATTGTGTTCCTTTATTGAAAATGAAGCCTTACCCGGAAGCGGTGTAGAAGCCGATGAATTTTGGCTTGGCTTCTTACGTCTTGTGCAAGAGATGAGCCCTCGCAACGAGGAACTGCTCAAAGTCCGTGCAGAAATGCAGGCCGCAATCGATCAGTGGCATCGATCAAATGACACTTTTGATCTCGATAAATATCGATCATTTCTCTACGACATCGGATACATCGTGCCACCTGGTCCTGCATTCTCGGTGTCCACTGAAGGAGTGGATGTTGAGATTGCCCACGTTGCGGGACCGCAGTTAGTAGTGCCGATCACTAATGCGCGGTATGCGCTGAATGCAGCCAATGCGCTTTGGGGTTCCTTGTACGACGCACTCTACGGAACCGATGCTCTTGGCAGCCCACCAACGGGAACCGGGTATGACCCTTTGCGTGGTGAACAAGTGATTGCATGGGCTCGGACATTTTTAGATGAAGTGTTGCCTTTAGATGACGGCTCGCACACCGACGTGACTTCGTATCAGGTAGTACATGGCGAATTGGTAATGACTGTTGGTGGGCAGACCACAACATTGACCGACCCCGACACATTTGTTGGCTACATCGGTGATCCTGGGCAACCATCCAACATCTTGTGTGAACATCACGGATTAGGTGTTGAGATAGTCATTGATCCCTCACATCCTGTTGGTGCCACCGATCAAGCTCACGTTGCTGATGTGGTTCTCGAGTCAGCGGTGACAGCCATCATGGATTGCGAAGATTCAGTGGCAACAGTAGATGGTGCTGACAAAACCGCCGCATATCGAAACTGGCTTGGCCTAATGCGAGGCACTCTTGAAGCATCAGTCACAAAAGATGGTCATACATTTTCTCGCACACTGAACAAGGACAGAGTGTTCACAACACCAAGTGGTGAGACAGTCACGCGTCCTGGTCGTTCTCTCATGTTGATACGAAATGTGGGTCACCTCATGACCACACCTGCCGTTCTCGATAAAGAAGGTCGACCTATTTATGAAGGTCTTCTCGACGCTGTGGTCACAGTTCTTTGCGCCGTTCATGACGTGCGTCGTCTCGACAACACGTATCGCAATTCGCGGACAAGTTCTATTTACGTTGTGAAACCCAAGATGCATGGGCCAGCAGAAGTCGCATATACAAACGATATTTTCACTCGTATTGAACAAATCTTCCGTCTACCTACGAACACGGTGAAAATCGGAATTATGGATGAGGAACGTCGTACAACAGTGAATCTGGCTGAGTGCATTCGTGCTGCATCTGCGCGAGTTGCGTTCATCAATACTGGTTTTCTTGATCGCACGGGCGATGAGATGCACACGTCCATGCACGCGGGGCCAATGGTGCGCAAAAACGAGATGCGCACCAGCACGTGGTTGCAGGCATACGAGAACTGGAACGTAGATACTGGTTTGGCATGCGGGTTACTTGGCCATGCTCAGATTGGTAAGGGCATGTGGGCGGCCCCCGATTTGATGGCGGCAATGCTCGAGCAAAAAATTGCACACCCTGCAGCTGGTGCAAATTGTGCATGGGTGCCTTCACCTACCGCGGCTACGTTGCATGCGACGCACTATCACCGCGTAGATGTGCATGAGAGACAACGTGAATTGCTTGAGTCATTACAAGCACATGGTCCGCGCGCAACGATCGATGATCTCTTGAACATTCCTATTGCCTCTGACACGTCGTGGACGTCTCAAGAAATTCAAGATGAACTCGACAACAACGCGCAGGGAATATTGGGGTATGTAGTGCGCTGGGTAGATCAAGGCGTTGGATGTTCGAAAGTTCCCGACATCAATAACGTTGGGTTGATGGAAGATCGCGCCACATGTCGAATCTCATCGCAGCACATGGCCAATTGGTTATTGCACGGCATTGTGACATCAGATCAGGTACGCAAGGCATTCGAGAAGATGGCTGTGGTTGTAGACGCCCAAAACGCTGACGATCCTGTCTATGAGCCGATGGCCCCATCGTTTGACGGTCCGGCATTTATCGCGGCGACACAATTGGTGTTGTCGGGTGTCGAACAACCATCGGGCTACACAGAACCGATACTGCATGCTCGTCGATTAGAAAAAAAGAACACCAAGTGAAAAGGACACAGTCGTCATGACAATTCTCACTCTTACCCATGCCCGCACAATTATTGCGAGCGCGTTATCACATCGGGCGACTGAAGGATTCAATCCATTGTGTGTTGTGGTGATCGACGCGGGTGGTCATGTCGTTGCTTGTGAACGTGAAGATGGTGTGGCAAATCGGCGGTTTGATGTGGCTCTCGGAAAAGCCTACGGTGCCATTTCCGTAGGAGTGAATTCCCGCACACTGGGAGTCATGGCTGTAGAACGACCTCATTTCATGAACGGTGTGACAGCAGCAATCGGAGGGTCGCTTGTGCCAGTCGCCGGGGGAGTTCTCATTGTTGACGGCGGTCGTACGATAGGTGCCGTGGGAGTGTCAGGGGATACATCAGACAATGATGAGGCGGCCGCAGTTGCCGGAATTCGCGCCGCCGGTTTAATCGCTGCGGAAAAGTGAGCACTTCAGCGCGGTCATTATTTGCCCACCGAATTCGTTCAGTGGTGTCACGTCACCACAAACACAACGTTGTCTTGCCTGATGCAATCGACCAAGCGCTGTATGACGATCTAGTAGCACTTCTTGGAGAAGATCGTGTTCGTACAGACGGAGCTGAGCGCGCGTTATTACGCCGTGACGCATCTCTGTTTGACAATGGAGTAGCAGGACCAATTTGTTTTCCACTGAATACGCGTGAAGTACAAGGCATTGTGCAGATCGCAGTAAAACACGATCGTGCAGTAGTGCCCCGAGGAGCTGGGACAGGACTGGCTGGCGGCGCGATTCCGCTGGGTGCACCCGTTGTTATCTCACTTGCACGAATGAATCGCATACTCGACATCGATTTTGATACGCGAATCGTATGGGTCGAACCAGGTGTTGTGAATTTGGATCTCACCAAGTATTTACAGCCCAAAGGTTTTCACTTTGCACCTGATCCCTCTAGTCAACAGGTGTGCACCATTGGTGGGAATGTCGCAAACAATTCAGGTGGACCACACTGTCTTGCGTACGGAATAACAAACGCGCACATTGTGGCAATGGAAGTTGTGTTGCCCGATGGTGAAATTGCCACACTTGGTGGGCTCGATGCAGAACCACTTGGCTACGACTTACGTGGCGCGTTCATCGGCGGCGAGGGAACATTAGGTATTGCCACACGCATTGCTGCACGCATCACAAAGAATGCCCCAGCAGTGCGCACGTTGTTGATGTCATTTGACGATGTGCGTCATGCGGCGAACACCGTCAGTGCGGTGATTGCAGCAGGCATTGTTCCGGCCGCAATGGAAGTGATGGACCAGCTCATTACGCAAGCCGCTGAAAATTATGTGCATGCTGGTTACCCCACAGACGTGGCTGCGATTCTTTTGGCAGAAGTCGACGGATTATCTGCCGGGGTTGAAGTAGATGCCGAAGCGATTGCACGAATAGGGCGTGAACAGGGCGCAACAGAGGTGCGTCTTGCACAAGATGATGTGGAACGCGCACTGTTGTGGAAGGGCCGTAAGACCGCCTTTGGTGCTGTTGCACAGATTGCTCCGGATTATTACTTGCACGACACCGTGGTTCCGCGTTCAAAACTGGCAGATGTTTTAGCCCAGACATACACAATTGCCGAAAAGCACGGGCTACAGGTCATGAATGTTTTCCATGCAGGTGATGGCAATTTGCATCCGTTATTGCTGTTTGATGCACGTGAGCCTGGTGCGATCGATCGCGTCCATGCGGCAGGTGCAGATATTGTTGCCGCGTCTCTTGAAGCTGGGGGCGTGTTGTCGGGCGAGCACGGTATTGGCGTGGAAAAACAGGCGTACATGTCGAAGCTATTCACCGACGACGATCTTGATCACCAAAATCGCTTACGGCGCTCATTTGACCCGCAGTGTCGCGCGAATCCTGGCAAGGTGTTGCCAACCGGACACAGTTGTGCCGACATTCAAATGCTGACTGATGTTCCAAAAGGAGTGTGGGTATGACCGCTCCTCTTCTCACGTCAGACAAAGTGTTGACCGAGTTCGCCGTTGAAGTGGGCGAGAGCGGACCAATTGCTATTGAAGGTGGTCGCACTCGTTGGACACGCGGCGGCACACTTGCAAAGGGCACACGAGTGCTGAAAGCTCCTTCTGGTGTTGTTGATTTTCAACCAGATGAAATGATTGTGATTGTCCGTGCCGGTACAACAGTGTCTGAATTAGATGAAGCACTAGCTGCACAAGGACAACGAAGCGCATTACCCAATCGGGGTGGCACCGTTGGTGGAGCATTGGCGGTGGGAGAAAATGATGTCGCGGTGCTCGGCAAAGGCATGGTGCGCACGTCTCTTCTTGAAGTGCGGTACGTGTCTGGCGAAGGGAAATTGATTCGCGGCGGTGGCCCCACAGTAAAAAATGTGACGGGCTTTGACATCCCCCGCATCATGGTGGGTTCATTGGGGACACTCGGCTGTATCGCTGAGGTCATCTTGCGCACAAATCCGATACCAGCGGTGTCGCAGTGGTATGAGGCGAGTGGGGTTGACCCGTTTGACATACGAGATGTGATTTTGCGGCCTGGTGCGATTCTTTGGAACGGATCAACGACGTATGTGTTACTTGAAGGACACGCAGTTGACGTTGCCGATCAATTGCACGATCTCAGTCATCTTGGTCGCTTCCTTGAATCGGAAGGCCCACCTGAACTACCGCAACATCGATGGTCATTAGCCCCGTCAGATCTTCGAACATTAAACCGCTTTGACATGGGACTATTTGTCGCATCAATAGGAGTGGGCGTTGTGTATGCAGAGAAGCCTCAACCGCGACGCGACGTATCTGACGCAGTACGTCAGGTGAGTGAACGGTTGAAAACAAACTTTGATCCGACCGCTCGATTAAATCCCGGCCGCTGCGCGTGGAGAGTGTGATGGATCTGCACATCAATGATGATGAACTGAATGCCTGCGTGCAGTGTGGACTGTGTTTATCGTCGTGTCCTACATACCGAGTGACGGGAGATGAGACGTTTTCTCCTCGAGGTCGCATTGCATTAATGCGTCAAGTGCAACTGGAAAACGCACCACTCACCGATGAAGTGATGCGGTCTTTTGAAACGTGTGTGCAATGTCGTGCCTGTGAGCCCGCGTGCCCATCTGTTGTGCCATACGGTCGTTTGATGGAGGCGACGCGTCATACGTTGGCGGAAACCAAGAGGTCAACTCCTTGGTGGCAACGCCTTGCATACATTCCGCTATCACGCCCAAAGTTGTTACGGGGTGGTTCAGTGCTCATCGGTATCGCACAGCGTTTGCATCTTGTGCCAAAACGTTTCGGGTTGAGTGTGCGCATTCCACTTCGTCAAGAACCGCTGAAATCATCGGGTCGCGATGTGTATCTCTTCACCGGTTGTGTGATGGACGCATGGCAACGAGAGGTGCACCACGCTGCGCAACGAGTCCTCGAAGTGGCGGGGTTTGGTGTGACACCAACGGGCGATGTGGCACCGTGCTGTGGCGCGTTGCACTCACATGCCGGGATGTTGGATTCCACGCGTTCATTCGCGGAAAATATGATGGCTTCACTTGCGCCGGATATGCCAATCATTGTTGATTCCGCCGGTTGTGGTGCTGCAATGAAGGATTATGGTCATCTGCTTGGCACGAAAGAAGCACGAGAGTTTTCTGCGCGAGTGTTTGATGTGCAGGAATTTCTCGCCAAACATGTCGACAAACTGCCGAGAGTGTCGCCTATTGAAGCTCGCGTGGCAATTCAAGATCCGTGTCACTTGCGCCATGTGCAACGTGTACACGAAGCCACTCGCACAGTGCTGCGCCCATTTGTGAGCAACCTCGTTGAACTAGACGATGATGGAATGTGTTGTGGAGCAGGCGGCGCGTATTCTGTTCTCGAACCAGAGATGGCAGGCAAGATTCGACAACGAAAAGTGGAATCTATTATGCGTGCACTGCCAGATGTTGTAGCTAGCGCTAACCCCGGATGTTCAATGCATCTCGCTGCTGTTGGCGTTGCGGTGATTCACCCTGTGCAACTCATTGATCGCGCATTGCAAGGCGAACGCGGTTTGTGATTCGTTGTCTCGCATAACAAAACCCCTGAGGGAACACGTGTCCACCCAGGGGTTTTGCTGTGATGTGATTGGGAAATCTACTTAGATGGCAGACGTTCCTTCTTCACCGGTACGGATACGGACAAGACGATCCACTGTTGTGACCCAGATCTTTCCATCACCGATGGAACCTGTTGCCGCGGCAGACTTGATTGCTTCGACAACTCGGTCTACATCGGCGTCATCAACAACGACGTCGAGTCGCACCTTTGGAATGAACTCCACTTGGTACTCAGAGCCGCGGTAGGTCTCGGTGTGACCACCCTGGCGCCCGTAGCCGCGTACTTCAGACACTGTGAGTCCTTGTACGCCTGCTGTACGCAGAGCTTCTTTCACCTCATCCAACTTGAACGGCTTGACGATTGCAGTTATTGCTTTCATGACTTACCTCCCATGGAAGAACCCATCAGTGATGGCAACACGTCGGGGCCGTAGCCGGCAACACCGTGTTCACTGACATCCAATCCTGCCATTTCTTCTTCTTCGGTTACTCGTAGGAGTCCGACTTTCTTAATGATGGTGAACATAATTCCGGTGGTGATGATGACAAATGCCGCAACAGACACAACCCCAACGAATTGATTCCACAGCAACTCACCGCCACCGCCAAAGAAGAGTCCATCGGAACCTTCGTCGAGGAATGGAGCATCGCCATTAGCAAAGAGGCCAACAGCCAATGTTCCCCATGCACCACACACACCGTGAACAGACACTGCGCCTACAGGATCGTCAATACGGAGACGATCAAGAAGAAGAACAGAGAATGTCACGATGACGCCACCAATGAGGCCGGCGACAATTGACATGTATCCGTCAAGTGCCCATGCACCTGCTGTAATCGAAACAAGTCCACCAAGAACTCCGTTTCCAGCGAACGACACGTCTGGTTTCTTGAACTTCATCCAGCTCACGATCATCGCGGAGATACCACCTGCTGCACCTGCAAGCATTGTGTTCACTGCAATACGTGGTACTTCGATGTCTGCTGCAAGTTGTGAACCGGGGTTAAATCCGAACCAACCAACAAACAAGATGAAAACACCAGTGATTGCCATGATGATGTTGTGTGCGGGGATAGCGCGTGGTTTGCCGTCGGGACCGAATTTGCCAATACGAGGTCCAACAATGATTGCACCCATTAACGCAGCCCAGCCACCAACTGAGTGAACAACTGTGGATCCTGCGAAGTCTTGGAAACCTAATTGGTTCAACCAACCGCCGCCCCACTGCCAGTTCACAACAATTGGGTAAATCAAACCAGTGATGACCACTGTGTACAAGAGATAACCCTTGAACTGTGTACGACCAGCCATTGCTCCAGCAACGATTGTTGCTGCTGCCGCTGCGAATGCTGCCTGGAAGAAGAAGTCAACGGGGAGCATTAATGAATAGTCGGTAGTAGGCGCATCGGAGTATCCGCCCCATAACCACTCAAAACCAAAGATGTCTTTACCGCTGTATGCGATGTGGTAGCCAACTAATGCAAAAACGAGAATTCCGATGACCATGTCCATCATGTTCTTCATCATCATGTTGCCAACGTTTTTCGCCGAAGTGAGTCCCGCTGCTAACAGAGCAAATCCAGCCTGCATGAATAACACCAAAATGGCGGCGATGAAAATGAACGTGTTGTCCAGAATCATCTGAGTGTCATCTAATGGAATCGGCGTTGCCTCTTCTGCAGATACGGGGGACGCTCCGAGCAGAATCACCCCCAGCGCGCCCGTTGTTACTGCTATTGCCAATTTCTTCATGGGTACTCCTTGAGAGGTGGAAGATGTCGTGATCCGACACATCGCCACGTTGAGGCGGAAATGTGTCGAGGTCGTTGAGGCGACGCTGACTCAACTGCATGGAAAGGTACGGGGGAGAGATTTCTCGACCGTCACCCTTGTGTTTCCAAACCGTGAAGGATTCGTAGGGAAAAATTCACGACAAAGTTGACGTAATTTGTCAGGTTTTGTATTGTTGACCGCTAGGGTCAACATTTAATGCCATACGGGACCAGGAAAGCCCTGGCCCCTCGAATCACAGGAGTCACCACATGCCTCTATTTCTCACGGAAATCAGCCCATCAGGAGATGTCGATGCGGTATTGGCCGCGGTCCACACCGCAGTGCAGTCAGGTGGCGGCGAGGTCATTGAAGTGCAGGTCACAGCTGACAAAAGCCAGGCATTCGTGATCGTGGAAGCACAAGACTCAGCCAAGGTGGCGGGCGCCTTGGGCGCGGCATCAATTGCTGCAAGCGAACTTGCTCCCGTGCGTTTGGTTGGCGCCGACTTGGAACAAGTCAAGGCAACGCGTCCGGCGTCGGGGTATCTCGTGGAGTGGGACATTCCTGCCGGCATCACGATGGACCAGTACTTGGCACGCAAGAAAGAAAAGTCTCCGTTGTATGCGCAAGTTCCTGAGACGACGTTTCAACGTACGTACGTGCGCGAAGACATGATGAAGTGCCTGTGTTTCTACGATGCGCCCGATGAAGCAGCAGTTGTGCGCGCTCGCGAAGTAGTGAGCACACCAATTGATCGTTTACACAAGCTTGACAACTCATTTGTGAAAAGCAATGAGTAGTAGCGCAAATGTATTTTCCGCACGACACAGCGTGTCGGCAGACGTGCTTGATCGTGTAGCGGAGTTAGCAGTTTCAGTGGATTGCGATTCCACTGCAGATCGGCGACCTATTCTGCGCGAACTTGCAGAATCTGGAGTTTTAGACCTCGGTGTTGCTGATTCACACGGAACGCATCTTGATCAGGTACGCATCCTTGCTGAACTTGCGGGTGCATGTATGACAACCGCATTTAGTGCGTGGGCGCATCGAATGACGGTGGAGTACTTGGTCCGCCATGGTGGCGAACCAAATGTTGATCTGGCCAACGCTGTGCGTACGGGTGAACGTCCCGGGTCCACTGCAATGGCTGCCACATTTCGCGCAGCAACCGGACAAAACGAATTGACCGTCACTTTGACGAAGGAAAACGACGGCACATTGCGAGCGAACGGTTTCATTTCGTGGGCAAGCAACTTGTATGACAATGCAGTCGTAGTCACGGGCATGTTGTTCGACGAACAACGACGGATAGTCGCTTTTGATCTTGATCAAGACGGTGTTGAAGTCTTGCCCGCCGAGGGCTTGTTAGCTCTTGATGCGTCGAAGTCGGGTGCCGTGCGGTTGGAAAATGTTGTAGTTGAACCACACCGTGTATTCGATGTTGACTTCAACACATTCGTAAAAGCAGTGCGACCAACATTTTTGACGTTTCAGAGTGCTTTTTGTGTAGGGCTTGCCGCCGCATCTTTATCAGCGATCCACGAATTAACCGGTGTTGCATCATCTCTTGCTGAACCACTTGCGGATCGTCGTGCGGACCTTGCTCGCGTCAGTAATGAAGTAGAGCAAGTGTCCCTGTGGCTCGACCATCGAACCGGAGATTCGCGACACCACGTAGTGAAGATGCGTCTTGATGCTGCACATCTCGCAACAGCTGCCACACAGCTAGAGCTTGCTATTCGCGGCGGTCAGGCGTATGGGGCAAAAACACCGACAGCGCGACGCGTTCGCGAAGCCCTATTTCTTCCAGTCCAATCACCAACAGAGGCGCAATTGCAATGGGAACTTCAGCAGTATTCCGCATAGACGATCTGTCGGTCTCGCTTGGTCAACCACAGGTTGAAATTCTTCGGGGGATCAGCATTGACGTCCTTCACGGAGAAACACTCGCCCTTGTTGGAAAGAGTGGTTCTGGCAAAAGCACATTGGTAGGGACGCTGTCTGGGTTGCTCACACCATCGGGAGGCGCAATTCATCGTTCACAAGGTCGACATGGCGAATTACGCACTGCGACAGTGTTTCAAACGGCACAACTATTCCCATGGTTGTCGGCTGTCGACAATGTTGCGCTGAGTTTACGTTTGCGCAATCATCCATCACGACTTCGTGCAAAGACATCGCGCCGTCGTCGTGCAGAAGAAATCATGGATGTCCTCGGCATTGCCGAGTTTGCACATCGTCGTCCGCATGAGTTGTCTGGCGGTCAACAGCAGCGCGTTGCGATAGCGCGTGCAGTTGCAGCAGAGCCAGACGTCTTGCTTCTTGATGAACCCTTTTCTGCTCTCGACGTTGCAACACGTGCAGCACTACAGGAGTGGTTAGTGGAACATCGTCACGATCTTGCACCGACGGTGCTTCTTGTGACACACGATCTCTCTGAAGCACTGTACGTCGCAGATCGCATTGCACTTCTTTCCAGCGACAGTGGATCTCTCAAAATTTGGACGTCCGATGTTCGCGATCGTGACCAAGTCACACACAGTTCTGTTCGAGCGGAGATTGAAAGTCAATTCTTCGCATCAACAAACTAACTACATCTCTTTTTCTTACACAGAAAGTTTCAGCCATGTTGCTCTCATCACCTACTCCAAATCGACGTGACTTTTTACGAGTGGCCGGATTAACCGGCCTTGCTGTTGCGGGCGGATCAAGTTTTCTCGCAGCCTGCGGTGGAGGATCTTCATCGTCTGACACCACGGCAGCAGCGGGAGGAGTTGCATCACTTGGATCTTTGTCGATCGGTTATCTACCTATCACCGACGCGTCACCACTGCTTATCGCACACGCAAACGGTGCTCTAGTAAATGAAGGGTTCACCCCGTCTGACCCTGTGATGTTTCGTTCGTGGGCCGACCTTGTTGAAGCCTTCCAAGGGGGATCAGTAGATGTGGTGCACATGTTGATGCCACTTGCTGTACAACTGCGGTTCGGCGCACAACTACCAATGAAGGTAGTGGCGTGGAATCACACCAACGGATCGGCCTTAACCGCTGCTGAGCGCATTAACTCCGTCGCTGATCTCGCGGGCGAGACGGTTGCAATTCCATTTTGGTGGAGCATTCATAACGTTGTGTTGCAGAAGTTGCTGCGAGCAAATGGAATTGAGCCAATCCTGCAAGGCGATGCATCAAAGGCAGATAAGACTACGAAGTTGATTGTGTTGCCACCATCGGACATGGTTCCAGCCCTCGTATCTGGCTCTATCGCCGCATTTATTGTTGCCGATCCGTTTAATGCATTGGCAGAGACCAGTGAAGCGGGCAAGATCCTGCGTTTCACTGGCGACGTCTGGCGTGATCACGCGTGCTGTGTCACGGTTGTCTCTGAAGATTTTGTGGCAAAGACCGACTCGGCTCAGGGACTTGTCAATGCGTTGGCGTCAGCACAACTTGCAATTACCGCAGACCGTTCAGCTGCTGCGACACAGTTGTCCGAAGGCGGGTATCTGCCACAACCACTTCCCGCCATTGAACGCGCACTGACTCATTATGTGTTGGATGAATATGAACCAACTGGTGCTATTCAAAATAGTGAGTGGGGCTCAGAACGTATTGGGTTCCAACCATATGCATTCCCGTCATACACAGCAGAGCTCATTGCAGCCCTTCGTGAGACACGTATTGATGGTGATTCAACCTTCCTCGCGGACATCGACGACGCCACCGCGCACGCTGAACTTGTTCAAGAGGGGCTTGCGAAGAGTGCCATTGAAGCAAACGGTGGGGCAGAAGCTTTTGGCCTCGCATCATTTGAGCGAGTGGAGACAATAGCTCCGTGATCGTTAAACGATTACTCATTCGTGCATTGACCATCGCGGCTGCGGTGGGCGTGTGGTGGTTTCTGACCGCGGTGTTATGGAACGACAATCCAGTGCTCTCGAATGTTGGACCAGGAGATGCCTTTCCGGCAATGTGGGACATGCTGACAAGCAGCGATGGGTGGTCAGACATCCGGGCTTCTCTTGGACGGTTGCTGCTTGGGTTACTGATTGCATTTGTGATTGGTGTTCCACTTGGCATTTTGTTCGGAACATTTCCGGCAGTGGAAGATGCCGCAACACCAATCGTCAACTTTTTACGCATGATTTCACCCCTTGCGTGGGCACCGCTTGTGATCGTGGCATTTGGCGTTGGCACAAAGCCGGTCGTATTTCTGATCGTGATTACTGCGGTGTGGCCATTAGTTCTAGGAACAACGGCTGGCGTACGAGCGATCCAGCCCGGATGGCGTGCCGTGACAACATCTCTTGGCGCGTCATCTAGCGAGACATTGCGTTTTATGACCGTGCCCGCAGTTCGTGGACACGTGCTCACAGCACTTCGGTTGGCACTGGGTGTGGCGTGGATTGTTCTTGTTCCAGCAGAAATGTTGGGTGTTGACTCGGGGCTTGGATACGCGGTATTGAATGCGCGTGATCAGCTGGATTACGCAGCCTTGGGCGGAACGGTGTTGTTAATTGGAGTGATTGGTTTTGTTATTGACGCAATCTTTCGTCGGGTCTTGACCACGTCTTGACTAATTGCCTCTTAGAACACAATGTTTCTCAGTTTCTGTGTGTCGTCATTGATATCGCTTAAGGGCTTCTAAACGGACACTCGTTTTGCAAGGTTGAGGAGTTGTTTGCGCAGCATGACACCATCACCGGGTCCTAATAAAAGACGTTCTGCGAGTCGACCCCCGGGCAGGTCGATTCGCGATCGCATACGCGTCACTAATCGCGTCCCTTCGGGGTGGTCACGTAATTCGTAGGCGAGAGTAAAGCACATGCGCTGTGTCGCTCGTTTCGTAGAGTCCACTTGCAACACAAACGCACGGGGAGGCTCAACTATTGCAGCAGTGAATGCCATTAGCCCAGCTGGGACCTGTGAGCCAGAAACTACGTCTTGCCATTCATTATGAATAGTCGCTGCACTCTTGCGACCCAGATTGTCGATGAGATCATAGCTATACCAGCCGGCACGTTTGAATCCCATTTGTCGAATCCACGGAAACACTTCTGCGGGTGGTGCGGCGATGGTGATTGATCGGGTGGCAATGAGTCGCGCATGTAGACATATATCGTCGCCTACGACGTCACTATCTATTTCTTGTGGTGTAGATCCCCAATTTTCGAAAAGCATTCGTAACTCGGCTTAGTCTGTTTGTGTTTCCGAATTGTTGTGTCGTTGCGGCGTCCAGACTTTCAACAGAATCCATGTTGCGGTGATACCGCACACAGTCCATGCAAGTGTTCGCACGAGATTTGCATTCATCAAACGATCGTGCACTGTCGCATCAAAACCATCAGAGAGATCTCCATGGGCGGGAGCAGACCAGAATCCGCTGATAATCAACACAACAGCCATTGCAATCGCATTCAGAGCAGCAGGTAGTTGTAAGTCACGCCGTCCGCCAGCAAATGCAAGCCCTAGGACAGCAAGCAGAGTGACGCCTTCTGTTAGCCAAGGAACAAACAACAACACGCCGATGCGATCAACATGTTCTTGTTGGAAAGCTACGTAGGTGTCATCCCCGACGTATGCAAAGAGGGGGTAGTGCAGAAGATGAATTGTCCAAATCAAACCGACCATGAAAAATGTGGACGCAAGATGAAGGACTACAACAGGTCGCACATATTTTTGTATGTCAGACACAACGGGAATTTATCGGGCAGAGACCAAAATTAGGTCAAAAGTGACTGCAGGTAGTCAGCAAATAGAGTCGCGGAGCCTTCGAAGCCTTCCAATTGATTCCTAGTCATCACTATTTCAATATCTTGACCCCGCCGAGCTACCACGACCGGGAACATGCCATTCAGCACTTGTAATACCTCCAGAGGTGCATCGTTTCGATGAAAAGTAGAAAACGGTACGGGCAGCTCCGAACAGGCTTGTTTCCAATTTTTTCGTACTGTGAAGACGCCATGCGTGATATCGCATAAAGAGCAATGTCTATGACCTGTTCGCGCACCTACCCAATATGAGATCTCGCCCCACAGAGTTGAGTCGGCGTCATATACACCGATGAATTCATCAATGGGAACATTCATTGACTACTTATGATATCGAATCATTTTGGGTATACGGTGCATCTAGTAACGATTCACGAAAGAGGGGCGTTATGAAGAAATCATTTGGCTCAATAGGAACCATTGTGGTGTTGGCAGGAGTCTTAGGCGCTTGTGGCACTGGAAGTTACGACGCAGACGATGCGAAAGACAATGAGATATCCGGAACACTCAAAGAATGGTCAGTAGAGGTCGGCGCAAACACTGCAGAGACTGGCGAGGTGACATTTACAGTTACTAACGAAGGCACAATCGGACATGAG
Source organism: Ilumatobacteraceae bacterium (assembly GCA_044340485.1). GTDB lineage: Bacteria > Actinomycetota > Acidimicrobiia > Acidimicrobiales > Ilumatobacteraceae > UBA2093. The sequence goes on along the minus strand of JBIITN010000013.1, from coordinate 6,127 downwards.
TTCTTGGTAGTGAAGACTGACATTCCCGATGGCGAGATTCCGCTCGTCGGCGATGCCTTCGAGGAACCCTCCGAAGGTCTTGAAGTGATTGATGAGATCGGAGAGTTCCCCGCAGGGGAGACGCAATTGCTGATGCTGAACCTAGAGAGTGGCACGTATCAACTTGTGTGCAATCTCTCTGGCCACTATGCCGCTGGCATGCACACCACCTTTACCGTTACTGATTAACCAGGGTTACTGTCATCTGTGTGCTGGTCATAACTGAGCGCACCACTGTGGCGCGAAGTCGTGCCGCATTAACTCCAGCACCACCTCGGAGAATACTGAGATTTATCGTCTGCGCTGGCGAATAGGTACCAGTTCCCACTAGACCTGTAAAGGTTCCTGTTCCGGCTGTAACAGTTGTGCTTGCAGAATACGTGACCGGAATTGTTTCGCCAACGACGATCTGGGTGTCAGTACCTATTTTGATGGTGATCTGAATGGTGCCAGTGAGAGTACTTGCCTGAGCATCCGCAAATGACAGCGTGAATCTACACGCCGTAAATGCAAGTGGTGAGTCTTTCACCAAGCGAGGCGTTGCATTGGGTTGCATCAAGATGAGACTTTTTGCTAACTGTCGTTGTGAATTGCAGCGAGCCTCGTATGTTCCATTGGCAAATCCTGCGTCCAGCACGGCTAACTGAGTACTCGAAGCTGTACCAGTCCATGCACGTGCGGGAACGACACGTTGAATATTGCACACGCCCGCCACGTTGGAAAGTCCATTTTTTCTTTTGAGGTTTGCGTTTGGATTGCTCTTTGGATTTGCTGTTGCGGAAAGCGGAATACACGCGGCGCTATTGGGATTCTTGCCGGGCTTATTTGCTGGCGGTGTGATATTCAGGTCAAAAGTTATTGGGTCAGTTGGTAACGATATTGCAGATGCACCGATGTGAGATACAGCTGTAAAACCGAGTACTGCAATTGCAGTGATTGGTAAAAGTCGAAGTTGACGCATGGCAGTCTTCTTTCGTTTGTGTGATAAACCACCATGGTTTCATGATTAGAAATCACTGGTGGTAGTTGTTGTCATAGTAAGCACAGATACGGAGGTAAATTCAGCGGCTATTGAAACTTTATTTTGTCGTTCTTGTAGGTGATGACTAATGAAACTTTTGTTGCAGTACTGATGAGTATCGATTAACTCTTTCCATTTGTCTTGTAAAACTCACAACGAATAACTATTCGTAATGAATACAAACACAACAACAGCTTTTACTTTGATGTGTAATTCGGTACTGTCTGATCATGAAGAGCAAATACGACAACATGGTCGGACGATCTTCAAATGACGATGTTCGTCAAAAGGTCGCCACACCAATTGAGGACGCTATGTCACAAGCCAAATGGCTGGCAGACATTGAGGTTGCTGTCACGAGCAACACACCTGATTCCCTTGACCCCATTCATCCCACCCACGGTGTACCAATGCCCGACGGTTCGAGTGCTACTGACGAAGAATGTGCAGACGTTCTGCGATCTGCAAATGATTATGAACGTGAGCTCATCTGGAACGAATGGGTAAAGAAGTTTGGCGCTGAAGAGGCATCACGTCGCTGGCTATCAATCTTTGCTGCAACAGATGCACCTCGCACTGGGTAGTGCGAGGTGCATCAATGGTGATTACAACGCTATCGAGCGAGAAAAAAGTGACGTGATTGAGAGGTAATTGACAGATACGAATACGAATGGCTTAATGCGTATTCACAGAAAACTTGATACCTATTTTGATTATCAAGAAATGTGCACAGTTCGTTCACATCTAATCATTTGCAGAGTCATAATACATTTACAAAATAAAACAGAAAGCAAAATTATGTATATCTCAGGCGGAATAGTTTTACTCATTTTGATCATTGTCGTCGTCGTGTTGGTTTTGCGTTGATAAAGCTTTCACTTGAGAATTAGTTGAACAGGAGATCAACATGACTATGTACCAACTTCCCGATTTGTCATACGCCTACGGTGCATTAGAATCGCACTTGTCAGCGCGAATCTTGGAATTACATCATGGAAAACATCATCGTGCATATGTCGACGGAGCAAATGCAACGCTAGAGAAAATTGCGGCAGCACGTGAGGCCGATGATTTCTCTGCAATTGTTGGTCTGCAAAAAACTTTGGCATTCAACATTTCGGGTCACGTTTTGCATTCAATGTTCTGGAAGAACTTGTCACCTAATGGTGGAGGCGAACCAACGGGTGCATTATCAGACGCAATCGAAAAGCACTTCGGCAGCTTTGCGGCACTGAAATCTCAGATGACTCACGCCACGGTTACCGTGCAGGGATCGGGCTGGTCGGCGTTGTCGTGGGAACCGGTTAGTAAATCGTTAATGGTTGAACAGATTTACGATCATCAGGGAAACTCATTACAAGGTGCAACTCCACTCTTAGTTATTGATGCGTGGGAACATGCCTATTACTTACTGTATGAAAATCGTCGACCGGATTATGTGAAAGCAATTTGGAACGTCATCAATTGGGAAGATGTTGCACAACGATTTGATCATGCATGTTTATCTCACTTGGTCAACTGAAGATAATTTCTCTACCATTTTTAAACCCTAATAGGGAGAGAAATTCGTCAACGCGTGAAGTGACTTCGTGGTACTTGCGCCTTGGTCAAAGTGATAACTCTCTTGATTTTGGTCTTGTCGGCAAGAACACCACTCCAGGAATTCCGGTCACGAGATAGACACTTCATTGACCGCCGTTAGAGCATTAGCGATGATCCACAGGAATTCCGAGTGTTGTTTGCTACAACGTTGCTGGTTTTGCACGTACCGTGTACTTCAGTTTCCGTGGCTTTATTTTTGATTTGTCGGGGCGTGCTTTGCTTCCCGTTGCTGACCATTGGCGCGCCCATTTACCCTTAGCGTTCAGTGTGGTAGTTCCTTTTTGCAGGGCAGTCACAAGTGCCGCTGGCAAGATGCACGCTTTCTTGGGGGTGTGCCATTGCCATTTGGGTTTTGCACTTTTTTTGGTCGCACCAAATGGTGCAAATTTGCATTTGTAATTCTTTGTTGTAGCGCCATCTTTATACTTCGCAGAAATTGTCAGTTTGATTTTTCCTGCATAGTTCTTAGAACGCAGTTTGGGTTTGATCCCATTGTTTTTGTCGATTACAAATCCGAATTCATCAGTGATGATGATGTCATCGGGTATGACTGTTGGCATAAAACCCTCGGTATACGCATCAACTTCTGAATCGGCGGCAGGTTCAATATCCCAACGTGGACCAGATGACTGGCCGCTGCTCGCGCCACCGGATGCCAATACCGTGACCGGGGAAGAGGCAGTACCGGACACCGAACTCCCTGCTGCGTTTATTGCAACTGTGGTAAAGGTGTAGGCGGTGCCTGGAGTTAGGCCTGTGATTGTGCATGATCCCGACGATCCGGTGACGGTGCACGTTTTGCCACCAGGTTTAGCGGTGACAACATACGAGGTGGGAGTTTTCCCGCTACTTGGTGGAGTAACCGTGATCGTGGCACTTCCTGCTCCAGCCACCACCGTTGGAATGCCTGGCTTACTCGGTTTCTCAGACACTACTGGCTGTGTGTTGATCACTGTCATTGTGAATGTAACGGTGTCCCCACCATCTTTATCCTGTAGCGCCATGTTGTTTTTGGTGTTGTCTACTGGAGTGGGAGCCGTATATGTCAAAGTGACCGTCTTGCCTCCTGTTATCGACTCTGCGTAGTTGAGATAGAGAAATGATGGGATGGAATAATCAAGCGAGGTGATCGTGATACGAACACCATCAACACGTAAATCAAAAGCGTCTAGGTCTGGTGGCGATGATGAAAGTAGTTGGTATCCCATTTGTAATTGAATTTGCTTTGCTCCCCATGTAATTGCAGAGGCAGGTTGAGCTGCGGCAGATGCAGTCGTCACTGTGGATACCGGGTTCGGTACAGCAAAGGTAAATGCCGCGAGTACAGATGTGATGACAATCTGAGTCATACGGCGGGTAAGGGTGGTTCGCACAAGGGCTCCTCAGAAAGATAAACGTCCTATTTGCGACGCTAACGAGGCATACTATGTGACAAAAATTCACTTTTACCGTTAAAAAATTGACTCTCAGTAGTTCATTGACATTGCAACACCACTGATTCATCGCAATGGCGTTGATGTAGATTAAAAGTTTATTCACTCAGGAGTGTTGCCGTGCGATCATTGAAATCTGTTGTTGTGGGTGCACTTGCCGCCACCATTGTGTTCGGAGGAATACAAGTTGTCTCTGCCGTGACTTCCAATAAAGAAATCACTGCCTGTGCAGACAAGAAAACCGGTGTTATGCGTTACACCAAAAAGTCCTGCAAGAAATCGGAAACCAAGCTGGTATTTAACACTCAAGGAGTTCCGGGTGCTGTTGGGGCAATCGGCGCAACAGGGGCAACAGGTCTTGCTGGTCCTGCTGGCTCAGATGGTGTGAACGCAACACTTAAAATCTCTGAGCAGTCAGTATGCGGCGACGACGGAGCGAGTCTCTGCGAAGTAGGTGCAAGAGGCCCCGGAGGTGGACGCATATTCTTTATTGACTACAACGATCAATATCCAAACTATGACTATTTGGAAGCGGCACCTACAGACGCTGGTTTTGCTGACGACGCGGTAAAAGGTGCGTGGTCAACCTCAGTCGCAAATTGTGGCTGGAACCAAGGTATGAGTTGTGTCACTGAAACGGTGTATACCGAGACCGGACCAGCACTTGCTGCTTTGAAGGGCAGTCATCGTGGAGTCTTTGGTGGAATCACTGCTACCGCACGCATTATTGAACGACACGGGGAGACTCCCAAGAATCAGTATGCGGCTGGAGTCGCAGATGAATACGTAAGTCCACTCTTTAGAGGTGCCACCAAAAGTGATTGGTACTTGCCATCGCATCGCGAACTCGAGTTAATGCGACAAAATTTGAACGAAGCAGGATTAGGAAATTTTGTTTACGATATCTATTGGAGTTCATCTGAGCACACTCCCGCCATGCCATGGGGACAGTATTTCGACATTGGCTTTGGCTTAGATACCAACAAATCAAATGGGTTATTTGTGCGCCCAGTTCGAGCTTTTTAATCATTTCGGCAACTGAGCCATGAATCTTTGTCTGACGATCGAAATGATGTCAGCATGCAGGTGGAGAGGCTGGTGCGTATTTCTAGGCTCCAGTATTGATGGGGTAGTGGTTGGGGTTTCAGTAAATATTTGGAACGCAAAATGCTGATTTTTGAAACGCGTCAATATGACAAGTGCGGCCCAATTCCGACCACCTTCTGATTCGAAGTTTGATTGTCAGTTAGAATGAGGATCGTGAGTTCCATCGAGAAAACCGTGACTCGTCGTCGAAAGGGTGACGCTGATTCTCCTTGGACGTATTGGGTGACACGACCCGTTTCAGAACGCCTTGCGATGGTGGAAGAACTACGGGCCGAGCACCACGGATGGACAGATGAATCTAAACCAAGACTTTCAAGAGTTTGTCGAATTATTCATCGCCCATGAGGTTCAATTCCTCATTGTTGGTGGCTACGCACTAGCCGCACATGGTCATCCTCGTTATACGAAGGATCTCGATGTCTGGGTGTGGTTGGGGCCGGAAAATGCAGAGCGAATACTCGCAGCGATCGAAGAGTTTGGTTTTGGAGGCCTAGGTTTAATGGCTTCTGATTTTCAGGAACCCGATGTGATGGTGCAACTTGGTCAGGAACCACAACGCATCGACATTTTGACGTATGCATCTGGACTTGAATTTTCAGAAGCTTATAAAAATCGTGTTTACGTTCCGATTGGAGATGTTGAGGTGCCATTTATTTCGGTTGACGATCTTCGAACCAACAAGTTGGCCACTGGACGTCCACGTGATCTTGCAGACGCCGCTGAGTTGCCAAACAATTAGTAACCTTTACTCAGACGACGCAAACTGCGGTGGGTAATTACGCACCACATTTCGCACCATCCCCCCTCCCGTAGAGGCTGGTGCGAAATTCCAAACCTCAGTATTGATGGGGTAGCGGGCGGGGTTTCAGTAAACGTTTGGAACGCGAAACGCTGTTTTTTGGAACGCATGTGTGGCACCATTTTG
>JBIITN010000033.1:0-16952 GCA_044340485.1 Ilumatobacteraceae bacterium | reverse complement strand
CTGGCCATCCCGCAAATGCCGGGTCAGAATTCATACAACAAGTATCTACTGTGCGCACTCACACACACGAATAGATATGCGCTAGGCGGTACGCCTGCTGTGTATCTGCGCTAGGCGGTACGCCTGCGTTGACGAATCAGGCGGCGTCGCTCTTTTTCAGTCGCTCCACCCCACACCCCATCTTTTTCACGACTCGCTAATGCGTGTTCCAAGCAAGAAATACGCACACTGCAGTCGGTGCAGATGGACTTTGCCTCATCAGCGTCTTCTTCTGAATCGGGAAAGAAAATGGCAGGGTCAAGTCCCTGACATGCCCCCCGTATGCGCCATGTCTGCTGTTGTGTAAACATCGGATCCCCCATCGATGTTGTGACCTCAGTCACTTACCCAATAGTAGGTCCAATGTGCACAATTGCGCTAATCGAAAAAAGATTTATCTTTTTCTGCCTCTATTGCGGCCTATACCGAGACCCCGTATCAGGTCGACAAATCTCTGAGTCCAGGGGATGAGGCCGTGACGGCGGCGCATGAGTGTGGCGCGCACCATCAATGCCCAGACATCGAGGGCTTCCTCACTTTGCCCCGCCACATACGGACACCGGGCCGTACACAGCGTGCACTCGTGACAGGCATCGATCAATTGATCCTGTTGAAACGGCGTCATCATCGCCGAATCTCGTGATGGTAATTGATCAATGAGCGAAAACGCAGAGGGAAAAACCTCACACAGATCCACACACATCCGACAGTCCCGACACACATTCAGAGACCGTGCAAGTTCCAATCGCACATCAGCCTCATCGAGATACATCGGATCAGACGAGTCATAGGGAGCGATCATTGCGCTGAAAATACCCGCTACTCGTGGTGACTACGGCCACAAAAGCACAGAAAGTTGGCAAAGACGCCATCTTGGCGACAAAAATGTTCGCTGGTGCGTGCGAATTCGCTCGTGGATACCGTCGGCTTCACCGCTGGACTTCTAGTGTTATGGAGGCTGTTATAGCCAAACACAGTGAAGCGCTTGCGACGAAGTGGCGAGATGCACGCTGTGCCAAACATACGAACGATCGCAAAGGATGACCTCGCGTGGACAACCAGCCCGAAGAACTCGCCACGAACGCCACGTCGTCTCGTCGTGCGTTGCTTGCAAGCCTGATTGCTGGAGCCTCGGTCGCAGCAGTTCCTTTCCTTGCAGGGAAAGCATCTGCCGCAACCGATTCAAGCCCAACAACCACTGCTCCGCCTAACCGCGATGACGCAGACAATCCAGTCTTGAACACACTCCTTGCTCGTGAGCGTGCGATGGTTCGCGCATACAAAGTCGCTGTATCAAACACGATGTCAGAAGAAGAAAAGAACGTGTTGCTGTACTTCCACGGCAACCACATCGCATACGTCGACGCATTGAAGGGATTCCTCGGTCCAGCAGCTGGCCCCGACAATTCATCTGCTGCGGTCACGCCCACCGGCTCTTTCAACGACATCGCAAGTCAGTTGATTGCCGCAGAACGTGAAACTGCAAACGCGCACACGGCGGCACTTGCTCAGATTGTGGGAATTAGCGCAGCATCACTTGTCGCATCCATCGTGCCGGTCGAGGCGCGTCACATCACCGTTTTGTCCATCGCATCCGGCCAGCCGCTTAACGCTGCGCTCACCAACTAAGCACGAGGAACGCCATGACTGAATCACAACGCTCATCATTGTCACGCGTCGATCGTCGCACGCTTCTTCGCACCACTGGTCTTGCAGTCGGTGCGGGTGCGCTTCTTGCAGCGTGTAGCGAATCTGACGGCACCGGACTTGCGCGAGTAGGAACCGTGCCAGAACGCGCCACTCTTGAAGACAAAGCTGTCACCGACACTGTGCTTCTTCGCACCGCAATGTCACTTGAATACAGCGCGATCAATACATACAAAGCAGCTGGCGATGCTGGCTACTTGTCAGGCAACAACTCAGCAATTGAAGCGGTTGGGTTGTTCGTCGCCGAACACCAAGCACACGCGCAGGCTCTCGCCGGCCTCATCTCAGCTGCCGGTGGCACCCCGTACAACCAGTCGAATGAGCGCATTGATTCGGTGTACGTCAATCCGGCACTTGCGCTTATTGCTGAAAGCGAAGACCCACAAACTGACACGTTGTTGTTTGCACACGCATTAGAAAACTTGGCAACGTCGACATATCACCACTACGTATCGCTTCTCAATAGTGCGCCGTTACGCGCAGAAGCAATTCGCATTGGTGCAGACGAGGCACAACACGCCGCGGCGATCGTGCACTTACTGAAGCCGGGCCTCACCAACGTGGCACCAAGTCTCGACGAAAACGGTAACGCACAGCCTGCGTCAGTTCCAGGAGCATTCAGCTCACTCGCGAGCGTCACCGTGGCAGTTGGTCCAGCCAATGAAGCTGGTCAAAAGACCACCATCATCATGGACACGCCCAGCCTGAACAGCCTTGCCTACGAATAAATCGGCTTGCGAATAAAACCCCATACACTTCGGTTCTAGACGGTGAGTGTTTCGGGTGATCGCATCGTGGATGGTTTCGACTGTCCACGATGAGGAAAGTCGGGACTTCACAGGACAAAGTGCTGGCGCGAGCCAGGTCGGGGCGACCTGACGGAAGAGTGCAACAGAAAGCAAACCGCCGATGGATCGGAAACGATCACAGGTAAGGGTGAAACGGTGCGGTAAGAGCGCACCAGCATGCGAGGCAACTCGTATGGCTGGGTAAACCCCACTTGAAGCAAGGCCATGCAGAGGGATTGAGTGGTCCGCTCGCCAGTTTCTGGCAGCCCTCGGGTAGGCCGCATAGATGGATGGTCACCGTGGACGCAAGTTCACACAGAATCCCGCTTACAGAAACACTCACCGTCTCGTACTAGCGATAGTTATTTCACGTCAAGATGCGCAGTGTCGTTAAAACCAATCAACGATGGACCACGATTACTCACCGCGATGCGAGTGATTGACGCGCGGTCAAGCATGCAACGCCAAGTCATTGATATGTCGCCATCTAGAGCCCACACGACCGCGCTTTTGATGGGTGAAACATGGCTCACAATGATGATGTGTTCGTCGTGTGCACGCTCTGACCACTCGGCAAGTGCATCGTGGACACGAAGATCTAACTCTGCCAATGTCTCGCCATTAGGCGGTCGGAAATAATGATCAGTACGCCACTTCCCCCACACATCTGCAGGTATGTCGGTCATCGGCACACCGTCATAGTCGCCGTAGTTCAATTCGATGAATCGCTCATCGATCACAACATCATCAGTGACAGCTGAAGCCGTTGCTCGTGCGCGCTGCAGAGGACTGGAAATTACTTTCGCTTCTGGATATAAATCACGCAACACCCGTGCAGTGCGATGCGCCTGTTCGACGCCCACTTCATCAAGAGGTGGATCCATGTGCCCTTGCAATAGCGATTGAGCATTTGCGTGCGTGCGGCCATGGCGCACGAGGATTAACACTCGCCCGCTCCCATGATTGTTCCCTCTCGCAATTGTCCGGTACGCAGAAATTCCCGACGAACACGTGTATCAGACAAGTTGAAACGCCGCCACATCCACACGATTCCAACCAGGCCAACAATTTCAAGCAATGCGTTCAACCCCCACCGCTGCGTCACCGGTAGTTCTTCGTTAAGAGATCCGCCCGTGAATGGCCACCAAAATACTTCTGTTGATGCAAAGGCTCCGTCAAATACCAAATGCAAGAACATACCAATAGGGATAGCAAGCAATCGCCGACGTAATGGTCGTTTGTTTTTTGTGGCCAACATAATGATGAGCATTGCCGTGACACTTGCAATCAGCGTGTGCATGATCCATGAACCACCAGTGAAGACATCGACAATGTCGGGCAGGAACACGCCAAGTATCAAGAAGCGATAATCAAACCGATCATCGCGAAACACAAACCACACAGACAAACATGCAGTGGCGATGAACCAGAAAAACACATCGTCAGCCTAGGGCTGCGCAAGAACATCGTCAGCCTAGGGCTGCGCAAGAACATCGTCAGCCTAGGGCTGCGCAGGTGCTGTCACCGTTGTGATGGTGCGCGGTACACCTTTTGCGCAGTCATAGACCAGATAACGCTGAGGATCGACTCCCTGCACCAACACCGTGGGGTCCGTGACATCAGCAGGAATTGTGGTGCCCGGATCTACAACAGAAACGACAGGGCTATTCCCAGGTGGCTGTGCTGGCGTCGTGACGTTTGGATCTATGGTTACAAGCGGCGCGACAGTTGTTGTGGGAATAGTGGGGATAGTGGGAATCACCGTCGACACCGTGCCAGTTTGGTTTTTGGGCAATCGTCCTGACACCAATTCAGCGATGCATTCAACACCAGCGAGATACAAACGCACTGGATTACGACCAGACGGCAACGGTGGTTCCCAATCGAGAACCGGCAAACGATTGTGAGCAGGATCCATAAACGCTTTCCAAATACGCGCAGGGAACGTAGAACCTTGCACACGCGGTACCCCAGCATCAACAAACTCGGGGATGCCGTTCATTGGGGTGTATCCCTTCGGGTCACCCACCCACACTGCGGCCGATAACTGTTTTGTGAAGCCCACAAACCACGCATTGGTGTTCTCGTCCTGTGTACCCGTCTTGCCTGCTGCAGGACGTTCGTCATTCAATGCACTTCGACGTGCCGTGCCACGAGTGAGAACGCCTTTCAAAATGTCGACTTGTTTATTGGCAACATCAGCTGAAATCACTTGCTCGCCGTCTTGTTGAACGTGGGTATAAATGGTGCCGTTTGGCCCTTCGATGCGTTCGATGAAATACGGCTCGTGGTGCACACCGCCATTTGCAATTGTCTGCGCGGCAGATGCCATGTCGAATGCGCTGAGTTCGTTTGCCCCTGTTGCAAAGCTTGGGTATGGATACACCGGATAATCACGCGTGAGATATGGCGATGAACCAAGGCGATACACGGTGTTCACCACACGTTGCAGACCCACAATTTGTGACAGACGCGCATACGCACAGTTGATTGATAACCATGTGTGTTCTTCAATAGTTGTTAATGGCTTGCTCACGCCTTGTTTAATTTCAAATGGCTCTTCAGGTTGACCAGGATTGGGCAACGTACACGGCAACGTTCCATCAATAAGGTCCTTTGCTTCAACACCGGCTTCAAGCGCAGCGGTGAGAATGAAGATTTTGCCCGCAGACCCCGTTTGACGACGACGTAATGCCAAGTTCACTTCGTCACGACCTGGCACGAATCCGGGACCACCCACCACAGCGCGGACAGCCCCAGTTCCTGTATCAAGAGCGGCCAGCGAAGCAGCAATGCCCGTGCGGTTTGCGGGAAGCTGTTCTTTCACGGCTTGTTCAGCCAACTGTTGCGCGCGTGAATCAAGTGTTGTGTATACCTTCAATCCCCCACGGAACAGAGCGTTATATCGCTCCTGATACGTCGCACCAAGAATCGCGCTTCGATTCAACAAGTAATCACGCACCATCTCGGTGAAGTACGTACGTGTGGTGGATTGTTGCGGAACACTTGTGAGACGCTCTGGCAACTGCCATGTGTCATAGGTAGCCACGGCTTCGTCGGTTGTCATCAATTGCGTGTCAACTAAACGGTCGAGCGCTTGTTTGAAACGACGTCGCGATTGTTCGGGACGCCGAATGGGGTCATACGTTGACGGTGCGCGCACAAGTCCCGCCAAAAATGCGCCTTGGACCATCGACAATTCTGCGACTGGAGTGCCGAAATACACCTCTGCTGCTGCTTGTAATCCGTATGCGTTGTTGCCGAAGTACACAGTGTTGAGATAGCGCTCGAGAATCTTTTCCTTCGGTGCCTGCTTTTCCAGCATGGTTGCATAACGCGTTTGCAAAATCTTGTAGCGACCATCGCGCGGCAAACCAGAGAGATACTCGTTTTTCACAACCTGTTGGGTGATCGTGGATGCACCTTGACGACCAGAATCTGCAGAGAAGTTGGCAAGAGATGCGCGCCCAAGTGCTCGCAGGTTCACGCCTTTGTGTTGAAAAAAGCCGGCGTCTTCCACGGCAAGAAACGCATCGATGACTGGCCGTGGCACGTTTTCATACAGAACGGGTTGGCTGTTTTCAAGCTCAAAAACACCAAGTTGACGGTTTGCTACATCATAAATCTGCGACCGTTGAGCAAGTCCTGAAAATAACGGCAGTTCTATCGGTGTTTGTTCGTGCGCGTTCACTGCTCGCCACAGGTGAGGTGCCGCACCAACGACCACGCCTGTGATCAACATTGCCCCCGCAGTGACCACCACCGCACATCGAAAGAGCCATTTGGCGTACTTATTCACAGCGCTTCCACGGTAGTTCTCTCGTCTCTGGCTTGACAGTCACCCTTTGTTGTCACCATTGCTACCGTTGCTACATGGCTTCACCATTTCCGCAAAAACCGTTTCGATTTGGCGTTCAAGCGTCCAAAGCTGCGAGTCGTCATGAGTGGGTCGAAATGGCCAAAAAAGCAGAAACACATGGGTATGACGTACTCACCATGCCCGACCATTTCGATGATCAACTCGCTCCAGTGCCGGCGTTGATGACGGCGGCCGATGCGACCACATCGCTTCGAATTGGTGCTCTCGTGTGGGACAACGACTACAAGCACCCATTAGTACTGGCAAAAGAACTCGCCACCATGGACGTGTTATCTGACGGTCGTTTGGAAATAGGTATTGGCGCAGGCTGGATGCGAAGCGATTACGACACCGCGGGTATGCAATACGACTCTCCCGGCGTGCGCATCGATCGGTTCATCGAAGGCGTCGACGTCATCCGCGGGCACATGGGTGCTGATGTTTTTTCATACAGCGGCAAGCACTACACCATCGCCAATCTGAATGGGCTTCCAAAGCCAGTGCAACAACCATGTCCGCCCATTTTGGTGGGTGGTGGCGGCAAACGCGTGTTGACATACGCAGCACGCGAAGTGGACATTGTTGGCATTAACGGCACATTGACCGCAGGTGTTGTCGGCCCTGAAGCTATTGCATCGATGACAGCGGAAGCCGTCGATGAAAAAGTAGTAATTGTTGCTGAAGCGGGCGCCCATCGATTGAATGACATCGAGATGAACGTGCGTGCGTTTTTTGTCAATGTCACAGACGATCGTGCACAGGCGGTATCGGGCATGGCGTCACTTATTCGCGTTCCCGAAGAGATGATTGAGAACACACCGTTTGCATTAATCGGTTCACCACAGAGAATTATCGAAGATTTACTCGCGCGACGGGAGCGTTGGGGTTTTAGTTATGTGATCGTGGGAGCACAAGACATCGAGTCGTTTTCACCAGTCGTTGCTGCATTACGAGGAAAGTAAACACTCAATGTGAGTCACTCAAGACCGATGATGCGGTCACCTACCTTGTGGCCGCATCCTTCGAGGTCACCAAAACTTCGCAAATGGACATGACGGTGGTTTCACCAAGTAACCGCATGGACGCAGGCGACACCATCACCTATACCATCGCAGTCGAAAACACAGGACAAGTTGCCTTGTCCGACATCGAAGTGAGTGACCCACTCCTTACAGGAGACTTGGACTGTAACTCTGGTGTCGCGGGCAACCAAGACACAATTTCTTCGATAGCAATTGGTGCTACAGCAAACTGTGTCGGTACATACTCCGTCACTCAAGACGACGTTGACGCAGGAACCGTTTCAAACACCGCCACCGCATCATCGGGCGCTGTCACAGGGTCTGACACCGAAGTTGTCACCTTCACACGTGTCGCTGGTCTTGCGCTCACCAAATCAGGTGTTCTTGATAACACCGTGATCGCACCAAGTGGAACCACCGAAGTGGGTGACACCATCACATACACCTACACGGTGACCAACACTGGAAACGTGACACTCACAAACGTCACCGTGGTGGACGACAAGATCAGCAACGATGCAGACATTGAGTGCCCAACAGGGACAGGTACCGACAATGTCATCGCTCAACTGCTCCCTGGCTCGAACAATGCTGTCGAATGTGAAGTTGTCTACTCCATCACCACTATCGACGTTCTCGGACAAACAGTCACCAACGTTGCAACAGTTACTGGCACCGCACCGGCTTCAGTGACGAACCCGATCACCACCGCAACTGCCACTGTCGCGATCAACCCAAATCTCACAAACAATACAAACCCATTAGAGGCTGCAAACGACGACGTTGAAGCACCCATGGGTTCAGTCGTAGAGATAGAAGTTCTTGCGAACGACATTGGAGACAACCTGTCACTCGTCTCTGTCGAGGATCCCTCCGCTGGTAGCAATCGCGTGGTGGACAACATGGTGGAGTTCACCCCCGAGTTGACATTTACCGGCACCGTGGAGTTCAACTACACGATGACCGATGGCAGCAATACTCAGAATGGCAAAGTAACCGTCACGATTGTCGACAACTTGCTACGACCGCTTCCAGAAATCTTCCTCGACATCAACTCCAACAGTGCGCGCGATGAAGGTGAACCCGGCATCACCGGCATCACGATGTCCACCAAGTTGTATGCACGTGCCAAAGCACGTGTACGACCAGGAACCCCAGCCAAAGTGTCGGCCTCATCTATCCGTGGCATCTACGACGGTGCCACTGGTCTCGTGCGCACACTTGCGTTGTCAGAGACAATGAAATCAACTCAGGCCCTTGCAGAGTATTCATGTGCCACTGCAAACACAGGATCATGCACATTCGGCAAAGTGCCTGCTGGCAACTACAGGATCGAAGCCAACTTCGAACCAATCAAACATGGCATGCGTCGTACAACTGAATCAGAAGATACGACGGCATTAGTGGGCACTTCTACCCCACAAGGCGACACCATGACCAAAGTGGCGTTTGGTGTAACAGGGCGATGCACTCTCAAAGGTTTTGCATTCATCGATGTACGCAAAAATGGTGAATTCAACGAAGGCAAAGATCTCGTTCTGCGCCGACAAGACCTCGAAATCTATTGGTACGGCGTCGACCAAAAAATGAGAACTGATGACGATGTCACCATCGTGACCCGTACAGACAAAAACGGCAACTACTCAGTCGAGAACTTACCAACCGGCACGTATCAAGTACTCGGTGTAGACCGAACGATCAACTGCACTCTGTCGCAAGCACAACTCAATGACTTCTCCATTACGAAAACGGTGCGCACAAATGTTCCAGTCGATGCGCGTTATGCACAGATTCCCGCTGCTGGAACAGAGTCTGGTCGCAACATCTACTGGGCTATGACACTGCTGCTCGCTGGAGCCTTCCTCGTGGCCACAACTCGTCGTCGTCGCGTTCAGTAACAGCAATCGTTATCAGCAGTCGACAGGTCGCAAAGCACCTGAACGCACGTCATAGATCGCACCACCAACCACCACTCCCTCTCGTAGCAAGGGGTATGAACGTATACGAGTGACGTCAAGCGCAAGAGCTTCTTCTTGGTTTGAGACGGTGCGAAATTCAACACTGCGAGTGTCCACACCAAAATCATCCATGATCTTCTGGTGAATCCCTGCTTCATCGCTGGATGCCATCCGACAATCAGTGTGTGGCATCACCAAAATACGCTCGACGCCGAGTAGATAGGTAGCAAGCATCAACGTACGAAGTACGTCATCTGTGACACGAGCTCCAGCATTACGTAAAATCTTGGCGTCGCCTGGCCGCATCCCGAGGGCAGCCAACGGACTAATTCGTGAATCCATACATGTGACAATTGCCAAACCCTGGCGTGCGGTGCCCGTGAGCGTGGGGAATTCAAACTTTTCGGCGTATTTCTCGTTCGCTGACAGCACGTCTACGAACTGCGCTCGAGGGAATTCCATGTCGCTCATGGTGCAACAATAGAGCCATGTCGAGCACCACCCTTGCACCGAAAACCTCTGATTCTCAGCGTGAACGCGTCGAATCTGCCATTGAGGCCCTCCTGTCTCAATATGACCCAAAAACAGTTGACGACCGCACCTTCCGCGGTGCGCGATATGACATGGGTCTTGCGTGGGTGCACTTCCCCGAAGGTTTCGGAGGGTTGGGTGTGCGACCCGATCTCAACCGACTAGTGGAAGAGCGTGTGCGAGGAGCAGGTGCACAGCCGCAGGATCCCTCCACATTTTTTATTGCGCTTGCGGGTCCCACAATTGTCACCCACGGCAGCGATGAAGTGAAGAAACGATTTTTACGACCAATGTTTACTGGTGAAGAACGCTGGTGTCAGTTATTTAGTGAGCCTGGTGCAGGAAGTGACTTTGCAGGCCTTGGCACGCGTGCCATACGAGATGGTGACGAGTGGATCATCAATGGTCAAAAAGTGTGGAACACACTTGCACACTTAGCCGACTTTGGCATGTTGGTCGCTCGCACCGATCCGCATCAACCCAAACACAAAGGCATGACCTATTTTGCGATCGACATGCACGCACCAGGAGTTGAAGTGCGTCCTCTCCGTCAGATCACAGGTGAAGCCGAGTTCAACGAGGTGTACATGACTGATGCGCGTGTGCCCGACGCATGGCGGATCGGCGAGGTGGGCGAAGGATGGCGCGCCGCTCTCACCACGTTGATGAACGAACGCGTCTCTATTGCGTCAAGTACGGGCGGCAGTGGACGTCGCAAAGGTCCCATTGATTCGGTGATCGATATTTGGAACGAAAAGCGTCCCGAGGATCGTGATCCTGCTCATCGTGATCGCCTTATGCAGTTGTGGTGCAAATCAGAGGTGCTGCGTCTCACTAATAATCGCGCTGCGCAAGCCGCACGTACTGGCAATCCAGGACCAGAGGGGTCCATCGGCAAATTGATGATGGCAGAGTTCAACAAAAAAGTCAGTGAGTTCGCGGTTGATCTGTTGGGTGCTCACGGACTTGTCGGATATGACTTCACATTCCGTCGACCCGACTCTCTCTCAGTTGATGGGTCAGAGGGCGGTATTCGCCATAGTTTCTTACGTTCACGTGCCAACTCCATTGAAGGCGGCACCAGCGAAGTGATGCGCAATATCTTGGGTGAACAAGTACTCGGATTACCAGGTGAACCACGCGTAGACAAAGACCTGCCATGGAGCGACGTGCCTCGTAATTAGTCCTCGTAACTAAAGAGCAATCACGCTGGCTTTGGCGTGCGTACTTGATACACGCGTATCTGCCCTCCATAACAGGCAACCCACACACGCCTGAGAGTTGGCTCGTATGTCACCCCAATGGGTTTAGGTGGCGTTGCAATGCTTTGTTGCACCAACATTGTGGTTGTATTTACCACAGTGAGAGTGTTGGATGCATAGTTCACCACCCACAACGCACTGCCATCAGGAGCAATCTCCATGGTGCGAGGCTCTGTCCCGGTTGCTACTCGTCGTAGAACCTTCCCATTGGTCGCATTATGAGAAGTAACAATTGAAGACAAATTGTGTGAGACATACAAGATCTTGTCGTCGGGGCTTAACACCACGTGACGAGGTGTACTTGCTGCCGACTTCCATGTAGTGACCGCAAACGTAGCCATGTCGATGTAGCCAATTTTGCCCGCCCCCATCACGGTGAAATACACACGTGAGGAATCTTTGGTCGACACCAGCCCGCGAGGATAACGACCTACTTCAATTTCCTTTACTGGTGTGAAAGTTTGCAGGTCGATCACGCTGATGGAATACGAGCACCAGTTAGACACAAGTGCGTATTTGTTATTCGCGGTGACCGCAACGTACTTGGGAACCGACCCCACTTGTACGGCGGCCACAACCGCGTTCGTTGTCATGTCGATCTTGTAGAGATAACTCTTGTCGTACTCCACCGATCCCGAGCACTTGTCAAAACCCTTTTTATTAAATCCTGCACCAGTCATGTAGTAATTCGACACATACGCGTAACGTCCGTCGGGACTAAATGCGGCCTCAACGGGTGCACCTTCAACTGTTCCTCGACCTTTTAGCCCCAGCAGCTTGCGTGCAACGGTGTCACTAACGCGAGTCACTTCGTTGCCATCAGCATTAAAAACGCTCACACCATGGGTGTAAATCATGTTTTGTGCGATGACCCTGCCCGTTGACGACGCAACAATTGATTTGGGCGACAACTGCGAAGAACCAAGTGATTGCACCAATTTCAGTCGCGCCGCTTTAGGAGGCACACCTTGACGAGGTAATTCCGCGCGAGCGCTGTCGATACCGACAGTGCTTGTGCTCGTGACGGCTGCCATCAGAATCAGACAGATGATCTTTGAACCCCTACGCATCACACCGACAAGCTAATCCCGCACACATCTACGAACGGTGTTGTTGCTTATCCGGTAGTGAGTCCACGGATGCGCGCTTCGAAATCCTCTTCTGTCAATGTGCCAATCTGCACATCGACTGTGCCATCTTTCGATATGAAAGCAAACGCCGGCTGACTCGGCACCCCGAAGTACGAGAAAACATCGCCACCTGAATCATCGAGATTGTCAAATGTCAGTCCATGTCGCTCGGTAAATGCGTTGTAATCTGCAGAACTGCCCGCCCACGCCACACCAACAATTGTTACGGCATCTGCGTAGGTCACACTTGCCTCTTCGACCGAAGGGGCTTCTCGATTACAACTGCTTCAACCGGGGGCCCAAAACCACAGCACAACCGGTTTTTCCTCCAATGCTTCATCAAGAGAGAACGTTGCGCCCTCAAGAGTCACTGATTGGATGCCGGTTAGTCCCCCAGACGCTTCATTGCCGTTTCCACTTGGAGCGACAACGGAGTCTGTCGATTGTGCTGATTCGGTGGATGAATTACCGCAGGAAGTCAGAAGCAATGCGACTGCAGCGACAAGAGTCATTCGACATCGCATCATGAACCTCTATTTCGTATGTAATTACGCCGACGGAAACTGTAAGCGTAGTTCACGCTTCAACGCTTTACCAGAAGGATTACGTGGAATCGCGTCGATAAAGCGCACACCAACGGGCATCTTGTAGCGAGCCAACTTGCCCTCGCACTGCGCAATGACATCAGCTTCTGTGAGAGCTGGATCTTTCTTCACTACCACTGCCAAAGGAGACTCGCCCCACTTCTCTGACGGAATACCGATAACAGCAACATCGGCGACTCCAACATGACCGAGAATGACATTTTCCACTTCGGCCGGATACACATTTTCACCACCGGAGATAATCATGTCTTTCAAGCGATCCTGAATCCAGATGAACTTGTCCTCGTCATAGATAGCAACATCACCAGTGTGCAACCATCCGTTTTTAATGGTCTCTGCTGTTGCATCAGGACGATTCCAATACCCGGTCATGTTGTGGTCTCCGCGTACCACTACTTCCCCCGCTTCACCTACACCACATTCACTGCCGTCGGGACGCAGTAATTTCACTTCCGTATGCATGAAACCTTTCCCGGTTGAACCAGCTTTTCGAATGGCGTCGATTGGCAGTGTCACACATGCTGGTCCACATGTTTCAGTCATTCCATAAATCTGATGAATCTCCACTCCCATGTCCGCGTACTCTTCAATCAACGCTTTAGGAACTGGCGCAGCACCGCTTAAGAACCAGCGCAACGACGAGTGGTCGTGGGTTTTTTTGTCAAAGACAAGACGACACGCGTTCAACATTGCTGGGACCAACAATGCATTATTGATCTTTTCAGTCTTGACAACGTCCCATATCTGATTGGGGTCGAAGGCGCGCAACATCACATGCGTCAATCCACGATGCATTGCACACAATGCCGGAGTGAGCGCTCCAACGTGAAACATCGGTAGTGGGTTGAGATAGCGATCACCATCACGGAAATCCGCGGTGGAGTTAATAGTGATAAGCGCCCACATTTGCGTGTTATGTGTGTGCATCACACCTTTTGGTAATCCCGTCGTTCCCGAGGTGTACATGATGTACAAGAGATCATCGTTACTGCCGCCAAGGACTGGATCATCTGTACTTTTTCCATCATGTATGGAGTGAAACGCCTCAGCAAACGCCGGGCGCTGCGCATCATCGCCTACAAACACCCATTGCTTCACGTCAGTCTTATCTCCACGTGATTGCAGCTCAGTGACGGTCGACAAAAACTCTTCGCCCGCGACAACGAGTGAACAACCCGAATCTTTCAAGATGAACTCAAGTTCATCGGGCACAAGTCGCCAGTTGAGCGGCACTACAACAGCGCCGAGTTTTGCGATTCCAAAAAACGTGGACACGAACTCATGACTGTTCATTAGCAAGATGCCAACACGGTCACCTTTTTTCACCCCGAGAGCGGCGAGTCCGTGTGCGACTTGGTTGCCGTAGTCGTTTAATTGCTTGTAGGTGAATCGCTTCTTTGCGTGGACATCGACCAAAGCCTCGACGTCTGGGTTCATGTAGGCGCGACGGGACAACAAGCCCCCGATGTTGTTCTCCATTGCCATATTGTGTCACGGGGCACACTTGTAGCCCTAATGGTCCCCATCTCGTGGTAAGTGACGTGCTGGGCAATACTTGTCATCGTGACCTACGACGACATCGCCGCGCATTATTTCTCTGACGCTGGGGCCTTGATGCCGGCTCCGGCGCTACCCGACTCCCCCTCACGACGATTACGCGATGCGTTGGAGCCAATCGCGACCCAAGGCTGGTGGTCGCGGCCTGTGGCCGACAACATGGGCGCTCTTCATCTCGACTTTTTCGGCGCGTACGTATGGGGTCGAGCAGCGTCTCTTGGTATGCCATCTGCCTCTTGCGTGGTGTCCGCCTTTGGCGTCTTTGAGCCGACGTTTATCAGCAACATTTATATGGCGACACGCGACCAGGTTTCACGAGACGACATTTTGACTGCACGTGCCGACGGCGCATCACATGCAATGACCCTTGTTTGCTCGGTCGACGAGGCGACAGCAATCACCACAGCGCTGCGCCGGGCAATGGAATCCGTAGATGGATGTGCGCGACCATTGTTTAGCGGTCTACGAGAGCTCGAGATGCCGACAACCCCACAAGGTCAACTGTGGCGACTTGCTGAGATGTTCCGTGAACACAGAGGGGACGGCCATCTTGCTGCATGTATTGCACACGGTTTGTCGGCTATCGAAATGAACATCGTGACGGAGTTGTGGTTGGGTTATGAACTTGGCGAATACAGCGCTACTCGGGGATTTTCAAAAGACGCCCTGACGGACGCGATGACATCTCTACAAGAACGCGGCGTTGTGGATGGATCCCACTTGACATCGTTTGGACACTCATTGCGTTCCCAGATTGAAGACGCCACAGACAGAACACAAGATGAAATCATGACCAGTCTTGGAACACTGCTTGAAGACATCATTACTGCAGCGAATGAGATCTCTTTTCGCATTATCAACTATCCAAGCTTCCCTTCTGACCCACGCAAACGTGCCGCGGGCTGAGTCGTCATGATTCGACAGAAGCCATATCGCCTATTGACCGCAATGATCGCTGTGTTATGCATCGTGACTACGACAAATAGTGGTATTCCATCCGTTCACGCAGAAGAGGCAGCACCCGACATCACGCCTACCACAACACAGCCCTTACAACCCGAAGATGTTCAAGTAATCACACGAGTAAAGACAAGGGACAAAGTGGTTTTTATCACTATCGATGACGGCTTTACCCCGACGCCAGAGCTGGCAAGAGTCATTCGTACTCATAAAGTGCCGATTACCACTTTTGCAATGCCTCGTTTAATCAAACGAAATCTCTCGTGGTTCAAGAAACAGACTCGTATGACTTTCGAGAATCACACGATCAACCACAGCAGCTTCACTTTCTTTGGAATCAAACGGCAGAGATATGAGATTTGCGGCGCAAATAATCAAATCAAAAAAATGATGGGAGATCGTCCTCAATTGTTTCGACCACCCGGGGGCAACTGGACACCACGAACGCTAAAAGCGCTTGCTAAATGCGATGTGAAATACCTCGTGATGTGGAGTGGTATTGCCGAGAAGGGCCGCCTTCGAATCCCTGATGGGAAACTTCAGCGTGGCGACATCATCTTGATGCACTACATCCCGTCTGCTGCCCCTACCTTGGAGTTGCTGCTGCAACAGATGAAAGCCCAAGGACTCAAACCCGCGCTATTGCGCGACTATCTGAAGTGATACTGCACTATGAGTGAAAACCAATTCGATTGGCGATCAGCAACTTCCGAAGAAGTTGCTCATCAGTACACACCTGCCCAACACTCCAAACGTCCATTGCCTGAGTACCTAGTGGAGTATCACGAGATCAGCGCACAGCATGATCCTGCTTCTTTGGTAACACCCAAAGCTCCTCTGCTTATCTACATTCATGGTGGATACTGGCAACGACTGTCTGCTGCCGATTCATTGTTTAACGCAGCAGACGCAATTGCTGAACAAGTTTCTCTTCACGCGGTGGAATACACCATCGCACCTGAAGGAACAATCGAGCAAATGATCGATGAATGCATCACCAACGTATTACAAGTAATCGACGATCTACAACCGTCGCAAGTTGTCTTATCGGGATGTAGTGCAGGTGCGCACCTATCAGCGATCTGTGCTCGTGATCCGCACATTGCATCGAAGCTTTCGGGCGTTGTCTTGCTGAGTGGCATCTATGACATACGTCCACTTGTTGTTACCCCCATCAATGGACCACTCAATCTTGACGAAGCCCGCGCAACCACTCTCAGCCCAATACTGTTGCCCCATGCATCCGCCCCAGCAAATGCATTGCTGGCCGTGGGACGACACGAATCAGATGAATTCATTCGGCAAAACAGCGCGTATGGTGACCACCTGCGTTCACAAGGAACCGAGGTCACAACAGCTGTGGTGGATGGTCGCGATCATTTCGATCTGCCCTACGACCTATTGAAGCGTGGCACTATGGTCGGCGACTGGACGCTTGCTCAGCTCCGGCGGGGATGAAGTGGTGGGCGTTGAGGGACTCGAACCCCCGACCCTCTCCTTGTAAGGGAGATGCTCTAGCCAACTGAGCTAAACG
>JBIITN010000012.1:0-57912 GCA_044340485.1 Ilumatobacteraceae bacterium | reverse complement strand
AGTGAGTTCAGTGCTGAACGTGCACGACGCAAGTCTTTGTGTGGAGCGTCCACAATTACTTGAGTATTCGTCACGTCATGAATTGTTGTGAGAACACCGCGTGCGATACCAATTTTTTGGTGTAGTATTTTCACTACAGGTGCGATGCTGTTAGTTGTACAGGATGCGGCGGTAACGATTCGATGAGTAGTGGGATCGTACAAATTGTCGTTACAACCCATCACCACATTTAAAGCCTCTGCATCTTTAACTGGGGCCGCCACAACAACCTTTCGTGCACCATTGACAAAGTGTGGTTCTAAGTCCGCGACCGTTCTAAAGGCCCCTGTGCACTCAAGGACAATGTCGACACCAAGGTCTTTCCAGTGAAGGTCTTGCGGAGACGAATGGGCTGAATAACCTACGCGTTGTGTATTAATAAAGAGGTCTTGTCCATCTGTTTCCGACACCCCGTCAAACCTGCCGTGCACGGTGTCGAATTGAAGGAGATGTGCTGCAGTGGCAACGTCACCCTTGTGTTCGTTGACGTGGACAAGACGAAGATCTGGATGGTGTGACAGGGCTCGCACGATGAGGCGACCTATTCGACCAAAACCGTTAATTGCTACTTGCGTTGTCATCAACATTCACGCTAAGACACAAGAGGACACTAAGCAAAGACGTGAAAGTGAACTTTTGATGAATGAGATTGTGACATACAAAGATAAGACACTTCCGTGGACGGTGGCAATTCGTGATGTTCAAAGATACGACAATCTGTTTGTGCACATCAGGTGCGCACTGCCGGATAATGCTTCTCTGTCTGCTGGTGACACGGTGGCCATCGATATTGCGCCCCCAGCGACTGTGTTGCGTCGATACACCGTGAGTCGAGTTAGCGCTGATTCATTTGAATTCATCGCGTGCCGCACCGAGCAGGGACCTGCTACTGCATATCTTGATCGCGTATCCCCAGGTGATGACATTTTTGGACAAGGCCCAGAACGTCCCGTGAAATTGCCCACAAGCGAAATGGCACACGTAGCGGTAATGGGTGATGAGACGGTGATCGGCACAGCGATGGCGGTTACTGGGGCCACATCATCCCCAGTGTCGATTGCTGTGAAGACATCGCGTGCAATGAGGGAAATCATTGATGCGATGGATGGTGCCACACTGTCGATGTGTCCCGATGATGATGCGATGAGAATGTGGTTAACCAGCTTCTTGGAAAGTCATGGCACGCAAGACTCCGGTGTCATCCTGGTAGGTGAGCAAAGTGCAAACCAAGCATTGCGTCAACACGCATTTTCATTGGGCCTCGATAAAGGACGGTTGGCAACACGTACGTATTGGCGCCCGGACAAATCGGGTCTTGAGTGATGTACGGTTAAAACTCGATCACAAACCGGCCGCGTGTGCCGCCTGCCTGGAGAAGTTCATGGGCTGTGCTTGCATTTTCTGGGGAAAATGTTTGTGCAACGCGCAGAGATAACTGGCCCTTTTCAGCTTGTTGACGCAGTATGTCGAGCTTGTCCCACGCTTGTGCATAATCACGCACCCATGTTTCGTGCAATGTAATGCCACGTTCAATATCTGATTTCCATCCACGTACTGTGGCAATTGCGCCACCGTCTTTTACTGCAGCAACAATCTCGTCGTTTTGCACCGAACCATCGGCAAGTCCGTCGACTCCTTGTGGGGCGTGTTCACGAATGCGCGCGGCTACGTCAGGACCACGACCCACGATGATGTCAGCTCCAAGTGAGCGCACAAGTTCTTCGTCTTTCTCCGACGCATCGGCAATCACTCTCAGTCCGTCGGCTTTGGCCAACTGCACCACATACCCACCGTATGCACCGGCAGCACCAGTGACAGCGAGTAGCTCGCCCGGGGAGAGGGATAACTGATCAAGAGATAGTCGAGCGGTAAGGCCATTCATGGGAAGCGTGCACGCTTTGGCAAAGCCAACACCGTGTGGAGTGTGGGTCACAGACCCAGCTGGCAACACGATGCTTTCTGAATAGCCGCCATGTGATCCAGATGGAACCACGATTGCCATGACCGAATCACCAACGCATACCGACGTCACTCCATCCCCGACTTCATCAACAACTCCAGCGACGTCCATGCCTGGCACGTACGGAGGAGGAAATGCTTTCAACATTTCTGCACGTGCACCATTACGCGTGTACGTATCAGTGGGATTGACCGCCGCAGCGCGAACCGATATACGGACTTCACCGGGGCCAGCGTGTTGTTCGGGTATGTCGTACACCTTGAGGACTTCTGGTCCACCAAATTCCATTACACCTACTACGCGCATGGCGACTCCTTTGTTTATTAAATGTGAGGCGCCAACTTGTTGTTAGTCGGCGAGTGATCCACCATAGATCTGCCAAGCCAACACGGATTTCGCACCCAGACTTAAAGCGAGATATGCCTTTTCTCCATAGAGATAATCACGCCATGGGCCTACGCCCCGGTATTGCAACCATTGGTTTAAACCGAAACTAAAGAAAAAGATCAACTCAGCAAAGAAGATGCCGTATACGAAACCCGGCACTGTGTCGGCTCCAAAGATGTTGACAGAGATGGCCACCCACGGCGCAAGGCCCGCGATAGTGCCAAACCAAAACGGCATCATTGTTGTCTTCGTGCGTCCTGGCGGGTTCATTCGTTCTTGTAGCCAACCAAACAAGATCATTGAGACATTTGCACCTGCGATTGCGACGATGCCAGTGATGTCGGTGATGCCGGCGTATGCAGCGATGAGTAGCACCATGATTGTGGCGCTTACTGAATATTCGACCCATCGAAAACGGTTGATCCCAATAGCGAGGTCAGATTCATAGGTAGAGCGTGTAAACGTTGCCGTAGCAAAGTGGTCTACGGCAGCAAGTGCCAGAAATATTGCGATGCACCAACCGATGTTGACGCCGAATAATCCCTCGGGATTTGTAATACGTGTTCCTGGAGGGCCATCAGGAAATGTCGATGTAACAGTGATGCTGAAGTCGCCAGCGATGAGCACGATGACGAGTGCTTGGGCAATGTGCAAAATGCTGAGCCCAAGGTTCCACGACCGTAGGTTTGCGAGTCGTTTAGGAGTGATGTTGATGCTCGTCATAATCGGCTGACCCCCAGTAAATCAATACGGTTGCCAGCAAGATAAATACCAGCAACGCAACTGCGAACGGTCGTACCGTACCGTCAAATTGTGCACTTGCGATGTTTCCTAAAACCGCACCGCCAGCAGTAGTGATGGTGGCGATAATGGCTGATGCAGTACCAGCGACGTGAGGAACGGGCATCATCGCTGCAGTATTACAAATAGGAACAAGACCTTGCGCCAAAGGAACTACGGCTGCAAGCGCGATGGCAAAGAGCCAAAAGTTTGGTTTTCCATCGTTTAATAACGATACGAAAACGAAAATTATGGAAGTGCAAATCGCAATAATTGAAAGACGACGCACATAATTGGCAACGCCGAAGCGCTCGACCAAGCGAGCGTTGTTGAGTGAATTAATTGCGAGCAAGACCGCAATCGCACCAAAGAAGAATGGGAAGTATGTGCCGTAGTCATATACGTCTTCAACGATTACTTCTAATCCAGCGAGATACGTCATCATGACGCCAAAGAGAAAAGTAATTGCAATCGTGAAACTCATGGTTTGTCGATGTGACATCACTTCTCGTCCGGCAGTGGCGACTGCCGAAAATGTGAATGGTCGACGGTTGGCAGGATCCAGTGTTTCTGGTAGTCGGCGAGACCAAAAAATCAATAGCACACCAATAATGGAAGGGAACCAAAACACAGTTCGCCATGGGAATAGTGCGATGAGCCCAGCGCCAATGGTGGGCGCAATAATCGGTACCAATAAAAACACCGCCATGATCATCGACATAAGACGGGCCATTTCGCTGCCCTGATATCGATCACGAATCATCGCAGTGGCAAGAGATCGCGGAGAGGCAGCAGCAACTCCCCACAGAAATCGCGCGAACACCAACATGCCCCACGACGATGCGACGCTTGCAAGTACTCCGGCCGCTACGTACAAGAAGAGCCCTACGAACAGTGGTGTACGACGTCCATATCGATCAGAGATTGGTCCATACAGCCACGGTCCAATTGCCATGCCAAGGAAAAAAGATGTAAGCACCCACGCAACTTGTGTTGAGTCAGGTGACATACCGAATTCCTCGCGTATGTTTGGAAATGCCGGCAGCATTACGTCGATGGCGAGCGCGCCAGTTGCCATGAGTGCGGTGATTAATGCGACAAATTCGCGACCAGATGCAACGCCACGTTCCCGAGTGATTGTGTCGGTATGTGCGCCTGACGAATGTTGTTCAGGATCAGACGCGATAGCCACGTGCCTACCGTACGTGACGGCAGGGCTCAGCGAGGAGTTTGACCGTCATCAACTTTGACAACTGATCCTGTGACGAACTCTGACGACGGCGCACAGAGAAACAACAATGTGCTGTCTAGTTGAGCGGGGTCTCCCAGGCGTTTACGTGGGAAGCCCTTGCTGATGTCGCCGACGCGTTCGAGCATGCCTTCGAGCATTTCGGATCTGAAAGCACCTGGGGCGATGGAATTGACGTTGATATTGAAGCGCGCCCACTCAACGGCAAGGGTTTCGGTCATGCGGTCTATTGCCGCTTTGGTGATGGAATACAGAGCAGCACCATGCCCGTCGTAGTTATACGCAGCCACAGACGAGATGTTGACCATTCGCCCTGGCGCTTTGCGAGCGATGAGACGACGAGCAACTTCAATTGACAAAAGATATGGTCCACGAAGATTTGTGTCGATGACTTTGTCGACTAGTTCTACTGACATACGAGCCGCGTACTGAGCATCGGGGATACCAGCATTATTCACGAGAATAGAGACAGGTCCAAGTGCGGCTTCTGCTGCATCGATTGCGGCAGGAATTTGAGTTGCATCAGTGACATCAAGTTGTACGGCAAATGCTTTTCCACCAGCTGATGTGATTTCTTCAACAAGTGAGTCGAGGCGATCGCGACGACGTGCCGCAACGGCCACGGATGCGCCTGCAGATGCAAGTACTTTGGCAAAACGCCGTCCGAGCCCAGATGCCGCTCCTGTTACGAACGCAACCTGACCAGTGAGGTCCGTACTGGCGTAGGGAAGAGGAAATTGATCGGACATGTTGAACTCCTGATAAAGGGCTTCTGAATTCTTTTAAGTATGTCAGGTCATGTATCTGAAAATCGTATGAACATGCGACACTGACGAGGTGCAGGCTCGTGAGATAGCTGGTGTTTTTCTGAGATTAGGGATAACGGGCTTTGGTGGTCCTGCCGCGCACATTGCATTAATGCGCGATGAGTTCGTCCGTCGCCGTCAATGGATGAAAGACGATGAATTTCTTGAGATGGTTGGCATTGCCAATCTGATACCTGGTCCAAATTCGACTGAACTTGCAATGCATATCGGATCGCGTCAGGCAGGTAAACGAGGGTTGTTTGTTGCCGGTGCCTGCTTCATTATCCCAGCGGTTGTCATCGTTGCATGTATCGCATGGTTGTATTCCGAATATGGCACAAGTCCTGCAGTAATCGATGTGCGCTATGGCGTGTTGCCAGTAATCATTGCAATTATTGCGCACGCTCTCACCGGTTTAGCACGTAGCACGCTGGTGTCGATACAAAATGTTGTAGTTGCGAGCGCTGCATGTGTTGCGTATTTCTTTGGTGTCCATGAATTAGTCGTTCTTGTTATGGCAGGAATTGTCGTCGTTGTGTGGTCGCAGATTTTCAAATGGTGGTCAGAGCGAGGAACTACTGGAAATGCATCGAGGATGTTTGGTCTTGGTCTATTGCCGATTGTGATGACGGAAAAAGTCAGCGATGCGACATTGTGGAGACTGTTCTTGGTATTTCTTGAAATTGGCGCTGTCTTATATGGCAGCGGATACGTATTGCTCGCGTTTCTGGAAAATCAACTGGTGAATGAACTTGGTTGGTTAACCAGTCAGCAATTGCTTGATGCGGTAGCAGTTGGACAAGTGACACCAGGGCCCTTGTTTTCCACCGCAACTTTTATCGGTTGGCAAGTGGCAGGAGTATGGGGTTCGGTCGTTGCAACTGTGGGTATTTTTCTGCCGTCATTTGTATTTGTGTCGCTGCTTGTTGTGATAGTTCCGTGGGTCAGACGACACACCACTGTTCAAACTTTCATCAACGGCGTCACCATTGCATCACTTGGGTTAATGGCTGGCGTATTAGTTGACCTTGTAGACGATGCGTTGATGGATCCGTTCACAGTTGCAATTGCAGCGTTGTCGCTGATGGTTCTGCTTGTTTCCAAAGTAAACACCACATGGCTTGTAGGTGTAGGTGTTGTTATCGGAGTGGCTAATCACCTTGTGTGATGCGATAGCAGTTCTGTAGTGAACGGCTCGTGTCACACGCGCTGCAGTTACTGCACTCGACGTAACACGTGTGCAGGCACTTCGTTAATGCCGTGCAACATCGCAGCGATTGCTTCAACACCGTCTACTAAGCGCGGTCCCGGACGTACCATCACCGCATCGGCATCAATTGCCCACACTTGTGCGGTGTTTGGAAGCTTGTCGATCACTGCGCGTGCCTGATCAGCCGACGCGTTGAGTCCATAGCCGCAGGGAGAAACTATGACCACATCGGGAGATGCGGCTGCAATCTCAGTCCATGTTGTTTGCACCGACCGCTGTCCCGGACGAGCCACCACCGGAATTCCACCTGCACTACTGATGATGTCGGGTACCCAGTGTCCGGCACCAAAAGGCGGTTCGATCCATTCCAAAACGAAAACCTTTGGTCGTGTTGTTGGAGAAGTTAACGACACCGCACGTTCGACGTCACGTAGACGCGATCGAAGTTCCTCGCAGTACTTCGCGCCGCGGTCAGGAACACCAGCAGCGATTGCAATGGTGTTGATGGACTCAATTACCTCGTCCAAATTTTGTGGATCAATTTGCAGCACGTTTGCATTGCAGTTCAATCGCTGTACGGCAGCATCTACGTCACCGCTTGCTACTGCGCATACTCGACATAGATCTTGGCTAAGGATCAGTTCTGGGTTACAGCGAGCTAATGCGTCATCGTCTAATTCATACAAATCAAGACCGTCCGCCATGCGTTGTCGGACGATTGCATCGATTTCTGCTGGGGTCATCGATGGATCAGAAAATGTCCCGACAACAATTTCGCGACCGTCACGCACACCGGTGGGCCAATTGCATTCAACAGTGACACCAAGCAACTGGTCGGAAAGACCTAAATCGCAGACAATCTCGGTAGTGGATGGAAGAAGCGACACGATGCGCATGATCTCACTCTACGAAGGAATCGGTCATCTGCTCTACTGTTGCGACCATGGGAAACTTTAGTGATTGGTTGCATACAGGCGGTGATGGACACACTCGCTGTTGGTGGTGCGGCGATGACGAGATGTATGTGCAGTATCACGACAACGAGTGGGGACGAGTTGTGCGAGATGACCAACGACTTTTCGAGAAGATCTGTCTTGAAGGGTTTCAGTCGGGATTGAGTTGGATCACCATTCTCCGTAGGCGTGAGGGATTTCGTGACGCATTTTCTCAATTTGATTTTCAAAAGGTTGCAAAATTCACTTCACGGGATGTTGAACGATTGCTGAAAAATGAAGGAATTATTCGGCATCGGGGAAAAATTGAAGCCACAATCAACAACGCTCAACGATGTTGTGAACTGATCGAACAAGAAGGATCACTGAGTGACTTTATGTGGTCATTTGTGCCAACAGGTAAAGATCTCGCCGTGGGCAACACTCATGCATCTGGTATTCCTGCTGTTACACAGTCATCTACAGATCTATCGAAGGCGTTGAAAAAACGCGGTTGGAAGTTTGTGGGACCAACAACGATGTATGCGCTTATGCAAGCAGTAGGGATGGTGAATGACCATCTTCCTGGTTGTTATGTGCGTGAGGAGTGTTGAGAGCTGCGCATCTCAGTCACTGCACTGTTTAATCACTGTTCCGATTAATACCCGCGCGGATGAAGCATGTCTTCTGCATTTTGACGCACTTGCCAATCACGATCTGTTTTCGCTGTCTCGAGCGCAGCGTCTACCTCTGGGCCGTCAAACGGGGCCAGGGCCAGCACTGCTCTACGTCGCACAGCAGGTTTGTCTGTACACGCATGAAGTATTGCTGGCAGTCCACGAGCGTCGCCTAGTGAGCCCAATGCAGCAGTTGCTGCTTCGCGTACCAGAACTTCTTTGTGGTGATACACCGCATCAATCAGTGCCAAGACATCGTTGTCGGACGGTTGTTCTCGTTCACCCATCGCCCATGCAACCATTTCCGCCACAAAAATGTCTGTATCGGCGAGCAGTGGCACCAAATCAACATGTGGATGCGTGGCTGATAATTCCGCACCGCATCGCCGAACGGCACTGTCGTTGTCGCGTGTAGCGATCATGAGGTCATCGTCTTGAATGTGGCCGAGACGTGCGAGCGCACGCAGTGCACTGACACGCACCAGCGGGTCACCGTGGTCAAGAGCCTGCCGGGCAGTTTTGTGGTCTCCATCAAAACCTGCACGGATAACGGCGTATCGCTCGCTATCGGGGTCAGAGGATGGGTGGGTCGTCAACGACCGAACTCGCTGAGAGCGTTAGTTGCAAAGAGGAGAACAAACGCAATAACGCAGGCAATAAGCGCGCCGACAATGAGCGATCCGGCACTGAGAAAGCCAGCGGACTGCAATTTGCGATTCTTTTCAGGTTCTTTATAGAGAGGTGTTGGCTTTTGATCGACCCGCACCACCACAGGGCGACGAGGCGTGGCAGGCTTCATACGACTGATCACAGTGAGCGCGACAATTGCACAGGCAACGACCCACGCCGCGCGAACCGTAACATCGGTTCCAGAAAGTGAAGCAAACACGTTCATGACAGACTCAAGCGTACCCCTCCCGCCACCCACACCGTTGTCGACAGGTGCATCACAAGATCGTGGAAGCACCCGTCGTTTGTATGTGGCGTTGCCACTTCTCACGTTGTCGTGGTTGATTCTCTTCGTGATTGTTATTGCGTCATTAACGCGTATTTCACGCTGGGAACTTGCTCCGGGAGAAGCGCTGGCGGTAGGACCGCGCATTGAGTTTGTTGCTGGAGAACAAGACCCGCCACAGCGTTTTACAGCCGAAAATGGTGTCAACTTTGTGACGGCATACGGCGGAAAACTATCCGCTCTTGATTCGTTTGTCGGCTGGCTTGATCCCGACGTACAAGTGGACACTTATGAAGAACGTTTCGGGAATCAAACACCGGCTAACCAGCGAGTGCTGAACCAGCAGGCAATGGTGAGTTCTAAACAAATTGCCGAATACGTAGCGCTCAAGCGTCTCGGATTCGATGTGGAACTCATTATGGGGCCAGCAATTGTGGCAGATGTGATCTGCGAAGAAGCACCACATCCGAAAAGTGCATGTGAAGTGTTGAATGTTGGTGACACCATTGTTGAACTCGGCGGTACACCAGTGAATGTGTTGTCAGACATTTATCCGGTATCAGAAAAATTATTGCCAGGAGATGAAATCGAGATAAAGGTCACGGCCAATGGGTCAGACGCCATCGTCACGAGAATCGTGCGGACCATTGTTAATCCGAGTGACGCAACGAAGGCAATTATTGGGTTCATTCCTGTTGATACCCGCACAGTGCAGTTGCCATTTGACGTTGGTATTTCCACATCAGACATCGGTGGCCCATCAGCGGGTCTTGCCTTTACTCTCGCGGTTCTTGATGAATTGACTGAGGGCAATTTGATGGGGCGAGGGAAAGTGGCTGCTACTGGGACCATTAATGACCGCGAGGCTGTCGGTGCTGTCGGTGCCGTACGCCAAAAAGCGGTGGCGGTACGTGATGCAGGAGCGACGCTGTTTCTCATTCCCGCCGATCAATCACAAAGTGTGATTGATGAAGTACGCAAGGCTGTCGGATCTAGGGTAAAAGTGGTTCCCGTCGCCACGTTGCAGGACGCTTTGAATGCACTGCGTGAGAACGGGGGAGATCCGTTGCCCGAGTGACGTGCTGGCGTCATCCACAGGATTGCCACCATTCTCGCTGTTTCTCGCTTTACTCTTGGAGTTGCCATGGCCATCTCTTTTTCGCGACCCGATCCCTCGTCTCCCGCGGCGGTAGGTGCTGCAAGTTTTCCTGCTGCCCGCCGTGGATTTGACCAAGGGGAAGTTCGCGATTTCCTGCGCATGGTGGCCGCCGAACTGGCCCGTCTGCAAGAGCGGGAACGTTTTTTGGAGACCGAGATGCGCGCCATGCAAACGCGTGGGATGTCGTCGCCTGGTCGTCTCGATGAAGAGACCGTCACGACGCTTTTGGGCGAAGAGGCCGCACGCGTGTTGTCAACTGCTCGTGACGCAAGTTCTCAGATTCGTGAACGTGCTGAAGAGAGCGCAACTCGTCTTGTAAAAGATGCCGCTGAAGACGCATCGCGTATTCGTGAATCAGCAACGTTAGAAGCACAACGGATTCGTGATGACGCTGCTGCAGATGCTGAAGCGGAAATCGAGATGGCAAAGCAGCAAGGCCGTGACATGGTGAATGAGGCGCGCGAGTATCGTGAAAAAGTCTTGTCCGAGTTGTCACGTCGTCGTGATGCTGCACGTGCACAAATAGAACAGTTGTTGCATGGTCGTGATCGTTTGCTCAGCGCATTTGAGCGTGCTCGTTTAGCCAGTGCAGATGTCATTAACGGATTAACAGACGCTCATGATGAGCCTGAATTTATTGTGAATTTGACGCCTGTTACCGGTCCTGTTCCTGTGATTAATCCCGATCATCCTTCGGTTGGAGTTTTTGATCGCGAGAACGAAGATGTTCCGTCTGCAAATGTTGAAACACACACGATCAATACATCAACCGATCTTGTGATCAAGGAATCGGTTATTTCAGATGAGATAGTTGAAGAGATCGTCACCGAAATATTTGATCACGCAGTTGAAGTTGAAGAAATCGCGGAACTTGCAGTAGACGAAGTTGTTGTTGAAATTGTTGAAGTCCAAAGTGAAAACACGATCGTTGGGGAACCAACCGATAGCGACAAACCAACCGATAGCGACAAACCAACCGATAGCGACGAACCAACCGATAGCGACAAACCAACCGATAGCGACGAACAAGGTATGTCTAATGTGGTGTCGTTATTTGGTCGTGAACGTACTGCTCCATCTTTGCCTGAAGTAGAAGAAGTTCAAGCCGAAGCAGACGACATTGAAGAAATCGCAGCAGTCGACGACATTGAACAGGTTGCAGAACCCGCTGAAGTAGCCAACAAAGTTGACACAGAAAAAGTCAACGACATCTTTGCGCGCCTCCGAGCAGACTCCACCTCGAAAGTCGCCGCGGCCGCCGCGGCAATTGCGGCACCGAAGCCCAGTAAGCGCGTTGCTAATCCTGCGCTGTTTGCCACGCGTGACGAGGCACTGGCGCCACTAGTTGTCCAGTTTTCACGCAAACTCAAGCGAGTTCTTGCTGATGAACAAAACAATGTTCTTGAGCATTTACGCAAGAAGCGTTCATCGCTAGAAATTGGTGCTGTGCTCGGGACAGTTGAGGAGCAAGCACAACGGTATTGCGATGCGATTGCAAATGAGATGATGAAAGCTGCCACTGAAGGTGCTAAATCGATGAAAGCTTTTGGTGGTTCATCGCGTCGGATCACCACCAAAGATCTGAACGCAGTGGTTATCAGGGCTATTGCTGACTCTCTGGTTGCTAAATTCCGCGAAGACACGCGGATTGCGATTGGCGAGGCAGAAGGCGACCGCGATATTTTGGCAAGTCTGATGCGTG
Organism: Ilumatobacteraceae bacterium; assembly: GCA_044340485.1. GTDB lineage: Bacteria > Actinomycetota > Acidimicrobiia > Acidimicrobiales > Ilumatobacteraceae > UBA2093. Next base: position 46,056 of record JBIITN010000012.1, on the reverse strand, counting down.
ACGTATATCGAGAGTGGAAAATGTCATCTCTCGACGAACACGTTGACGACGTCGCTTGTGCGGCATTTAGTTGTGGTGCGTATTTCTCTCTTGAATCTGGGGCCCAAATCACGTGGACAGTTAGCCCTACAGAGGGTTGCTGTGCCGATTGTGACGACAATGCTCTTGCAGATGATGTCGTAATTGGTGCAGATTTCCCAACAGGGCACCGACATCCTTTGGCTCATGCCGGATGCCGCTGTCTCGTTTGCCCAATCTCGCACTAGCGTTCTAATGCGTGCGTAACCCTTCGGATCTTCCACCTCGCGGAAACGGCGGTTTTGGTGGACCGCGCATTCCAAAAATGCGAATTCGTCGCCCTTCTAAAGGCCGGGTAGTTATCTCTGTCGTCTTAGCGACGATTCTCATTCTCTTCCTCAGTGCGCGCAGCTTGTCGTCTTTTTACGTCAATGTGTTGTGGTTCGACAGTGTCGATCGAACTGATGTGTATTGGCGCACCATTCGTGCGAAGTTCGAACTCGGAATCATCTTCACCTTGATCGCCGCGGTGTTTGTGTGGATCAACTTGATGCTCGCCGATCGACTGGCTCCAACGAGTCTGCCCAACACGCCGGAAGACCAGGCAGTCATGCGTGTGCGAGAGGCAACATCGCGCTATCGCGGACGCCTACGCCTTGCAGTTTCATTGCTCATCGGATTAATGCTCGGCATTCCGGCAGCCAGCCAGTGGGAGTCGTGGCTTCTCTTTTTGAACGGTAAAGCGTTCCCTGTTGCTGACCCGCAGTTCAACACCAATATCGGCTTTTACGTCTTTCGATTGCCGTTTGCTGAGTTTGTGGTGTCGTGGGCATTCGGCATGTTAGTACTCGCCATTTTGTTGACTATCGCCTTCCACTTCATTAATGGCAGCATTCGTCCGCAAGACAAAATGCAACGCGTATCACCGCAGGCGAAAGTTCATTTGTCAGTGTTATTGGCGGGTGCTGCATTGATTCGTGCAGCAAACTATTGGTTGTCACGATTTGATCTCACGCGTTCGACGCGAGGTGTCGTGCGTGGTGCGCTCTATACCGATGTCAACGCACAACTGCCCGCCATCAACTTGATGATTCTTGTCTCCATCGCAGTGGCGGTGTTGTTGTTGTGGAACATCCGCCAAAAGGGTTGGCGACTTCCAGCACTTGCCGTGGGCTTGTGGGTGGTTGTTGCCATCGTTGCAGGCACGATATATCCGGCGGTTATTCAACGTTTCGTGGTGCAACCAAACGTCAGTACCCGAGAATTGCCGTTTATTGGTCGCAATATTGAGGCCACTAAAACCGCAATGGGCATTAGTGAAGTAGAACGTGTTGAGACAACTTTCGAGGCCTTGTCATCAGACGATGTGAACGAAAATGAGGTCGCGTTACGCGACATCCGCCAACTTGACCCCATTCAAATGCGCGATCGTTTTATTTTGGATCAAGGTCAGACATCGTTCTATACCGTTCGCGACCTTGACGTTGACCGCTATTCAATCGACGGCCGTACTCAGCAAGTGTTAATTGCCTCTCGCGAATTAAACGCCGCTGGCATTCCAAACCGTACGTGGGTATCGCGTCACTTGTTGTACACCCATGGTTGTGGAATTATTGCAGCGCCAGCGAGTGTGGTAACAGATGACGGACGTCCGTCGTATGTCGATCTGAAAGTTAGTCGACCTGAGCTGTACTTTGGCGATGGACTCGGTGATTACGCGATTGTGGGCACATCACAGACAGAACAAGCATGTCCGGGATCCACAACGTCGGCCTACAGCGGTGGTTCGGGCGTCAAGATGAATAGTTTTCTACGTCGCGTTGCCTTTGCTGTGAACTTCGGCGAATACAACCTGTTTGGTTCACGACTTATCACTGAAAACTCAGAAATGTTATGGGTGCGCGATGTTCGTGATCGTGTGCGAAAAGTCGCTCCGTTTCTTCATTTTGACGCCGACCCGTATCCGGTTGTGACTAATGGTGAAGTGAGATGGATTGTTGATGCCTTCACCACAACAAATCGTTATCCGTACTCCGAAACCGCAGATACGACACAGATCAACGGTGCAAGTGGCCTCAATCATTCGTTTAATTACGTACGTAACAGTGTGAAAGTTGTGGTCGACGCATACACGGGAGACCTCAACTTTTACATTGTCGACTCAAATGATCCCATCGCCCGTGCATGGGCTGCAACTTTCCCAAGCATGTTCTCAAAAATTAGTGATCTTGATCCAGCTATTCGTGATCACTTTCGCTATCCCGAAGATCTGTTCCGAGTCCAAACCAACATGTACGGTCGCTACCAGTTTGACGATGCCACGTTGTTCTTCAATCGTGACGCGGCTTGGAGCATTTCCCAGGCACCACCACTAGAACCACAAGGAACAACTTCAGCTCCTATTCAATCGGTGACAACCACCGGACAAGAAGTTGACTCAATTAACGTAAATGATGCAAACGTTGTTCGCTTTAGTCCCTACTACACAATCTTCCATGCACCGGGTACTACCGGTAATGGCGTGTTTTCCATGCTGCGGCCATTTGTTCCGTTCTCACCAGATGGAAGCCGAAAAGAACTCCGATCGTTTATGGTGGTCAGTAGCGATCCCAGTTCATACGGGAAGATAACCGTCTACGACGTGCGGACTCCACTTCCAGCTGGTCCAGCAACGGTCGCTGCGGAGTTTGAAAGTGATCCTGTAATTGCAGAAATCATTACTCCACTTGACCTTCGTGGTTCGCGGGTCACATACGGCGATTTGCAAATTGTTCCCGTGGGTAGAGGCATTATGTATCTACGACCTATGTATGTACAGCCGGACGGCTCCGATTCAAAACAGGTATTCGTCCGCAAGTTCTTGGGTCACTATGACGGACGATCAGTTATTGGTGACAACATCACACAAACTGTGAAATTGTTATTCCCAGGTTTCAATGTTGATCTTGGTGATCGAGTAACGACGCCAGGTTCACGTCCGTCAACCACAACCACCGTTCCAGGATCATCTGGCGCGCCTAGCAGTACCTCCACAACTCTTGCACCGCCACCGAGTGGCTCTTCTACACAAGATCTATTGGCTCGTGCAGAGAGACTATTTGCAGAGGCTGATGCCGCTCTGGCTAAGACCCCACCAGACTTTGCGACCTACCAACAGAAACAAGCAGAGGCTCGCGAGTTACTGAGTCGTGCTGTTTCAGAACTTGAGTAGCTCAGTTTTTACGCCGCAACATTTCAGCAAGTGTTGCTAAGTCTTGACGAAAAGCAATTTCATAACGCGCTTGCTCAGTTGCCAGTCGTGCTTGAGAAGTTCGCAGCGCGGCGATTGCGTTGTTGGCTTCATTTGTGTGTGATGCGTTCGTGAGATGTTCGATTTCATCCGACAGCTCATGCATTTGTCGTGAGAGCTCGGCACCCATGCCAGACACACGTCCTTCTAGGAGCGTGAGACGGTCTGCAATGTTGTTGCGCAGTGTACGTTCAGCCACCAGTTGTTCGACATGGGTATTCAATTCAGCACGCAAAGCGGCAATGTCTGCTGTCAGTGCAGCGATTGCTTCATGAGTTTTCTTTGGGCGTGAGAACATAGTGGTAGAGAGGTTGTGACGGGCGTTGGCGATTGCTACCGTACTGTGCCTACTACGACGCGGGGTGGAGCAGCCCGGTAGCTCGTCGGGCTCATAACCCGAAGGTCGCAGGTTCAAATCCTGCCCCCGCCACCAAGTAGGCCACTGGGTGGCCTCAGATACCAACATGGGCTGACAGTTGAGACGTCTTCGGAACGTCCAGAAGCCACGGAACGAGGCGCAGGTCTGCCTGTTCGGCGTCGCCTATGACGCTTGCAGAAACTCCACGAGGTTTCCGTCAGGGTCTTCCACGATTGAGATCGTGACGCCTGGGCGGACCTCAACGGGAGCGATCACTACTTTGTGTCCAGCGTTAGAGCATGCGTTTGTCATTTCTGCAAGGTTGCTCACGCTGATGGTGAAATATCGATAGCCGTACGCATCCATGATGTTGCCGGGTGTGGCGGATTGAGTTTCTTTTGCCGGATGAACAATCTTGATGTGAGAAGTTCCACATACGAGTCGATACATGGTGCCACCACCTGGCATGGCCATTTCACCGAGAGGCTTGAAGCCGAGGAGATCCCGATAAAACGCGAGTGCCGTGTCGGCATCGCGCACCACAATGCCGAGATCAATTGAATCTTTGGTGAGTTGCACTTCTGTCATAGAGAGCACACTAATCACAATCTCTAACCGAAGAAGACGTCGCTGATTTCTCCGTAGCGATCAAGGTTGAGACATCGTGGCGTACCAGCGACATTTATTAGGGGCACATTCACCATGGAACCGTGCTGCAGACCGACCATTGTGCCGAAAAAACCAGCCGCAACTGACTCAACTGCAGCTAATCCAAATCGTGTTGCGAGGATGCGATCTGTTGCATTAGGTGAGCCACCACGTTGTACTTGGCCAAGAGTGGTGAGTCGTGTTTCGATCTGCGTTCGCTCTTCAAGTGCATGTGCGATTGCCGCACCAACTCCTCCAAGGCGTTCTCGACCATATGCGTCGCGGGCGTACGTGGGCATGTCCATGCAGCCGTCGACAGGTCGTGCACCCTCAGCCACAACAACGATGGAGGCGTAACGTCCACGTCGGTGACGACTGGCAACGTGTTCGGCGACTTCGTCGATATGAAACTTGCGCTCGGGAATGAGAATGCTGGTTGCACCACCTGCGATGCCGGCGTGGAATGCAATCCAACCTGCCTCGCGTCCCATCACTTCAACCACAGCAGCTCTGTTGTGACTTTCAGCGGTGGTGTACAGGCGATCAATGGAGTCAGTTGCGACTTGCACAGCGGTATTGAAACCAATGGTGACGTCAGTGTGCATCACATCGTTATCGATGGTCTTGGGGATGCCGACCACAGGCAAACCAATCTGTTCGTGCAATAGAGAAGCAACGGTGAGTGAGCCATCACCACCGATGACAATGAGGCCATCAAGTCCTAGATCGCGAATGGCGTTAGCCACTAACTCTGGTCCTTGTGCATGATCAAGTGGGCTGCCACGACGCGTGCCCAAAATAGTGCCACCCATCGGAAGAATGCCCCGCACTGCATCGAGTTCAAGATCAACGAAACGTCGTTCCATAACTCCGTCCCATGCGTCGAGAAATCCGATGACAATGGCGTTATGACGGGTCTTTGCCGTGCGCACGATGGAGCGAATAGTGGCATTGAGACCGGGACAGTCTCCACCACCAGTCAGGATTCCGATTCTCATTACTACAGGGTACAAACATGGCAAGTAGGGTCGACCTTTGTATGACGAATTGGCCCCAAAATGATGACGCCTTTGTGGGCTTGAACACCACACGATTGACCGAAAACCTCAACGAGTTTTTACGCGACACGTTTATGGTGGGTCACGAATTTGCCAACATTCATCACTTCAACAGCATGTTGGTGTTTCGTGAGCAGTCGGAATATGCAGTGCCGTTCGCCGTGTCAGATGTGACATGTTTTGTGGATGCCACTCTCAGCGTGCAGAGAGTCAATCCTTACATCATCGGTGGTCTCACTTTGGCGATTCGTACGATGCTGACCGAAATGGCCGAATTAGACGCATCGTTTGACTCGCTTAAATACTGGTGTAAATCTGCTGCCGACGAATCATTTACTGCGATGGCTGGCGATATTGAGACGTTTCTCAACAAACCATCGCACACCCTGAAATCTGCGCTGATGACCGATCACGCAGGTGCTCAATATGGTCTGCCCCCCGTCGCCACTGCGGCGTATCAACATGGAACAGTTGTCATGTATAACGCAATCGAGAAACTGGGTCTCTTTAATATCGACACAATTGAAAACACACAATTGAAATGTGACATTCTTGCGTTGCCCTACATCTGTTGGGAAAAAACAAAAGTACTTCCAGAGATTTCTCAATTTGGCGATGTGATTGAGGATGTCTTTGTGCACATCGCAGATCAAAGCGACATTGCAGCCTCAGTTCAGTTCATGCACGAGCGGTCAGACGATCCACCGATTGAAGAACTACTCGCTATGTTCAATGAGCTTCAATGAATTCCAGCGAGGTGCAGAGCCTCGTCACGAGCAGCATCTACATCGCTCGCAGTGACTGTGAGATGGCCCATCTTGCGTCCAAGACGTGCTTCTTTTTTGCCGTATAAATACAAATGAGCGTGACGATGCGGAGTCATAGCCACCCAATCCGGCTCCACGTTGGTCCACAGATTGCCAAGGATGTTCACCATCGCAACAGCAGGTTGTGTCATTGACGGATCCCCGAGTTCAAGTCCACATACTGCGCGTACCTGTTGCTCAAATTGGCTCGTGCGAGATGCATCCATGGTCCAGTGACCGCTGTTGTGCGGACGTGGCGCAATTTCATTCACAAGAATCATGTCGTTTACAACAAACATCTCAACTCCAAGTACCCCGACGTATTCAAGTGCATGCGCAATGTCTGTTGCGATTCGTGTTGCGCTGACGGCTCCGTCACCAACGTATGGAGCAGTGCTGGTATGCAGAATGCCATCGACATGAACATTGTTAGTGGCAGCGAAACATGCCACGTCACCGTGTATTCCCCGTGCGACAACAATTGATATCTCTTGCTGCAAAGGAAGAAGTTGCTCTAATACGCATGGAACTCCTCCAAGGTGAGACCACGCAGAGAGAAGATCGTCAACAGAATTGACACGTTCTTGCCCTTTGCCGTCGTAACCAAGACGAGCGGTTTTCAATATGGCGGGGAACTGGATGTCGGACTGCTCCGGCAATACACCCTCTGATACAACCGCGAATGGAGCAGTGGGAAAACCATTTCCATTTAAGAATCTCTTTTCGAGTCGTCGGTCTTGGGCGATTTCAATCGCACGAGGAGATGGCCGGACAATCGTTCGGTCGGAGAGAAAGGTCAATGCATGCGCAGGAGGATTTTCGAATTCAGTTGTGATGACATCGCAGTCGTGGGCAAATCGTTCGAGGGCTTCAACATCGTCATAATCAGCCACGATGTGGGCATCTGCGTAGTTGCTCGCCGGACAATCTGGATCTGGTTCCAAGACAATGGTGTGATAGCCCAGGTCTCTTGCGGCGATGACAAAATACATTCCAAGTTGTCCACCGCCGAGTACTCCAACAGTTGCTGGAGGAAGAATGGACTCTGTTGTGCCAGTGTGTGAGCTCACTGCGGTGGAAGTTGGCTTTGTGTGGCATCGCGATGGCGTGATGCACGGTAATTGGTGAGCGCATTGCGTATTTGCTCGTTGTGGAGGCCGATCATTGCAACAGCGAAAAGGGCGGCGTTCGTGGCACCTGCTGTTCCTATTGCAAACGTCGCGACCGGAACACCAGCTGGCATCTGCACGATGGAGTACAACGAATCGTGTCCTGCCAAATGAGTGGTTGGGACAGGAACGCCAAGAACTGGAGTTGTGGTCTTTGCGGCCAACATGCCGGGCAGGTGTGCAGCACCGCCAGCGCCGGCAATTATTGCCACCAGTCCTGCTGATTCGGAAAGTTCTGCAAATTGAAATAACTCGTCTGGCATGCGATGAGCCGAGAGCACTTGTGTGTGATGTGCGATGTTGAAGTGCTGCAGTATCTCGACTGCCGGTGACATGGTGTCCCAGTCAGAGGTGGATCCCATTACGACTGCAACCTGAGCGCCATGCGTGATTTGGACCTGTGTGCTCATGTCCCCACTTTATGACCCGCGCTGACGGTACCGTTTGGTGTGATGGCGTCCGACATCAAATTTCTCGAGGGTCCGCGCTCACGCAGCCGCGAGTTTGGCACTATTCATCGCGTTCTAGTGGAACTACTGCGTGGTTTTCGCTCTCTTCATTTTGTGGGGCCTTGCGTGACGATTTTTGGATCTGCTCGGGTCGGAGAAGATCGCGCGGAATATCAACTCACACGCACACTGGCCAACGATCTTGCCCAACGCGGCTTCACCATCATGACTGGTGGTGGCCCCGGAATCATGGAAGCTGCCAATCGTGGAGCGCGCGATGCTGGTGGCACAAGTGTTGGATGCAACATTGTGCTACCTCATGAACAAGAACCCAATTCTTACTTAGACGTGAGCATTAATTTCAGATACTTTTTTGTGCGCAAGTTGATGCTCATTAAATACTCCTACGCATTCGTGGCAATGCCAGGCGGGTTTGGCACGTTAGACGAATTGTTCGAAGCCTTGACGCTTATTCAAACGGGGAAAATCCACAACTTTCCTGTGGTGTTAATGGGGACGTCATATTGGCAACCACTCATCACTCAACTAGACGAAATGGTTGACAAGGAAATGATCGATTCGGAAGATCTTGACTTGCTTCTCGTGACTGATGACGTCACGACTGCCCTTGACCATATTGAAAAGCTGGCAGTGCATCGATTTCGGCTGCATCAGCGTCTTCAACCAATCCGCGTGCTGGGCGAGTCAGCTGCATAGCAGCGTTCTCATATCATGAAAAAGATTGGCGAGATTGAAGGCCTACGCGCCATCGCGGTGATAGCGGTGATTTTGTATCACGCGAAGTTTGGGTTCTCTGGTGGCTACGTCGGAGTCGATGTTTTCTTCGTGATTTCAGGCTTTCTTATTACATCACTGTTATTGAATGAACGACGTGATCGAGGTCGAGTACGACTGCTTCATTTTTATGCTCGACGTGCGAGACGACTCCTTCCCGCAGCCACTGTCACCATCGTTGTGACATTGCTTTTGTCGTGGTGGGTTTTTGATGCGCTACGAGCACGAGAGATCGCAAAGGACGGACTCTTTTCTGGTCTGTTCGTGTCAAACATTCGCTTTGTCACTAATGACTCTGACTATTTTGCCACCGACTTAATTGCATCACCATTTCAACATTTTTGGTCATTGTCAGTAGAAGAACAGTTTTATTTGGTGTGGCCGGTGCTGTTGTTGTCGGTGTGGCTTGGTGCACGAAACATACAACGTCGTTTTCTGATAACGGGTGGAGTCATCACCGTAGCCAGTTTCGTCTGGTCTGTTCTGCTTATTGATTCATCGCCGTCGTGGACTTTTTTTATGTTGCCCACGCGAGCGTGGGAACTTGTGGCCGGCGGGCTACTTGCTGTCGCTGTGCCGTATGTGCGCGGTCGTGTTAATACTTTGCGGGCTACTGGCGGATGGGTCGGCCTCGTCATCGTCGTAGGAACAATGTTGTTGTACAACGACACCACAACATTTCCTGGGGTAGCCGCTGTTCCAGTGGTTGCGGGTGCTGCACTTTTGATTATCGCAATCGAATCGTCGTCAGTCTTGCAAAACGTTTTGTCATGTCGGCCCATGCAGTGGGTGGGAGCAAGGTCATACTCGTTGTATCTATGGCATTGGCCATTCCTGATCTTGTGGGAGCGAGCCCATCCTGATCCGTCGTGGGGTGAGCGCCTCGGTGTGGTCGCTGCGAGCGTGGTTGTCGCGGCACTGACGTATGCGCTAATCGAAGATCCGATTAGACGGCGTGATTTCTTTGTTCGTCATGATGTTCGATCACTTGGGTTTGGTGCGGGTTTGGTTGGCTTCTCCACTGTTATTGCGTTGGTTATGAGCGCATCGTTGTCTCTTCCCACTACGGATTTTGTTGCCCCATCGGCATCGGTCACCACGACGACCGCCGTCACTGCCACCACTATTCCTCGCGATCCATTCGATGAGTACAACGAACGTGTGAATGAAGCACTTCGTCCGTTAATTGATGCATCTGGGAAGTCGACGTTATTGCCTGCAAATGTTCGGCCCAGTCTTGATGCTGCCCGTGATGACCGTGCGGAAGTATTTCGAAATGGTTGTACAGCCGGTCACGGTGATGTGGAAAATCCTCTGTGTGAATTTGGAGATCTCACGTCTGATGTATCGATTGTGTTGTTCGGCGACAGCCACATGGCTCATTGGTTCCCCGCATTCGAGGAAGCCGGTCGCCAAAATGGTTGGAAGATCACAGTTCTCACCAAACTTGGTTGTCCACCCGCGACGGTGTCGGTGCGTTTAGACGACAAAAGAGTTCATGAGAAATGCAATACGTGGCGTCAAAACTCAATTGAGCGAATAGTCGCAAGCGATGCCGACATAGTGGTGATGGCGAGTTATTCATACCGAGCGCCCGGTAAGAATTCCTCGTCTATTCCATTGTCAACAATGGCCGCAGGATTAGAGACAACTGCAGGTGCCTTTACCAATGCGGGTAAGAAGGTGGTGATGTTTACCGACACGCCAGTTCCGCGTGTAGACGTTGTCGACTGCATTGCAGGAAACTCAAAGTCCCTGAACCGATGTCACTATCCTCGCAATAACGTCACCAATAGTGGCCGATCGCAGATAGAGCAGAAAACAATTGAAGCACTCGGTGGTCGTTACTTTAATGTGGTTGATTTATTTTGTACGGATGTGTGTCCGTCGGTGATTGGCGATGCGATTGTCTATTTTGATGACGATCATGTCACCCAAACATATGCAAAGACATTGTCACCGTACGTGAGCTTGTTGATGAAATCCGTACTGTATTAGCGTCGCAAATTTTTTAATTCAAGATTTTGTGGCAACATCCGACGACGTCGCCACCAGCGCCTGATGGGTCGCAGGGCAACCGATGATGTAAGACCAAGAATTAACGATGTCACAAGGACACGCTGCCAAATAGCCATTTTGGCAAGGTGGGGGGCAAGAAGAACTGCCGATGCAAGCCCAATGGGGTAGACCCACAACAAGTCGGAGACGAATTTGCGCACTTTCCCTTTGTTTTTTTCTACGTCACTTTGCGCTTGAAAAAACTCCTCTGCTCCCGCCGTCACAGTGACGCGTTCAGAGGTGATCATGTGATTCGCTCGCGCAAGCATTTGGCGACGTTCGATTGATTTATCCCATCGACGTAGCGAGACTGCATCTTCAAATCGAAACACGATGTGGTATGCGTTTTCACCTTCACCGGGAAAGAATACGGTTGCACCGAGACAGCCTGGGTGCTGACGAACGAGAGCCACCATTTCTTCGCACCATGTGTCAAATTCCAGTCGAAATTCGGAGGCAATCGTTCGAGCGATCGTGACGGTGACTGCACCTGGAGCAATACGAGGCAATTTCCCTGTCGTAAATGGTCCGGTGAGATGAGGCATACGTCTACGGTATTACGTTTTCGTCGTTCCCTGGTGTCGGTTTTTGCACGCTTAATAGTCCAATAATTGTCACAAGTGACACAACACGTACCGCAACTGCGATGCTTATTGCATGACGTGGGTGTTCGATTCCTGATGTCAGCACAACGCCTGCGTACCACAACAACCCAAGGGCACATGTGGAAGCGAATAGTTGAGCAAAATATCGTTGACCAAAACGAAGGTGGAAGATGGTTGCGAACGCACCAGTGATCACCCACCATTGCCACGGGAGAAAGAACATTCGCGGAATAAGTGTGCGATTTTCTAGGGGTAACAAGTCACGGTCAAGAGGGTTAAGCGTAGGAGTCAACAGATCAACAATTCGCGACCATGTATCACTCGGATGTGTGACAACATGACGGATGTATGTGGACCAACCATCTTCTCGTACCCATTCCGCCATTGGTAGTCCACCTAAACGAATGAGTGATGGCGGAAGTTGAGCGACGGGCAATTTCACGTAATCAAGTAATTCCCCTGGTAGGTCAGATACCTGGTCATACAGCAATGGGCTCCGCATGTTGTCGGTGATGGGCATGCCTTCACTGGTGAACCATTCAAATCGCGCATCGTTCGGGATAACGCGGTCTTGGAGAACCGTGTAGAGATTGAGTTCTGACATCGAACGGTTATTGCGCAATTGCACACCTGCCCACATGGAAAGAACCACAAGTACCGAGGCAAATGTTATGCGACGTACCGAGCGACGTTGAATAAGAGATACCACCGCCACAAATGTGATGACAAACAACACCACAAGTTGACTGGCACGAACCATGGAAAATACTGCAAGGTTGCCGACCCACAACCATAGGGTCAGAGTGGAAGGTGTTTGAAGATATTGAATGGATGCTGCAATCAACATAATGAGCAGAGATATTCCAAGTGACTCAGAGAGAATGGCGAGATCAAACCTGATGATTTGGGGGGTGAGCCCAAACAGCAAAATGATTACTGAAACAGTGTGTGGAAAACGAGATCGCCGAGCGATGACGTGGGCGAGAAAAGCCCAAGCGACAGTACCGATGAGAATGTGGAGCGCCACGCGGATGGTGTCGTTTGTGACGATCGAGTACAGCATGGGCACTGGCCACAATCGTGATTCGCGTCCGAGGTAATCGACGCTAAAAAAGCCTGCAGTATCGGCAAATCGGGAACTCGATCGACCAAGAGAGGCCAAGGTGCGCAGAGAGAAGTAGGCACCAATGAGCATCCACCATTGACGCGACTTGTGTGGCAATTCCACGCATATCACGCTAGTCGGTGAAGTTCTACTTGTGAGGTCTGCACTACCGTCATGTCATGCGTTCACTAGTCATCGATGAACTCGGCCCATTGGAAAATCTGCATTTCGTAGAGCGAAATCTTGAAGTGAAACGTGGAAACATTCGGATTGATGTGCGTGCATGTGGTGTGAATTATGTCGATGCGATCATCATTGAAGGGAAATATCAGATCAAACCACCCGCACCGTATTTCCCTGGTGGCGAAGTAGTTGGTGTGGTGAGCGAAGTCGCGAACGACGTGTCATCGTTAACGGTGGGTGATCGTGTGTTCGCTGCAGTCGGAGTGGGTGGATTTTCAGATGAAGTCGTGGTTCCTGCCCAGCGCGCTATTCGATTAACAAATACATTGACCGACGGTCAAGCTGCAACATTCATGCAGAGTTATATGACCGGATGGTTCGCGCTCACGAGACGAGCACACGTCGAATCTGGCAAAACAATGCTTGTTCTTGGGGCGGGCGGTGGTGTGGGACTCGCAGCGGTTGATATCGGAACTGCAATGGGACTACGCGTCATTGCCGCAGCCTCGACGAAAGACAAGCGAGATCTTGCTGCATCGCGTGGCGCAGTAGCAACAATTGATTCTTCCACTGAGGATGTCAAAGAACGGGCGAAAGAATTGAGTGGTGGCGGTGTTGATTACTTGTATGACCCTGTGGGTGGCGAACTCGGTGAAACGTGCCTACGCGCCCTGGGGGAAGACGGTCAATACATCGTGATTGGTTTTGTGGGCGGTATCCCTCGGTTGCCTGCCAACCAGATCTTGTTGCGTAATCGTCGAGTGACTGGAGTTGATTGGGGTGCTTGGGTGTCGACACATCAAGAAGACAATCAATTGATGATGTCAGAAGTATTTAGCGCGATTGAAAGTGGAAGAATTCATCCGGTAGAGCCAATGACATTTCCGTTAGACAATGCCGTGGACGCTTTACGAGCACTTCAGTCTCGTTCCGTTGCCGGAAAAATTGCTCTAATTCCCTAATCCAGTTTCGCAGCGAGACATGTAACAATGTCTATGCGTGCTCTAATTCATACAGTGGCAGATTGTGAGAACGATGTAGCCATAGTCCGGCGCCGATCTGTTGAAAATGTGGTGTCAATTGCGTTTTATACCAGCGCGCTGAACGATGGTGCACTTCAAGGTCTGTCGCGTCGCGATCAACAATGTGTTCCAAATCATGTATTGTAGGGACTTCTAAGTACAGCAATGCGCGAGCTGCATGGGCAATGTTTGCGATGGCAGCTTGTGCGTCGCTGTTTGCTAGATAATGCAATACTCCGTGGCAGATCACTAAATCACTTTTTGATCGTGGTTTCCATACGGTGATGTCGCGGAGTTCGTGTCCGTATGTGGAGCATGCATAGTCGCTGACATCAACCGAGGTGACGTGAACTGAGGGGTGGTTCTCGTGATACCAGTCGCGCCAATATCCAGGTCCCGCGCCAACATCGAGAACTTTTTCAATTGCGATATCCCACCAGATAGCGAGAGAGTGCACTGCATGTGCAAGCGCACTCACGGTGTGGCGCGTGTGCACAGGATCGTCATTATAGAAACGACGGTAATAATCCTTGTCAAAAGCAGAGCGAACCACGACGTCACACTAAGAGCGGGATTTATGAAAGTCCAAACGGGCTATAGCCCGGAGCCACGTGCACCCATGGTTGAATACGTTCGACATGTTGGGCAAGTCCCAGTGCAAGGTCATCGCGGAAGCGTCCTGCAATAATTTGCATTCCGATAGGTACACCGTTGATGTCATGGCCGATTGGAACGCTGACTCCTGGGTGTCCAGTGACGTTCAGTTCAGGCGTGTTGAGCGCGATCGACGGGTCGTCGACAATATTCCCGGCTGCGGTTGGAAGTGGCCCTTCTGCCTTCCACGCTCGTGCGTTAGTGGTGGGAACGACAAGAACGGTATGTTCGTCGAGCAAGGCGTCAAATCGTGCCGTGAGTTCATGACGTGAGCGTTGTGCACCGATGTAATCGTCAATGGTTACGCGTTGGGCAAACCTCAATTGCATTTGTACGTAGTCGTTGAGTTCATCCCAGCGGTCCTCATACGGGCGCAAGCTTTGTAACAACTCTGCAGCCGAGATAGTGAGCCACAAATAACCTGTTGATTTGTCAGATGGCGCTGCAACCCTTTCGATGAAAACATCACTTGTTGAGAGATTATTAATTGTTCGCTCAAATGCTTCCTCAATGTCCGGGTCGACATCGTCACGAAATGAACGGCACACAAGCACTCTTGCGGGCATGCGTGGAGTTAATGACACTGCTGATGTAGGTGCCGACATGTAATCACCGGGTGCATCACCCATTACGATTGATGCTTCAAGCACCACGTCGTCAACAGTTGCTGCCGTGCAACCTTGCATGGAAAACCCAATCCAACGTGCGGGAAAATTGCGACCAATTAATCCCATGGTGGGTTTATATCCAATAAGTCCCACTGCTGCGGCAGGGCCACGCACACTGCCGCCACCATCTGATGTTGTCGCCAGTGGAGTTAAGCCAGCAGCTAGCGCAGCACTTGATCCACCAGAAGAACCACCAGGGCTGAATTCTTTGTTCCATGGATTACGTGTTGTTCCAAACACCTTGTTGTGTGTAAATGCGGTAGCGCCAAATTCTGGAGTATTTGTTCGCCCTACAAGAATCGCACCAGCGTTAATTAATCGAGTAACGATGATGTCGGTTTGGGTCTCTGGTTCTGCGTTCGCAAATAGCTTCGACCCCATTGTTGTGACGTGACCTTGCACGCGCACCATGTCTTTCACTAGCAACGGCAAGCCAGCGAGCGGGCCCTGTTGTGAATGGGAGAGCGCGGCTTCGCGAGCGGCATCTGCGTGAACCACCGTTACTGCATTGAGGTCGGAAGCGTCTTCGATGCGCCGAATCGCTTCTTCGACGAGGTCGATGGGGGCAATCTCGCCCGCGCGGACGGACTGGGCGAGAGATTTGCGCATCCGACAAAATGTATAGGAAAGATCCAAAGCGTGGAGAGTCAGAGAGACGGCCGTTGCGCCCTGATGAGGAATAGGCAATGTTCATCCGTTGTTCTATGCGACATGAGTGTGTATTCCATTGAATTGTCGTCATTAAGCGGAACGCCGCATGTGTTGTCTCAGGTGGCCGGAAAAGTGACATTGATGGTAAACGTGGCCAGTAAATGTGGTCTCACTCCGCAGTACGAGCAGTTACAACAACTGCAAGAGACCTACGCAGATCGAGGTTTTTCAGTCGTGGGTTTTCCGTGTAATCAGTTTCTCGGACAAGAGCCTGGAACTGCAGATGAGATCCAACAGTTCTGTAGTGCTAACTATGGGGTGTCATTTCCGTTATCAGAAAAGATTGAAGTGAACGGACCTGGACGACATCCCTTGTATGTCGCACTTGCTGAGATCGCAGACGCCGAGGGAACAAGCGGAGATATCCGTTGGAACTTTGAGAAATTTCTCGTGAATCGCCAAGGTGAAGTGGTGGCTCGTTTCGGACCACGTATGACCCCAGATGATCCCGAGGTCATCTCGGCGATTGAACATCAACTGTGATTTTCTTGTGACTTCTGCTGACGTGTAGTCCATAGAGTGGGGTCGTGAATCTCAGTGTCGCAGCAGTTCAAATGTCGATGTCAGACGACGTCACGCACAACATGGCTACAGCCGAGCGGTTAGTTCGAGATGCTGTCAAGCGCGGCGCACAGATTGTGCTGATCCCTGAATTGTTTGAAGGCGTGTATTTCTGTAAAGACCAAATCGCAGCAGACTTAATGCGGGCGACACCAATTTCAGACAACACCACCGTTGCACATTTTCAGAAAGTTGCTGCCGAATTAGATGTCGTATTGCCAATCAGTGTCTATGAACGTGCAGGTAACGCACTTTTCAATTCTGTTGTCGTGGTGGATGCCGACGGATCACAACTTGGTGTGTATCGGAAAAGCCACATTCCAGACGGCCCAGGATATTCCGAGAAGTTTTACTTCAGCCCCGGTGACACAGGATTTCATGTGTGGAAAACACGTCACGCAACAATTGGCGTGGGCATTTGTTGGGATCAATGGTTTCCTGAAGCAGCGCGTGTGATGGCGTTGCAGGGTGCCGAAGTGTTGTTGTACCCAACCGCAATTGGCTCAGAACCTCAAGACCCCACGTGGGACTCCAGCGGCCACTGGCAACGAGTGATGCAGGGTCATGCAGCGGCAAACTTGATACCGGTTGTTGCAGCAAACCGTTATGGCATCGAACACGGAGTACATACAGACGTCACGTTTTATGGGTCATCGTTTATTTGCGACAACACCGGTGCAATGGTGGCCACTGCATCTCGTGATGCAGATGATGTATTACTTGCACAATTTGATAGATCAGCACTTGCGGCCGCACGCTTGTCGTGGGGACTCTTCCGGGATCGTCGCCCAGACCTCTATGGCTCGTTGCTTACTCTTGACGGAGACACTGCGTGACCAACGTTTCCGGAGTGATGCCAGCCGAGTTTTCACCACACGAGGAAACACTGATGTGCTGGCCAGTAAACACTGATGTGTATGGTGACGAACTAGCTGATGCTGAATACGCCCATGCTGACGTTGCCAAGGTGATTGCCCAGTATGAGCCGGTGCGGATGATCGCAACAGCTGCAGTGGCAGAGCGCGCGCGATCATTGTGTGGTCACTTAGTACATGTTGATGTGATTGATATTGATGATTCATGGTGTCGAGACACGGGTCCCACGTACGTCTTTAATGCAAATGATGAACGCATTGGAGTCGACTGGGTCTTTAACGGTTGGGGTCAACGG
Organism: Ilumatobacteraceae bacterium; assembly: GCA_044340485.1. GTDB lineage: Bacteria > Actinomycetota > Acidimicrobiia > Acidimicrobiales > Ilumatobacteraceae > UBA2093. The sequence goes on along the minus strand of JBIITN010000012.1, from coordinate 28,728 downwards.
TTTGCTCCATTTGATAAAGATGATGCACTTGCAGGCAACATTGCTCGCATACGTGGCGATCAATCAGTGCGTATGAACGTGGTGTTCGAGGGGGGATCGCTACATGTTGATGGACGCGGTCTCGGTATCACCACCATGCAATGCATGTTGAACCCAAATCGCAATCCACGGATGTCCCAATCAGAAATTGAAGACACGCTCTCGGACGTATTGGGAGTGTCTCATCTGGTGTGGTTGCCATTTGGATTGTCGTTAGATGCCGACACAGATGGCCACGTCGACAACGTTGCAGCGTGTACGGCAACAGGTCATGTTTTGTTGCAGGGTTGTTCGCCCGAAGACGAAGAAGATTTCATCCGTACGTCTGTGAATGAAAAAGTGGCTCGCAGTGAAGTGAATGCAAGTGGTCAATCACTGAAAGTGGAAGTGTTGCCGGTGCTGCCTTTTGTTGAAACATCACGGGGAAGAAAATGTGCGCCCTATGTCAATTATTACGTGGCTAATGGCTGCGTGATCGTTCCCACGACCGGCCATGATGCCGACCACGACGTGCTCCAAATGATTGAGTCGATGTATCCAGGTCGCGATGTCGTGGGTGTTCCCGTCGGAGCGATACTGGCGCGAGGTGGCGGTGGTATTCACTGCATTACACAGCAAGTACCCGCCACTATTCACACAGGTGCTTCGCACTGACGCCGTGGACTTGTTGGCTCTGGAAGATGTGCCCACATGTCGTCGCATAAGTCGTTTCGTATAGACGTATACGCCGGGTCGTCCCACAAATTGACGTGTTGCAGCGGATCGTCATTGACGTTGTATAGCTCACCTTCGGTTCCGTCGTGCAATGTTCCTGGAGCATATGCAGTACATGTCCAACCGTTTCGATGAATGGTGCGCGATGACACGATCTTTCCAAATAGGGAACTATCCCATTCGGTGAGCACTCGTTCATGGCCGCGTGTGTGTGCATCGTCGTTTGATGTGGGTAGCGCTGACGCTTCAACATATTCAGGTTCGGGAAGTCCTGCGATGGAAGCAAATGTGGCAGCCAACGAGACCAACCCAACAGGCGCGGTAACTGTCGCTGGGACAACATGGGCTGATGGGGCCGGACGCCAAATGAGTGGCAATCTCATGAGTGAGTCAACGTGACATGGACCTTTGAACAACAAGCCATAATCTCCTTGAAATTCACCGTGGTCAGTTGTGTAGATGATGTCGAGGTCATCTGCCCATCCACGTTGTGAAATTGATGCAAGAACTCGTCCGATTGCTTCATCAATCAATTCGTTCTCGATGTGCGCCATGGCGTTTACTTCGCGTACTTGGTCGGCTGTGAGAGTTGAGGGCACCCATCGCGCAGGTGCTTCATAGTTAGAGACGAATGTTCCGTCGTACCATCGCATCCAATGTTGCGGTTTTGTTGACAACACGCGTTCGCGTTCCTCGGCATCAGCGATGTATCCCTCTGGCACATCAAGATCGCGCCAATTCACGCGGTGTAGTTCACTGGCCGGTGGATCCCATGGATGATGTGGATCGGGAAATGACATCCAGCAAAACCAATCGTCGTTGGCTTCAAGTGAGTTCAGCCAGGAGATTGTTCTGTCTGCGACCCAGTCCGTGTGGTACAGGTCGCGTGGTGTTTCATTGTGTTTTACCTGTGGGGCACCCGTATCGCCTCCACCGGCGGCATTTACTTCCAACTCACCATCGAGCACGGCATAGAAGTTGCGCGCGAGTTCAGGGTGATTTTCGCGTACCCACCGTGCGTAGTGAAGTGGACCGACCACACCGTGAGTGGCAAATTCGAGATGGTCAAAGCCACGGTGCAGGCCTTCAGTACCGTCGATGTTCAAAGTGCGTGTGTTGGTCTTGCCATCAAACGACAGACGATTTTCTGCAAAACGCAGGAATGGGTCAAGAACGGGTTCGAAGTGTGCTTTGCCAATTAATGATGTCTTGTAGCCCGCGTCATGCAAGGTGGCGGCGATACTTGGCGCAGTGGTCGGCAATGGAACGCCATTCATCCACACTCCGTGAGTGGAGACGTACTGGCCTGTGATGATGGTGGAACGCGACGGCATGCACACGACATTTTGTGGATGAGCTCGCTGGTAGTTGATGCCACTTGCCGCCAGTTGGTCAATAACCGGAGTACGTGCCACGGTTCCACCGTTGCATCCCAACGCGTCAAAACGTTGTTGATCCGTGGTGATAAATAAAATACGACGACCCATAACTACACACCTTCCAAAATACGACGAGCATTCTCAAGTGCTTCACCTGCAGCACCGCCAATTACTAACGCGAATACGTCGGGCTTGACATCTGTGCTGTAGATGATGATGCAGTGTCCGTGTCCATCATTCACAACATCCAACGTGCTGAGGTGTTCGGTAATCAAAAAGTTGTTGACAATTTTGTATTGGAATCGGCGCAAGTCGTGATCGTGCAACACGATGTCCTCTTCAAGAACAAGAGAAGATGGCAATGTCACCCAACGTTTGTCACCTTCCACGCGGCAACTTTCCATAGGGAACCATTCGTGCAGGCGACTCGGGTTTCCCACCAGGGTCCACGCCGCTTCTGGCGTGCAGCTCACATGAATATCGCGACGTGCTGAACCCATGTGAAATAACTCTAGCCTTTTTTAGTCAATGACTGTTAGAAATGAATCCTTATTCAAGATTCCATGAGATGGCTGGATACCCGTGCTCTGTAAGGAAAGTATTGAGGGCGCTGAACGGCCGGGAGCCAAAGAACCCGCGGTGAGCCGATAGTGGAGAGGGGTGTGGAGCCTCAATGACAATGTGTTGAGGGCTAGCGATGAGGATCTTTTTCCGCCGAGCGTGGTTACCCCACAGCACGAACGCCACCGGCTCTGGTTTGGCGTCAAGGAGCGAGATGATCTGGTCGGTGAACCGCTCCCATCCTTTTCCGCGGTGACTGCCAGGCTCACTGCGACGAACCGTCAACGTGGTGTTCAACAACAACACTCCTTGTTGTGCCCATTGAGTGAGACAACCACGAGTTGGTCGCGACACACCAATGTCGTCTTCCAATTCAGTGAAGATGTTTGCAAGCGACGGCGGAATTGCAATGTTGCGTTGAACAGAAAAACACAAACCGTGTGCTTGCCCTGGTCCGTGATATGGATCTTGTCCCAACACGACGACTCGTGTGTCGTTGAACGTTGTGGCATTAAGTGCTGCGAAGACGTTTTCTGGTGTTGGGTACACCTCATGATCTAGCCGTTCGTTGTGCACGAAGGTTTGCAGGTGATTGAAGTAATCAGCAGTCAAATGATCTTGGAGACGCTCATACCAGTCATTTTCCATCTCAAAGTGCCTGAAATTGCTCAATTTGCTACCGATTTCATTTAAAAGGAATATAAGACATCAAATAAAACGTGGCCGTTGATAAATTTATTTATCACATGGAAGTTGCTATTGGAATAGACATCGGCGCCACAAAGTGTGCAGTTGGCATTGTCACTCGTAGCGGCGGTCTTTTAGACCGCGAGGTGATGCGAGTGAATCACCGTGCGTCATCTGAGGACTTATTCGACGAGCTCGCTCAGCTAGTGGCATCGCAATTGTCGAAGGCAGTCGACATGCATGAGTCAACACCCGTTGCTATCGGTGTCGGTTCGGCGGGTCCTATTGCTCCCAACGTCGAATGGATTTCACCACTCAACATTGCTTCATGGCGCGAGTTTCCATTACGGGAACGTCTGCAGGCACTTTCGGGTCTTCCCGTCTATGGCGATGGTGACGCTAAGGCTCTCGCGCTAGCCGAGGGATGGTTGGGAGCCGCTAAAGGCCATGACAGCTTCATGGCCATGGTGGTGTCCACTGGTGTTGGTGGTGGGATTGTGCTCAATGGTCGCTTGCTGGACGGAGAAACGGGCAACGCCGGCCATGTGGGGCACATGGTGGTCGAGCCCAACGGTCGTCGCTGTGCCTGTGGGGGTAGGGGATGTCTTGAGGCCGAAGCGTCTGGGCCATCAATTGAGGCGATTTCAGGCCGACCCGTTGAACAGGCAACATTCGAGACAATGCAACGCGCAGGTCGTCTCGTTGGTCGCGCAACTGCATCTGTCTGCAATTTGCTTGACCTAAAACTGGTGGTGGTAGGGGGAAGTGTTGCGTTGAATTTTGGTGCGAACTTTTTCAATGCTGCACAACGCACGATGGATGAATTATGTGGTCTTGAATTTGCTCGTAATTCTCGCATTGTTCCTGCGCGACTAGGTTTTGAAGGTCCCATTATTGGCGCTGCCGCCGTTGGATGGCGCGGAGTGAACCGCTCCGACATTCAAGAACCTGTCAGCCACCTATAACAACGTTCAATTGGTCCTTGACCAACCACGTGTGTCCACCACAACGCAATGATCACAGCAAGCACGAGGAACGTGCCTGATAAAACAAGTGCAGTGTCGAGACCTGTTGAGCGCACAAGATCAAGACGATGAACTACAAGATTAAAAAACAGCGCGTGTGCAACATAGATCGTGAAAGTGAATTGTCCGATTCTCTGTAGCGCGGACACGACAGGAGATTGTGTTTCACGACGGGTACACCATGCATGAAGACTCACGAGCACAACAAGTGCGATAGCCGCTGCCGACGAGGTGTAGAGAAGCCCACGATCAAAAGGATCAGTTGATGCAAGGGTCCGCCAAATAGCGTTATTGCGAGTTTGTTCGTCGGTGGCGCGATACACAAGTTCGCGCACACCATATGCGATGACAGCAGCTCCAATTGCTCCGGTGATGAGGGTCCGACGGTGCGTCTGTAATTGTGGAATCAGTCGACCAATAAAAAGTCCGATACAAAAGAACGCGAACCACGGAAACACGGGGTGGGTGTAGCCCACAAAAGTGCGGAGCAATAATTCACGCGGTGAATCGATAGAAGATGGATCGAGCCAGTCGGTGTATTTCCCGTCAAACTCCTGGCCAACGCGCCACGATTGAATGATTGTCGCGATCACCGCGCTGGTGATCGCACAGGTCGCAATTATCCACGTGCGTGCTCGAATAATGGCTGCGCCCAGCAAGAAATACGCGCCGTAGTAAAACAAGATGGTTCCAGGCCAGATCCATTCAAAAATCCCGCCGACGAACATCAAAAGAATGCCACGGCGCAACATGACCAGACGTTTTTGCGGGACGTCTTGCGCACTGCGGTTATTCGTCATGAAGGCCACTGACACGCCCGCTACTACAACAAATAGCGCAGCAAATCTTGTGGTGAAAAATCCGGTGCGCGGGTGAAAAATCTCTTCCCACACAGACGGATCGCTAGATGTGATTGGTGAAGTGCCGTTCAGATACGCGTGATAATTCATCACCACGATTCCCCACAGCGCAACAGCGCGAGCGACATCAACAAACGCGTGACGTGATGTGGCCCCTCGTGGTGTTGTGAGCGGGAAGGGCGAGTTCACCGTACCCACTGCAATAAGTCAACCTGAATGCGTGTAAGGGGTTGTTGAAGATCGATCCACTCACCGATCGCAGGAATAGGACGACCGCGTGCAACAAGCAACATTGTTGTGTGCATGTGTGGAGACTCAAGAAGATTGAGCCTCTGGCGTTGGAAGTGAAATGGACTGCGACCATTAGCGAGCAGTGCCACACCGTGTGCGGTGCCGGCACCAACCATGACAACCTCACCCGGACTTGTGATGGACACTTGTCGATAACCAGCGGTATCTCCTGATTCCACTGAGTGATGATCGACAATGTCGGCACTGAGATGCATCATTGACTTGTCCCCGTGCCATAACTCGGTACCCATGCGAATTTTTAGTGTGCGATTGGAATGCATCTTTCGCAGGGTGGCATACGCATCGGGATCAAGATGACTGAGATACACGGGCGTGTCTGCTGATAGATGAGTCATCCATGCGGTGATTTCTTTCATCCGGCTCTTCATATCTGATTGAAGCGGTGGATGAATTGCGTAGCCACACACATTGAGACGTAACGCACGACATGCATCAAGAACTTGCGGCAGTTCGGGAACGCTGACTCCGTAGCGATTCATTGATGAACGTAACTTCACCATCACATCACCTGTCCACTGAAGACGTTCAAGTGCGACTACGTGATGTATCGAACCAATTGTTAAAACGGTGTTGCTTGGCATGCTGCTTGGTGGGGCAGTGAGAGTTGGGGTGAGAACAATCGCCCGAGTGTGTGACGGCATGTCACGCGCTTCGTATACGGTGCCCACTGCAATCTCTTGTGCCAACTGTCCCGCTACGGGCATCAAGTTCCAGCGACGAAATCCGTAACCATTGCCTTTCACCACCGGCACAAGGTCGGGCATCTGGGAAGCGGTGTTCTGGACATGCGACTGCCACTGGTTCTCATGGACGGTCAATCGCACTGTCATGTCTGAAACCGTACTCAATACGGGGCCTCAGGGTATTCCTGAGTTGTTTAGTCAACTTTTAGGACCTACCCTTACGAACATGTCCTCGGCTCCTGAGTCATCGTCAATCCAGTCTGCTCCACGGGGAAAAATTTTCAGTTTCCCGAACCCTGTGAATGAGACATCTGCACGCGTTGTCGCCACCGGCGTTGTCATTATGGGACTGCTGTTCGCTGTGACACAAAGTGGATGGGTACTCATCCCGTTGACCTACGGTTTCATCGCGCGAGTGCTGACCGGACCATTTCTGAGTCCATTAGGTCGCATTGCCACACAAGTTGTGACTCCACGGATTCATCGCAACCATAAGTTTGTTGCAGGTCCACCAAAGCGCTTTGCACAAGCAATTGGCGTTGTTTTTTCAACCACCGCATCTGTGCTGTGGCTTGCAGGTGCACACACCGCTGCAACAGTGGTGATCCTCATGTTGGTGGCGGCTGCTGCACTTGAAGCGTTTGCTGGTTTTTGTTTGGGTTGTGTTGTCTTTGCTCAATTGATGCGCTGGAACATTATTCCTCAGTCTGTATGTGAGGAATGCAACAACATCAGTTTGAGGGCGAACGCCTCACGCTGATCTTTGGCAACAGCGGTCCAACCGTACGGTTGCGCCACATACCCTTCCATACGCCCACGGAATAAGCACCGTGATCAACAACGCGCATAGTGGCAACTAACGGCAAGATCTTCCACGGCACAATTTTTGTGTTACTCGTACGTAGTTCATAGAGAAGTGGAAACAAAACAGCAAACGCGAGAAGTCGACGCGCCCGACGCGAGAACAATGCAATGATCAAGATGATTGGCCACCACACACGAGTGATTGCTTGGGTTGTCATGTACGCCGTGTGCATCCAACGATCAGCCGCTATGCGAACAATATTTTTTGCCGGAATTCCTGCGCGATGTAACTCCCGCCATAACAAGGACGCGCTGATAGCACTGGTGCTGAGCGCACTCAGTGGCGTGCCAATAACAGTTGTCAGTACAGATGCTGCGGTAGTCGCATCGGCGCGTAATGGCGCCAGACGAGTCGGGTGAGCGATGTACAAAGTTGCAGCTGCCTCACCATATGACATTCGTTGATTGGTGAGTTCGTACCACGAATTGCGATTTCGGTGCAAACACACGATGTATGGGTCGTAGCGACACTGCCAACCGTTGTCTATTGCTCTCCACACGAAGTCAACATCTTCGCCATAGCGGTGAGCTGTGTCGAAACCACCCAGTTCTACGAACGTCTCTGTGCGTACCACGAGCACCGCACTTGGTACGTAGGACACGCGCGACATTGGCTGAACTTGTGCAGGCTGGTTGCCCATGTCGAGCGGAGAAGCAACTGATTCATATTGCGAAATCACACTGTCGTCTTCTATTGCGGCAACTCGTGGCGCAACGAGTCCCACTCGTGGTGACTCAAAGTGTGTAGCTACTGCGCGAACATCTTCAGATGACACAACACAGTCGGCATCAATAAACGCAATGTATTTGGCCTTTACGAGGGCAGCGCCAGTATTGCGAGCACCAGCGGGACCGCGGTTGGTGTCATGGCGAATAACTGTGGCTCCGGTGCAGGCCACCGGCAATGGGGAACCATCGTCAACAACGGTGATTCGCAGCGGCTGCAATACGTCGACGAGAAGTTGTATGTGTTGAGCCTGCGTTTCATCGGTGATGTATGCGGGGATCACCACTTCAATGTCACCGTCGTCAATGAGGCCATCACACACAGGGTGGATGGCTCCAGCAGCCTCAAGTCGCGATGTCAGTGGTTCATGACCGTCAGGTAACTGAGCACCACCTTCGAGAGCATCGATGATCTTTTCACCAGCGTTAGTGATACGAAATACCTTTAGTGGTGACCCAGCGATGACAACTCGCTCTTTCGGAAGATGACGCCAACTCGCGTCCACCACGTAGCGCTTCACCATGGTGACTAGTCAACCAGTGTCATGTCCACTTTGATGCAAGGTCATGAAACGTTTCGCGTAGGGACAAACAGTATTTCGCGAAGATTTCTTGTCCACGTTCGCGGGTCGCTTGTGTCGCATCACCCAAGACACCGTTTGGAGAAACAGCGCGGACTCCGCCGGTTCGCATTTCATCCATGACCTCACTGGCAACTTCGGTATTGCCTTTCACTAATTGATCAGTTCGCACAGCTGCGGGAGCGATGTGCATCATCACCGAAGTTTCAGTTGCACCGGCGTGCATGTCGTCGGCTGGGTCAAAGGGTGGAGACCAGATGGCATGTCGCACATTGTTGCGCGCGAGATCTTGTGTGATGATACGAAAGGCATCGTAATTTCCACCGTGGCCGTTGACGAATACAAGGCCTCGCGCCCAGGACGCACTTTTTGCGATCCCAATTGCACTTGCTGCAAATGCTTCGGTACCTGTGCTCAATGTTCCTGCAAAGCCAGCATGCTCATCACTAGCAGACATTGTTATTGGAGGGGCAACAACAACAAGATCAATGTTGTTAGTAGGCAAGCTCTTTTCAATCACTGCGCACGCAATTTGGGTATCAGTGTCGAAGGGAAGATGTGGTCCGTGTTGCTCCCATGAACCAACGGGGATCACCACGATTGGACGATGGCCCTGAAGGTCGGTAGTTGTGAGTGATGTCATGAGAACAAGATTTGAATCGGCAAGTTTTTATTGAGTTGCCGTGTCAGTGACAGGCGGTTCTTTGCCAGCAAGTAATCGTTTGATATTGGGCAAATGTTTGATCTCTATCAGCGCACCAATACCGATGATGGCAAGTATCTCCCACGCAGGTGTTCCAATGATCCACAAAATGATGGGAATAGTGGGAGTCAAAATGATTGATCCAATGGACGCTTTCTTTGTGACTTTTGCGATCAATAACCACGACACAAGCAAGTACAACAAGATGTACCAATGCATCACCAGCAACATTCCGGCGCCTGTCGCGATTCCTTTTCCACCACGGAATTTACGAGTGATGGGGAACATGTGACCCAAGATCGCAGCTGTCGCACAAATGTAGGCACCCGCATCGCCGTTTGCAGCGAGTCCTAAGACAGCAGGGATTGCGCCTTTTGCAGCGTCCAAGGCAAATACCAGTGCTCCATATTTGGTGCCCAGCGCCCGCGCGACATTGCTCGCTCCTGGGTTACCCGATCCAAACGACATGATGTCGACACCCTTGGAGCGCGCGACAATAATCGCACTTGGCATGGTGCCGAGAAAATATGACAGAACCGCGAAGAAGTAAATCACTGGAGAAGTGTTATGAACCCGCTACCGGGATTCGAATGCGCGACGGTTTTGAGTGGTCACTCATAGGGCGGGGCGCAAGGTGTACCGGTGTTGCTTGCAACAACTTTTCGCCATGTCCGGTCACACATTCGGGGTCTGGTCCATCAAGTGGTAACCCAGTGAAGAACTTGGCAGCCATGCATCCACCCTGGCAAGCGTCGTATGAACCACACGACGCACACGCACCAGCACTTTGTGGTTCGCGAAGTTCGGTGAATAACTCTGATTCTCGCCACACTTTGGCGAAGCCACCATCGTCAAGAACGTTGCCCGCTTTGAATTGATCGTGAATCACGAACGGGCACGCATACACATCGCCAACGGGGTCAATGAGGCATACAACACGACCGGCACCACACATGTTCAAGCCTGGCAATGATGGTCCAAGTGCATTGAGGTGGAAAAACGAGTCACCCGTCAGAACATTTTCACCGTGTTTCATCAACCAGTTGTACACCTCGCGCTGCTGGTCATTGGTTGGGTGCAATTCATTCCATGTGTCTGCGCCACGCCCTGACGGACGCAAACGCGTGATACGTAGTTGCGCTCCGTATGAGTCGGCCATTTCTTTGAAGGCGTCAAGTTGTGAGACATTGTGTCGAGTGACAACAACCGAGATTTTGAACTCGCCAAAACCTGCTGCCTTGAGGTTGTCCATTGCGCGGATTGCCATATCGAATGTTCCAGGACCACGCACGGGATCATTTGTTGCCGCATCAGCACCGTCGAGGCTGATTTGGATATCGAGGTAGTCCATCGCGGCAAGTCGTTCTGCATTTTTCTTATCGATGAAAGCGCCGTTGGTCGAAAACTTCACACCGATACCATTTGCCACTGAGTGCTCGATGATCTCAAAGAAATCTCGACGCACCATCGGTTCGCCACCACCAATGTTGATATAAAAAACTTGAAGCTCCTTTAATTCATCGAGAACTGCAAATGCTTGTTTGGTGGTGAGTTCGCGCGGATCGCGTTGGCCACTGCTACTTAAGCAGTGAACGCATTCGAGGTTGCATGCGTAAGTGATTTCCCAGGTAAGACAAATGGGGGCATCGAGCCCACCTTTCATCTGATCAACAAGTGTTTCAACGGACACGAACTATCTCCGATGAGATGAGTGAGTCGATTGCAGACACAAATGCGGGCCATCGGCTTTCGGCGATTTCGTGAGCGCGCAGTGCATCGGCAACTGAGTCGTGGTGGGCAAGAGAAGTGACAACTTTGACGACGTCTGGATGTCGTAAGAAAACGAGGCGCCGATTGTCGTAGTGATACGCGAGCGCACCAAAGGGTTCGGGTCGGACTGCAACGTGTGGATGCAGTTCACATGCAGAGTCAGCAGTGATGGTCACGACCGCAAAAGATATTGTTGGATCAGCGCGGATCAGTAGACGCCGCACATGCCGTCGATGGAGATCTCCTCGACGAGCAATTCAGCTTCTGCTAGGGCGACAGTCTCGGTGTCAGTATTCCGCGCTGAGTGCTGCTCGGCGGTTGCTGTGGTGTCTTTTTCCATACAGTGCATGGTAGTCCTTGGCTTACCCAAGTGGAATAGTCGATGTGGAAGCCCTGGTGCTTTTATGGCTAGTCTGTGAAAAACCGCGCGCCACGGACTGGCGCTAGTACATGGGGGTATCCGTGAAGACCAAAGCAGCCGTTCTCTGGGAAGTCCAGAAGCCGTGGTCAGTTGAAGAAATCGAACTTGATGCACCGAAAGAGGGCGAAGTTCTCGTCAAGATCGCAGCATCGGGTATGTGCCACAGTGACGAACACTTGTGGACAGGCGACCTGCCATTTGAACTTCCGTTGATCGGCGGACACGAAGGTGCCGGCGTCGTCGAGGAAGTTGGCCCTGGTGTCACATGGTTGCAACCAGGCGACCACGTTGTATTCGGATTCATCCCATCTTGTGGTCGTTGTCCAAGCTGTTCAACAGGCCATCAGAACTTGTGTGACTACGGTGACAAGTTGGCGTTGGGTCGTCAGATCAGTGACGGCACTGCACGTCACCATGCACAAGGTAAAGACCTTGGTCTTATGTGCTTGCTCGGAACATTCGCTCACCACACTGTGGTGCACGAAGCATCATGTATCAAGATCGAAAAAGACATTCCACTTGACCGTGCATGCTTGCTCGGCTGTGGTGTTGTCACTGGTTGGGGTTCAGCTGTGTATGCAGCAGACGTACAAGCCGGCGACACAGTGGTTGTTGTTGGTATCGGTGGTATCGGCGCAAATGCAGTGCAGGGTGCAAAGCTCGCTGGCGCGAAGCACGTTGTTGCTATTGATCCACTCGAGTTCAAGCGTGAAAAGGCTATGGAGTTCGGCGCGACTCATACCGCAAAGTCGATGACCGACGCAGTCGAGATGTTGCAGGACATCACATGGGGTCGTATGGCAAACAAAGTCATCATGACCATGGGTGTTGGAAACGCAATGGTGATGAACGAGGCACTTGCATTGGCCGCAAAGCGCGGACGTGTAGTGGTAACCAACATTCACCCTGCAGAAGAAATGAACGCACAGATGAACTTCTTTGACCTCACTCTCATGGAGAAGCAGGTTGTGGGTTCACTGTTTGGTTCAGGTAACCCACGTGCGGATATTCCAAAGCTTCTTAACCTCTACCGTGAAGGCCTCTTGGACCTCGACAACCTCGTGACCAAGACCTACAACCTTGAGGGCATCAACGACGGCTACGACGCAATGCGCGAAGGCACCAACATCCGTGGTGTCATGGTGTACGAGCACTAAAACTTCGATAACCCATTAGTTACCGTCTAGTACGAACCAAACGAACCGTCGCGAGAAATCGCGGCGGTTTGTTTGCATATAGGGTTGCCACATAACATGGCACATGCGTATGGGGGTACGCAGGTGAACTATTTAGGGGGTACACCATGAAAGCAAAGTCAGCAATTCTTTGGGGAACAGATCAGCCTTGGGAAATCGTTGATCTCGAAGTGCAGTCGCCAAAGGCGCACGAGGTTCTCGTTAACTGGAAAGTGGCCGGTATGTGCCACAGCGACGAGCACTTGGTCACTGGTGACCTAGTTCCAGCAAAAGAGAATTGGGAAGCAATGGGTATTGACAACTTCTTCCCAATTCAGGGTGGCCATGAAGGTGCCGGAATTGTGATGGAAGTCGGAGCTGGAGTTACAACGGTGAAGCCAGGAGATCACGTGTCGGCAAGTTTCGTTCCATCGTGTGGACGTTGTCGGTACTGTTCCACTGGTCGTCAGAACCTGTGCGACAACGGCTCGGGAACACTGGGCGGTGGAATGATCACCGACGGAACGCACCGCCACTTTGTGGGAGACACTCCCGTGTCATTGCTTGCAAAGTTGGGAACATTCGCTACGCACACATGTGTGGCAGAAAACTCCATCATCAAAGTAGAAAAGGATCTTCCGCTCGAGGCTGTAGCGCTCGTGTCATGCGGTGTTGCTACGGGCTGGGGTTCAGCTGTTGAGCGCGCAGGTACACAAGCTGGCGACACTGTCATCGTTGTGGGAACTGGTGGCGTCGGAATGAATGCCGTACAAGGTGCGAAAATGGCTGGGGCGAAGCACGTCATTGCAATTGACTTGCAAGAGTTCAAGCGCGAAAAGGCCATGGAGTTTGGTGCGACACACACTTTCAAATCGATGGAAGAAGCGTTGCCCGCGATCACCGACCTCACGTACGGACAAATGGCCGAGCGTGTCGTTCTCACACCAGGGCGTATGTCGGGCGATCTCATTGCCCAGGCAATGGCTCTCACCGGCAAGGGTGGAACTTGTGTGGTCACCGGAATGGGCAGTATCCAAGATGATGACGTCAAGCTCAATCTGTTCGAGCTTTCCATGTGGAACAAGGAGATCAAGGGTTCCATTTTTGGCAGCCTCAACCCGCGCGCCGACATTCCTCGTCTCTTGAATTTGTATCGAGAGGGTCAGTTGAAGTTAGATGAACTGATTACCAAACGGTACAAATTGGAAGATATCAACGAGGGATATCGCGCTATGCGCGATGGCGAAAATATTCGCGGTGTCATCATTAATGACTGAGCAAACGAACTTACTCAAAACACTTGCAAACGATGTCGTCGGTAGACGGCGGGAAATTGAACTGGTGCTCGCTGCGCTCGCAGCGGATCGCCACGTTCTTTTAGAAGGCCCGCCCGGAACTGGCAAATCAACATTGTTACGCGCGGTTGCGCAGGGCCTTGGCATTGGCTTCGAATTCGTCGAAGGCAATGCCGAGCTCACGCCAGCTCGTCTTGTTGGTCACTTCGACCCAGCACGCGTCTTAAACGAAGGGTACGACCCCGACGTCTTCGTCGATGGTCCGCTTGTGAGCGCACTTCGTGATGGATCGCTGCTGTACGTGGAAGAGATCAACCGCATTCCGGAAGAGACGTTGAATGTGCTCATCACGGTGATGTCTGAGGGCGAGATCAACGTGCCACGTCTTGGTCGAGTTGTCGCATCGCCTGGCTTCCGTTTGGTCGCTGCGATGAACCCATTCGACGCCGTTGGGACTGCGCGCATCTCAGGTGCCGTGTACGACCGCGTGTGCCGCATATCGATGGGTTATCAAGACGCTGCGGAAGAGACAGACATCGTTATTGCCAACTTGAAGGATCTGAACCTTGATCCAAAGTGGATCGGGCAAGTTGTTGATGTAGTTCGTCGTACTCGCAGTCATCCAGATCTGCGAGTTGGTTCATCAGTTCGTGGTGCGATCGACTTTGCACGTGTTGCTGCGAAGTTGTCTCCAATTCGCGAAGCTCCTGTTCATTTCCCGAGCGTTTCACTTGATGCGGCACTTGTTGCGTTGAGCGGTCGTGTGCGAGTTCGCGAAGGGAGTGTGCGCTCACCGGAAGAAATCGTCACCGAGATTTGGCAAGACGTTTTTGGACGTGTGGAAAGTGAGCACTCTGGCGAGGGAAAAGCTGGCGCCCCGACCAGGGGCAGCAACTCCCACTAACTAAAGAGGGCGAAGCCGCCGAACAAGCAGTGTCGGAGGCGAGCAAAAAGAGCACGTCTCGTCGCGAGTTATCCCGTAACGAAAACTTCGAAAACATCTCTCCTGAAGTGGGGGAGTTAGACGAAGCAGCCGTTGACGAGATGATGAAAAACGATCCTGATGAGTTGCTCGGCATGCTCGCGGACTTAACAGGGGCAACTGACCCTAAGTTGCGCGAACTCGCTCGTCGGTTGGCGGGTCGATTGATGATTGACATTTCCAATCGCGGTTCACGTCGCTCACGCGGTATCGGGAAAATGAAAGAGATGCCGTATACCCCAGAAGGTGGCGACCTCGACATTGATGCAAGCCTTGATGCGTTAAACGAAATTCGCGCAAAGCGTTCTACCGATACATCTGGCTTGAAAGTTCGTGGATGGACAAAACCAGGAACTGCTTTATGTCTGCTCGTTGACCGAAGTGGTTCGATGGGCGGAAAGCCACTTGCAACGTCGGCTGTTGCTGCTGCGGCTGTCGCAAATCGCAATCCGAAGGATTACAGCGTTCTTGCATTCAGCAGTGAAGTGATTGTTGTGAAGTCTCAAGATGTGTTGAAGGCTCCCGAGAACGTCGTCAACGACGTATTGACACTGCGCGGACATGGCACAACAGACCTTGCCGGGTCATTGATGGTTGCTGAGCAACAGTTGCGTCGCTCAACCGCCGGTCGCAAAGTTGCGGTGTTGTTGTCTGACTGTCGTGCAACAGTTGACGGTGATGCAGTAGCCGCGGCGCGAGGCATTGATGAATTAGTGATCATCGCTCCGCGAGAAGATCACGACGAAGCGCAGATTTTTGCAGCCCAAACCGGTGCGCGATTGGTGCTTATTGAAGGACCAAGCGAAGTGCCTGATGCGATTCGTGCCGCACTAGACGACTAACAGGTAATTAATAACAACTGGGGTCAGATGGAGGCGTGATGCCTCGGCTGTAATTTTCGACGTTCACAACGATGGTTGTTGACGTTGTGGTCGTAGGTGGAGTCGTTGTGCGCGGAGTATTCGATGGAACCGTTGTCGTACTTTTTGGCGCGATTGTCGTCGCGACTGCCGCGAGGGTGGTGGCGGTTGCGATCACGTCTTGTTGCTGTTCAGGCGTTGACTCATCAGATGATGGAGCCGCTGCCATGGTGGCTTTGCCCTGGAAAATTGAGAGGACGTCTTGCATTTTCTTGCTCTCAGTTACGGGCATGATCACTGATTTCTGGTCTTCTGTGCCTTCATACAACACAACTCCTTGACCCTGCACGGTGTAGGAACCCATTGTGGAACTGTCGTAGTCACGCATTGCTTCTCCGAGTTGCAACAACATAAGCGGAGATAAACGGTCATCGGTGATGACATTTTTCAGCGCAGAGTTAAGAATGCCGGCAACCGCACGTGGGCTTGAGGCGGCCTTTTCGTTGGCTCGTTTCACCATACGCTTGATGAAATCCTGTTGGCGTGAAATGCGCGCCCAGTCTCCGATGCCCTCAGAAATCCATTTGTTCTCGACAGGATCGAAATAGCGATAGTGACGTGAACGAACATAAGCAAGCGCGTGGTCTCCGCTGAATTCAAAACAACCAGTGCGATTCACACGAAATCCAGAACTAAAGTCGCGCGCTCTGTACTCAAAGGGGACTCGAACCCCACCAAGTGCATCAACGATTTCAGTAAACGCACAGAAATCGATGTTGACGTAGTGATCGATGGGGATATCGAAGTTCTGTTTGATAGTGCGGATAAGTCGATTGGGATTTTTGCGATCAAATGCAACGTTGATGCGGTTCTTGCGTGTTGAGTCAGCCAACGTGACCCATAAGTCACGAGGGAAGGAAAGTATTGCTGCTTGTCCATCGAGTGGATTGACACGAATCACCATGATGGTGTCGCTTCGCTCACCACCAGCAGAACGATCGCCGATGGAACCGGCATACGGTGATTCTGGGTCGATGCATGATGCGTTGTCGGATCCCGTTACGAGGTAGTTCTTTGCTGTGAGATCTCCAACAGGAAGATTGAGATCATCAGAGCGCGCTTCAACTTCATCAATTGTGACCACTTGCCGATTTGATAGGCGGTAGTTCGCGTAAAACAATGCAGAGCCGGCAGCAACAGCGACAATCGACAACGCGATGTTGAAGGCAAACAGCGCCTTCCACCGAAACTTGCGTCGTGGTTTCACGCTTTTTGGCGGCGCTGGGATGTCGTCTGGAGCAGGCGGCATTGAATCGGTCATGGCCTCTTAACCGTAGTGGCGCGCGAGGCTCAAGATGATGCGGCCTCGAGCGTGACGTCGACGGCGACTGTTCCGTCGTCACCTTCCACAAATTTCACGTTTTGCACCGACCCAGCATCGACGATGTCTCCGAAGCCTCGACGAATGATCTCGATCTGTTCGGGTGTGGCGGTGACTGTTGCATGGGTGACGATGGCGCGCTGAGACACTTTTGCCTCGGTCTTTGCTCGCCTGATGAGCGCCAATGTGTCGCCAATGGCGGTGATCACGGTGTCATCAAGGGAGTTGATCCCATTGGTGAGTTCAACGCGTGTTGGCCACGATGCGGCATGAACCGACCCTTCGTTCCACCACCGCCAGACCTCTTCGGTGGCAAACGGGAGGATGGGAGCAAATAGTCGTTGCAATGTAGAGAGAGCCCGACGAAGTGCAACACGTGCTGATTGTGCAAGTTCATCGCCGTGAGTGCCATACGCGCGAGCTTTTACGAGTTCGACATAGTCGTCACAGAACCACCAGAAAAATGACTCAGTGCGTTCTAATGACCGGGCGTAGTCAAAATGTTCAAACGCATGGGTGGTTTCATCAACGACAGCCGCAAGACGTGCAAGCATTGCGCTGTCAAGGTCGACACTTGGCGTCACTGTCATATCAGCTTCACCAAGACCAAGCACAAATTTTGTGACGTTCAATAATTTCGTAGCAAGTTTTCGACCAACCTTCATCTGGTCTTCGCTAAATGCGGTGTCGATGCCAGGTCGTGCAGATGCTGCCCAATAACGCACTGCATCACTGCCGTATGTTTCAAATAAATCAATAGGGGTGACCACGTTGCCCTTTGACTTTGACATCTTTTTACGGTCGGGATCAAGAATCCAACCAGAGAGTGCGGCGTTTGTCCAAGGAGCAACGCCGTGTTCAAAATGTGAACGCACGACAGTAGAAAATAACCATGTGCGAATGATGTCGTGTCCTTGTGGCCGAACATCAAATGGATACACCTGATCAAAGAGTGAATTATCTTCAGCCCATCCGCCTGCAATTTGCGGTGTGAGAGATGACGTGGCCCATGTGTCCATGACATCGGGGTCTCCAACAAAACCACCAGATTGTCCCCGCTGATCGTTTGTGTAGCCCGGTGGAACATCGGTGCTCGGGTCAACGGGCAGTTGCGACTCATCAGGCATCAATGGTGAGTCGTAGTTCGTGTCGCCGTTGCTGTCGACTGCGTACCAGATTGGAACGGGAACACCGAACCAACGTTGACGGCTAATCAACCAGTCACCATTTAATCCTTCAACCCAGTTGTCATATCGGTGATGCATGTGATCGGGGTGCCACGTCAGTTGTTTGCCGCGCGCGAGAAGATCGTTGCGTAAGGGTTCGTCGCGACCACCATTGCGGATGTACCACTGTCTGCTAGTCACAATCTCTAGTGGTCGATCACCTTTTTCATAAAACTTGACTGGGTGGGTGATTGGTTTTGGTTCGCCATGCATTTCACCTGAGGCTTTGAGCATTTCCACGATTGCTGTTTGTGCTTGTTTTACAGATTTTCCTGCAAGTGATGCATAGTTCTGTAAACCTTTATTAGAAGAGAGGCCCTCAGGTGCATCTTGTGCAAGTCGTCCATCACGAGTGACTATTGCGCGAGTTGGTAATTGCAGCTCGCGCCACCAAATGACGTCTGTGAGATCACCAAAAGTACAGATCATCGCAATACCTGAACCTTTGTCAGGTTGGGCAAGTGGATGAGGATGAATCTGGACTTCGACTTCAAACAATGGTGTGGTCACAGTAGAGCCAAACAGTGGTTTGTAGCGTTCGTCATCTGGATGGGCAACGAGTGCAACACATGCCGGTAACAATTCAGGGCGTGTTGTTTCAATGAGAACATCGCCCTGATCGTCTGTTCGATGAAATGCGAGCGTGTGATATGCGCCCGGACGGTCGCGATCTTCTAATTCAGCTTGAGCAACTGCCGTGCGAAAATCAACATCCCATAATGTCGGTGCTTCTTGTGTGTACGCCTCTCCACGCGCAAGGTTTCGCAGGAATGCGCGTTGGCTGATGCGTCGAGATCGTTCTTCAATTGTTGTGTACAGCAGTGTCCAGTCCACTGACAGTCCGAGACGACGGAATAAATCCTCAAATATCTTCTCGTCTTGAGTTGTGAGTTCTTCACACAATTCAATGAAATTAGGACGTGAGATGGGGATCGCTTTGTGATCTTTTGGAGGGTCACCACGAAACGGTGGCGTGAAATTGGCTTGATAAGGCACTGATGGATCACATGACACGCCAAAGAAGTTCTGGACACGGCGTTCAGTTGGGAGTCCGTTGTCGTCCCAACCCATTGGATAGAACACGTTCTTGCCGCGCATGCGATGAAAACGAGCCACCGTGTCGGTGTGGGTATACGAAAACACGTGTCCCATGTGCAAAGAACCGCTGACCGTGGGAGGAGGCGTGTCGACTGCAAAGACATTCGCGCGGGAGGTGTCGCGACGGAAGGCATACGTCTTCTCATCGTCCCAGACTTGGATCCATTTGCTTTCAACATTGTCCAAAGTTGGCTTCTTGGGGACAGCAGACATAGGTGATAAATCGTAGGCTTCAGACCGTGCTGAACCTCTACGACACGGCCACACAGCGGATAAAACCGCTGGAGATGCGCCGCCCCGGGACTCTTGGCATCTACCTCTGTGGACCCACCGTGTACGGACCGCCACATTTGGGACATGGTCGGGCAACCCTCGTGTATGACATCTTGCGTCGATACCTCGAGTGGAGTGGCATAGCAGTGAACATGGTGTCAAACATCACTGACATCGACGACAAGATCATTGATCGCGCCAATCGCGAAGAACGTCCCTGGAACGACATCACAAACAAATGCGAGCGCGTGTGGTTTGACGCAATGGGGAAGTTGGGAGTCTTGCGTCCGAGCGAGGTCCCTCATGCCACTGAATACGTAGAGCAGATGGTGTTGATGATTGGCGAACTTGTTGACAAAGGGTCGGCATATGTCACCAATGACGGCGTGTATTTGTCGGTGGAATCTGTTCCCGATTACGGATTGCTTGCGCATCAAAGCTTGGACGACATGCGCTCGGGTGCTGGCGAACGCGAAGTACTCGGAGCGGAAAATAAAAAGCATGCTGCGGATTTTGCTTTGTGGAAATTCAGTAAACCCGGTGAGCCATCGTGGTCGTCGCCGTGGGGCGAGGGTCGCCCGGGGTGGCACAGCGAATGCGTTGTGATGAGCCTCGAGTTATTGGGAGAAGGATTCGATCTGCATTGCGGTGGTGCTGACTTGCGGTTTCCTCACCATGAGAATGAACGAGCGCAAGCGGTGGCTCTCGGGAAAGAGTTTGCACGTCACTGGATGCACAACGGATTTGTCGTAGATGCTGAAGGTGAGAAGATGTCGAAAAGTTTGGGCAATGTCACCAATCTTTTAGATCTACTTGATCAATACGATCCACGCGCATATCGCATGTTGTTGTTGCAGACCAACTATCGCTCTCCTGTGCGAGTGGGTCAAGACAACATCGATGCGTCGGTGAAAGCATTATCAAATCTTGACGGTTTTTATGCACGTACCGCAACATGCGGTGAGGCATCTGTTGATCAGGACATAGTGACGCGTTTCTGTGAAGCGATGAACAACGATCTTGATACGCCGTCAGCAATGGCAGTTATATTTGAGTGTGTACGCGCGGCAAACTCTGCATTTGACGCTGGAGACGCAGCTCGCTGTGCAATTCTTCGTAGCACTGCAATCGACATTGCGTCAGCACTTGGTTTATTTTTCGAAGATACATCTTCAGTGGATAGTGAAGTACAAGAACTTGCAGCACAACTAGACACTGCGCGTAGGGCCAAAGATTTCGCGACAGCAGATGCGATTCGCAAACAATTACAAGATGACGGATACGTCGTAGAAACAACAAAGGAAGGAACCCGCGTCCGTCGTGGCTGATTCACTTCCGAAGCGTGAACGCGTTCCACTACCAAAGGGTTTCTGGCCAATTTGGACAACCGTTGCCCTTGACCTCATTGGTTTTGGAATTGTTGCGCCCATTTTGGGCCGATACGCGGAGCGATTCGGGGCGAATGGTTTACAGGTAGGCCTGTTATTTGCATCGTATTCGCTTGCGCAATTTGTCTTTTCGCCTGTTTTAGGACGCTTGTCTGATCGCATCGGTCGTAAACCGGTGATCATCATTTCGCTGATTGGAACATCGATCGGCTCGTTTGTTACAGGCGCTGCAGGAGCACTGTGGCTCCTCTTTTTGGGTCGTTTAATTGACGGTGCGTCTGGTGCAAGTGTCGCGGTGGCACAAGGGGCAATTACCGACATCGCACCACCGGATCAACGAGCTCGATTACTCGGCTTGTTGGGTGCAGCGTTTGGTGTGGGATTTGTACTAGGTCCAGCTGTTGGTGGATTGGCCGCGCTTGGCGGGCCGCATGTTCCGTTTTATGTTGCCGGAGTTGTCGCGGCGATCAATGCCATTGCTGCTTTTATTCGTCTACCGGAAACAAAGACTGAAGTTCACATTCACACCCCAGTCTCAAGCAATGCGAAAGAAGCGCGTTCACCGTTATTAGTTCGTTATGCAATCGTGGGCTTTATTGCGGTGATGGCGTTCGCAGGATTTGAATCAACATTTTCGTTATTTGGTGAACGCCGATTTGATCTCACTGAAGGTTCTACAGCAGCTGTGTTCCTCATTGTTGGTTTAACCTTGGTTGCAGTGCAAGCCGGATTGATTGGACCAATCACTCGCAAATTTGGATCGCGCACAGTTCTTGTGATGGGAATGTTTATTGTGGGTGGCGGACTCATGTTGTTGTCGTTTGCCACGGTATGGGCGGTTCTCATTACGTCGCTGCTTCTGCTTTCCTTTGGACAAGGAATCACAAGTCCTTCGTTGACGACGTTGGTCGCACAAGCGGCGCCTGCTGATCGCAGAGGAGAGGCACTTGGCTATCAGCAAAGTGCTGGTGCGCTTGCGCGAATTATTGGACCTATCGTTGCAGGATTGTTATTTGATCACGTTGGCTATGGTGCGCCCTACATGGTGGGCGGCGTACTGACAGCAATTGCTGTTTTGTTAGTGATTGATACGCACAAGCGTCAACCACTAATTCATGTTGGCGAACATGATGCCCACGGCGGCAATGGTCATCGCTTGCAAACCGATTGAAGTTGTAATGAGCTGCCACAGTTGCTTCGAAAAGCGCTTGTCCATTTCATGAGTAATTTCAGATCGAAGTTGCGCAATTTCGTGGTGCATCTCCAAGCGCAATCCCGTCATCTCACTGCGTAGTTCGGCCATTTCTCCGCGGAGTTCGCTGCGTAGTTCGGCCATTTCTCCGCGGAGTTCGCTGCGTAGTTCGGCCATTTCTCCGCGAAGTTCGCTGCGTAGTTCGGCCATTTCTCCGCGGAGTTCGCTGCTGAGGTTTGCCATTTCTCCGCGGAGTTCGCTGCGTAGTTCGGCCATTTCTCCGCGAAGTTCGCTGCGTAGTTCGGCCATTTCTCCGCGGAGTTCGCTGCTGAGGTTTGCCATTTCTCCGCGGAGTTCGCTGCGTAGTTCGGCCATTTCTCCGCGGAGTTCGCTGCTGAGGTTTGCCATTTCTCCGCGGAGATCACCGCGGAGTCGCTCCATGTCACTTCCCATCGCAATTCGCATTGAGTCGATGTCTCGCTGACGAACCAGGTCGTTCCACGTGGTGGGTGGCAGGTGTTCCATCAGGGTGTTGGCCTCTGTGGCCCCAAGCACTGTTTCGAGGCGTTCGTGAAGGGCATAGCGTCGTTCCTCATTCATCGTCACGGTACATCACCTTTCTCCCACGGCGGGCCAGAGGGGTCTCATGCCCCGAAATCAGGGGCCTTCATCTCGATGCATGTGGGTCCACCAAGCACGTTTTGGTAAGCCCTTACCCGCTAGTAACTTGTCGCCATGGCTGAATTTTCCCTCCACCTCAATGATGACCAACTGCAGTTACAGGAATGGGTCCACAATTTCTCTCGCGACATGATTCGCCCGAATGCCCAAGAGTGGGACGAGCGCGAAGAGTTCCCGTGGCCGATCGTGCAAGAGGCTGCAAAGATTGGTTTGTACGGCTGGGAGTTTCTCATGAACAACATGAACGACCCCACTGGTCTCACCATGCCCGTCACGATTGAAGAATTGTTTTGGGGCGATGCAGGTATCGGTATGGCGATCATGGGATCAGGCCTTGCAGCAGCAGGTATTGCAGGTAACGGAACGCCAGAGCAAATGATGGAATGGGTACCGCAGTGTTATGGAACAGCTGACGATGTAAAACTCGGCGCGTTCTGCGTCAGTGAACCCGATGCTGGTTCTGACGTGTCATCGCTTCGTACGCGTGCCGTGTATGACGAAGCAAAAGACGAATGGGTAATCAACGGCACAAAAGCGTGGATCACAAACGGCGGTATCGCAAATGTGCACGTTGTTGTTGCTGCTGTTGATCCCGAGTTGAAGGGTCGTGGTCAAGCGTCATTTGTTATCCCGCCAAATACAAAAGGTTTGAGCATGGGACAGAAGTACACAAAGCATGGCATTAAGGCATCACACACATCAGAAGTGGTACTTGATGATGTGCGTGTCCCAGGTAGTTGTTTGTTAGGTGGCAAAGAAAAACTCGACGCAAAACTGGCGCGTGCACGCGAAGTGGGTCGCACTGGTGAAGCGCAGCCAGCCATGAAAACGTTTGAAGCAACACGTCCGGCGGTAGGTGCTCAAGCACTGGGTATTGCACGCGCTGCCTATGAAATCGCACTTGATTACGCCAAAGAACGTGTTGCTTTCGGCAAGCCGATCATTATGAATCAAGCAATTGCGTTCAAGCTTGCAAACATGATTACGCAAATTGATGCAGCGCGTTTATTGATTTGGCGTGCATCATGGCTCGGTCGCAATGGTGGCTACAAAAACGCTGAAGGCTCAATGAGTAAGTACTACGCATCTGAGATGGCAGTAAAAGTCACTGAAGAAGCAATTCAGATTCTTGGTGGATACGGCTACACGCGTGAGTACCACGTAGAACGCATGCACCGCGATGCGAAGATTCACACCATCTTCGAGGGCACCTCAGAGATTCAGCAACTGGTAATTGCTCGTGCGATCTCCGGCTTGCGCATCGAATAAAGCTTCTCCAACTAAATTCTTCTTACTCTTCTTCGTTTGAAAAATCTTTGTAAAGATCTGATTTGTTTGCAACGGTGTCGCTCATAGGGTTGCCGAGTGCCAGGCAAATAATTCATCAACACCAGCAATGTCTTCGTTCATCAAAAAGTTTTTATAGTTCGTTACTAAGTCCGGACGATGTCATTGTTAATCAGTGCGTTCACTCGTGGGAGCGATAACAACGACGATGATGATGGCTCATGATTCAAAGACAACAGTGCTTCCTGTAACAAGCTCCTCGACGGTTTTAACGGTCAACGACTGAAGTGCTAATTTTTTTAATACCAATTTCGCTCTCGGTGTGCATTTTCTCCTCGGTTAAAGATCTATTCATTGACTCAGACAGCAATACAGTGAACCCGTGACTTACCTTCAGAATTCTGATACGCGCAAGTTGGGTGATAGCAAGCGCGAGCGAATTCTGCAGGCTGCACTCGAAGAGATCGTTGCTCACGGAGTAGTCGGTTTTCGAATAGTCGATGTTTCCGACAAAGCAGATTGTGCTGTGTCGTTGATTTACCGCCACTTTCTTGACCGAAACGGTTTAATCAAAGCAGTGCTAAGTCGCATTGTTCTCCACCACATTGACCAATGGGAAACATTACGAATCGAATTGAGTCAAACCACTACACGAGATATCGACGCGATTCTTGCTCGAATCCCATCTCCGGAGTCAGACTTTGCGAATATGGCTCGTTGGTTACGCGTGCAATCACTTGCTGCAAGCGTCGGCGATGATGAACTAAGAAATTTTCTTGCCGAAGAAACTCAGCGCTATCACAATGTTGTGAAGGCTCTGCTTATCGATGTACGACGACATCTTGGTCTGAGCACTGATGGCGACCTTGATGCTCTTGTATTGCTGTGGTGTTCGCTTGGTCTCGTTCTTACGAGCAACGATTTAGTTCAAGATGGAAAAATAAACGACAAACAATTTCGTGCGTTCTTGAAAAAAATCTTGATGATCGACTAAGACGCATTAGTCGTCGAGATCGAAAAATTCCACATCGTTATCGACAAGTTCTGGGATGCCCTGTTTAGTTCGCATTTTCTCAATCTCGCGAATCGGGACAGATAGTTTCTTAAATCGTGTTCCGCCGGTGCTGATGTCGTCGATCTTGTGATTGAGTTTGTCGAATGTGTCTTTAACATCATCGACTGCTTTGAGATACTTGTCCCATTCACCATGAAACTTGTTGATCTGTTGCATGATTGATGCAGCCGTCTGCTCAGTGTGAAAACTGTCGGTGGCTTGTCGGACGACTACAAGAAATGAATAGAGAGACAGTGGGGAACAGAGAACAACCTTGTTGTTCAGTGCATAGTCAATGAGTTTCGGGTCGGCTTCGTGCACAAAACCACTGATGCTCTCGTTGGGAAGAAACATCAGCACGTAATCGAGGGCTTCTTCTTTTGCATTGTTGATGTAGTCCCGTTTTGCCAGCGCATCAATGTGGCCTTTGACTGCCTTCACAAATTCAGTTTTAGACTGGTCACGAAGAGCATCGGTTTCTGCAGAGAAATGTGCTGCGTAACGGTCGAGCGGGAATTTCACGTCCATAAATAACACGCGATTGGGCGGCATCATAAATTTGTAGTCGGGTCGTCCGCCAACAATATTGGTGTCTTGCTTGCTGTAGTTGACATTTTCGATAAAGCCAGCCGCCCGCAACATATCTTCCACTACGCGCTCACCCCACTGGCCGCGCTTTTGTGAGCTGGACAGAATCTCGTTGAGGTTGTCGGTGCGCCGCGCAAGTGCTTCAACAGCTTTGCCAACACTGTCGTATTGAGTGTTGTTGATCTGGCGTAGTTGGTTGAGTTCGGCATTCAGGGCATCAAGTCGTTGCCCCATTTGTGCTGAAAGGTTTTGGAGAGTGGTGTCAATGACCTCGGCCCGTGTACCGAGTTGTTCACCACCAGATTTGGCGATGCTCTCGGCCGCGATCTTGATGGACTCTTCACGATCTGCCCGGGCGCGTTCACTCAACTGAGCCATTGCTTGGTTGACCGTGTGCGCCACGGTGGCGTTTACCGTATGGCTCAATTCCCGAGAGAGATCCTCGCGAAGTGCTGCAGTATCGATGCCAGGGGCTTGCGTGCCGACTCCTGATCCAAGTGCACCACCAGCAGATTGCTGCCGGTAGAGCAAGGCCGCGACGATAACAACCAACGCGACAACAACGGCAAGCAAGGCAATTTCCATGCTCGCAAAGTATCAGGAGGGTGTGGGATAGGGCGGTGAGGGGGTCCTGTGTTTCAGTTGCCGACGTGAGGTACTTGCTCCATTGCCTTCGCAATAGCTTCATCGCTCAAGTCGAGATCAACCATTTGCCCCGTCAAGTACTTCTCATACGAAGCAAGGTCAAGGTGGCCATGTCCGCACAGGGCGGTGAGAATCACCTTTTCTTCGCCAGTTTCTTTGCATGCAAGCGCTTCACGAATCGCAGCTGCGATTGCATGCGTGGGCTCTGGCGCAGGAACAATTCCTTCGGTACGAGCAAACTGCAGGGCCCCGGCAAAACATTCCAGTTGTGGAATGGAAATTGCTTCAACCAAACCAAGCTCGTAGATGTGTGACACGAGCGGTGACATGCCGTGATAGCGAAGACCACCGGCATGAATTTCATCAGGAATGAAACCATGTCCCAACGTGTGCATCTTCATAAGTGGCGTCATGCCAGCGGTATCGCCAAAGTCGTATCGGTATTCACCCTTGGTCAAACTTGGACACGCTGCTGGTTCAACACAACGAATAGTTGGGTTCATCTTGCCCGCCAACTTCTCGCGCAAGAATGGGAATGCAAGACCGCCAAAGTTGGACCCGCCACCGGTGCATCCCACCAACAGATCGGGTGTTTCGCCGATCTTTGCAAGTTGCAGTATCGCTTCTTCGCCGATGATTGTTTGGTGCATCAACACGTGGTTCAACACGCTGCCTAATGCATAACGAGTGTTGGGATCTGCAACTGCCATTGCAACAGCTTCAGAAATGGCAATTCCCAAACTTCCGGGATGATCAGGATTTTCCGCAAGTAGTTGGCGACCGTAATCGGTTATTGATGATGGGCTTGAGTGCACTTTTGCACCCCACACTTCCATCATCGTGCGACGGTAGGGCTTTTGACGATACGACGCGGCAACCTGCCACACTTCGCATTCCATTCCGTATTGCGCCGTCGCAAATGCGAGAGAGGAACCCCATTGACCTGCACCGGTTTCGGTGGTGAGTTTTGTGATTCCTTCTTGATGGTTGTAATACGCCTGTGGAACTGCGGTGTTTGGCTTGTGTGAACCCGCAGGGCTGACACCTTCATACTTGTAATAAATACGTGCAGGCGTGCCGAGTAGTTGTTCGAGGCGATGTGCACGGAACAACGGGCTTGGACGCCACAAGCGATAGATGTCGAGAACACCACCGGGGATGTCAACGTAACGTTGCGTGGTCACTTCTTGTTCGATAAGTGCCATTGGAAACAATGGAGCAAAATCTTCTGGTCCTGCTGGTTGCAATGTGCCGGGGTGAAGAGCTGGCGGAGGAGGAGCGGGGAGGTCGGCGACGATGTTGTACCACTGTGTGGGCATTTCGTCTTCAGTGAGCAGAATCTTGTGCGGAACCTTTGAAGCCATTCCGCAATTCTATATCGCGTCAGCGTGGTGCGAAAAACGAACGGATAAGTGGTTCGTAGTGCTCGAGCGGGTTGCTCTTGTAGTCAGCATCGAACGCAGGAGAGTCGTATTTTGCGCAGAACTCTTCTGTGTAATCAAAATATGGAGACTCACGGAATCGTTCGCGGGTGTTGCGGTCTAATCCGATGTGATGCCAGAAGTAGTAGCCCTGGAAAATGCCGTGGTGTTCCACCATCCAATGGTTTGCCTCTGACACAAACGGCTTCAAGATTCCGGCCGCGATAGACGGATGGTTAAACGGTGCAAGTGTGTCACCAATGTCGTGGAGCAGAGCACAGATGATGTACTCGTCATCTCGTCCATCTTTTTCCGCGCGCGTCGCAGTTTGCAGTGAATGTTCGAGACGGTTCACGGGGAAGCCACCAAAATCATTCCGCAAGTGTTCGAGATTTTCCAGAATGTGATCGGCGACAAGACCTTGAGTGTCTTTGATCGCCACCATGATGTTGTCCCAGTCTTCTTTGGTGGATTCCTGGAAACTCTTGAATTCTGCACGTGTCATGACAGCCCCTTTTGTCTGATGCTCAGAGATTAGCGACTGTGTCGACAGGTCAGCGCTGGTTGTCGCCGAAGCGGAATTCCCACGTGAGTTCATGCAGTTTGGCCATGAGATCATCATCGAGGACCACGTCGACTGCTGCGATCGCATCATCTAACTGAGATGGGATGCTGGCACCAACGATGGGCGAGGTGATCACAGGGTTACGCAAGATCCAGGCAACAGACGTCTGCGCTAGAGAGAGGCCAGCCTGCTCAGCCAGTGGCTTCATGCGTTCGATTGCATCAAACATGCGGTCATGCCAGTAACGCTCTTGGTATACGCCCGACGCTGTGCCCAACGTGAATCGCGTGTT
>JBIITN010000011.1:0-59037 GCA_044340485.1 Ilumatobacteraceae bacterium | reverse complement strand
GTCGATCGAAACGTGGCAGCTCTTGCGTTACAAGGTCGCATCATCCAGGTAGGCACTATGGCAGGCAAAGCAGTTCCATTCAACGTCGGCATCTTGTTGCCAAAGCGTGCATCCATCACAGGAACGGTGTTGCGCCCACGTCCGCTTGAAGAAAAAGTCGCGCTGACGCAGCGCTTCATACGCGAAGTTTTACCGTTGTTTGACTCTGGTCAACTAGCGCCGCTTATCGATTCGCGTTTTCACTTCGACGATATCGCTGCAGCGCACGATCGTATGGCCGCCAACTTGAACATTGGCAAGATTGTGATCGATCTCGTATAAAGCCATGTCGCACTACCCAGAGTGCGACTACCACGGGATGAAGAAACGACTGTTGCTATTTACGGTTTGCGACCGGAATGTAATCGCGCTCGGGAGCACCGGTGTACCACTGACGTGGACGGCTGATCTTTTGATCCTTGTCTGCGAGCAACTCTTGCATGTGGGCAAGCCAACCAACCGTACGAGGTATTGCAAATAGCACCGTGAACATGTCGACAGGGAAACCAAGCGCTTGATAGATAAGCCCCGAGTAGAAGTCGACATTTGGATAGAGCTTGCGCGACACAAAGTAGTCATCGCTCAATGCAACTTCCTCTAATTTGAGTGCGATGTCGAGCAATGGATTCTTCCCTGTCACCTCAAAGACGTCGTATGCAGTCTTTTTGATGATCGTCGCACGCGGGTCATAGTTCTTGTACACACGGTGACCAAAGCCCATGAGGCGACCGTGGCCATCTTTTACCGACTGGATAAACGCTGGCACGTTCTCAATTGACTTGATTTCTTCAAGCATGCGTACCACTGCTTCGTTAGCGCCGCCGTGCAATGGTCCATACAGTGCAGATGCTGCGGCAGCAGTTGACGTGTATGGATCGGAATTTGCCGAACTCACAACGCGCATGGCTGTTGTTCCGCAGTTTTGCTCGTGATCAGCATGCAACACAAAGAGCACGTCCATTGCGCGAGCAAGTATTGGATCAACCGAGTAGTCATCTCCGACACGGAACATCATGTTCAAGAAGTTTTCGGCGTACTGCAATCCGTTGTCGGGATACACAAATGGAAGTCCGGAACTAAAGCGATAACACATCGCGGCGATCGTGGGAACCTTGGCGATAAGCCGTGTGATCTGGCGATCAAGCGACTCTTTGTCAAAAATGTCTTTTCCGTCTGTGTAGAACGTGCCAAGTGCGGCTGTAGCTGACACGAACATGCCCATTGGGTGGGCGTCGTAATGGAAACCATCAACAAAGCGCTTACGCATGTTCTCGTGAATCATGGTGCGGTGCGTGATGTCGTACGACCACTGTTCCAGTTGCGTTGCGGTAGGCAACTCGCCGTTCAGCAGGAGGTAGGCCACTTCCAAATAGCTGGACTTTTCTGCTAACTGCTCGATCGGGTATCCGCGGTACCGCAAGATTCCTGCATCACCATCGAGATATGTGATGGACGACTTACATGCTGCAGTCGAGAAAAATGCTGGGTCATACACCCGCAAGTCGGGATCTAATTCCCGCAATGCAGTGGACGGTATAACTCCATCAGTGATCGGTACTGTGACCTTTTTGCCGGTTCTGTCGTCGATGATTGTGATGGTGTCAGCCACCGGGATCCCCTTTACTGACGAAAAAGTTGCTTGAAGGGCTTCCTCCCCCCCGCAGAGAAAGATTAGATGAAGCGCCCTCTCACCGCACACTCCAGAGGCCTGCTCGTGAAAAAGGTATTCACAAAGGAGTGTTGTCGTGTTTGCGAGTAGCCAATTTCTCGCGTTTATCTCTCAGCATGTGAAGTGCTGCGCAAATCTCTGCGCGGGTATCGGCCGGATCAATCACTGCATCGACATATCCCCGTTCCGCGGCGATGTAGGGGTTGAGCAGTCGTTCTGTGTAGTTGGCCTCAAACTCAGCTCGTTCTTCGGCAGTGGAGCGACGTTGCAAGATGGCTGCGGCTTGACCAGCCCCCATCACGGCTAATTCTGCCCACGGCCACGCAAGACAGAGGTCATTGCCCATCTTCTTTGAGTCCATCACGATGTAGGCACCCCCGTACGACTTGCGCAAGATGACACAGATGCGAGGCACGGTGGCTCGCGCGTAGGCGAACACAAGTTGAGCGCCGTGGCGAATCATTCCACGCCACTCCAGATCTTTTCCGGGATAGAAACCTGGTGTGTCGACGAGAGTCAAGATGGGCACGTTGAATGCATCACACATCGCGACAAAACGTGCTGCTTTTTGAGACGCGGGAATGTCGAGTGTTCCTGCAAGAGACATCGGTTGGTTAGCGACAATCCCGACTGGGTAGCCGGCCATAAATGAAAATCCGGTCACAACATTTGTTGCCCAACGCGCACGCACTTCAAAAAAGTAACCATCATCTGCTATTGCTTCAATCACTTTGCGCACGTCGTAGCTTCCAGTGGACGTGGTGGGCATGAGATCGCCCGCTTCAGGTGTTGGACGCTCGTCGGGATCGTCTGTATCAGACTGCGGCGGCAATGCATTGACGTTGTCGGGTAGAAATTGCAATAGTGAGTCAACCCATGTTCGTGCTTCGCGAAGAGATGACACCACTGTTGATGCAGCACCACTAGTGCGCGCATGCGTTCCGGCACCACCCAGTTCATCGACGCTTACGGGCACGCCGGTGAACTCAACCACCATCTGTGGACCAGACACGAACGCATACGCATCTTCGGTCATCACTACATGGTCTGTGAGGCCAATCAAAAGAGCAGGACCAGATACTGCGGGTCCGGTAACAATAGAAATTGTCGGGACGACACCTGAACAATCAGCGAGGGCTTTTGCTGCACTGCCCCAACCGTGGAGTGCTGCGATTCCTTCAACAATGTCTGCGCCTGAGGATTCGATTTCAAGAACAAGGGGTAGTCCCTTTGTGCGGGCGGTCTCTGCGGCAGTGACAATCACATGCGATGCATCTGCTGATAACGCACCTTTGCGTACAGTGCCATCGATTGCGAGCCATACAACTTCGCGACCCGATTCAAGTGATGTAACGCCAGCAGTTGCCGCGCCGGGCACCATGTGTTGCAGATCAACGAGACGTGACCGAGCAGCGTCAGTTGTTGGCGCGGGGGCATCCATTGACACGAGGTTAGACAGCCGATCAGACAGCGCCGACAGCGGGGCGGCCTTTTGCGCTTGTTCCCTTGCTGGCAGTTGCCTTCGTAAATGGTCGCGGAGCTAGTGCATGAATATCTTTTGTCACTCCCGGTTGACGGTCGCCGTACCGGTCAATGATGTCGACCAAGGTGTCGCGAACCGCGAGCGTTGCACGATTGGGGCGCGGACGATGACGCTGTGCCCAACCAACAACGCGTCGTGGAAGACCGGGGACACTGATACGGACGAAATCTCCACGTAGCCAACCTGGGATTGCAGAAGCTGGAACGATCGCCGCGCCGTACCCTTCGAAGGCAAGTGAGGTCATAAGACGCACGCCGTCAATCTCTGCGAGTGCATTCATTGCCACGCCTTCGTTTGCAGCAGCGCGGTCGATAATGCGGCGAAGTGGAGTACCACGTGGGGCAAGAAGCAACTGGTAATCAGATAGTTCGGCCAATGAGATGCTCTCGTATTGCGCCAACTCATGTTTGGTGTGGGCAATGACGACAAGTTCTTCCGCAAACAGTTCAGTGACGTCAAATTCAGTGGTGGAAAGTGGCAGGTGCACGATTGCCGCGTCAATTTCACCGGTGTTAATACGCAATACCAAGTTGTTCGTGGCTCCTTCGAACACTGTGGTGTGCACGTTTGGATGGCGTTCACCAACCTCTGGCAATAACAATGGCATTAGCCAGCGGCCGGTTGTGCCAATGGCTCCAATTCGCGCGTCACCAGATGGCGAGTCGCCAAGTGAGTGAATGTCGGCATCGATGTCTTCAATCTCGTGAATGACTCGTCTGGCGCGTTGGGCGACCATCTCGCCTTCATCGGTGAGAGATCCGTCATGGCGATCCACCAACGTCACGCCGAGCTCATTCTCTAGCCGTTGGATGTGAGCCGACACGTTTGACTGGACGGTCAGTAACGCTTTGGCCGCGGCAGAGAAGGAACCGTGGTCAGCAATTGCGAGGAGAGCTTGCAGCTGTTTGATGTCCATCGAGCCTTAAGGGGAAGAGGGGTGATAGCCCTTTGAGCTATCACAAATAAAGATAGCACCTATCACGTCATTCGCCTTGAGTGTTAGATCAATGGATGTCATAATGATGAACAACATAACGCGTCGAACGTGCCTCCATGTTCGACCGAAAAGAACCCCAAAAATGATGGTCCCCCGCCATCGGGTTTCGGTAGAGAAGCCCCGCATCCCTTGCGGGGCTTCTCCCGTTCTTGGATTTAGCGACGGACGCCCTTTTTCGCGGTCTTTCGTGTCGCCTTCTTCACAACGCGCTTTGTTGTTGAGCGCTTAGCAGTTGCGCGCTTTGTAGTTGAGCGCTTTGTTGCCTTTTTTGCTGTGGACTTCTTTTTGACCGCAGACTTCTTCTTTACTGCGGCTTTCTTTGCCGTTTTCTTTGTCACTTTTTTGGCGGAAGTCTTTTTCTTTGTCGTTTTTTTGGCGGAAGTTTTCTTCGCTAGCGCCTTTTTAGAGGCCTTTTTGACCACTGACTTCTTTTTTGCTGCTGACTTCTTCTTGACCGCAGATTTTTTCTTTACTGCGGCTTTCTTTGTTGACTTTTTCGCTGCAGCTTTTGGCTTTGCCTTACCAGCAGACACTTTTGCACGCACGATGTTTAACGCCGATCCGGCTTTGAACCATTCAACTTGTTCATCGCTGAACGTGTGCTTGGCCTCAAACTCGATGACGCTTCCATCAGACTTGGTGATGCGACACTTCACTGGTTTGTCAGGAACTGGCGGCAGGTTCAAAACACTGATGCGATCGCTTTCTTCGATCAGGTCGTAGGTATTTGGATCAGCAAACGTGAGAGGAACTAGTCCTTGCTTTTTTAGGTTGGTTTCATGAATACGAGCAAACGAGCGAGCGAAAATCACGACACCACCACGGAAACGTGGTTCCATTGCTGCATGTTCACGCGATGATCCTTCGCCGTAGTTTTGATCACCAATTGCGCACCATTGAATTCCCGCTTGACCGTAACGCTTTGCAATCTCTGGATAGCTACGTGTTTGACCATCGGTAATGTCGCGACCTTCTCCAACGCCACCCGTAAATGCGTTGACAGCACCGAGGAACAAGTTGCCTGAGATGTTTTCCAGATGTCCGCGGTAGGTGAGCCACTTACCAGCTGCCGAAATGTGGTCGGTGGTGCACTTGCCTTGTGCTTTCATGAGAACTGGCAATTCGATGTAGTCGTTACCATTCCATGCTCGGAACGGTTCGAGAAGTTGCAAGCGATCACTAGATGGGCTGACGTCAACAACAATCTTGCTGCCATCTTTTGGTGGCGCTGTGAAGGTGTCGACACCTGGGTCATAGCCCCTGTCCGGAAGGATGTCGCCGACAGGTGGGTCAAGTTTTACTTGACTGCCATCTGGCGCTGTGAGCGTGTCGGTCATTGGGTTGAAATCGAGACGACCTGCAAGCGCAAGAGCAACGACAGTGTCGGGGCTGGTCACAAATGACAATGTGTTGGCAGAACCATCATTTCGCTTGGGGAAGTTACGGTTGAACGAGTTCACGATGGTGTTTGTGGTCGCATTGGCATTTGCGGCGCGTTCCCATTGACCAATACATGGACCACAAGCGTTTGCAAGAACAGTCGCACCGATTGCCTCAAGATCTGCAAGCAATCCGTCGCGTTCGATTGTGGCGCGAATCTGCTCGCTACCAGGCGTGATTAGCAATTCGGTCTGCGCACGTAGGCCTTTTACTGCCGCTTGACGAGCAATTGACGCAGCACGGGTGATGTCTTCATATGACGAGTTCGTGCACGAACCAATAAGCGCAGACGACACTTCAAGTGGCCAGTCGTTTGCGCGAGCTTCATTGCCAACGCCGGTACCAATTTTATGAGCACGGTCCGGGCTGTGTGGTCCGTTAATGAGCGGGGTCAACTGATCAAGATCGATAGTGATGACTTGGTCGTAAGTTGCGCCGTCGTCTGGGCGAAGATCTTTTGCAACTTTGTTTGCTTCTTTTGCAATATCTGCACGACCTGTCGCACGCAAGTATTCGGCCATGTTTTCGTCGTAGCCAAACACCGAACACGTTGCGCCAATCTCTGCTCCCATGTTGCAGATAGTTGCTTTGCCGGTTGCAGAGATACTGTCGGCGCCAGGACCGAAGTATTCAACGATCGCTCCGGTGCCACCTTCTACGGTCAACTGTCGTGCCACTTCCAAGATGACGTCTTTGGGGCTTGACCAACCAGACAATGAACCAGTGAGTTTGACGCCGATGACTTTTGGCCAGCGCACGTTGAATGGGAAACCTGTCATTACGTCAACTGCATCAGCGCCACCAACACCAATTGCGACCATGCCAAGACCACCAGCATTTGGTGTGTGGCTGTCGGTGCCGATCATCATTCCGCCGGGAAATGCGTAGTTCTCGAGAACAACTTGGTGGATGATTCCGCTACCAGGGCCCCAGAAACCGATGCCGTACTTTGCGCTCACGCTACGCAAGAAGTCGTACACCTCGCGGTTGGTGTCATTGGCAATAACAAGGTCGATCTTTGCACCAGTTTTCGCCAGGATCAGGTGGTCACAGTGGACTGTGGAGGGAACTGCAGTAGTGGGCAAACCAGCAGTCATGAATTGCAGCAACGCCATCTGGGCAGTTGCGTCTTGCATTGCCACGCGGTCTGGGTTGAAGTCTGCATAGCTGCGACCACGCTCTATTTCTTGATTCTTTGGATCTACGAGATGGTTAATGAGGATCTTTTCTGCCAACGTCAGTGGACGTCCAAGTCGCTTGCGACCGAGTGCAACATTGGCGGGAAGAGAGGAGTACACCTTCTTCACGAGAGAGATCGGGGTACCGGCAGAAACGGTCATGTTCATTCCACTTTCAACGTTGGGAAAAGGACAAAAGGTTGTGTGGCAATTCTGTCTGACGAGAGACTTGCATTACGAGTCGAAGTATACAACCATGATACAAGTGCGTACGATTCGCTATCACCACATTGCTGACGAGCTGCGTACGCGCGTGCAATCAGGCACGTATGGCCGCGGTGGTGTGTTGCCAAGTGAGTCTGAGATGTCGCAAGAGTTTGGCGTAAGCCGTGTAACGATTCGCAAAGCGCTCGAAATTTTGCGCGACGACGGACTCATTAACGCACGGCAGGGATTTGGATGGTTCGTCGCTGGCGACACGATGAAGCAACCGCTCGGGCGTTTGGCAACCATCGAAGATCAATTACGTGCAGGCGGAATGAAATCAGAGCGTCGCATTCTTGAGTTTGCTTTCGAAAAGGCACCCAAAGACGTTGCACGATCACTTGGCACCCCAAATGTGTTGCGAGTGCGCCGAGTCAACCTTGCAGACGGTGAACCATTTGCAATTGTCACCGTCTGGTGTTCCGCAGAACTAGGTCAGCACCTATCACGTGCTGACGTGGAGCGGTCGCCGTTTTATGAATTGCTCGATGTTGATCTTGAAGGCGCTACCCAGACAATCGGGGCAGATGCTGCAACGGTCGAAGAAGCAAAATTGTTGAACATCCCAGATAACTCACCTGTGTTGCGATGCGAACGCATCACTACCGGTAGTGGCGGGAAGGTCGTTCTCGTGTCGCGGCACGTGTTTCCCGCTCATCGCACAGAATTTGTAGTGGATCTTCCATTCGCAGAGCCGTCAATTGCTCCATCGGGTTTGCGACTCGTCGAGTAGATCACCATGTGTCCCAGTGGGACACAGTTTCTTTCGGAAGACGTTTGGCCGGTTTGAAGTCGGTGCCGACGGTGTAGGCAATGGGGAACAATCCGGCCTGGCTCACTTTGTCGAACGGAATATTGAGAAGCTCTGCCGCTTCTTTTTCTCCGTTGTTTAACAAGTGAATGGTTGTCCACGCAGAGCCAAGTCCACGCTCGCGCAGTGCCAACATAAAGCTCCACACGGCGGGCAAAAGTGAACCCCATGCACTTGCGGTTGCAAATGACGGAAGGTTGTCGAGGCGGCCTTCAATAGCGGGAATCATAAGAATGGGTGAGCGGTGGAAATTTTCCGCCAAGAACCACGCAGAGTCGCGAATCTTGTCCCGTTGTTGCGTGCGCGGATCGTCTTCGCCAAATTCTTTGCCCGGGGTATTGATGTACATCTCGAAGTTGTGCTTGTAAATGTCGGCAAGTGCCTTCTTCTTTTGTGGGTCTTCCACGAAAATCCAGTGCCAACCTTGTGAGTTTGAACCAGTGGGTGCCTGCAGTGCGAGGTCAAGGCATTCATTGACAACGCTGCGATCAACGGGCTTGTCGAAGTCAAGGCGCTTTCGCACGCTTCGAGTGGTGGCAAGTACTTCGTCGGCTGACAGATTGAGTTTCATCCCTCCATCTTGTCACTATTGGCGTGGATTCCCATCCAGATGCCACACTGTGTGCATGAGCAATCGAGTACAAGTCACAGTCTCTCATGGAATCGCCGATGTGCGACTCTCGCGCGCCGATAAGCGCAACGCTCTCGATGGGGAGATGTTTGCTGCAATTGCCGCTGCCGGTGAAGGCTTAAAAGGGCGCGACGACGTACGCGTCGTGGTGTTATCGGGCGAGGGTGCGTCTTTTTGTGCCGGACTTGACTTTGGCAGCTTCCAGCAGATGGCCGGAAGTAGCGGAGATGGGAAGCGTCAGCCACAAGCAAGCGACATTGATGAGGGTGCAATCACCCACCTTGGACAGCAGGCATGCTGGGTGTGGCAGGAACTTCCCGTTCCCGTCATCGCGGCGGTGCATGGTCATGCACTTGGCGGCGGCATTCAAGTTGCTCTCGGTGCCGACATTCGTATCGCACATCCCGACACTCAATTCAGTGTTCGCGAAACGTATTGGGGATTGATCCCTGACATGACTGGTTCGTTGATGTTGTCGCAGTTGGTGCGCGCAGATGTTGCAAAAGAACTGATTTTTTCGGCACGCATCTTTGATGGACGAGAAGCAAAAGAACTTGGCGTTGTCACGACATTGTCAGAGACACCATACGAAGATGCGATGGCGTTGGCCCACGAGTTGACCTTGCGCAGCCCAAGTGCATTGCGAAACGCCAAGACATTGGTGAATGGCCTCATTCACGAGCGCGCAGCAAGTCAGTTCGCTTCCGAACGTCGCTTGATAGGCGAGCTCATTGGTGCACCAGACCAAGTTGAGGCCGTTATGGCCCACTTTGAAAAGCGCGCCCCGAATTTCGCCTGATTCTCTGCAGGGCACCCGCGAAGAAAATTGATTGCACCGAATGGCTCAAAGTCGGTAGCGTAAACGGTGCTTGGGCCAGCGTTGTCCCGGGAAACCACATCGGCAGACATCATATATTGATGGGTGTCGGAGCGGTTTCTCACCTCTTGGTGAAACCCGAAGGACAACACATGAACCCCGATCTTCCACAACCCGTTGGTCTGTATGACCCACGCTTTGAACATGACGCATGCGGTGTGTCGTTTGTGGCTCACATCAAAGGCACTGCCAGTCGCGACATTGTTGACCTTGGTCTGACCGCGTTGTGCAACATGGAACATCGTGGCGCTACTGGCGCCGAGCCAGACACTGGAGATGGCGCGGGCATTCTCATTCAGATGCCTGATGAATTTTTCCGTGGCGTCGTCTCGTTTGACCTTCCTTCGAGTGGTTCATATGCCGCTGGTATGGCTTTTTTACCCGCAGAAGAATTGCGTACCCAGCGCGCTATGGCAGTCGTTGAGGCAATTGTTAGTGAAGAACATCTACAAGTTGCCGGGTGGCACGATGTTGCGATTAATCCTGATTGTTTGGGTGCCTCTGCTCGCGCAGTGATGCCCGCGTTTCGTTACTTATTCATTGTCGACCCGGCTGGGGCACAAGGTATTGATCTTGATCGCAAGTTATTTATCGTTCGTAAGCGCATCGAACATGAACTCGTCGACGACATGCGCACTTATTTCCCGTCGTTGTCATCACGGACGTTCGTGTACAAGGGAATGCTGACAACTCCCGAGCTCGGTGATTTTTATCCCGAATTATCAGATTCACGAATGAAATCTGCGTTGGTACTCGTGCACAGTCGCTTTAGCACGAACACATTCCCATCGTGGCCACTTGCACATCCGTATCGGTACATTGCCCACAACGGCGAAATCAATACAGTGCAAGGAAACCGAAACTGGATGCGCGCACGTGAAGCCTTGCTAGAGAGTGATCTCATTCCCGGCCTTGATCGAGCTTTCCCTATTTGCAGTGACGGGATGAGCGACAGTGCAAGTTTTGATGAAGTTCTTGAACTGTTGCATCTCAGTGGCTATTCACTTCCACACGCACTGCTGATGATGATTCCTGAGGCGTGGGAAAACAACGAGCGTATGGAGCCGCGCAAGCGAGCTTTCTATGAGTTCCACTCCACGATGATGGAACCTTGGGATGGTCCAGCTGATGTGGCATTCACCGATGGAACCTTGATCGGCGCGGTGCTCGACCGAAATGGTTTGCGCCCTGGTCGTTATTGGGTGACGAGAGACGACCTGATTGTGCTTGCAAGTGAGGCGGGTGTTTTAGATATTGAGCCCTCTCGAATCGTGAAAAAGGGTCGCATGCAGCCTGGACGCATGTTGCTTGTTGACACAGCGCGCGGAGAGATCGTTGATGACGCAGATGTCAAGGCACAGCTTGCGTTGGCACATCCTTATCAGGAATGGCTAGATGCCGGCATGACGGCACTTGATGATCTTCCTGAAGTTGAGCATGTGGTTCACAGCCATGACAGCGTGCTGCGTCGCCAACAGATGTTCGGATACACCCACGAAGAGCTAAAACTCATTCTTGCCCCTATGGCACGTTTGGGTGCTGAGCCCCTTGGTTCGATGGGGACAGATACTCCCATTGCGGTGTTGTCAGAGCGCTCACGATTGTTGTTTGATTATTTCCAACAATTGTTTGCACAGGTGACCAACCCACCACTCGATGCGATTCGAGAAGAAGTGGTGACATCGGTAGCGCGAACCATTGGCCCAGAGGCGAATTTGCTGGCACCATCACCTGAAAGTTGCCGTCAGCTCAGCATGTCGTTTCCGATCATCAGCAATGACGAGTTGGCAAAGATCATCCACATCAACGACAGTGGATCACATCCACATCTGCAATCAGTAGTGATTTCAGGCCTCTATCGCGTTGGTGATGGTGGTGCTGGACTGCGCACCGCACTTGATCGCGTTCGTCGTGAAGCGTCAGACGCAATCAGCAAAGGTGTACGCATCATCGTCTTGTCTGATCGCAATGGAGATTCGTTGAATGCTCCTATTCCATCATTACTTCTCACGAGTGCAGTACATCATCATTTGATTCGCGAAAAAACTCGTACGCAAGTTGGTCTAGTTGTCGAGTGTGGAGATGCGCGTGAAGTGCATCACATGGCACTGCTGATTGGTTATGGCGCAGCTGCCATCAATCCGTATCTTGCGTTTGAATCAATTGAAGGCATGATCAACGCCGAAGACGGTCTCGGCTTGCATTCACTCGGTGGCATGGAAGTGCACAAGGCAGTCAAGAACTACATCAAGGCCGCCGGCAAGGGTGTTTTGAAAGTGATGTCGAAAATGGGAGTGTCCACTGTCGCTTCCTATACCGGCGCACAAATTTTCGAAGCCATCGGATTGTCATCGGAATTAGTTGATGAATTCTTCACCGGCACCGTTTCTCGTTTAGGCGGTATCGGACTGGATGAGATAGCTGACGAAGTGGCAATGCGTCATCGTATTGCGCACCCAAAGCGTCCCGAATTGCGCGTACATCGTAAGTTGGAATTAGGCGGCGAATATCAGTGGCGTCGAGAAGGCGAACATCACTTATTTAATCCAGAGACCGTCTATCGCTTGCAACACAGCACACGCGCTGGTCGATATGACATTTTCAAGCAATACACGCAGCAAGTGGATGATCAGGCGAAATCTTTGTACACGCTGCGCGGCTTGTTTGAATTGAAAACTGATGATCGCCCCGCGATTTCTATTGACGAAGTCGAATCGGTGTCCGAAATCGTCAAGCGCTTTTCCACTGGTGCAATGAGTTATGGATCTATATCTGCCGAAGCACATGAGACTCTGGCCGTAGCAATGAACCGCATCGGCGGAAAGAGCAACACCGGTGAAGGCGGGGAAGATCCCGAGCGGTATCTGCCATTGCCCAACGGTGATTCCAAGCGCAGCGCAATCAAACAAGT
Organism: Ilumatobacteraceae bacterium; assembly: GCA_044340485.1. GTDB lineage: Bacteria > Actinomycetota > Acidimicrobiia > Acidimicrobiales > Ilumatobacteraceae > UBA2093. The sequence continues at coordinate 46,677 of JBIITN010000011.1, read as the reverse complement.
TGCCTCAGGTCGCTTTGGTGTCACTAGTGAATACTTAGTCAATGCCGACGACATTCAGATCAAAATGGCTCAAGGAGCAAAGCCTGGCGAAGGCGGTCAGTTGCCCGGACACAAGGTGTATCCATGGGTGGCAAAGACACGTCACTCGACACCTGGTGTCGGGCTCATTAGTCCGCCGCCTCACCACGACATCTATTCGATTGAAGACTTGAAGCAACTTATTCATGACTTGAAGAACTCCAACCCGGCTGCACGCGTGCACGTGAAGTTGGTGTCTGAGGTCGGCGTTGGAACAGTGGCAGCAGGCGTCAGTAAGGCAAAAGCAGATGTTGTCTTGATTTCTGGTCACGACGGCGGCACGGGAGCGTCGCCATTGACCTCGCTGAAACATGCAGGCGCACCGTGGGAGATTGGTCTTGCAGAAACGCAACAAACATTGATGTTGAACGGACTTCGTGATCGCATCGTGGTACAGGTTGATGGCCAGATGAAAACTGGTCGGGATGTTGTGATTGCAGCGCTTCTTGGAGCTGAGGAATTCGGCTTTGCAACGGCACCACTTGTTGTGAGTGGGTGCATCATGATGCGTGTATGCCACCTCGACACGTGTCCTGTTGGTATCGCTACTCAAAACCCGGTTCTTCGTGAACGCTTCACAGGTAAACCCGAATTCGTTGTCAACTTTTTTGAATACATTGCGCAAGAGGTGCGTGAATATCTTGCAGTGCTCGGATTCCGGTCACTGAAAGAAGCAATCGGTCACGTGGAATTGATTGATGCCCGCGCAGCAGTGGATCACTGGAAAGCACGTGGGCTTGATATCTCTCCGATTTTGCACCAACCGCAGAATCCCTATCGACAGACTCCGTATCAGTCAGTATTACAAGATCATGGTCTTGACGAGGCGCTCGACAACGACCTCATCAGGTTGTCAGTGCCTGCGATACAAGATGGCTTGCCGGTGAATATCGAAATGCCTATTCGTAATGTTCATCGCACCGTTGGGACGATGCTTGGTAGTGAGGTCACAAAGAAGTGGGGAGGCGAAGGACTGCCTGATGGCACTATTCGTATCGCGTTCTCTGGTTCAGCCGGACAAAGTTTCGGAGCATTTGTACCAAAAGGCATCGAGATGCAACTTGAGGGAGATGCAAACGATTATCTCGGTAAGGGACTGTCAGGTGGGCGACTGATTGTTCGTCCGCATCGTGAGTCACCGTTTGTTGCTCACGAGAACGTGATTGCCGGAAACGTCATTGCATATGGTGCAACTTCTGGTGAGATATTTGTGAGCGGACTAGTGGGTGAGCGGTTTTGTGTGCGTAACTCTGGAGCAACAGCTGTTGTGGAGGGCGTTGGCGATCACGGATGTGAATACATGACAGGTGGTCGCGTCGTGGTACTTGGCCCCACTGGCCGCAACTTTGCTGCTGGCATGTCGGGTGGCATTGCATATGTGTACGACCCAGACAATCGATTTGCAGAGAACATCAATTACGAAATGGTCGATATTGAACCACTCGCAAGTGCTGATGAAATGTGGTTACAAGAGATAATCACCCGCCATCACGAGCTCACTGGTTCTGCAATCGCACAAAAGATTTTGAATTCGTGGACAACAGAAGAATCACGTTTCCGCAAAGTGATGCCACGCGATTACAAACGTGTGTTGCAGGTACTTGACGAGGCACGCGAAAAAGGTTTGTCAGAGGACGAAACATCTGAATTAGTAATGGAGGTTGCTCGTGGGTGAAGCAACAGGTTTCATGCGGTGGGGTCGTGCCACTCCAACACGACGCGCCGTTCCCGTTCGCCTGCGTGACTGGCGAGAGGTGTACGAGCCATTCGACAAAGGTGCACTGAAGGAACAAGCAGGCCGATGCATGGACTGTGGTATTCCGTTTTGCAACAATGGATGTCCACTTGGCAACCTCATTCCTGATTGGAATGATCTCGTATATCGCGAACACTGGCGTGACGCGATCGATCGCTTACATGCGACAAACAACTTTCCCGAATTCACGGGTCGACTTTGTCCGGCGCCTTGTGAAACCGCGTGTGTCCTTGGCATCAATCAAGATCCCGTCACCATTAAACAAGTGGAACAGACAATTATCGACACTGCATGGGATAACGGTTGGGTGACACCGCAAGTCGCTGATACAAAAACCGGAAAACGCATTGCAGTGATTGGTAGTGGTCCGGCAGGTCTTGCTGTGGCGCAACAACTCACTCGGTCAGGGCACGATGTGGTGGTGCTCGAGCGTGCAGATCGAATCGGTGGACTACTTCGATACGGAATTCCCGAATTCAAGATGGAAAAGAAGTACCTCGAACGTCGTCTTGACCAAATGCGACAAGAGGGAACCGAATTTCGCACGAATGCCGTCGTTGGCGAAAATGTTGACATCGATGTGTTGCGCGCTTCACACGATGCGATTGTGTTGGCGTGTGGCGCCACCGCGTGGCGAGATCTTCCGGTACCAGGTCGCGAACTGCGCGGCATTTATCAGGCAATGGAATATCTGCCACTTGCAAACAAAGTGCAGGAAGGTGATTTCACCGAGCCTGCCATTTCTGCAGCTGGAAAAGATGTGGTGATCATTGGTGGTGGAGACACCGGTGCTGATTGTCTAGGTACGGCGCTACGTCAGGGCGCCAAAAGTGTGACCCAATTAGAGATCATGCCAAGGCCTCCCGAAGAGCGCGGATCGCACAATCCGTGGCCACAGTGGAGCCTTGTATACCGCGTGTCATCTGCTCATGAAGAAGGTGGCGATCGCATGTTTAGTGTGAACACCGAACGCTTTGTTGATGACGGTGATGGCAATGTGAAAGCAATGCTCATTCACGAAGTACAGATGGTAAATGGCCGATTTGAAAAAGTAGAAGGCAGCGACATCGAGATCCCTGCAGACCTTGTGTTTTTGGCAATGGGCTTTGTTGGGCCTGAAAAGGATTCATGGCTCGATCAACTCGGTGTGGCACTAGATGAACATGGCAACGTGTCACGTGATGACTCGTACATGACCACAGTTCCTGGTGTTTTTGTTGCTGGTGACATGGGTCGCGGTCAGAGTCTCATTGTGTGGGCAATTGCTGAGGGACGAGCTTGTGCATCGGGTGTAGATGAATACTTGATGGGTTCAACGATGTTGCCGTTTCCCATTCCTCCAACGGCTCGCCCGTTGTTATAGGACATGTGGCGAAAGGGTCGCCCGATCTTTGGCCAATTGTTCGTACGACCCTTTGTAAAAAAGGTCAAAGCGCCACCTATCGGTGAACAGAACGATCTACTCTGTTTTTCCGTGCATCAGCGTTTGTCAAATACTTCGAAGTGGTGGCCCAAGTTGGGTTCCGTCGTGGCGAGCGCTGTCACCATCGCAGTGTTTGGCGCCACCGTGGGAGCCTGCGGGCAAGACACCTTGGGAGTCGCGACAACCGTGGTGGCTGTCACGCCAACCAATTTTGCGACGATCCCACCGGTGCAAAGCACATTGCCGGGAACCACCACATCACTGCCATCAAACGCGATTGGTTCTGAGCAGCTCTACACAGTCGCCTCTGGTGACTCGCCACTTGGTGTTGCCAATAAATACGGAATCGCTCTTGAAACTTTGCTCGCATACAACGGATGGGTAAGTCCTGCGCAGTTCCCATACCCAGGTACACAAATTCGCATCCCGCCATCAGCAATTGAGCCCGCAGTGAGCGGAGATACCAGTGGCGGAACAACTGGCGGAACAACTGGCGGAAGTACCGACACACCGTCGGCGCCAGGTTGTGGCACGCGCCCTGCAGGTACCTACACAGTGCAGTCAGGCGATTCGGTATTCACCATTCGCCGCAAATTCTGCGTGTCACTCGCAGGTTTGCTGTCGGCCAATAACTGGGCGAGTTCATCGGTTGTGATCATGCCCGGTGATGTCATCAACATCCCTGCATCAGGCTCATAACTAACGCGACGTAGTTCGTGGTCGCCGTGCATAGCGCTCGCGCGCAAGTGACACCAACTCCTCGATGAGTTGTGCGTACCCGACTCCACTTGCGTCCCACAGTTTTGGATACATCGAAATGGGAGTGAAGCCAGGGATGGTGTTTATTTCATTGCACAGAAAACCGCGTCCATTTTCTTCAAAAAAGAAGTCCACTCGTGCCATTCCTTCGCAACGTAGGGCGCGGTATGCATCTATCGCAAGTTGCTGCACGGTGTGTAGTTGATCGTGAGAAAGCGGAGCAGGAACAAGGAGTTGTGCGCCATCGGTGACGTACTTGTCGTCGTAGTCGTAGAACTCATTGCCGGGAATAATCTCACCGGCAATTGATGCTCGTGGTTCGAGATTTCCCAAGACAGACACTTCAATCTCGCGACCAGTGACTGATTCTTCAAACACAATCCATTCGTCATACAACGAAGCTATGTGCACAGCTGCGACGAGATCATCACGAGTTTTTGCCTTGGAGATGCCAACAGAAGATCCCATGTTGGCGGGCTTCACAAAAACAGGCAACGACAGTTCTGCGATGACATTGTCCAAAAACGAGTCAGAGATTGCCGAGACGTGACTAGATGTCCATCGACACTGAGGAACATTGTGTGCTCCGAGAAGATGCTTTGACACCACTTTGTCCATCGCCACCGCACAAGACAACACACCGCTACCAACGTATGCAACATCAAGCATTTCGAGCATTCCTTGAATAGTGCCGTCTTCTCCAAGTGGACCGTGCAACAAGGGCACCACAACTGTTGGCTCGCGGGAGGCGATGTCAGAGATGACAGACGGAGACACAGGATTGCCCGCAGCAGTGAGCGCGGTTGGGATTTCTCGTGACCCGGTATCAAGGATGTTTTGCACGTCTGTTGGACTCACCCAATGTCCGTCACGTGTGATGCCAATCACAACAATTCGATACATCTGTGGATCGGTCGCACGGATGACATGTGCGGCCGTGACACAACTCACGTCGTGTTCTGCAGAACGTCCTCCAAATAACACAATGAGAGTGAGCGCTGGTGATCCGTTGTTCATCTCCCACGACGGTACTCGCCACTAGGGTCGTGACATGTTCATACTGGCCAGCGACGCCGCACGCATCACGGGAGGTTTGCTGTTTGGTGACGATGTTGACATTGACGGTCTCTCGTTTGACTCCCGTCTTGTGCAGGCAGGGCAGTGTTTTGTTGCGTTGGAAGCCGAGCGTGATGGCCACGCGTTCGTTGACGATGCGTACGCCGAAGGTGCGTCTGTATGCATCGTGCGCCGTGGCACCGTAAGCGATGATCGGGTGCCACCTGATAGCGCGCGAATTGAAGTGGACGACACCATGGCTGCACTCACTGCGCTTGGAAGATGGGCTCGCGAAGAGATCGGACGAACCGGCGAAGGCAGAGTGATTGGCGTGACCGGTTCGTCTGGCAAAACGTCGACGAAAGACTTCATCGCAGCAGTGCTCGCGGCAACATGTGACCAGTCGTTTGCAAGCGAATTGTCGTACAACAACGACATCGGTGTGCCCACCACTTTATTTAATGCCCCCGAACAATGTGACGCGATTGTGATTGAAATGGGAATGCGTGGCTTTGGTGAAATTGCGCGACTTTGCGAATTGGCGCGACCAAACATTGGAGTGATCACGTCAATCGGCGAGGCCCACAGTGAACGCGTGGGGGGCATTGACGGTGTGGCTCGTGCAAAAGGCGAGTTGCTGATGTCGCTTACTGCTGATGGCATTGCAATCGTGAGTGCTGACGATCCGCGTGCGGTGCACATCGCGTCGCAGTCACAGGCCCAGCTCCTCACTTTTGGAATCGCGGCCGACGCCGATGTGCATTACAACGTCATTTCTTTTGATCAACACGGACGTGCATCAATTGTCGTCACGCACGGCAACGATTCGCGGTCTGTTGTGGTTCCTGTGCCTGGAGCGCACATGGCATCAAACGCAGTCGCAGCGATCACCGTGGGAGTTGCCATCAACGCTGATTTTGGGGCGTGCGTTGATGCAATCGCGAACGCTCAACTGTCGTACATGCGCATGCAGTGGGAAACCACTGACGACGGTGTGCGAATCATGAACGATGCGTACAACGCCAATCCAGATTCAATGGTGGCCGCACTTACAACATTGTCAACGATTAGTGCTCCGCAGCGTGTCGCGGTGGTCGGTGTGATGGCAGAGATCGCAGACGCCCCAAGCCGTCATCTGTTCATCGCCGATAAAGCGAAAGAAATGGGAATTGAATTGTGGACGGTTGGCACCGACCTCTACGGACAAGAACCGATCACGATTGAAGAGGCAGCAGAGCGCATCTCACGGTTGCCCGCGGGGGCTGCAGTGCTCCTCAAAGGTTCACGTGTTGCTGCGCTCGAGCGTGTTGTCGATCTTCTCGGTGTTGCACCACCACGCGAGTAAGAGCGACCAGGCCGCACCGAGGAATAACACGGGTCGAGAGCCGATCGAGTCCATAACAGGACCAAACAGCATGTTGCCAAGTGGCACGGTGCCACCAAATGCCATAAACCACAAAGCCAGTACTCGGGCGCGAACTTCTAATTCAAGTCGACTCTGTAAGACGGTCATGAGTGCAGTAGTGGTCGCGAAATACGCCATACCTAAAAAGAATCCGGAGATAAAAGCAAGGAGTGGCGTGCGAGAGATTGCAAAAGCGGTGAGGAGAAGCGCGAAGACAAGAAAGCCTTGACGTGCAAGGCGTCGTTTGTCGTGTTGTGCGAGAACCGTGCCAACAGCGAGAGCGCCAAACATTGCACCGAGGCCCCACACTGCATACAGCCACTTGTACATCGCGGAACTGCCGTCAATGCCGAAGTTCTTGTCGGCAACAGCGGGGAATAATCCAACGTAGGGCAAGCTGATAAGCGAAAACGTAAACATCGATATCAAGATGCGAGACAGCACGGGTCTTTCGCGCACGGTTCGAATGCCAAGTGTGAATGATTGCCATCCTTTTTCTTTTGATGGCGTTGCTTTGGGAATATTCACTCGAAATAACGCGCCGATCACTGCAAGGTATGTGGCTGCGTTGATGAAGAACACTTGCGCAGGGGTGACGCCCCAGCTGGACAGAATCGCCGCAATGATTGGTCCCGCCACACGCGAACCATTGATGGCAGCAGAACTCAGGGAAATGGTGCCAGGTAAATCTTCAGGAGGCACAAGACTTGGCAACACTGCAGAGTACGCAGGCGCTGACAATGCGTTGCCGATGCCCACTCCAAGCTGCATGAAAAACAGCAGTGCAATAGATGCATCCATTGCTGCGGAAATACCGAGGAATACCGAGAACACCAATTGCACTGATTGCATCGCGACGAGCCATGTACGGCGGTCAACTTTGTCTGCGATGACTCCTCCAGGGAGTGATAAAAAGAGAAGTGGGCCGAGTTGGGCAAATATGAAAATGCCAACAATTGACGCGCGCCCCGTTCGCGCATAGACATACGCGGGCAACACCACGTTTTGCATCCACGCACCGATGCTTGAGCCGATGTTTGACATCCACATCACGCGGAAGTCGCGATACTGCAGGGCCGCTCTCGCAGTGCCTCGTCGGATTATCGAATCAGGGTTTGATGAGTTCGGAGCGCCATCATGAGGAGAGTCGCTACCGGTTGTCATGCGTGCGCCACGCTACTAGTGAAACTGATTCGCGGGCCTGACAGGTTGGCTTAAATAGCGTTGGCGATTGTCACGCAGGGCACTCCCACTTCCCATGCGACTGCTTCGTGAGTGACGTGTCCGTTGATCGTGTTGAAACCATAGGCAAGAGGAGACTCCGGCGCGACGTTTGCTAAGGGACGTGTGGCAATCTCGACAAGGTAGGCAAGAGTCGCATTGGTGAGTGCGTAGGTGCTTGTATGAGGTACAGCGCCAGGCATGTTGCCCACCGCGTAATGCACTACGTCGTGCACCACGTAGGTGGGATCATTATGAGTTGTCTCGTGCGTGGTGGCGATACAGCCGCCTTGATCTACGGCGACATCAACGATGACTGAGCCTGGTCTCATTGTGGCGACCATGTCTTCAGTCACCACGATTGGTGCTCTGCCGCCTGGCACAAGAACGGCGCCGATAAGCAGGTCTACGTCACATAGTGTGCGCTCTAGTGCTCCAGTATTCGATGCGAGCGTGACGATACGTCCTGAGGCAATCTGATCTAATTCTCGAAGGCGTTCCAAATTCTTGTCGAATAACACCACTTCAGCACCCATACCCGCGGCAATGCGTGCCGCGTTCCAGCCAACGTTCCCAGCACCAAGTACTGCAACCTTTGCTGGCCGAACTCCTGGCACGCCCGCAAGCAGTACTCCACGTCCGCCGTTATGACGTTCTAAACAGTGCGCTCCCATTTGTGGTGCGAGTCGTCCTGCAACTTCGCTCATTGGTGCAAGGAGCGGTAATGAACCCGTTTGTGTCTGCACGGTCTCATACGCAAATGATGTGGTCCCTGAAGACACAAGAGCCTTTGCGACGTCGGGGTATGCAGCAAGATGCAGATAGGTGCACAACACAAGATCATTACGTAAAAACTGAAATTCATGTGTCTGTGGTTCTTTTACTTTGACCACCATTTGTTGCGACCATGCGTCGCCAGCAGTGGGGACAATCGTGGCGCCTGCTGCAACGAAGGCATCATCAGAAATCGACGAAGCCGCACCTGCACCCGCTTCCACGCACACACCAAGACCTCGCCGCACCATTTCACGAACGCCGTCTGGGGTCACGGCCACGCGGCCTTCAGCGGTTTTCACCTCGCGTGGGACGCCAACGGTCGTAATCGCAGTCATATCCATACCGTAGTGACACATTCGGACCATAAAAAGTGAGTCCCGTCACTCCGGTGTGGCGGCTCGGTGGAGTCCTGGGTGGGTTTTGTGAAAACCTGTAGGCATGCGCACGTTTCGTAACTTCGTCAATGGTCAATATGTCGATTCTGTAGATGGATCAACGATGCCGGTTATCAACCCAGCAACCGGAGACCAGTACGCAACGGCGCCAAAAAGTTCCGCTGCAGACATTGATAGGGCAATGGATGCTGCTGCGGTGGCATTTGAAAGTTGGAAAAACACCACACCTTCGGAGCGTTCTCTTGCGTTGTATCGCATCGCCGATGCAATCGAAGCACGTGCGGAAGAATTCATTGCAACTGAAGTGGAAAATACTGGAAAGCCTGTTGCGTTGACACGTAGCGAAGAGATTCCACCGATGGTTGATCAGATTCGTTTCTTTGCAGGCGCAGCACGCATGTTGGATGGCAAGGCATCAGCCGAGTACATGCCAAACATGACATCAATTGTTCGTCGTGAACCCGTTGGTGTGTGTGCACAAGTGGCGCCATGGAATTACCCAATGATGATGGCGGTCTGGAAGTTTGGACCAGCAATTGCAGCGGGAAACACGGTTGTGTTGAAACCATCAGATACGACACCTGCGTCCACCACACTTCTTGCAGAAGTTGCAGCAGAGTTTTTGCCACCAGGCGTTTTGAATGTGATTTGCGGAGATCGCGATACGGGTCGCGCGATGGTGGTGCACGACACTCCCGCAATGGTGTCAGTGACCGGATCTGTGCGCGCAGGTATGGAAGTGGCAGAAGCGGCTGCACGATCATTGAAGCGCGTTCATCTTGAACTCGGAGGTAAAGCTCCAGTGGTCGTGTTTGACGATGCCGATGTTGAGGCTGCGGCAGCGGGTATTGCAACAGCGGGGTACTTCAATGCAGGACAAGACTGCACGGCAGCGACACGAGTGTTGGTTGGTCCAAAGATTTACGGCGAGTTTCTTGCAGCGTTGGCAGAACAAGCAGCCGATGTAAAAACTGGGATGCCTGACGAAGATGTGCTCTATGGAGCTATTAACAACGAAGCTCAATTGAATCGTGTTGCAGGTTTTGTTGATCGTGTGCCCAAACATGCTCGTGTTGTGGCGGGTGGTGAAAAGGTTGGTTCGCACGGATATTTCTTTGCGCCTACTGTTGTCGCAGATCTTCAACAAAATGATGAGATGATCCAAAGTGAAATCTTTGGACCTGTGATCACAGTGCAGCGATTTACCGACGAAGAAGAAGCGCTCACATGGGCAAACGGTGTCGAGTACGGCCTTGCCTCATCCGTGTGGACACGAGATTTTGGTCGAGCAATGCGTATGGCAAAGCACCTGGACTTCGGCTGTGTGTGGATCAACACTCACATTCCGCTGGTAGCCGAGATGCCACATGGTGGATACAAGAAGTCGGGATATGGCAAAGACTTGTCGGCGTATGCCCTTGATGACTACACCCGCATCAAACACGTGATGGCCAACATCGATTCGTGAGGTGTGTGTAAACACTGCGTGAACAAGGCACGGAATTGAACCTGTCGGTGTTACTGTGAACAACGTGAGCGACAATGATGTCATTGTTCTTGACAATGTCACCAAGGAGTACGGCAACGTCGTCGCCGTGCACGGCGCGAACTTGGCCATTAAACGCGGAGAGTTTTTTAGTCTTCTCGGCCCATCAGGTTGCGGCAAGACAACCATTCTCCGGATGATCGCTGGTTTCGAGCAACCGACTTCAGGCAAAGTGATGCTCGAGGGCGTTGATGTCTCCCATGTCGCGCCACACAAACGCAATGTCAACACGGTGTTCCAGCAGTACGCACTGTTTCCTCACATGTCCGTGTTTGACAATGTGGCGTTTGGTCCACGAAACAAAAAAATAAAAGAGAGTGACGTTAAAAAGCGCGTCAATGAGATGCTCGAGATAGTGCGGCTTTCTGATTTTGCTAGCCGTCGACCACATCAGATGTCAGGCGGGCAACAGCAACGAGTTGCGCTAGCTCGCGCTCTTGTTAATTATCCATCTGCACTTTTGTTAGACGAACCGCTTGCCGCGCTCGATTTAAAACTTCGCGAGGCAATGCAGATCGAGTTGAAGCGCATTCAAAAGGAAGTTGGCATTACATTTATTTTTGTCACTCACGACCAGGGTGAGGCGTTGGCGATGAGTGATCGCATCGCGGTGATGAGTGAAGGCCACGTTGAGCAAATAGGTAGCCCCGAAGAGATCTACCAATATCCCGAGACACTGTTCGTTGCCGGTTTTATTGGTTCGGCCAATCTCTTCCCTGGAACAGTTGCAGAAACGGGACTCACATTTGAGGGACGTTCGATGTTGTCAGTGCGACTTACCGACGGAACCGTTGTGAAGGCAGCATCAAGAGCGCAACTGCAACCAGGCGATGAAGCCACCGTGATGGTCCGACCCGAGCGCATTCATCCAGTGTCGCTGACTACTGCGGTCGACGGACGCAGTGTGGTTGCTGACGTCACCGAACTTGTGTTCCAAGGATCAACAATTCGCTGCCTTGCGCGAACACGTAGTGGTGTGGAAGTTGCGGGCGTCATTGATGCCACAGGTGACTTGTCTGCATTTCAGGCTGGTGCGCAGGTTCACATGGCCTGGTCCGAGACAAGTGCATATGCACTGCCTGGCCGATCTACTGGGCCAGGGTCGGCAAGCACTAATGTTGAAGCACTGGAAGCAACCCATTCCGGAGCGTGAGAGTAACCATTAAGAAGTATCCCTTCACCAAAGACAACTTGTAGAGAAAGAGACAGCTAATGAATAATTACCGTCAATCAAGTAGCAACACACCTCGTGCTTCACGTTGGAGTCGTCGCGATTTCCTCATTCGTTCCTCTTTGGCGGGAGCGGGCATGTTGTCGTTGCCAGCATTGCTTGCTGCATGTGGTGACGACGATGGTGGTTCATCTAGTGACACCTCCGGCGGCGGTGGTGGATCCAGTCTCGTTTTTGATAACTGGCCGGCATACATCGACGAAGAAACAGTGGCGAACTTCATCGCAGCCACGGGGATCGACCTGAAATATCTCGAGACGTACAACGACAACAACGAATATTTCGCCAAGGTTCAACCGTCGTTGTCGAAAGGCAACAAGATCGACGCCGACATTCTCGCGCCAACATATTGGATGGCTGCACGGTATGTGAGTCTCGGTTGGGCGCAGAAGTTGCCTATTGCTTCTATTCCTAATAAGGCCAATCTGCGAAGTGACCTCGTTGGTCCGAACTGGGATCCAAACGGTGAGTACAGCTTGCCGTGGCAAACAGGAACAGCGGGTATTGCCTACAACATCTCTGCGACAGGTCGCGAGGTAAAAAGCGTTGCAGATTTGTTTGCTCCGGAATTCAAAGGACGTGTCGGCATGCTCACTGAGATGCGCGACACCATTGGATTGATTTTGATGGGTGAAGGAATTGATCCATCGAAATTGTCAAGTTTCGATGACGCTGCTCCAGCATTTGAGAAGCTGGCGAAGGCAAATGCTGATGGCCAAATTCGTCAATTCACTGGAAACGATTACATGGACGATCTCGACTCGGGCAACTTTGCCGTGTGCGTTGGGTGGTCGGGCGATGTTCTTCAGCTAGCAAAAGACAACCCAGACGTGCGCTTTGTAATTCCAGAAGAAGGTGGCACAAGTTGGTACGACTCAATGATTTGGGTAACAGGTTCAGAAAATAGCGATGCGGTTGCCCAGTGGATGAACTACGTCTACGACCCAGAAAACGCGGCCAAGATCGCACTCGGTTCCGGATACATGACGCCAGTCACTGGCGTGCGCGAAGTACTCGAAGCAATGGGCGGCGAAGAAGCAGAGATGGCAAACAATCAATTGCTATTCCCAGACGATGAAACATTGTCGCGACTTCGCGTCTTTGCATCTCTGAGCGAAGAAGAAGAAGCAAAGTTCGACGAAGAATTCTCGAAGATCACTGGGGCGTAGTACGCCTGTGACGCGAACGCAGCGTCTCACCACATCACTAGGGACATCCGAGTTCATGGGGCTCGGTGTGCTCTTGCTGTTGGGCACTGGCGTCATCTTGTTAGCAACCGAAATCACTTCGGGAATCCTTGCCTACATTGTCGGCGTTTTGATGGCGGTTGCCCTTGTGGGTTATGTGGCCTCAATCGTGCGGGGCACTCCTGAGACACGACGTTCCGTGGCCCCATATGCGTTGCTAAAGCCTGGAATGTTGTGGCTCAGCATTTTCTTCCTCGCGCCACTGTGGGCGTTGTTTGTGATGTCGTTGTCATCGAAGGAATCTCGTTTCGATTTCTTTCCCTCCTTCACGTGGGAGTGGGAGAACTATCAAGAAGCGTTCACTCGTTTTCGACCACAATTTGTGCGTAGTTTTACCTACGCGGGGATTGCAACGGTGTTGACTATTCTCATCGGCTTTCCCATCGCCTATGTCATTGCATTTCGTGGTGGTAAGTATCGAATGGTGTTGCTTGGACTTGTCGTTATTCCGTTCTTCACGTCGTATCTCATACGTACTCTGGCCTGGACCACTTTGATGAACGACAACGGCCCGGTCATGAACACTTTGGAAACCTTGCGACTTGTCACGGTGTTTGAGTGGCTACAGATAGTGGACAACGGCCGATTACTCAGCACTCCGGCGGCGGTCATAGGCGGCCTCACATACAACTTCTTGCCATTTATGATCTTGCCGATTTATGTGAGTCTTGAAAAAATCGATACGCGTCTCGTTGACGCTGCGATGGATTTATACTCATCCGCCTCTGGGGCATTTCGCAAAGTTGTTTTGCCACTCGCAATACCCGGCATTTTTGCGGGAAGCCTCCTGGTATTTATCCCAGCATCGGGAGACTTCGTCAATGCACAATTTCTTGGTGGTCCTAATACGACGATGATTGGTAATTCCATTCAAGATCAGTATTTGAAGCAGTTGAATTATCCGGTTGCATCAGCAATGAGTTTTGTACTGATGATCATTATCACGGTGGGCGTACTGGTGTACTCGAAGTTCATGGGTACTGAGGAACTGGCATGAGTGCGCCAATGAGCAGGTTTTCTCGCGTCGGGCGGTGGGGAATCAACTCGGTGGCTGTTTTGGGATTTGTGTATCTATTTGCCCCAATTCTTGTGATCATTTTGTTTTCATTTAATGATCCAGCGGGCAAATTCAACATCCGTTGGACTGGATTCACGCTTGACAACTGGGCCGATCCTTTCGCCGAGAAACAATTAACCGATGCCTTGTGGGTGAGTCTGCGGATTGCGTTTATTTCCACCATTATTTCCACCGTTCTCGGGTCGTTGATGGCGGTCGCATTAAGTCGTTATAAATTCAAAGGACAAGGTGGTGTCAACTTATTTCTTGTGTTGCCACTCACATCACCAGAAGTAGTGATCGGTGCATCCTTGGCAACGCTATTTCTCAATCGTGGTGTCGACTTTGGCTATGCCACTGTCATCATCGCCCATGTAATGTTCCAGATTTCTTTTGTCGCACTCACAGTTCGGGCTCGCATTCGTGGTTTTGACTGGGGGTTGGAACAAGCAGCAATGGATTTGGGAGCAAGTCCAATACGTGCTTTCTGGAAAATTACATTTCCACTGATCTTGCCCGGTGTTTTAGCCGCGTCACTGTTGTCATTTGCCCTCTCCATTGACGACTTCATCATCACCTTCTTTAACGCTGGTTCTTTGGTGACATTCCCGCTTCAGATCTTCGGTGCATCTCGGGTGACAATTCCACCTCAAATCAATGTGTTGGCGACAATGATCTTGTTTATAAGTGTGGGCATCATGGTTCTCGGAGCAGTCTTTGGAAACCTTCGGCGTAAACGTCAAGGAGAAACACTGTGATGAAAGAGTGCGGTCGTGGCTAACGACCGTGTTAGTGGTCACCGCATTGCAGTAGCGCCCGAGACATCACCAGCATGGGTGGCAGACGCCGTACGTGATGGTGGTGGGGAAGTAGTTGATCTTGTAGATGCGCAAGCGCTGGTGTGGACCAATCCCAAAGATGCACACGGTCTTAAATTGGCGCTTGATCAACATTCCCATCTGGTCTGGGTGCAAGTGCCATTTGCAGGAGTTGAGAACTTTGTCCATCTCATTGATTCCTCGCGTGTATGGACATGTGGCAAAGGTGTGTACGCAGAACCAGTAGCTGAGCACGCACTTGCACTCATGCTTGCTGGTATGAGACACATTGGGGGATATGCGCGCGAGACGTCATGGGGTGGCCCACATGGCGTCAATCTTCTTGGTGCTCGCGTAACAATTTTGGGTGGAGGAGGAATCACTCTTTCTTTATTGCGGCTTCTGCAGCCTTTTCATTGTCACATCACCGTTGTGCGCAACAACATCGAACATCTAGATGGCGCATCAGATGTGGTGGGGCCTGAACATCTCATTGACGCGTTAGCCGGAGCCGATGTCGTGGTGCTGGCCTTATCTCTCACTCCTGAAACAACTGGAATCATTAGCCGGGCAGAACTAGAAATGATGGAGCCTCACGCATGGATCGTCAATGTTGCGCGCGGTGGACACATCGTGACCGACGATTTGGTATGGGCGCTCGAGAACAATCGCATTGGCGGGGCTGCTCTTGATGTGACCGACCCCGAACCACTGCCAATGGACCATCGGTTGTGGTCATTGTCGAACTGCATCATCACGCCCCACGTCGGCAACACGCCCGAGATGGCAGTGCCACTTCTCGCCGAACGCATTCGTACAAATGTCTCATGCTTTGTGCATGGTGAACCGCTGATTGGCACGGTAGACCCAGTACGTGGCTATTAAAACCCACTACGACGTACTCGGGGTATCGCGCAGTGCCTCTGCTCGCGACATCAAGACCGCGTATCGCACGAAAGCGCGTCGCGTTCATCCTGATCGCGTAGCCAAAGAAGACGAGCGTTGGGCATTGCAGGAAATGGCAGAGCTCAATGTTGCATGGTCGGTGTTATCGGATCCGCTGCGTCGAAAAGAGTACGACAATTCTTTGAAAAGCGATACAACATCAACGAATGCGAATGCTCGAACAACACAGAGCGCCGCTGACTCGGACTATGAACGTGATCGGTTGTCACAATTGTTTGCACAGCGCCCCTTGAATACGTCGCCGGCACGCTTCCCGTGGCGCACGATGTCTGTCATCGCAATCATTGGCGTTGTATTGGTTCTCGTTGTTTCCATTTTCTCCGACCCCGGAAAAGAAATGCCGCCAGATCAGCTATTGCAGTCGGGAAGTTGTGTGCTGATTGAACCTGACCAATCGGTGCGTGAAGTGTCATGCAGCGCCGATCACGACGGCGTCGTTCGTCAACTCATCGGCTTTGACATGACATGTCCCGGTCAGTCTCAGCCTTATAGGGATCGACAAGGGATGGGTACCGCGTGTGTTGATGCTGTCGTTGGGGGATCTGGCAGCGACGGATAATCTGACATCGCTTTGCAGGGTGCAAAGGGCGATTAGCTCAGTTGGTTAGAGCGCTACCTTCACACGGTAGAGGTCCCGGGTTCGAGTCCCGTATCGCCCACTGGAAAACTCTTTTTGACTAGTTTCAATGCCGTGCGGAGACTATGTGAGCGCCCTGGTTGTGGTGGAGTGGCAGCGGTCTCTTACGGCATTGATAACGAGAGATTGTTGGTGTGGATTGATTCGGCTCCCGCGCTTGACCCGGCTCGTGCAGGCAGCCTGTGTCGGCGCCATGCTGACGCATTGTCGGTACCAAAGGGCTGGAGCATCGATGATCGTCGTCAACCAGTGCCGATGCTGTTTTCTGCGCGCGACATCACCCCTGCCGAAGGTCTCACATCAGGTTCTGAAAAGAACGTGGGACATAGCGGCAAGACGTCGCGAAGACTGCGGACCAAAATAAGTGAACCCTCTGATGACGCATCGCTGTTTGACGATGATGTTTCCACTCGGGTATCTGCGGTCACAGCATCTGTTAATAACGTTGATCGTGTTGACGGCATTCCGCACGAACAAAAACACGAACAAGAACACGAACAAGAACACGAACACAATGTGGATGAACCGGAGTTAGAGGAAACGCGTGCCATTCCATGGACGCCGCGCTTAGTTGCAACCGATGGCAACGATGACACCGCAAGCATTCCAAAAGGTCGATTACTTGGCCGCGCTTTCGGGGAGCGTCCACCGCGTCGTGATGCCCAGTAAAGAATCGCCGAACCATGCGCGTTGAATCCACCGTGTCGCTCGATGCCTCAACCGTTGAGGTATTTCCATTTGTTGCTGACCTTCACAGATACCGCGAGTGGATGCCTCTTGTTCACAATGCACGTGCAGATGGTGACGGCGCATGGCTTGTGGAACTACGTGCCAAAGTTGGACCATTGGCGCGGTCGAAGCGTTTGCGCATGGCGCGCACCGAGATGATTACTCCGGGTACTTCCGGAGAAAACGGGAAAGTTGTTTTTGAACGTCAAGAAGTTGATGGGAAAAAACACAGCCCCTGGATTTTGACCGTACATGTGACTGCACAGGGTGAATCCTCGACGGTAGATGTTGATCTTGAATATCAGGGATCGCTGTGGACCGGTGGTCTTCTCGAGCAGGTCCTACACAACAATATTGACGCCGGACGAGAAGGCTTACGCAAAGTGACGTCCCGAAAATAACAGTTGTTGTTATAACGCGTATGCGCTGTAGCGGCCTGTAGATCGTTGTTCCACATGGAGTGGAATGCCGAAAGTGTCACTCAAGTTTTTGCTTGTAAGAGTTGATGCGAGCGGGCCATGTGCCACGGCGGAACCATTGCGTATTAATAAAAGGTGCGTGCTGCAACGAGGAATTTCGTCAACGTGGTGCGTCACAAGCACAGTTGGTAGCTCGGGTTGTAGTGACGCGAACTCTTCGAGAATCTGCACCAGTTGTTCGCGTCCACCAAGATCTAGGCGTGCACTTGGTTCATCAAGAAGTAGCACCACTGGATCATTCATCAATGCACGAGCGAGCAAGACGCGTTGTTGTTCACCTGAAGACAGCGACCCAAATGTGCGATGCGCAAAATGAGATACGTTCACTCGTTCCAGACATTGCAGGGCGCGTTGTCGATCAGATGAGGAATATTCGTGCCACCACGGCTCGAGTGCACCGTATTTTGCGGTCATCACAATGTCGGAAACGGTGAGGGCTGGTCGAAGATCTGAAGCAAGCGATGCAGACGAATACGCAATGTGTGAACGCATTGAACGCACGTCCATCGCGCCGAGACGTTGGTCTTTAATAGACACGTTGCCCGACGAAGGATGTAGGTACAGAGCCATTACTCGTAGAAGTGTCGTTTTGCCACAACCGTTTGGACCAAGTATCACCCATCGCTCTCCAGGCGAGATGGACACCGAGATGTTGTTGACGATTGCACGACCATCGCGAGACACTGTGACGCCGTCAATCACAATTGTTGGCGCTGAGGTGCTGTCTGACATTGGTGACACGGTATCTGACATGACAAAGTGGAGACATGTCTGTGCGCGAGGTTGAGATTTTGACAGAGCAGTTATCGCAGCTATTGGGTGGTTCATTAGTGACTGACTTGCAACGTTTATCTGGCGGAGCATCGCGGGAAACCTGGCGATTCCGCTCAGGTGCCGACGATCTCATCTTGCAGCGAGTACGGCCAGGGACTGTAGACGGATTGAAACAGGAACCCGCGGTACTACAGGCTGCAGCGCGTGGCGGAGTGCCGGTTGCAGAAATGGTGTTTGACGGCGCAAAGTCTGATGCACTCGAGCGCCCTTTCATGATTGTGCGTGCCGTTGAAGGAGAAACGATTGCGCGCAAGATTCTCCGCGATGATGAATACTCAAATGCACGACAAAAATTGTCGAGACAGCTTGGCGAGGCGTTGGGGCATCTTCACGCCATTCCCGTATCGGAAGTGCCTGGACTTACTGTCGACGATCAATTGCAACGTTTCGGCGCGATGCTTCACGATTTCGCAGAACCACATCCTGTTTTTGAGATTGCCATCCGTTGGCTTGATTCTCATCGCCCGAAGGAATTCCCACATCGCATCGTGCATGGTGATTTTCGTATGGGAAACATCATTGTGGGAACCGATGGTTTACGTGCGGTGCTCGACTGGGAAGGCGCTCACATTGGTGATCCGATGGAGGATCTTGGTTGGGTGTGTACCAAAGCGTGGAGATTCGGCGGCGCACATCCGGTCGCAGGTGTCGGAAGTTATGACGATCTCCTCGATGGGTACGAACACATATCGGGCGTACGCCCGGATATGGATGTATTGAAGTGGTGGGTCATTTTGGGTTCGCTTCGGTGGGGAATTATCTGCATGTGGCAGGCGAGTTTTCATCTCGACAACATTTCTCGTAGTCACGAACTT
This sequence comes from Ilumatobacteraceae bacterium, assembly GCA_044340485.1. Taxonomy (GTDB): domain Bacteria; phylum Actinomycetota; class Acidimicrobiia; order Acidimicrobiales; family Ilumatobacteraceae; genus UBA2093. The sequence continues at coordinate 27,448 of JBIITN010000011.1, read as the reverse complement.
GCAGCTATTGGACGACGAGTGTGTGAAAACGAATGGGATCTCATTGAGATGTTGGAAGAGGAGATGTGATGACTGCTCCACATGATGCACCGTCAAGTCTGCAAATGGTTGAAGCTGTCCGCGAGTGGCTGGAAAACGATGTCATGCCAGCTGTAGAGGGGCGTCTGAACTTTCATGCGCGAGTCGCGATCAACATGCTGGCAATGGTGGAACGTGAGGCAGTGTTGGGAGACCAACAACGTGTTGACCACGAATCACGTCTACAAAACATTGGTGCTGTCGATGATCTTGAGTTAGCCACTCGTATTCGCAGTGGCGAATTTGATGACTCACTGAAAGACATCATGTTGGTGTTGAAAGACAGCGTTCGCGACAAATTGCTGGTTGCAAATCCCAAATACTTGAGTAGTTGATCAATAGATCTCTACGCGGGTGTTGACCGTAAGACGACGGGCTGTCCCGCCGCAAGTTGGCCACATGCGGCGGCGATATCAGTGCCACGGTTGTTGCGCACGGTGGCGTTCACGCCCAGTTCGCGAAGTAGGTCGCGAAACTCTCGGACTCGTCGCGGAGAACTTCCAGTAGTTGGCCAACCCGGTGTGGGGTTCAACGGTATGAGATTCACGTGTGCCGATGGCTGCAGGCGATGACATAGGTCGGCAAGTTCGCGTGCGTCGCGATCGGTGTCGTTGACATTGGCGATTAAAGCCCATTCAAAGGTGACGCGACGATTTTTCGTCGTCAAATAATCACGACATGCGTTGATGAGATCGTCGATGGGGTAACGCTTGTTGATGGGCACCAACTCATCGCGAAGATCATTACGCGCCGCATGCAAAGACACCGCAAGATTGACGGGCAATGGCCATTCCGTGAGTGTGCGAATACCTGGGATGATTCCTACGGTGCTCACGGTGATGTGTCGAGCAGAAATACCGATGTCGCCATGGATGCGCTCCACCGCTGCCCATACTGGCGCGACGTTGGCAAGTGGTTCTCCCATTCCCATGAACACGATGTTGTCGATTCGGCGATCATGCTGTTTTGCCTCGCGTGCGCAACGCACTACTTGTTCGATGATTTCGCCAGCGGTGAGATGTCGAGTAAAGCCGGCTTGACCTGTGGCGCAAAAACCGCATGCCATTGCACACCCGGCTTGGGTACTGACACACACTGTGGCGCGGTCTTCGTAGTACATCAGAACGGTTTCGATTGGATGATTGCCGTTCACGAGATGCCACAGAAACTTCAATGTGTCACCATCGTCAGCAACTGCACGTTGCACTTCGATGAGTGCTGGCGGTGCTTGTGATGTAATGAGCGAGCGGAGATCAGCAGGTAACGGAGAGATGTCTTTTGGTTCCAGCATCTGTGTGTACAAGCCATCCCATAATTGGGTGAGGCGATAACCCGGAACATTCGGCATCATGGCTGCGAAGTCGTCTTGGGTGCAGTCATACAGCGTGAGCGCTGCGGTCATCATATGTCTCCGACAAATGCGCGGTCTTGTTGGTGGGTAACAAAACCGAGGTTCTCATACATTTTACGTGCTGGTGTGTTGTCGGCGTCGACGTACAGCATTCCGACATTGCAACCGATGTTTGCGCAATGAGTGAGTCCGGCAATAGCGAGACGCGCACCAAGTTCGCGACCTTGGAAGGACGGACTCACCGCAATGACGTAGATCTCACCGATGCGTTCTTTGGGTTTGTCGTGCACTTTCATCCAACAAAATCCGGCGAGTTGATCGTCAACGTGATGTAGCAAGAATCCATCGGGGTCAAACCACGGCGCCGTGAGCCTCGCTGCCAAGGTCTCGTGGGTCCAGTTACCTTGTTCTGGGTGTGATGCAAATGCAGCGTTATTTACTGCAAGCCATTCGTCGTCGTCGAGGCCGGGACGAAAGCGGCAGGTCGCAAAGTCTGCGATGCGTTCGATGAGGTGTGGTTCAAGCGGTAGGGGACGACGAAGTTGCAAGAGAGAGCGACCGGCAGCAAGGCCGACTTCTGTGGCGATGTTGTGATGAAGCTGCGATGGTTCAAATACCCACCAATGAACATGCCCACCACCTTCTTCACGGACGATGTCGAGTGCTGCGTACATCAGTTCCGGACCAATTGCGGCCATGTCGTAGCGATGATGGGGATGTACGACTATTTCAATCGCCCAGGAATCGTTTCCGCGCGACAGTTGGCAATAGGCAACGAGATGGTCGTGCCCAGGTTCGCGGGCCACGAGTCCGGCAAAACCAGGGCGTCCACCTTCGCGCAAGTCGAGCCACATGTGGTCGCTCAGTGGTGCAGCACCGTCTGCACGTTCGGCATCGGTGAGTAAGTGCGATACCTCATTGATGTCTTGATTGCTCATTTGTCGTTTGATGTCGAGCGAATGCACAAACAAAGGGTACCCTCACGCCGTGGCAAAGCCCCGAACACCAAAAGCACAGGCGAAAATACAAGCGCAGTCAGAAGAGGTTGCGCGAAGATTGGCGCTTTTGTATCCCGGTGCCGAATGTGAATTGACCCATTCCAATCCGTATGAATTGCTCGCAGCCACGATTCTGTCGGCGCAATGTACAGATGCTCGTGTCAACATGGTGACACCGAATTTGTTTGCAAAGTATCCAACTCCACAAGATCTCGCGATTGCGCATCCACAAGACGTGGAAGAGATCGTGAGGTCAACTGGCTTTTATCAAAACAAAGCAAAAAATCTCATCGGAATGGCACAACACGTTGTCGAACGATTTAACGGTGAAGTTCCATCTGATCTAGATGACCTCGTGACGTTGCCAGGAGTTGGCCGCAAGACTGGGAATGTATTACGAAGCGTCGTATTTGACCTGCCCGGTCTTGCTGTTGATACCCACGTTGGGCGCTTGTCGCGTCGTCTTGGTCTCACAGTGGAAGAAGATCCCGTGAAAGTGGAACGGGATTTGAATGGTCAATTGCCGCCACCGGAATGGGGCAAGTTCAGTTTGCGGTTGATTCTGCACGGGCGTCGTGTGTGTGATGCACGGAAACCAAAATGTGAAATCTGTGAGCTTGAAGACATTTGTCCATCGTCACTTCTCCCGACACGTCAAGGTGCAGCCAAGAAAGCACCAGCAAAGAAAACACCCGCAAAGAAAGCACCCGCAAAGAAAGCAGCTGTAAAGAAGTCGACAGCAAAGAAGTCGGCAGCAAAGAAGAAGAAGTAGCGTCGAGGCCATGTCCGTGACCGTGCAAGCCGAACTCGCAGCAGCAGCAGAAGCAATCGAACGCCATCGTCAACGTCTGACCGGATTGCTCGAATCGACTCCGGGCCTTAGCGCCGACCTGTCATCTGCCATGTATGAGGTAGAGCGAAGCCTTCTCGGAGTGCATCGACTAGTCATTCGGGCAGAAAAGATCTCTCGTAACGAGAACCGTTCCCTCTAAGTTTGACGACATGGCTCGCATCGACCCTCGTTCTGACATACAGGTGATGTCGAAATATCACTCGCCACAGGTTGATGTACCAATTCGGCTCAACACCAACGAATCACCTTTCGATCCTCCCGCTGCATGGGTGAAAGATGTAACGGCCGCGCTACAAGACATTCAATGGAGCCGTTATCCCGATCGCAGCGCCACCAAGTTGCGCGCAGCAATCGCAGAACGTCATGGGGTGTCAGTCGGCAATGTTTTTGTAGCGAACGGTTCAAACGAAGTGCTACAGACACTGCTACTGACGTATGCCGGTGCGGGACGCACTGTTGCCACGTTTGAACCCACGTATCAATTGCACACACATCTCGCTCGCATTTCCGGTGCCACCGTGGTGAGCGGTGAGCGACGTGACAATTTCACACTGGATCTCAACGAAGTTCGTCGTGTAGTTGCAACTCATTCACCGCACGTGACATTTCTCTGTTCACCGAATAACCCAACTGGCCGTATTGAAGACCGAGACATTGTCAACGAAGTAGTGCAAACTGCTCCAGGAGTGGTTCTGATCGATGAGGCGTACGCAGAGTTTGCAGACTGGTCAGCGTTAGAGCTTGTGGCAGAAGATCGAGCCGTCGCTGTGAGTAGAACATTTTCAAAGACGTGGTCACTTGCTGCACTTCGACTTGGATATCTCATAGCCCCCACGTGGATGGTTGAAGAGATGGAGGCAGTGGTGCTGCCGTATCATCTCGACTCGTTCAAACAAATTGCCGGAGAGTGTGCGCTTGCATATGTTGACGACATGGATGCACGGGTGGCGGGGATCGTGTCAGAGCGTGAACGCATCGTGGCTCATTTGGCAACACTTCCTGTCGACACATGGCCAAGCGGTGCGAACTTTGTTCTGTTTCGCCCTCAACACGTGGATGCCGTCATGGTGTGGCAGCGCCTTCTTGATAAGGGTGTCTTGGTCCGCGACTGCAGTTCATGGCAGCGCCTGCAGGGTTGCCTACGCGTCACCGTCGGAGCCCCAGACGAAAACAGCGCTTTCGTGGATGCTTTGTCGAGCGCCCTCGGGTGATGGCGCATAGCAACCACATGCAAACGTGCCCGCCTCGCACTTTTTCGCTCCGACGGGGTAAATAAGCGTCGAAAACGGACAGATTGCGGCGAGAATGGTGACTATGTCGAGGACCGCCACGCGATCACGTACCACTAAAGAAACAAGCATTGAAGTGAGCATCAATATTGATGGCTCGGGGACTTCTGATGTTTCAACGGGGATTCCGTTTTATGACCACATGCTCGATCAATTGGCTCGACATGGCGGTTTTGATCTACAGGTACACGCAAAAGGTGACCTACACATCGACACCCACCACACCGTGGAAGACGTAGCGATTGCACTCGGTGAAGCGTTTCGCGAAGCACTTGGCGACAAAGCAGGCGTTCGACGATTTGCTAGTGGCGCGTATCCACTCGACGAAGCCTTAGTCGACATCGCCCTTGATCTCAGCGGTCGACCTTTTGTGGAATGGAACGTTGAGTTGCCAGAGTGCTTGCCACTTGGAAACCCTGCTTTTGATCCATCACTTGCCGAACACGCAGTGGCCTCTTTTGCCACGTCTGCACTCATCACACTGCACGTCAACTTACGCACGGGTCGCAACGTGCATCACATCATTGAAGCAATTTTCAAAGGGTTGGCACGTTCGTTACGCGATGCTGTTCGCATCGAATCGTCGAGTGTGCCGTCCACCAAGGGCGTTCTTTCATGACGTCTGAGCCGCTTATTGCGGTTCTGGATTACGGAATTGGAAACTTACGCTCAGCACAAAAAGCGTTACAACGCGTGGGCGCCGATGCACGTCTCACAACCTCCGGCGCTGAAGCACACGCAGCCGATGCTGTAGTGCTACCTGGTGTTGGCGCATTCGGAGCGTGCATGGATGCGTTGCGCGATGCCAAATTGGAAGAAGTAGTACACACAGCTGTCGAAAGCGGACGTCCTTTTCTTGGCATCTGTGTGGGCATGCAGATGTTGTTTTCTTCAAGTGAAGAAAGCCCGCAGGTGAGTGGGCTTGATGTGATTGAAGGAGAAGTGAAATGGATTCCTTCTTCATTGCCACGTCCGCAAATGCAGTGGAACCAGTTGACAATTACATGTGACGATCCATTGTTTCGTGGGCTTGGTGATTCTCCATGGATGTATTTTGTGCACTCGTTGCACGGCGTCCCACACAATGCATCACATGTGGTTGCAACGACTCATTACGGCATAGATCTCAACGTGGCATTTCGGAAAGACAACGTGTTTGCAACGCAGTTTCACCCCGAGAAGTCAGCCGTCGCTGGCTTGCACTTATTGGAAAACTTCGTGACACAGGTACGTGCGTCATGATTGATTTGTATCCCGCAATCGACCTCCGTGGTGGTCACGTGGTGCGTCTGCGTCAGGGTGACTACAACGATGAGACCATCTATGGGGATGATCCCGTTGCAGTCGCTCAATCGTTTGTTGACCAAGGTGCTCGCTGGGTACACATGGTGGATCTTGATGCGGCAAAAACAGGTGAACCCACGAATCGACCCGTCATTGCCCGCGTTGCCTCAGCGCTTTCTGACACAGCGCGGTTACAAGTAGGTGGCGGTGTGCGCAGCACAGCCGACGCGCAGCAATTGCTCGACCTTGGTGTGTCCCGTGTGGTGATGGGATCTGCTGCAGTTGCACAGCCAGACCTTGTAAATGACGTAGCAGATGTCGTAGACGTTGCTGTTGGTCTTGATCACCGAAATGGCGACGTCGCCGTTCACGGATGGACCGAGCAGTCGGGGAAGTCACTTGATGAAATGTTGTTGCTCTTCCCACGTGCTGCAGTATTTGTGGTCACCGACATCTCGCGTGATGGCATGTTGGAAGGACCCGACGTCGAAGGTCTGCGCCGAGCAGTAGCGAGCACGTCTATTCCGGTAATTGCAAGTGGTGGTGTTGGCTCGCTTGATGATGTGCGTGCGTTGGCATCCATTACGGGGCTTGGCGGAGTCATCGCCGGTAAAGCAATTTACGAACATCGCTTCACTGTACGCGAGGCTGTCGAGGTGTTGTCATGAGTAACAATTCCATGGGTATGACTACGGGCGACGTTGTGGCACGAGTCATTCCGTGTCTTGATGTCACCAATGGCCGTGTCGTAAAAGGTGTCAACTTCGTAGATCTTCGTGATGCTGGTGATCCTGTTGAACTCGCAGCACGTTACGACGAACAAGGCGCCGACGAATTGGTGTTTCTCGACATCACCGCGTCGTCTGATGGTCGTGACACCATGCTTGATGTTGTTGCTCGGACTGCCGAGGAAGTGTTCATTCCGTTCACCGTTGGCGGCGGTATTCGTGAGTTATCACATGCACGAGCATTGCTGCGAGCAGGAGCTGACAAAGTAAGCGTGAATACTTCCGCAGTGGAACGTCCAGAACTCATTTCTGATATCGCCGCCGAATTCGGGGCACAGTGTGTGATCTGTGCAATAGATGCCAAGCGCGATGAAGCATCATCGTCGTGGAAGGTGTATCTGCATGGTGGTCGTACACGAACAGAAATCGATGCCATTGAATGGGCGGTCGCGGCGGTTGAAAAAGGTGCTGGTGAAATCTTGTTGACGTCGATGGATCGTGACGGCACACGTGATGGTTTTGACATCGCGTTAACTCGGGCCGTGTCATCTCACGTTGGTGTTCCTGTTATTGCAAGTGGTGGCGTCGGTACTCTCGATCATCTTGCTGATGGAGTCCTCGAAGGTGGTGCAAGTGGGGTGCTCGCGGCAAGTATTTTCCATTTTGGTGACTTCACCATCGCGCAGGCAAAAGAAGTGCTCACAGCACGTGGAATTCGCGTGCGACCCGCCCACCTGTCATAAATCAGTTTCAGACCGTAGGGGAATGGCGGTACCGTGCCATGCGTGAATGCCGCTGGCGACAAGCTCCCTATTCAAATGTTGAACGACCGATTGCTGGTACGCATCCCCCAGGGTGACGGCGAGCGTCGTACCACGGGAGGCATTCTCATTCCTGCGACAGCGCAAATCAGCAAGCGTCTCGTGTGGGCAGAGGTGGTAGCCCGTGGGGCAAATGTGCGTGCGGCCGAACCCGGAGATCAAGTGCTATTCAGCCCAGAGGATCGCTATGAGGTTGAAGTGGGCGGGGAAGATTTCATCATGTTGCGTGAGCGCGACATTCACGCAGTGGCTGCCTCGCATCTCGAAGCAAGTACGGGGTTGTATCTCTAATGGAGTCAGGAAAAATTATCAACGCGTCACCAGATGAACTAGCCGCTGTGAAATACAACAACGATGGCCTTGTGCCTGCTATCGCACAATGTGTGAAGACCGGCCAGGTGTTGATGATGGCATGGATGAATGCCGAGTCGCTCGCGATGACTTTTGAACAGGGTCGCATGGTGTATTGGAGTCGCAGTCGTCAGGAGTTGTGGCGCAAGGGTGATACCAGTGGCGATCGACAATTTGTTCGTGAGGCGTATTACGACTGCGACGGCGACACACTGCTTTTTATTGTTGAGCAAGAGGGTGCCGGCGCGTGCCACACCGGAGAATTCACCTGTTTCTTCCGAGCATTTGGTGATCAGTCTTGACCGCACAAACATCGCTTCACACCACGATCAAACCTTCGTTTGAAGAGTTTGAGCGTTTAGCGCGTGAATACACCGTGGTTCCCGTATGGACAGAAATGCTCGCTGATTTAGAAACTCCCGTTGCGGCTTTTGCGAAGTTAGTGGGCGAGGGCGATGGGTTTTTGCTGGAGTCGGTTGAACACGGCGAGAGGTGGAGTCGGTTTTCATTTGTTGGTCGTCGTCCACGTGGAACTCTCACTATTCGCAATGGCGTCATCACGACAGCTGGTGATGTTCCAGAATCAGTGCCACGTGATCGTGGAATTTTGGCGGCAATGGATGCACTTCTTGAGATGTATCGGGCACCGGTGCTTGAAGAATTGCCACCGTTGCAAGGTGGACTTATGGGCTATCTCGGCTATGACGTCATCCGAGAGGTGGAACACTTGGTGCACACCCCATTTGATGACAGACAACTACCCGATGCATCCATAAGCATTATCGGTTCTCTCGCAGCCTTTGATCACTGGCGTCAGCGCGTGTACATGTTGGAGAGCGTTCTTGTCGCCGGAATGAGCAACGACGAATTACGCGCCGCCTACGATGCGGCAATTTCCAGAGTACACGAAGGTGTTGCAGACTTATCGCGCCCTCTTGCATATGTGGCGGTGGAACCACCATCAGCCGACGATCAGTTGCCCGAGATGAAATCGTCCATGCCCGATGGCATGTATCAGCGTGCTGTCGAAGTGGCGAAGGAATACGTGAAAGCTGGCGACATCTTTCAAGTGGTGTTATCTCAACGTTTCGACATTGATCTGCAAGCAGATCCATTTGATGTGTATCGGGTACTGCGTCAGGTCAATCCCAGCCCGTACATGTATTTTGTGCGACAGCCAGAGCTCACCATTGTGGGGGGTTCACCCGAGCCGATGGTGAAAGTGATGAATGGCACTGTGATCTCACGTCCCATTGCGGGCACGCGCAAACGTGGACGAACAGATGAACATGATCGAAAACTCGCTGCCGAATTACGGGAACACCCTAAAGAGGTTGCTGAGCACATCATGTTGGTCGATCTTGCGCGCAACGATGTCGGGCGTGTTGCCAAATTTGGAACGGTGCATGTTGATGAATTAATGACCCTCGAGCGCTATAGCCACGTCATGCATCTCACGTCGCAAGTGACGGGCGATCTTGTTGATGGATTAAGTCCCATCGATGTCTTGCGTGCGACATTGCCTGCGGGAACAGTGAGTGGAGCTCCCAAGGTGAGAGCAATGGAAATCATCGACGAACTTGAACCTATAAAGCGCGGACCGTATGCGGGTGTTGTGGGATACGTCGACTTTGCCGGCAATCTCGATACCGCTATCGCCATTCGCACCATGTTTGTGACACCATCTCGCGTGAGTTTGCAAGCAGGTGCCGGAATCGTGGCCGACAGCGTTCCAGAAGATGAAGATCTCGAGTGTCACAACAAAGCACGAGCCTTGTTGGCAACCGTTCCTGCTGCTCGGCGCATGACCGCTCGTCGCGCACAGGCCGGAACCACAGCATGAGCACTGACGCTGCATCGCCTGCTTCAACTCTTTTATGGGCAGACCTTGAACGTGATGTTATTGATGTCTCCGGTGCCGATGCGCTCACTTTTTTGCATTCGCAGTTGGCAAACGACATCAACACAATCTCGATAGGCGAGACCGTTCATAGTTTGTTGCTCGAACCGGCCGGCCATGTCGTGGCATTGGTGAGAGTGGTGCGTCACGACGAGGATCTCGTCACGCTCGATGTCGAACATGGCTACGGAGAAATCGTCATTGCCAGATTGTCGAAATTTGTATTGCGCGCGAAAGTATCGATGGTTCTGAGCAGCAAGAAGGTGCGTGCTGTTCGTGGGCACGATGCATGGGCAATGACTACGTCTTCGGTGGTTGGCTCTCTTGTTATATCTCGTCCATGGTGGAATGATCCAGATGCCGCCGATGTCATTGCACTTGATGATGAGTTGCCACAGGTCGGTGAACATGTAGATGCAGTCACGATTGATACATGTCGCGTTGACGCCGGATGGCCACGGATGGGGGTCGACATTCAGTCGGGCGACATTCCAGCAGCAACGGGAGTGCTTGCCGTCGCGGTGAGTTTTTCAAAAGGGTGTTATCCCGGGCAAGAACTTGTGGAACGGATGGATTCTCGGGGCACGGTGGCACCGGTGGTGCTACGCGCATTTCATGTCGGTGATGAAATGAACAACATTGATGTCACATCTCGTGGGCAACAGTGTGTTCTTGCACGAGTAAAGCGAAACGATGTACGTGGAGCAGAACTGCAGAGCCTCTGGCATTCGCCAAGCAGTAATTAATCAGTCGTTACTGATTCGCCTGAAGCGCAATTGCCGCAATGACCGACTGGAGGTCGGGGTGTTCACGAATCTTGACGATTTCAGGTGATGCGTTCACGCCATGGAATAGGGATATTGGATCGATGGTGGTGGCAAGACCCGCACGCAACCACGTTACGGTCGCTGAAATGTCACCTTGTGAGGCTGTTGCTCGTGCGGCTTGCAGCGCAATGCTGTCATTCGGACATTTCTTGAAAGCGTCGCGGGCATACCGCAACGCATCGTCGTGGCGTTCGATGTCGACTAGTTGTTCGATCACTTGCGCGTCAATCATTGGCTCACCCGTTGGTTGAGCCTTTCCTTGTCGTACTAATTTTTCAGCATTAAAAGTTTGGTACTGAATGAACAGCAAGAACAAAGTGAACGGTAGAAATCCGCGTAGCGAGTCAGTGACAAATGCAAAAAACACCAGCGACGCCGTTATTGCAACGCTTGCACGTAACATCATCCACCGACCCCGGGCAGGGAAGAGGTGTTCAAGAATGGTGCTTACCACTGCACCACCATCAAGTGGCATGAGCGGGACCAAGTTGATCAGCCCGAGAATGATTGCTGACCACCAAATAGCCGCGCTTGCTTCTGAGTTGGTCACTGCGTCGTAGTCAAAAGGATTCACGCCCATTGCGACGAGAACAATCGTGCCAATAAGTACTTGAGCACTTGAACCCGCGAGTGCAATACCGACTCGTTGTCGCCAAGAAAGTGGTCGTGTCGGTTCGTAGGCGGCATAGGCCATCATGAAATTTAAAGAGATTGATGCAACACAACCGCTTGCCCTCGCCGCTATCGCATGGCCAAGTTCGTGAATAAGTGTGAAAACGGCAAGCGATGCACCAACCCACAATCCGAGAGTGCCGCCATAGAGCAACACCACAAGTGCAATGAACACAATGAAACCCGGACGAATCTGTGTGGGAAATCCGAGTATTCGAAGGCGGGGGCGTGTTGTGGTTGATGGCATCGTGATCGCTCTCAGCCTACGCAGATGCAAATGGGCTTGCTCTGGCACCCAGCCCTAGACTTCGCCACGTGCCCTACATTTACGCTTTTGACCATAAACATCGTCGTTCGCCGATGGAATTGAAAGATCTTCTTGGTGGCAAGGGTGCAAACCTCGCAGAGATGATGAGTGTGTTGAAGTTGCCGGTGCCGCATGGCTTCACCATCACCACCGATGCATGTCGCGCTTATATGCGCGGTGGTTGGCCTCGTGGTCTTGATGATGAAATACAGCGACACGTTGCGGCACTGGAACGCAAAATGGGTCGCAAATTGGGCGATGTGAAAAATCCACTGTTGGTATCAGTGCGCTCGGGCGCCAAATTCTCTATGCCAGGAATGATGGACACTGTGTTGAACCTTGGCCTGAATGACAAGAGTGTTCGCGGCTTAGCCGATTCCACCAACGATGAACGATTTGCCTACGACTCATACCGCCGTTTTATTTCGATGTATGCGCGGATTGTCCTTGGGTTGCAGGGTGAGCCGTTTGAGTATGCATTGGATGAAATAAAAAAGACGACTGCGGCACGCACGGATGCCGACATTCCTGCATCTGCATTGCAAAAACTGTGTGAGGCATACAAAGAAGAAGTGGCGCGTCACACTGGGAAGCCATTTCCGCAAGATCCTGCAAAACAATTACGTGGAGCAATTGAGGCTGTGTTCCGCTCCTGGAATGGCCCACGTGCCATTGCATACCGCGTGCGTGAAAAGATCAGCCATGAATTGGGAACAGCGGTGAACATTCAAGCGATGGTGTTTGGAAATCGCGATGACAATTCGGGTACTGGCGTTGGGTTTACCCGCAATGCGGCCACTGGCCAAAACAAACCCTACGGTGACTTTCTCGTGAATGCCCAAGGCGAAGACGTCGTGGCAGGCATTCGCAATACTGAAGATCTTGACGCTCTAAAGGCGAAGTTTCCAAAGATTCATGCCGAGTTGTTTGCGATCTTCACGCGTCTCGAAAAGCACTACAAAGACATGTGCGACACCGAGTTCACCATTGAACAGGGCAAGCTATGGATGTTGCAGACACGCGTTGGTAAACGCACAGGAGCAGCGGCATTAAAGATGGCAGTTGATATGACAAAGCCATCTTCTACGGCACGTGGTGCATGGAAGATCAGTCAGAAAGAAGCTTTGCTGCGTGTCACTGCTGAACATCTCGACCAAGTATTGCATCCACAATTCAGGAAAAAAGGAGAGGTCATTGCGAAAGGCCTCGCCGCATCACCTGGGGCTGCCGTGGGCAAAGTGTATTTCGATGCAGATGATGTCGTACGCGCAGCACTCCAGGGCGAAGATGTCATTTTGGTTCGTGCAGAGACGAGCCCCGAAGACGTTCACGGCATGATGGTGGCCAGGGGAATCCTTACCGCACGAGGTGGTTTGGTAAGCCATGCTGCAGTCGTTGCGCGTGGATGGGGAACTCCTGCAATTGTCGGGGCTGAAGCAGTCAACATCAGCGGCAAACAATTTTCTGTCAATGGAGTCGTGGTTCGTGAAGGTGACGTGATTTCACTTGATGGCTCCACCGGGGAAGTGATGCTCGGTGCACTCGAGTTGATGCCCGCAATACCCACAAAAGAATTCGAAACCATTTTGCGGTGGTCCGACCAAATTCGAAAGGGCAAGCTCGCGGTGCGCGCAAATGCAGATACCGCAGAAGATGCAAAGCGCGCACGTGAACTTGGGGCAGAAGGCATTGGACTATGTCGCACCGAGCACATGTTCTTGGCGCCAGATCGTTTACCAGTGGTGCGCCGCATGATTCTTGCTCATTCACCAGATGACGAAACGGCTGCACTTGAAGAACTCCGCAAAGTGCAAAAAGAAGACTTCGTTGCGTTATTGAAAGAGATGTCCGGCTTACCCGTAACAATTCGATTGCTTGATCCACCTCTTCATGAGTTTCTTCCCAGTGTCGATGAGTTAGAGATCAAAGAAGTGACCGAGGGGCTCACTCCAGAAGAAGAAGACCTGTTACGCGCAGCCCACAGCTGGTCGGAGGTCAATCCAATGATCGGAACACGTGGCGTGCGCCTTGGTGTGATTAAACCTGGCTTGTATGCAATGCAGGTACGTGCCCTGATTGAGGCGGCCGACGAAATTGCAGCAAAGGGATTCAGACCAATCGTTGAAGTGATGATTCCGCTCACCGTGACACGCGAGGAAATGGCATTGGCACGAAGTTGGGTAGAGGAAGTCATTGCTGAAATGAACTCGCGTCCAGCAACAAAAAGCAAAAGTGGGAAGCGCGTGACTCGTCCCAAAATCACCATCGGCACAATGGTCGAGACCCCACGGGCCGCACTTCGAGCAGATGAGCTTGCTGAAGTGTCTGACTTCTTTAGTTTCGGTACCAACGACCTCACTCAGATGACATTTGGCTTCAGTCGCGACGACATTGAAAGCCGTTTGATGCCGGCCTATCTGGAAGCTGGACTTTTGAAAAGAAATCCATTTGAGACGATTGATCAAAACGGAGTTGGTGAATTAGTGAAGTTGGCCGCACAACGTGGACGTTCGGTGAACAAAACTATGAAGATGGGCATTTGTGGAGAGCATGGTGGCGATTCGGAGTCAATCGCTTTCTTCTATAAGGCTGGGTTGAACTACGTGAGCTGTTCGCCATATCGCGTACCAATCGCACGTTTATCGGCTGCGCAGGCGATTATTGGTGGCAACAGAACAGAGACGAAGTAGGAATAGATCTGTCCTCAATAGCAGGGCGTTTCGGTCGGACTCTGTGAGAGCCGGCACTAATGTGTCGTTATGGGCATAGTTGCAGACGATATCGAAAGAGTTCGTTCTTCTGTTTCCATAGTCGACGTGGTCGGTCAGTACGTGACCTTGCGGCGAGTTGGTCGCAATATGTCAGGCTTGTGCCCTTTTCATTCCGAGAAATCACCGTCATTTAGTGTTCGTGAAGACACGGGTCGTTACAAGTGTTTCGGATGCAATGCAGGTGGTGATGTATTTACATTTGTCCAAGAGATAGAGCATCTCGATTTTGTTGGTGCGGTGGAGAAGTTGGCGAGCAGGGCGGGGATTGAGCTCCATTACACCTCTGGCCCCGATGACAAGACACGCCAACGACGTAAAGAGATGTATGCAGCGATGGATCGCGCGGTGCAGTGGTATCACGATCGTTTGTTGACCGATCCTACGGCTCGCGCTGCACGCGAATATTTAAAATCACGTGGCATCAGTGGAGATGTAGCGCGCTCATTTAAGTTGGGTTGGTCGCCTGATGATTGGGATCAGTTGTCAAGCTCGCTCGGGGTGTCTGGAGAAATGCTGAGCGAAGTAGGTCTTGGTTTTGTCAATAAACGAGATCGGTTACAAGATTCATTCCGTGCACGCATTATGTTTCCGATCTTTGATGAATCGGGTAATGCTGTTGCGTTTGGTGGGCGTATCTTGCCAGGCTCTACTGACCCCGCCAAATATAAGAACTCCACTGAGACTCCCATCTATACAAAATCGCGCACGTTATACGGATTGAATTGGGCAAAGACCGATATCGTGAAAGCAGACACGGTCATCATCTGTGAGGGCTATACCGATGTCATCGGCTTTCATCAAATTGGACTCACTACTGCGGTGGCTACATGTGGCACAGCACTGACCGAAGAACACGTGAAGACATTAAAACGCTTTGCATCGAAAGTGGTATTGGCATTTGATGCTGACGCGGCAGGGCAGGGAGCAGCCGCGCGTTTTTACGAATGGGAAAAGCGTTACGCGGTTTCTGTGTCTGTGGCGAAATTTCCAGAAGGTCGAGATCCTGGCGATTTGGCACAACATGACCCGGATGCACTTCGCCAAGCAATTGCGTTTGCAACACCATTCTTGGGCTTTCGACTGCAGCGTGTTCTTGATGCCGGAGATGTACGTTCACCAGAAGGGCGTGCTCGTACGGCCGAACAAGCGATGCGTGTTATCAACGAACACCCAGACGTGAACGTACGCAGCCTGTATGCAGCCCAGGTAGCAACTCACACAGGTATCGCAGCATCAGAACTAGTGAAGATCGCAAAGACCGGGTCGTCAGACAATGTGGTCGTCGCAGCAACGCGCCACATGCCAGACGGCGCCGGTTTTGTTGCATTGTCAATGTTGATTCACCGCTGGGACGACATTGCTCCGTGGCTCACTGAACAACTTTTTGTGGATGAACCCAGCAGACAAGCATTTGTTGCCCTTGTAGATGCCCAAGGTGACGTTACGACTGCGTTGTCGAGTGTTGACGGTGAAGCCGCAGACATAATCGAACGGGCAGCGGTTCTTGAATACGAAGTTGAACCATTTACAGAAGCAAAGACTCTGATTGGTGCGGCAGTACGACGAGCACTGTCACATCGTGTACACGGAGCGGATGTGGACCAGATTCGTGACGACCGACATGCACGAATACGCCTCGATGATTTGCATAATTCTGACGAGGCAGAACTCGTCGCGGCAGAGTTGTTGGGGTGGCTGTCAGCACGAGCAGTGGTGGATAGCTGATCATGATGCAGATTCCCAGCCCGCCCCACCCAAGTATTGATCCAGGTGAGTGGCAATTACTGCTGGAATCAAAATCAGAAGACAACGCTGTCGAGCCAAACAACGTGGCTCATGTTTTGCGCAAAGTGGAACTCAGTGAAGAGGTTCTTCATGTGGTGGAAAAGGCACTGACAGCCGCTGGCGTCTCGGTGTCTCATGTCGAGCCCGAGATCGAACCACTTCCTGAAAAGCGAATGGCTTCACGACGAAGTGGTGAGTCGAATGACCCGATGAAGATGTATCTGCAGGAGATTGGTCAAGTAGACCTACTCACCGCAGAACAAGAGAGAACCCTTGGTCGTCAAATACAAGAGATGCTGGTTGCAAAGAAACAATTGGAAAATAGAGATCTCTCGGTTGCAGAAAAGCGACGTTTGCGCGGAGTGGTACATACCGGTGATGCCGCACGCGAGCACCTCATCACCGCCAATTTGCGACTCGTGGTGTCTATCGCGCGTCGTTATGACGGAAAAGGCTTGCAGTTGCCAGATCTCATTCAGGAGGGAAACATCGGTTTGATGCGCGCTGCGGAGAAATACGACTGGGAGAAAGGTTTCAAGTTCTCCACCTATGCAACGTGGTGGATCCGTCAAGCGATGATGAGAGCTATGGCTGATCAGGGTCGCACAATCAGGGTGCCAAGCCATGTTGTCGAGTTGCTGCATCGCATTGCAAAGGCAGAGCGTGAGTTGACAGTGGAGATGGAACGAGAACCAACGCTCGACGAGCTTGCACATCGCACGATGCTTGAGCCAGAACGCATCCTGGAATTGCGGCAAATTTCATCAGTCACTATCAGTCTTGATGCGCCAGTGGGAAGTGATGATGATTCACAGACATGGTCTGATCGTGTGTCATCTGACGATGAAGACGATTCTCCCGTTGAGCAGGTTCAGCGCAAAATGCTAATGGCGGCGATTGTGTATGAACTTCAAGCTCTCCCAGAACGTGATCGTCGAATACTGGAGAAGCGTTTTGGTATACAAAACGGAAAGCCTCAAACCCTTGATGATGTTGCTAAAGAAGAAGGTGTTACACGCGAACGCGTGCGACAAATCGAGCAGAAAACACTTGCACGAATGCGCCATCCTAATAACAGCCGAAAACTTCGTTCGTTTCTAGACGACATCGGCTAGATACATTGGCTGTATGTCAGATACTGCGGGCACATCGCAAAACAATGTTGAACTGCCCAAATCGCTAAATCTTGTTCACGTCACCGCAAGTGGCGTGGGCATTATTGTGGGCGCAGGCATCTATGTGTTGCTTGGCCCGGCCACGGAGCACGCGGGCGGTTTGGTGTGGCTTGCGTTTCTTCTTTCCGCGATGTTGTGTGCATTGACCGCCATGAGTTACATGGAATTGTCATCGATGTATTCCAAGACTGGTGGCGAATACGAATACGCACGACAAGTGTTTTCGCCACTAATGTCTTTTGGAATTGGCTGGGCGATGCTTGCTGGGCTCACCGTTGCTGCATCCACTGTTGCTCTCGGTTTTGGCCGTTATTCGGAATACTTCATCGACATCAATCCGCGTGTGCCCGCTCTCATCTTGCTGGTCGCGATAGCACTGTTTTCATTGAAAGGACTGCAGGCCGCCGCATGGTTCATCGTGGCCTTGAGTTGCATTGAAGTAGGTGGCTTGTTGTTCGTATCGGCAATTGGCATGTCCCACGTCGGCGAAGTCGACTTGTTGCAGGGAGTACAGGGGAGTGGATTTGATCAATTCAATGGTTTGATGTCTGCCGTTGCACTTGTGTTCTTTGCATTCATCGGATTTGACGAAGTGGTGACTCTGTCGGAAGAGACCCACGATGCGCGACGCATTACCCCAATTGGGTTGGCGCTGGCACTAGGCATTTCTGCAGTTTTGTATGTGCTGGTATCAGTTGTGTCCGTCAGTGTGCTCGGACCTGAAGCGTTGTCGTTGTCTCCGTATCCGCTTGCTGAAGTTGCCGAAGCCGCTCTCGGCAGTGCATCGGCAGATGTGATGAGCGCGTTTGCGTTGACTACCACCACAAGCACTGTTCTTCTCGCGGTCACCGCGGCCGCCCGCATGCTCTTTGCCATGGCCCGCCGATGTGACCTGCCGCAGAGTCTGGCATTGTTGAATCGCAAGGGCAGTCCGGTGCGGGCAACATTGGCCGTGGTCGCAGCGAGCGCCCTGTTTGTTCTCTGGGGCGAATTCACCGTGATTGCTGGCGCCACAGATGCACTGGTGTATGTCATGTTTTTGGCAGTGAACACCATTGTTGTGATCCTTCGGCGAACAAAACCCGACATCGAGCGACCATTTCGCATTCCGTGGTCGGTGAAGAACGTTCCAGTGTTTCCTCTCGCAGCCTTCGGTGTGACTGTGTGGATGATGGTGCTGCTCGAGGTTGAGTCACTCATCGTGGGGGCGGGCATACTCGCAAGTGGCGTGTTGCTGTACGTGGCGGTACACAAAGTTTGGGCACGTTCGTCATGAGCACAGCGCACGTGCGCTGGTAGCCTGACCATTCCTTCCGGGGTAGCTCAGTTGGCAGAGCGACGGACTGTTAATCCGTTGGTCGTGGGTTCGAGCCCCACCCCCGGAGCCACTACGGTGTGATCATGAACACAACAAACCGCACTGGCTACCTGTACCACGAGATCTACGCCTGGCATGACACGGGATCAGGACCGATGATGCCTTCCAATGCATTTGGTGGCGTCCAACCATTTGTTCACATGGAAAACGCTGAGACCAAGCGACGCATGCACGAATTGATCGTGGTGTCAGGTCTTATTGATCATCTGTTTCGCATTGACCCAGTGCGCGCAACAGAAGACGACATTTTGCGTTGTCACACTCGCGAACATCTTGCATACATTCAGGCAGGATCTGAGTTGCCTAAAGGTGGCGATGCAGGCGATGGTGTCTCTCCATACGGACAGGGCGGATATGACATTGCGATGATGGCTGCTGGCGGCATCATGAAACTCGCTGATGAAGTGATCTCTGGAACCATTCGTAACGGGTATGCGTTGGTGCGACCACCCGGACACCATGCAACATCAACCATGGGTATGGGTTTTTGCATGTTCAACAACATCGCAATTGCAGCACGACATCTGCAAGCCACGCGAGGTGTTGGTCGTGTAGCAATTGTCGACTGGGATGTTCACCACGGAAATGGAACACAAGAGATCTTTTACAACGATCCATCGGTGTTGACAATCTCACTACATCAAGACAATTGTTTCCCACCCAATTCTGGACTAGTCACAGAAAATGGTGAAGGCAAAGGCGCTGGCTATGCATTGAATGTTCCGTTGCCACCTGGTTCGGGTAACCCTGCATATGAACTTGCGATGACAGAAGTTGTTGTTCCAGCGATTCGTGCATTTGATCCGGACATTATTTTGGTGTCGAGCGGCTTTGATGCGAGTTTGATGGACCCACTCGCGCGACAGATGATCACAACATCGGGCTATCGCAGAATGACAGAAATCTTGATGGATCTTGCCGACGACGTGTGCAGTGGTCGTCTTGCGATGTCACATGAAGGCGGATATAACCCTGTGTACGTACCATTCTGTGGACTTGCCGTCATGGAACAATTAAGTGGCGTCAAAGTGTTAGACGATCCCTTTGGAGCATTTGATTACATGGCCGACTTCCCATTGCTTGATCATCAAAAAGCGGTAGTGACAGCGTCGGCAGCACTTGCTGGCAAAGTCGGAGCTTAAGCACTTCAACCGCTAGCGTGACTGGCTCGGGCCAGTAGCTCAGTTGGTTAGAGCAGGGGACTCATAATCCCTTGGTCGCGGGTTCGATCCCTGCCTGGCCCACAATTTCAAGGCACATGTTGTTGTGCTCATGTGTCGTCATGCCACAGTGTTGGTTGTGTGAAACAACTTCCAGGAAGTATTGGCAAATACGTGATGTTTTTTAAGAAAAAGTTCGTTAACTGTCGTTGTGGATTTTTCTGCAATAGCGTGTACGCATTAGTATTGATGAACCTTCTATGAATGTTGCGCAAGAAGAACGCGATCAAAACAAGGTGTTGCATCGCACTCTTGGAGCAATAGCTACGACCGCACTAATAATTGCAATCATTGCACTGCTACTTCGAGGATGTGATGTTGGTTCGGAAACGTCTGATCGACGTGTGCGTGATTGTTTGGCACTAATTGGTCAGATCGAAGACGGTGCGACAGGTGAAACGGGTGCAACTGGTGAACAAGGCTCAGATGGTGCTACTGGTCCACAAGGTGAGGCTGGTGAAGAAGGCGAGACTGGCTCAACCGGCAAACCGGGTACTCCCGGCGCAGATGGCACAGACGGCGAAGATGGTGCAACTGGTCAAACCGGCGCAACTGGTCCACAAGGTGAGGCTGGTGCAACTGGTCAAACCGGCGCAACTGGTCCACAAGGTGAGGCTGGTGCAACTGGTCAAACCGGCGCAACTGGTCCACAAGGTGAGGCTGGTGCAACTGGTCAAACCGGCGCAACTGGTCCACAAGGTGAGCCAGGTATTCAGGGTGTCGCTGGTGAATGTGGACTAAGCACATATGAAGTGTGGCTAGCACTCGGCAACGAAGGAACCGAACAAGATTTCATCGATTCGTTGACCGGCCCGGCAGGTCCACAAGGCGAGCAAGGCCCACAGGGAGTGCCCGGCGAAACGGGCACTAGTGGACTCGGTGATTCCGGTTCCTTCTGGGACGTCACTATTCAGGGTGGACCAGGTGTGTATGAGGCAGATACTCCATATCCGATGTTGTTGGGCGAAGCAGATACCGCAAATAACCAAGGGGTGTCGATCACTAACGGTTCACAATTCACATTCACTAACCCGGGTGTGTACAACCTTGCATTCTCTGCACAGTTATGGCGTTTGCAAGGCGGCGACGTGAGCTACACAAGTATTTGGTTGCGTAAGAACGGTGTTGATGTTCCAGACACGGCAACTGACGTCACACTGTTATCAAACGGAACTCGTTTTGTTGCCGCTTGGAACTTCTTCGTGCCGGTGACTTGTGATGAGTCGGGATGCGATAAGTATCAGTTGATGTGGTCATCTACTACGGAACAGACAGAGATGCTATATCTGCCCGCTAATGGTGTTCGCCCAGCAATTCCATCTCTGATCGCCACCGTTAATCAGGTGAAGTAAGTAACTAGTCAGTCCACTGTGGCGCACGCGCCAACAGGTCAAGGCTCACATCGCGACAACGATCAAGCACATCGCAGAATGTGTCATCGCGTGGTCGATACACGTCAACAAGTGAGACCAACTTGCGCGCCACAATCGACAAACTGCGTTCCGGCGCGTCGGTGACGGCGTGAAAAGAATCGATGGCCGACACTTCAACAGGTAGGTCGACTCCTCCAATTCCCGCAATCTCAGTTGCGAGAATTAACAGATCAGGAGGAGAAGTGAGTGGTGGCATCGTCCATGTAAAGAGCAAAGGGAATGAGAAGTCTCCGTCGGGCACGTCTTCGGGGTCTTCTAGTTTCACCACTTCATCTTCAAACTGAAGTAAGACACGAGGGTCAATCTCGAGGCTCAGGTGAAGATCAATGGGGCCACTGCACGCCTCTTCTGGGTGAAGATCCACTTCCCACAGCTGGCGCAGTGAATATGTCTCAACAAAATGTCGTTCATCGTGAACATGAAAGCCATGATCCACGGCGTGGCTTTTCATGTCGGCAACAAAACCGGCGATATCGATGACTGCCACGCACATTGACACTACCGTTCTAGACGTGACCCGCTTTCATTACGAATCAGACGACCGTGAGATCCTCGCGTTTTTGCACGATGTTGCTGACGCAGCCGCAGACGAATTAGATGAACTTACAGATTGGTCGTTTTCTGGTGTTCGCGAGGGTCAATACTCAGCCGACATTGCAATTGATGATCTTGTTCTCGACATGCTCGACGAAGCAGGCTTTGGAGTGTTGTCAGAAGAAAGTGGACTGACTAATTTTTCGTGGCCCGTGACGGGTGACGAGCTCATGGTGGTGGTTGATCCCGTCGATGGTTCCACGAATGCAGGCAAGGGAGTCCCATGGTTTGCAACGTCTCTGTGCGTCATCGACAAAGACGGATTGCGTGTTGCACTTGTTGCCGAACAATCCGGCACGGAAACTCGATATAGCGCGATTCGGGGCGCAGGAGCGTTATGTGATGGCGTGCCGATGCGCGCTCACGGAACTATCGGACTTCACGAAGCAGTTATCGGCGTGTCGGGTGTGCCCCCTCACAATCCGGGATGGTGGCAGTTTCGTGCACTAGGTGCGATCGCACTTGACATGTGCTTGGTCGCCAAAGGCGCACTCGATGGATATGTTGATTTTCATGATCACGGCGTGTGGGATTACCTCGGAGCGCTGCTCATTTGTCGCGAAGCAGGTGTGGCAATCGGTGAAGCGTTTGGACGCGATCTCATTATTGGCGATCACGACGAACGCCGCACTCCCGTGGTTGCGCGATCACAAGAATTGTTATCTGAGCTTCTCGAGATTCGACAACGTGAGATGACATGAAACTTCGCATGTCCGCATCGATCGCTGTTGCGGCATTGATTGTTGGCATATTCACTGTCGCAGCGCGTACCGAGGTGCAAGCGGTGAGAATTTGCACGAATAGTGGTCCGTGCAGTGTGGGCGATATCGGACCTGGTGGTGGCGTGGTGTTTTATGACGCAGGGTCGGTGCAGTGGTGGGGTCGTTACCTCGAAGCGCGCGTCATCACAAAAGGTCGCGGTGTGCCATGGTCGTTGGGTGAGCCTCGAGCGCTGTATACACATGATGACTCGAAGACGTTGCGTCGTATCCGAATGGATGCAAAAAAGATCGGCATGGGTTGGGAGAACACAAAGGCGATCGTTCAGGCAAACGGCGCGGGGCCGTATGCCGCAAAGTTTCTTTATGACCTTGCGATCGGTGGTCGCAGAGATTGGTTCTTGCCATCGAAAGATGAATTGAACGAGTTGTATCGGTTCAGAGCGATGCGCGGACGACCACGTATGGACACTGGTCCTTATTGGACTTCGACAGAAGCATCAAATGATTTTGCGTGGTATCAGATGTTTCAGGACGGCACTATGTTCACCGATGAAAATGGCGTGGGCCGCATCGATTCGAACAAAGACACTCGTCGCCAACCCACACATACGGGATCTTCCTTTCCATCACAGCGTTACCGACTTGTCGCAGTGCGTGCTTTCCCGCAAGCTTCAAAAGTCGTTCCGCCAACATCTGATCCATCGTTGACGGGAAACACATGTTCTGCGACTGGTCCATGTGCCGTGGGGGACATCGGCCCAGGTGGTGGAGTTGTCTTTTATGACGCCGGCAAAATTCAGACATGGGGTCGATATTTAGAAGCAGCACCAGCGTCGGTGGAAGTACATGGTCTGCCATGGAAGAAATTGAGCGTTGATGATCGACTACGGCCTGTCTATCGCGACACTGCAACTCGTACTGCACGTATTGCTCGCGTCATCAGTAAAGAGATCGGGATGGGTCAAGCAAATACGAAGACAATTGTGTCGACCTATCGCAGAAGTTCGTATGCCGCACGGTATGCCCATGATCTCGTGGTGAATGGTCACGATGATTGGTTCTTGCCATCTGCTGACGAGCTCGACGTGATGTTTAATGTGCTGCAAACATCGCGTGAACCAATGGACACGTTTGCGCCACGATTTTATTGGTCATCATCGGAGTACGACTACAACAATGCATGGACCCAATCAATGAAGTCCGGTCAACAATTTGACCGTGAGAAATGGTTGTCATCGCCGCAAGATGCATTGTGGGTGCGCCCCATTCGTGCCTTTGGTGGCTCGTGATGCCAGCCCGATAGGTTGGCACCCATGTCAAATAAGCCTGAAGTATCTATTCCTGCGGGTGAGCCACCAGCAGAACTTGTCATCGATGACCTCACCGTTGGTGATGGTGCAGAAGCGAAATCTGGAGCAATTGTTGAAGTGCACTACGTGGGTGTCGCATGGAGCACGCAGGCGCAGTTTGATGCGTCGTGGGATCGAAGTGAGACATTCGAATTTCGTCTTGGTGCAGGGCAAGTGATCGACGGATGGGACAAAGGTGTTGCTGGTATGAAGGTGGGTGGCCGCCGTCGCCTCACCATTCCACCCGACATGGGCTATGGCCCGTATGGCGCCGGTGGTGTCATTAAAGGTGGCGAGACGCTCGTGTTTGTTGTTGACCTCATCAACGTGAACTAAGGAAATACTCATGACTTTTTCACGCACCACACTTCGCTCTGCGTTGGGCATTTTTGTCGCACTCACCTTGGCTGTCACCGTCAGCGCATGCGGTGATGACGACACATCTTCTGATATGGCACCTGATGATTCTGTTACAGAAATGGAACTCACTCCTGTTGACGATTATGACGTCGTCGGAGAAAAACCAGAAGTTGTGATACCAGAGGGTGAACCACCAACGGAGCTAGTCATCGAGGATTTGCGCGATGGCGACGGAGAACAGGCAACGACCGGAAGTTTTGTCACCGTTCACTACGTCGGTGTGTCGTGGAGTACTGGTGAAGAATTTGACGCATCGTGGGATCGTGGCGAGCCGTTTCAGTTCTCTTTGGGTTCTGGCATGGTGATTCAAGGGTGGGACCTTGGTGTGGAGGGGATGAAAGTGGGCGGTCAACGTCGTCTTACCATTCCACCTGGTCTCGGATATGGCCCCGATGGGATCGATGGTGTGATCGCCCCGAACGAGACGCTCGTGTTTGTTGTTGATCTCCTCGCGGTCGAATAAGTAACAGTGCGCATTGTTGTCATCGGCGCAGGTCTCTCTGGTCTTGTCGCTGCTCGTGAACTGCAAGAGGCGGGTCACGATGTCGCTGTCATAGATAAAGGACGTAGTCCAGGAGGACGTATGGCGACACGTCGTGAGGGAGAGGCCCGTTTCGATCACGGTGCTCAGTTCTTCACTGTGCGCGATGCTCTTTTTCAACAACAAGTAGACGGCTGGTTGCAGCGTGGACTTGTCCACGAATGGTGTCGAGGATTTGATTCACACGACGGGCATCCTCGCTACGTGGCAACCGGCGGAATGAATACGCTTGCCAAAGACCTTGCACAGACGCTTGCAGTTCAGTGCTCTGTCACTGCAACGAGTGTGGCACCACAGGGTGCGGGTTGGGTAATACGTACCGTAGATACAGGTGACCTTACGTGCGACAAAGTTCTCGTCACGTCACCGATTCCGCAAACCGTGGCATTGTTATCGTCTTCTGGGGTTGAGATACCTACACAGATTGCGACCTGTTCATACAACGCAACAGTTGCTTTGCTCGCGGTGGTTAGTGAATCTCCAAACACTTTGGGTGAATACGGTGGTTTGCAAGATCCCGACGACGTCTTTTCATTTATTGGTGACAATGCGCGCAAGGGAATCTCCCCACTACCTGCAATAACATTTCATGTGAATCCGCAATGGAGTGCTCAGCATTTCGAACAATCAGACGAATGGCTCCACAAACAGTTACTCGCTAGTACACAGCGATGGTTGTCAGATGTCACTGTGATGTCATCGCAAGTAAAAAAATGGCGCTATGCAACTCCTCAAACGGTGTGGCCAGAGCGATTGTGGATGAATGAAGCACAAACTTTGTGTCTTGCAGGTGATGTATTCGGCGGCCCAAAGGTAGAAGGTGCATACCTGAGCGGACATTTCGCTGGTGTAGCACTAGCGTAAATTTGGTGCGTCGAATACTGCTTTTATGCGTGGCAATTTGTGTCGCAGGAATTGGGTTCAGTGGTTCGTCATCGCTGAACGCTGAAGCTACGCCGTCGGCGTGGTCGCCTCAGAAGATGCGCCAGGCATGGGGTGGTTCAACACTGTTTGCGGCTGGCCCTGGTGCCACAGCTACTTTCACTGTGAAGGGTCGCTCGTTTTCGATGTGGTACGTCGCTAGTCGAAATGGTGGGCGAGTAGCGGTGTACGTGAACGGGAAACGTGCACGCATTGTTGATCAATATGCGCCAAAGCGTCAACGTCGTTCAGTGCGATTGACAGGAACACAAGACAAAAACGAAGTGCGTCTCATTGCGTTATCGAGTCGCAACGCATTATCAAAAGGGACTCGCGTCAATGTAGATGCGTTTTCTCCATCACCCGCGAACTGTACAAAAGGATGTCGTCGTAGTCCGCGAGTCATTGCACAAGACATGCCGCCGAGTCCGTCTGATTTAGAAGCGATTTGGTATCCCACGTCTGTTCCTGATCGAAACTCTGACCAATGGGCTGTCGCGATCGGAAGTTATGTCCGCGGTCAAGATGTGAACCCCATCGATGTGGCAGCGCCAATCATTCGTGAGGCGGCGTGCGAACAAGCACAAAAAGTGCGCCAAGGAATTGTGGTGTTGTCATTTGGCAGACAGTTAGCAACAGGCACAACCGGATTCGGTAATCCCATTTCACCCGACACCATCGTTGCAACTGTTGCTGCATGGTCTGAGGGTCTTGCAGCATGTGGACGTGGCCCGTGGGAAGTATCGATCGGAACAAGTAACTCTGGTGGTCGAACTCCGCACAATGGTTTTAATGGTGGAAAAGTGTGGGGCGAGATTGTTGTACGCGCGCAGCAAGAAGCAAATCCTCGAGTGGCGATTTCAGGTTCTGTTGACATCGAACCAGGATGGGGTCCAGCACCACAGGCGCGCAAGTGGGTTGATGGATATGTATCAGCAACAAACATTCGCCTATGGAACTTTGGTTCTGCCGACGGATGTCCACAATCTGTCGGGCGTTTGACGTGCGGAAATGGCTGGACTGTCGATGACGTGTTGTGGGTGTCGTCACATGCCGGGCCGAATGTGATTGCAATGCCACAAATACATACACAAAGCGGATCACAAGCACGTCAGTGGGCAGTGCTATCTGCTCGCGCATTAGAGATGGGAAAGCCACTACGTATTGGATCATTCACGGTGCAAACAGCAGCATGTGCACAAGTACGTGGCGGATGTCC
Source organism: Ilumatobacteraceae bacterium (assembly GCA_044340485.1). Taxonomy (GTDB): domain Bacteria; phylum Actinomycetota; class Acidimicrobiia; order Acidimicrobiales; family Ilumatobacteraceae; genus UBA2093. Next base: position 461 of record JBIITN010000011.1, on the reverse strand, counting down.
TACAACTGGGGTATCTGCGTGGGATGGCTGGGTTCAGTTACGTAATGCGCTTGATGCGATACCAATAACTGCAGGAACGTTGTTTGGTGCCCCAATGGATATTCGATGGGGTTGGGGTGGACGATTCATCATTCCGCCACCAACTACAACGTCAACATCGACAACTACGACAACAACTACGACATCAACACCTACGACGAGTACCACACCGCCCACGACGAGCAGTACTACGACGACCACCACGACAATTGCTGAGTAGCGAGAGGACGAGACCCCCTACAATCCGATAGAGTGGTGATTCCGTTCGCGGGCGTTTAGCTCAGTTGGCTAGAGCATCTCCCTTACAAGGAGAGGGTCGGGGGTTCGAGTCCCTCAACGCCCACCACTGTGGTCGCAAACCCAAGTAACACTTGGGGTTTGCTCCCATCTGCTCTAGCGAGCAGGAACTAACACAGGCGAGT
>JBIITN010000031.1:0-17989 GCA_044340485.1 Ilumatobacteraceae bacterium | reverse complement strand
CCACTTCCCTCTAAGTCATCTGATCTGTGTCACTCGCGCAAGGGAGGCACGCCACTGTTGGTTTAAGCAACCTGCCGGCGCTAGAGCTCGATTTCTAACTGTTTCGCAATCTTCTTACACCGATTTGAGACTGACTTCGCACCGCGGGCATTCAGTTTCCGCAGCCTCGGAATCAAATCCTCAAGCAATGCATCGTCCACTTCTGCGAAGTTCGCTGCTGCCTGCAACCCATAGTAGGCCACGATCTTGCTTGTGTCAGTTTCGGACCACTCCATGATGACTGCATATGCCTTGCGTCGCTCTGCTTGAGTGAGTTTCATATAGACCAACAACTGCGGCACGTGCCACCGAACCTCTTGTTGCATGTAGTTGGAGAGGTTCTTGAGTATCAACTTCTTGAACTCGTGTGTAGTAGCAGGATCAGATTGCGCCATCTTCATCGCCACGTAGCTCGCCCTCATTGCTACAACTGGGTCGTCGTCGAGAAATAGTTGGTAAATCTCTCTCCTTAGCGGAACCGATGCGAGAGCCTTCTTCACAACGGACTCAGCTTGGCCGACTGAAGTCCGTGTACCGCCCAACAACTGATCCCTTACCGACTTCGGCATCTAGGAATCATAAGTTGGTCTCTCAACTTCAGTCAACAAGTTGCTAAACCCGTTTCAGGTCGGTGACCACACCGCCAGCGACACGCACGATGTCATTCGGGTTCGCACCAAAGTTGTCGTTCCACGTTCCCGCAGCGGCCCACACTTCGTCGTATTGCAACAAGTCCGGATCTACGAACACACGCAGTTGAGTGCTGTGACCAAAGGGAGGCACGCCACCGTTGGGTAACTATCGAAACAAACATGCTCTCTTGTGATCGGCCTACTGGCCGACCAACATTGCCCGAATGCCGAGGCCCATGAGAAAGAGGCCGCCAAAGCCGTAGAGCAAATACACCTTGCCCTTTAATTGGTGACGGTACGAGTAGATGATTGCGATAGCCATGATCGCCACAAAACCGTAGAACGCATGAAAGTTGGGAAACTCGAGTTTGTACTTATTCACCAGCGCTACACCAATTACCACTTGTACAAAGACGGTGAGTTGAGCAAGTCCCGTGTACCACCACAAGGCCCGGGTACGAAGCGCGGTGACTTTATGAGCAGCGAGAGCCCACACGCCAGCAAGCCCATTGCCGATGATGACGACCCACGACCACGACTCATGCCAGTCGAGAAGCATTAATGACAGCACTCTTTGAATCTAGCGAATGAGGGTGTCGGCTTCCCTGCCCATCTCAACGATGCTCAAGGTGCCATCTGTCGCGACGTCGACCGTCGTGACCGAACAATTATCAAGACGGGCAATCACCATGCGGTCATCATCCAACGCCGCACCGATGACAACGTTGATCGCAACGAAGTGACTAAACACGATGGTGTCGGTCTCAACAGCGGTTATGCGCTCCACCACACTGTCGCGGTACTTTGCGTATCGGTCGCCAGAATCTGTAGCGAGTTCATTCCATGTTCCGGCCATTGCATTTCGTAGCCACCCCACGCGCGTTGATAAATCGTGTCCTTCTGGAGAAGGGATTTCTGCAACCGCAGGCTCAATGTCGACCTCGATACCCCATGTGGATGACAATGGAAATGCTGTTTGTTGGCAACGCAACAGCGGGCTTGACACAATCGGCATCACCGCATGACGAGAAAAACTTCGCGCAACGTCAATTGCTTGTTGACGCCCTAACTCATCAAGCGGTGGATTTGGATCGGTGTCCCAACCCGCAGCTGCACGTCCGTGACGCACCAGATACACACGAGTCATTACAAAATCCAACCATCTCGCATTGGCGACGTATCGCCAGGGATGATGTAGCACTCATTCCCAAAGGCGAGAGTAAACATCTCTTCATCCATGCTGAGAAAAAATCCCGATGTCGATACTTGACTCGCATGACATGCAACAGCTTGACGTTTACGCGATGCCCACTGCGTGACATCAACGCTGATATTAATTTCTGACTCAAGCGAGCCCATTGGGTTTCCATCATCGGCGGGTCCGTCGGGGTCAAAATCGAGATCTGTTTCACTGATACCAGACTGAAGAGCCACTTCACGCAAACGACGAATGCGATCACGATTCATCGTGGCTTCTAATACTTTGATGTTCGGACGTAACTCGCCCGCGCGATGTCCCACTTTGTGCACCATGATGTGATCAGGATGACCATATCCGCCATGCCAGTCGTAGGTCACCAAAATGTCGGCGTTTTCTTCATCGAGCACCTCGGCCAACTTGTGCGCGGCATCGTCCATAGACGCATTGCAGAACGATCCTGCGCGCTGATTTTGCTCCCACCCAGTCATCCCGCTGTCTTCGTACCCGAGCCACACGATGCGCGAGATACCAAGAACTTCTGCTGACCGTTTAGTCTCGTGGCGACGTCGATCAACCAATGTCTCACTAGGACGAAGATCGTCAGGAACTTCACCGTGATCACCGTTTGTGGCAGTCACAAGCACCACGCGATGACCTTCGTCGCTTGCACGGGCTATTGATCCACCGGTGAGAATGCACTCATCGTCGGGATGAGCATGCAAGTACACAATCGTTGCCATATCAGGCTTGTTTCGCAGCACCACTAGACAACAACGAGTCAACATTTGCAACGCCCCATGCTTTCAACACGTCACTTGTGTGTTGTCCAGGATGAGCTGGCGGCATTGAGATTTCAGGAACCGTGCGCGAGAAACGTGGCGCTGGTGCTGGCTGTTTCTGGCCGAATTTTTCAACAAATGTTTGGCGTTCCTTGTTGTGTGGATGCTCGGCAGCCTCACTCATCGTCAATACCGGAGCAAAACACACATCTGTTGCTTCCATAATTTCACACCACTCGGCGCGTGTCTTTTGTACAAACGCAGCACGGACCTTTTCTTTCAACACCGGCCACTGTGAACGATCCATCTGCTTTTGAAAATCAGGGTCAGCTCCTAAGCCACTTAACTCAAGCAATTCTTTATAGAACTGTGGCTCGATAGAACCAAGCGAAATGTATTTTCCGTCCTTGCATTCATACACGTCGTAAAAATGCGCGCCAGTGTCGAGCAAGTTAGTACCTGGTTTGTTTTCATCGTGGGCACCAATTGCTTTAAACGCCCAAAACATCGTCATGAGTACTGCAGCACCATCAACCATTGCCGTGTCAACTACTTGACCTTTGCCCGACTTTTGTGCTTCTAACAATGCACACACGACTCCATAGGCAAGAAACATTCCGCCACCGCCAAAGTCGCCCACCATGTTGAGTGGAGGAACAGGCGCCTCTCCGGCACGTGCATAGTGAGCCAATGCTCCAGCGAGCGAGATGTAGTTGATGTCGTGGCCTGCGGCTTGGGCATACATGCCTTCTTGTCCCCAACCCGTCATGCGACCAAACACAATTTTGGGATTGCGCGCCAGACACACATCGGGACCAATACCGAGTCGTTCCATAACACCTGGGCGGAAACCTTCAATGATGGCGTCTGCTTGTTCCACCATTTGCAACAACGCTTCCACAGCTTCGGGATTTTTCAGATCAAGTGCAATGTTTTTACGACCCCGCTGCAACAAATCAAAGTGTGGGCTATCAGGCGCTGGGCCATTCACTGCTTGTGCGCGATCGACACGGATTACCTCTGCGCCCATATCTGCTAACAACATGGCGGCAAACGGGCCCGGGCCAATTCCTGCAATTTCAATGACTTTAAATCCAGACAGTGGACCGCTCACAGTGTTCTCCTTGTGTACTACGTGTTGTGTTTACGAAGATGTCGCTTTAATTATGCACTCACGAATGCTTCGCGATATGCGAACAAATGGCGTCGGTGAATGTTGGCCACAAAGGTTGTGGCAGATCGTGACCCATGTCGTCCAACATCAGTAATTGCGCATTCGGAATAAGTTCCGCTGTACGTTCGCCACCGTCAGGTGTGATCAGTGTGTCATCACGACCATGAATTACAAGCGTTGGAATATTCATTTTTGCAAGACGTTCTGGTCGATCACCGCTTGACCAAATTGCAGCAAGTTGACGACCAGCACCTTCTGGGTAGAAACTGCGATCGTACTCGCGTGCAGCACGCTCTTTGAGAAGTTCTGCACTGCCGTACTTTTTCGACGCCCATACCAAATACTTGCTTGATGCTGCGATGTAGCTTTCGCGCTGCAGTGGCGGCGGAGACAACAATGCTGCCGCGGCCTCTGGTGTTGGCTGGCCAACGGTGGGATCGCCCGGTTGAGACATGATCGACGTGAGTGTGATTGTGCGCTCTGGGTAATCAAGAGCAAACGTTTGAGCGATCATCCCACCCATCGACGCACCAATGATGTGGGCCTTTTCAATCGCGAGATGATCTAACAAACCCGCGGCATCAGAAGCCATGTCATGCAAGGTGTACGCAACGGGCGGCATTTCATCACCCAGTAACGCCGCTTTGATGACGTCGTCGGTATTGGCCGGAACGCCATCGAATTTTGTCGACAATCCGCAATCTCGATTATCGAAACGAATCGCACTAAGTCCTCGATCGACGAACATCTTCATCAGTTCATCGGGCCACGCAATGAGCTGGGCGCTAAAGCCCATTATCCACAACGTGGGCGGGCTCCCCAAATCCCCTGTCACGTCATATTCGATGTCAATTCCGGAAGAAAGCGAGGCGCGAGGCATTCGGTCAGTGTAGTGACCTGTACTTAGTTGCCGAGAAGGCGCTGTTTCTGATCTTCAAATTCGGCATCAGTCAACACGCCACGGTCGCGAAGATCGGCCAGTCGTTCAAGTTGTTCGGCAATGTCAACTGGTCCTCGAGAGGCCGCACCTACCGTCATGCCAGGACCACTTTGCAGACGCTCTTGGATGGCGGTGTGAATAATGCCTTGTACACGGTCTGGGTTCACCACTTCAGTGAAACGAGATTGTCCACTCTCGCTTGCTGATTCGATGATGAGATCTCCACATCCGAGTATTCGCTCGGCGATGCTCTGATGAAAATTCACGTTATTGATTTTCTCAAGCGGTATCTCAATGCCGCTGCGCGATAACAGACCTCGACGAAAGATCAAGCGATGTGAGGTCACAACGAAATAGGTTGTGCGCCAATCAAGTAACCGCACGATGAGCCATGCAACAGACACGAGGAGGGCCGCAAGGAGCAGATACGACAACGTGGACTCTGTCACCCCATCCAATTGAGCCCTGACGACGAGCGACATCACGACCGTTGCACCAGTGGTGATCGCTGGCCAACCAAAAAACCACCAGTGCGGATGGAGGTCGAGCACCACAGTTTCATAGTCATTGAGCAATTTGCGAGGGAACGGCATGGCACCGATGGTAGTCAGGGCGTAGTTTGCTGGAATGACCCATGCACCCCTCCCCGCCGCCGATGCGCGTGTCGACCAGGTGCTACATGGACTTGACCCCGACCAACACAGAGCCGTGACGGCCCCTGTGGGTGTGGTTGTGGTGCGTGCTGGTGCTGGAGCGGGGAAAACGCGCGTCCTCACCCACCGCCTCGCATGGCGAGCAACTCTTGATCCAGCAGTGTTGCCCCACGCACTCGCAATCACATTTACTCGTGAAGCTGCTGGGGAGCTACGACGACGACTTCGTCAATTTGATTTCTCCGAATTACCAATAGCAGGAACTTTTCATGCCGTTGCGTATCGACTTCTTCGCCAACGGTACGCAGACACTCGTCGACGAGAACCAACTGTACTGATCAATCGCATGCAACTTCTTGCTACGGCAGCGGGTGAACGCGTGCAGCGAGGAGTCTTGCCCGAAATTTCAAACACAATCGACATTGCGTATGCACGGGACTTCACAACCGACCAAATGGTCGATTACTTAAATAAACGTGGAAACGGAATCAGTATTCCCTCTGCTCAATACGCGACAATCGTCAATCAGTATGAAGCACTAAAGAAAAAGCGCGGAGTGCTTGATCTCAACGACATGTTGCGCCTGACAATCCATGAGGCTCTCGACGATCCGCGATTCTTGGCATCCATCCGATGGCAGTATCGACACGTCTTAGTCGACGAAGCACAAGACATGAACCCGTTGCAATACCGTTTCCTTCGTCTTGTTGTTGGTGATAATCCAGATCTGTTTCTTGTTGGCGATCCAAACCAAGCGATCTATGGATGGAACGGCGCCGACCACACTCTGTTCGACACTCTTCCCGACCTCCCCGCACCATCACAGGTGGTGACACTGCCGTCAAACTACCGATGCGTGCCACCCATTGTGAATGCCGCAATTCACGTACTTGGTGAAGCGGGTTCGACATCTGCCATGTCGCGGCGACCAATTGGCACCCCTGTTGAAATGGTGCGGTGTGCGACTGAAGATGACGAGATAGATGCGATCGAACAACATCTGCGTGCGATGTATGACCGTTTTCCATCATGGCGCCATCTTGCAGTTCTTGTGCGCACTAATAATCTGGCTCAGTCAATTAGTGATGCATTGTCGATGCGTGGAATACCCACTCAGCGCACAATGAAAGGCCATAGCTACAACGATGCGGTAAGTGAAGCGTCCGCACTTGGTGGGCGTGACTTGCTGACCGCGTGGGCGAGCGACATTCTCGACATGCCCGACCCCGACACTCCTGATGCCACCATTCAAGTCGCACAAAAAGTACGCGAATACCTCACGGATAATTCGATTGGCCATGTCGACGGCCGATCATTTGCAAGCTGGCTCGCAACGTCGGTGTCACTTGAAGCGCCAGATGGTGTTGCCGTGATGAACTTTCACGCCGCTAAGGGACGCGAGTGGTACGGAGTTGTTCTTGCTGGAGCAGAAAAAGGTCTTCTCCCACACGGCAACGCGCGCACCGTTGTTGCCCGCGAAGAAGAAAGTCGTTTGGCGTACGTGGCGATGACTCGAGCATCAGACGCTCTTGTGGTGACCTGGACCGACTCACGAAACGGTCGACGCACTGGTCCGAGTGCACTTCTTCGCGATATGCCAACAGGCGAGCAGAAAGTTGTTGCCCCACCACAGGAACTGCGCATGCTTGCCACGAAACGTCAGGAAGAAAACAAAGCGCGGGTGGCTTTGGAAGAATGGCGTAAAAATGCAGCGCGTGCCGCGCGCGTTGACGTTCGCGCAATCATCTCTGACAAGCAACTAAAGCAGTTGGCAACAGAACTTCCCCGAGACCACGATCATGTTGCTCGCATCGTCGGAACAATGCTTGCCGCGCGCCATAGTGATCGCATTATTGATGTACTCGCCACCGCGTCTGCGGGAGATACCTCACCTAATCACGATTAGTAAGATCAGTACGTGATTGCATCAGACGTTCGAAAACCTCAGGGTTCATCGAAATAAATAGACCTTCTGCTTCAGCGCACAACGTGTCACCTTTATGAAGTGTTCCGTACGTGAAAATCTTCCGACCTTCTACTTTTTGCACGTATCCACGCAAAGTGAGTTGTTGAAATAACGGTGTTGGACTGCGGTACGAAATAGATAACCGTCCGGTCATGCCAGGATTTTCCGACAACGACTGTGCCACGCCCAAGACCTCATCAAAGGCAGCCGCAACAAAGCCACCATGAACATGGCCGGGAGGACCTTCGTACAACTCTGTGAAAAAGATGTCGCCAACCACAACGACACCCGTGATGCTTTCATCTATGCTGATTTCTTCTTGAGAAATATTCATGGGTGTTGCGATGGGGTTCATCGACCCAAACATCGGGCTGCGGTCCATAAAAAAGCCCACGTTCGGACTGTACGCATCAGTTCCACGATTGACATGAAGCGAACCAATGGCATCGTTCACAGAACTAATTGCTTTGCGAACCTCCGCGACAGTTGCACGTGAAGTGAAAGCCGTATTCATCAGCTTGCGCACGGATTGCGCAAGATCAACATGGGCAAGCTCGATATCGGTCATCTCGTTTTCACGAACATGAAATGACGCAAAGTTGATTTCGTCATTACTCCAAGATTCCTTCATGATCGACTCCCCTCTCTATTTCTCATCGACCAATAGCAATACTGGGGCATGGTCGCTTGGTTGCTGACCCTTACGAGCATTGCGGTCAATAGCTGTCCAAGAAGAACGTTTACTCACCGATTGTGATGCCAAGATGAGATCTATACGAAGTCCATTTCCTTTGTGAAAATCACCATTGCGATAATCCCACCAGGAATACAAACCTGCATCTTCATGAAACAATCGGAATGTGTCTTCCAACCCAAATTGACACACCTGATCTAACACCGAACGCTCGGGTTCACTCACGTGTGTTGCTCCTTCAAACTGTTTTGGGTCGTACACGTCGCGATCGTCGGGAGCGATGTTGAAGTCACCCGCCACCACAACATCGGCTGACTTTTTGCAGGTTGCGTCGAGATGCTCTCGTAATCGCATCATCCATGACAACTTGTATTGATAATGCTCGTGATCAAGACTGCGACCATTTGGCACATACACCGATGACACGCGGACCCCGCCGCACGTTGCAGAGATGATGCGGGCATCGGGATCTGGGTCGATACCATCGGCAAAATTACAGTGCACTTTGTCGATACCAACTCGAGACAAAATGGCAACGCCATTCCATTGCCCTTGTCCGTAGTGCGCACTCTCGTACCCCAGAGCCGCGATGGCCTCTGCAGGAAACGCATCTTGTTTCATTTTGGTTTCTTGCAGACACACCACATCGGGCTGCACATCGGCAAGCCATTCCTCTACTCGTGGTAGCCGGGCCTTTAGAGAGTTGACGTTCCATGTCGCGATGAGCACACCTAGACGGTACAGAAACATGGCTACCTCATGCCATGCCAACCCTCAATTGTTGAAGTGGTTTGTTATTTCGTGGAAGATTTTTTTACAGCGCTGGTGGTGCCGGTCATCTGTTTTGACGTGGCTTTTTTCGCAACTGGCGTCTTTGTGGTCTTTTTTGCCACCATCTTCTTCGCGGGTTCTTTCTTTGCCACATCTTTTTTCACAGCGTCTTTTTTCATAGTTTCTTTTTTCGCTATGTCTTTTGTAGCCGCGTCTTTTTTCACCAGCGGATTCTTCTTTTTTGCAGCCTTAGCAACAGATTTTGCTGGCACTTTCTTGCCGACGTCTTTCTTAGCGGTTTTCTTGAGAACAAGCGATACCACTTCGACAACACCAAGATCCACACTTCGTCGAGACGCGGTGTATCCCGCAATCATCAAAGTGACACTCTGGCCCATTGCAAACACATCACGAGGGCGACGAGGTGCGGGGTTGCCGAGCAATCGCAAGGGTGCATACCCACGAATATCGCCAATCTTGACAATCACACCATTTGCCGAATAACCATCGACGACACCCTTCACCACTGAACCAACAGGATGTTTCTCGACAAACGATAAATACGCCATCACATCACCGGAGTTAGTGGGCTTCGCTTCAACATCGATTTTTTTCTTTACACCGGGCGGTGGAGCCTTTGGTACCGGCATTGGTTTACTTGCTTCAGGACTTGCCTTCGGTGGTTCTTTCGCAACAAGTTTCCCGCCTGCTTTCATCGCTCGTCGACTTGTTGCACCACGAACAGGAAGTCGCTCCACGAACACCCAGCCAATGTGTGGGACAGGTTTTCCACCGATGAGTCGACCTTCGTCAAATAGCCACGGATACTTGCCGTGAAACTCCTGATACGAATCATTCGACAGCACTGACGCCTTCACCTTGTCGGCGATTGAAAGCACGAACGCATCTCCTCGTCCCACAGCTCCGGCAGGTGGTGCAACCAGTTCGTTATTGTCTACTGCTTCGTTAAACTCTGCTGCTTCTTTTTTACTGATGCGATGACCAAATGTGGCATCGACCACCACCGTGACTTTGATGTCTGGGTTCTCTTCAATAAATGCCAATACAGCTTCATTGAGTTGGGCCAAGCTGGGTTGGGTTCGTCCCTCGGTAGCCAGGTTCGAACCGTCAACAATCACGTGCTTTACCATCACGACAAGTCAAGCACTCCAAGCCTGCAAAGTGAGGAACCCCCGCCTACGCTGTTTCAATGCCAAAAAATGGGTTCTCAGCGGTCTTATGGGATTTCGGCGGAGTGATCCTCTCAAGCCCTTTCGAGGCATTCAATGACTATGAGGACGCTCACGGAATTCCCCGCGACCTCATTCGCACCGTCAATGCCACAAACCCCCATTCCAACGCGTGGGCCCTTCTTGAGCGCTCTGACATCTCTCAGGACCAATTCAATGAGATGTTTGCAACAGAGAGCGAGGCCCACGGGCATCGCATTCCTGGGTCTGACGTTCTCGCCCTGTTGCACGGATCCATCAGACCCGACATGGTGGACCTGCTTGATCGCGTGATTGCAGCGGGCTATCGCACCGCATGTCTCACGAACAACGTGGTCCCCCACAATGAAAATCCAACAGGATCACGTGACAAACAAATTCTCGAAATCTTGAAACGTTTCGATGAAGTGGTGCAAAGCAGCAAGGTGGGAGTGCGTAAACCAGAACCTCGTTTTTACGAGATTGCGTGTGAAATGTTGAACGTGACACCCAACGAATGTGTGTTCCTGGATGACCTTGGCATCAACCTAAAGCCGGCGGCGGCGATGGGCATGACAACAATCAAGGTGACCAGTTCAACTCAAGCCATTTCCGACCTACACAAAATTCTTCATCTGTAGCGGCCTACAGACCACCAAATGTTTCGTCCATGAGTTCGGCGAGTTCTTGATCATGAATGCTCTTTGAACCAGTAGCAGGACTTCCGGCCTCGCGACGCGCAACGCTTCGCAAGTCATATCCCTTTTCCTTCATTCGCCAAATGCGGTGTTCGACGAAGTTCCAACCGCCCATGTTTGCTGGTTCTTCTTGTAGCCACACCACTTCTTTTGCATTCGCATAGTGCTCGAGCGCAGCATTGATCTGCTCAAGCGGGAATGGATACAGCTGCTCTACTCGGACAACTGCAACTGGAGCATTACGTTTATCACGTTCTGTCATAGCGTCCCATGCCACTTTTCCACTGCATAACACAACGCGTCGCACCGATGACGGATCACTGACGCTCGGGTCAAGAAGAACCTCTTGGAATGAACCTTCGACAAATTCAGATATCAGTGAACGACTTTCCTTCATACGCAGTGGCTGCTTTGGAGCAAAGATCACCAACGGTTTGCGGATATCACGATGCATTTGACGACGCAATACGTGGAAGTACTGCGCTGCTGTGGTGGCGTTCACAACTTGAATGTTGTCGTCGGCACAAGATTGCAAGAACCGTTCGATACGTGCACTTGAGTGCTCAGGTCCTTGTCCCTCAAAACCGTGAGGAAGCAACAGAACAAGTCCGTTTTGCTGTTTCCATTTATCTTCGGCCGCAACCAAGTATTGGTCAATCACAATTTGGGCGCCGTTAACAAAGTCACCAAATTGCGCTTCCCACAAAACGAGCGCGTTGCGATTCTTAAATGAGTAGCCGTACTCGTACGCAAGTGCCGCATACTCAGATAGAAGTGAGTCGTACACCCAGAAGCTGCCGGTTGCGCCGGGCAGTCCTTGTAATGGAATCCAGCTTTCTTCGTTGTCGTAGTCGACCAGTGCCGCATGACGATGACTGAACGTACCGCGACGTGAATCTTCACCGGCCAAGCGCACATCGAATCCTTCGAGTAGCAGTGACCCGATGGCAAATGCTTCACCAACAGCCCACTCGACGTCTTGATCGTTTTCGTACTGCTTCGAACGCAACTCAAACTGTTTCCCAAGTTTCGGATGAACGTTGAAGCCTTCTGGGTAGTTCGTGAGTTGCTGGAATATTTGATCCAACGTGACACGGTCAACACCTGTATTGACATGTGGTAACACACCAGCTGGCTTTGGAGGCTTGGGCACCTTGATGGACTTATCGGGAGCGTCAGCGCGAGTGACATCGAGTGCCACTTGCAGTTTGCTTTGATAGTCCTGCAGAGCCTGCTCGGCGACCTCAAGAGTGATATCGCCACGCTTCACCAGTGTCTCGACGTACAACTTGCGAACGCTTCGACGCTCGGCGATGGCTTTGTACATAAGAGGCTGGGTGTATGACGGATCGTCACCTTCGTTGTGTCCATGACGGCGGTAGCACACCATGTCGATCACCACGTCTTTGCGGAACTTCTGGCGATACTCAAACGCTAAACGCGCAACACGAACACATGCTTCTGGATCATCTCCGTTCACATGGAAAATTGGTGCCTGAACCATCTTTGCCATGTCGCTTGAGTACAACGATGAACGCGCGAACTGAGGCGATGTTGTAAAACCGATTTGGTTATTCACAATGAGGTGAATGGTTCCACCCACGCGATATCCGTTGATGTCACTCATCCCGAGACACTCTGCGACAACGCCTTGACCAGCAAAAGCCGCGTCACCATGCATGAGGATGGGCAACACGCTAAACGACAACGGTGGCTCAATCTTGTCTTGCATTGCTCGAGCCATACCAAGAACGACGCCATTGACAGTTTCAAGGTGGCTGGGGTTCGCAGCAAGCTCGACGGGAATCTCACTGCCTTGAGGCGAGCTGTACACACCCTTAGCACCGAGGTGATACTTCACATCGCCACTGCCCTGCACAGACGTGGGATCAACATGGCCCTCGAACTCTTTGAAGAGTGCGCCATATTCCTTGCCCAAGATATTCACGAGCACGTTCAATCGTCCACGGTGTGGCATTCCCATCACCGATCCATCAAGACCGTTGTCTGCAGCACGTGACAGCAACTCATCAAGAATGGCAATCATTGATTCGGCGCCCTCGACACCAAAACGCTTCGTGCCGACATATTTTGTTGCAAGGAACTTTTCGAATGCTTCAGCTGCATTTATGCGTTCAAGTATGCGCAATTTTTCATCAAGCGTTGGCGTGAAAGTGACGCCTTCAACTTTTGACTGAATCCAACGCTGCTCATCCATGTCTTGGATGTGCATATATTCAATACCGATGGAGCGACAGTACGCATCGCGCAACAACGTGAGCAGTTCGTCAAGCTTCATCTTGTGACTGCCCGCCACACCACCAGTTAAGAACTCGCGTTCCAAGTCCCAGATCGAAAGTCCGTAGTACGCAGGATCGAGTTCTTTTGGAAGTTTGGGTTCTTTCCAACGCAATGGATCGATGTCGGCAATGAGATGACCACGTACCCGATGGGTGCGCACCAACATGCTTACTTTCATCTGCTTGTCCATCATCGACTCTTCGCGATTCAACGGACTGGTATCTGGGTGCCACTTCACTGGTTGATACGGCACTTCAAGACTGCGGAACATGTTGTGATAAAAGCCGTGATCACCAAGCAACAATTCATGTACACGCTTCAAGAACAAACCGCTTTCAGCGCCTTGAATGATGCGGTGGTCATACGTGCTCGTTACGGTGACAACCTTTGATACGCCAAGCGTATTTAATGTCGACTCATCGCTTCCCTGGAACTCTGCTGGGTAATCAATGCTGCCCACCCCAATAATGACGCCTTGTCCTGGCATTAATCGGGGTACTGATTGCACTGTTCCGATGGTGCCGGGGTTTGTCAGGCTGACTGTTGCACCTTGGAAATCATCCATCGTCAACTTGTTGTTCTTCACCTTGCGAATAAGTTCGTCGTAGGCAACAAGGAACTGAGCAAAGCTCATGGTGTCTGCATCACGCAGCACCGGAACAACCAATGATCGCTGTCCGTCGCCCTTGTCGACATCTACTGCAAGGCCGATGTTGACATTTGGATTCCGAATAATCTGTGGCTTTCCGTCGGTATCTGCAACAAACGTGTTGTTCATGTTTGGAACCGCGTCAGCGATCGCGCGTACTACTGCATACGCGATGATGTGCGTGAATGACACCTTTGACATTCCAAGACGAGCGCGATAGTCATTAATGCCTTTTCGGTTTACTTCGAGAAGACGTGCGGGAACATTACGAAAACTGGTTGCCGTAGGAACAGTGAGGCTGCGTTCCATGTTGGCAACGATGGCTGCACCTACTCCGCGAAGAGGCTGAGGTTCGACGCCACTTGGATTTACTTGCAGCGTCGCAGGCTTTGCTGCGGGTGTTACTGCTGCTGGGGTAACTGCGGGCGACGTCGCCGGCGGGGCCACTGTAGGAGAAGACGTTGCGGGTGCTGGCGGTGCCGTGACAGTTTCGTCTGGCGCCGCATACGCGGTGGCAGAACTCTTGTAGTCACTAAAAAATTCGCGCCATGCTTCACTTACTGAATTGGGATCTGTACGAAACTGCTCGTACATCTCTTCCACCAACCACGAGTTGGCGCCAAAGTCCTGCGGTCTCTGAGCAATGTCAGTCATGTTCGTGCCTCACCTAACGACGTGACCGACAATCCGCCACGTCATTGCCCATTCTCTCGCCGAGAATGTGCGAACGCCGTTGTTCGCACTTCTGATCGTACTTGTCCGTGACCGTTGTCTTGGTGCCACAGGCGCTAGCGGTGAGTAGATTTTGCATTATGAAGTTGCGTTCGCACACCATCCTGGCTCTTGCCACTCCCGTCATCGCGCTACTTGCCGCTTGTGGTGGTGGCGGTGGAGACTCCGCCCCAGCCGACACGGTTCCAAGCGGTGCTCTCGTCGTAAAGGCCGTACAGTCTTTGCGCTTTGATGCCGCTGAATACGGCCCAGTTCCAGCTGGAGACGTCACATTCGGATACGTCAATGAAGACAGCGCCCGCCACACCCTGATCCTTGCCAAAGACGGTACGAAAGTGGCGAACTTTAAGTTAGAAGTGGTGAAAGACGGCGATGTCGACACCGGTACTGTGAATCTTGAAGCAGGTACATACCAAGTCATTTGTGATGTTCCCGGCCACAGCGCAATGGTTGCCGAACTCGTTGTTGAGTAATGAGCAATCATCAATAACGCGTTCAGAGAACGAAAAAGAGCCGCCCGTGAGGGCGGCTCTTTTCTTTGCGATTGATTCGCGAGACTTATCCGAGGATGATCTCAGAGAGAATCCACAGGACTCCCCATAAAACAAACGACGAGATGATGGCGTTCTTGTGGTTTTCATACGGCCACAGCAACTTGTTGGTAGGAGCGGTCCCACCCAAAAGTCCAAGGCAGTTCAACTGGAGCACACCGCAGATGGCAACTGCAATAAAGAAGAACAACCATGCATCTCCCGGACTAGCAGTGAATGCAAAGACGTTATAGAAGTGCGAAGCACCCACCATGAAAAACAGCATCGAGACAGAAAAGATCATGTTCTGACGTGACGCGAGGAGAGCCCTACGACCATGTGCAGCTGCGTTGGGGTCTGCCTCTTGGCCGTTCAAGACGTTTGCAGCATTTGCAATCACGGCCTTCTGGTTCTTCCAGATGATCATCCACACGTTTGCTGCCATGGTGATGCCCATCAACATGCCAATGGAGATCGACACGTTGTGACCGATGCCAAAGACGCTGTCTTTGCCCATGAAGCCCTTGAAGTAGTCGTCAACGATGCCAGTGATCAAGATGCCAGTCGCAAGGGTTGCAACGGCTGCCCAACGGAACCACCACAGTCCACGATTAGCGATGTTCACAATCGTGAGATTTCGGGCCTTGCCCTCGTCTCCGTATGCGGCAAGTCCAGGAACCTGCACAAAGTTGAAGTAGTAGAGCAAGCCAATCCAAGCAATACCCACGAGAATGTGCAACCAGCGGAAAGCAAATCCGCCGAGAATGTCACGATCTAATAATTCCATGTCGAAATCTCCCTGCAAATCCCATATGTAGACAATATGAGACTGTGACCACGGTACCACCGTCACATGTCGCCACAATGTAAATCGCTACCTCTCCACTAGTGTTTCCTCTGGCATGGCACACGAGTTCATCTATACCTGTTACAAACTCGGACGCTTCTATCCCCCCGACCGCACTGTCCTTGCAGACATCTCGCTGTCTTTTTACCCAGGGGCAAAGATCGGCGTCATCGGATCGAATGGCAGTGGTAAATCCAGCCTGCTGCGCATCATGGCGGGTCGCGACGACGGCTACACAGGTGAAGCACGGCTGACTCCGGGATTCACAGTTGGGCTTTTAGAGCAAGAGCCCCAACTTGACCCCACGAAAGACGTGCTCGGGAACGTGATGGACGGAGTGGCGCCGGTGCGTGATTTGCTCACCCGATATGAAGAAGTAATGGCGATGTGGGGCGACCCCGATTCTGATTACGAAAAGGTTGGAGCACTTCAAGCCGAACTGGAAGACAAGATCGCGGCCGCTGATGCGTGGAGTCTTGATCGAAACGTAGAGATCGCAATGGACGCTCTTCGGTGTCCGCCAAACGACGCCGACGTCACCACATTGTCTGGTGGTGAAAAGCGACGCGTGGCGCTGTGTCGTTTGCTTTTATCGCGCCCCGACCTGTTGCTACTCGACGAACCCACGAACCACCTCGACGCTGAAAGTGTCGACTGGCTCGAGCGCTTTCTCAAGGAATACCCAGGAACTGTTGTGGCAATCACTCACGACCGTTACTTCCTCGACAACGTCGCCAAGTGGATTCTGGAACTTGATCGCGGTCGTGGTTTCCCGTTTGAAGGCAACTATTCAAGTTGGCTCGAACAAAAACAAGCGCGTCTCGAACAAGAAGACAAACAAAACGAGGTTCGCGCTCGCACGTTGTCTCGTGAATTGGAATGGGTGAAGATGTCACCCAAGGCACGTCAAGCAAAAGGCAAAGCGCGTCTTGCCGCCTACGACAAGTTGCACGCTGAAGCACTCGCTGCCGAGCGCGGGCCTGATCGTTTGGAAATTGCAATTCCCGCTGGTCCACGTCTTGGAGACACAGTGATCACGGTCGATGGAATGTCGAAAGGTTTTGGCGACCGACTACTTATCGACAATCTGTCGTTCTCCTTGCCACCTGCTGGAATTGTGGGAATCATCGGTCCAAACGGCGCAGGTAAGACAACTCTTTTCAAGATGTTGTCCGGCCAAGAAAGCCCCGACTCAGGAACTGTCACCGTTGGCGACACCGTGGTGTTGTCCTACGTCGACCAAAATCGTGACTCACTTGACCCCGACAAGTCTGTGTACGAAGAAATTACCGACGGTGTCGAACACATGAAAGTAGGCGGACGCGAAATTCATGGTCGCGCCTATGTCGCCAGTTTCAACTTCAAAGGAAGCGACCAACAAAAACGTGTGGGAGATCTCTCTGGTGGCGAACGCAACCGAGTGCACCTGGCCAAATTGTTAAAGCGTGGTGGCAACGTATTACTGCTTGACGAACCAACAAACGACTTAGATGTCGACACATTGCGCGCTCTTGAAGACGCGCTTGAAGCTTTCCCTGGATGTGCCGTGGTCATCAGTCACGACCGCTGGTTCCTCGACCGCATTGCCACACACGTTCTTGCGTTTGAAGGCGACAGCCAAGTTCGGTGGTTTGAAGGAAACTTCTCTGAATACGAGTCATGGCGACGCAAGGAACTTGGCAGTGCTGCCGAACAACCGCATCGAATTAAGTACAAACCACTCGCACGATGAAACGTCTCAAGATTGCCCGCATTGTTTGTGCCGTGATTTTTGTGGCCGGCATTCCTTCCTTGATCGTCTCTTCGATTAAGGACAACAACGGTGCGGTCATCACATTTGGCTTAATCACCGCAATTACAGCAATCGTTTTGGTTGCAATTTCAACTGTTAGTACTACCCAACGTCTTGATGTTTTCGATGAGGTGTTGGCAGAACGGGTTGAACTACGTATCGCGGAATTGGTTACCCAAGGCGCGAATGAAGAAACTGTTCGACTACTTGTTCGTGAAAGTATCGACCTAGCGCGCGGTCCACGGTGAAATATCCGACTCCCGAAGCCGATTCATCGTGGGCTGATTTATCGGACCATGAGTTGGCATCGATGCTCGCTCAAGAAGCTGGGCGAATCCTTGTTGCACATCGCGACAATCTGATCGCTGAGGGCGCCACGCAAT
>JBIITN010000010.1:0-61254 GCA_044340485.1 Ilumatobacteraceae bacterium | reverse complement strand
GCGACGCCGAGTTAAACGGAAAACTCGGAGGGAAACTCGCAGACCCCAGCGGGAACATCATCGAAATCAAGTTCTATGCGGATAGCGCTGACTATTTGAGTTGAGTTGCTTAAACCAATTGCGGCGTGCCTCCCTTTGGTCATACAACTCAACTGCGAGTGTTCGTTGATCCGGATTTGTTGCAATACGACGAGGTGTGGGCCGCTGCGGGCACATGGAACGACGTGTTCGGTGCTGCACCGGCTGACATCGTGCGTGTTGCCGGCGGCGTGGTCACTGACCTAAAACGTGTTTAAAAAATAAAGAAAACCTGGTGGGACTTGTCGCTAGAAAACAGATCTTGTGGTGGAGTGCATTGGATGGGTATGTCTTGTTGACAGGTGTACGGTTATTCAATGGGAACGATTAAACGGGTGTTGTCGAGGCGAATGATGTCGGTATCTGTTGTTGTGTTGTTGTTATGTGGTACCGCTGCCAGTGCTCAGGTTGTATCGGCATTGAATACGCCTTCGTTTAGCTGGAAAGTATCGACACTATCCCCGTCCTCAAAGATTTCACCATCGTCAGTGTGGAGAACAAATTCAAGAGGGGTTGTGACTTGGAAAGTATCTCGGGCGGGATGCTCTCGTGTGGGGGGCATGATTGTCACCAAAAAAACGGGTACATGCTTGGTGCAAGTGAAAATTCGTGCGACAAAAAAACAAAAAGCAATAACAAGAACAAAAATTTTCACTGTGGTAACTTCCGCCACTACAACAACGGTTGCACCAACCAGTACAACAACGGCTGCAACAACAACAACGATCGCGGTCGCTTCTTGTGCAACTGGTGGTGTGTGTGCACTTGGTGACACGGGGCCTGGAGGTGGCAAGGTGTTTTATGTGGCGAGCACACCTTTTACATCAACCGGGTCTACCTGTAATACGACGTGTAAGTATTTAGAGGCCGCCACAGCAGATATCGCAGGAACCCATAGATGGTGTTCCAACACAAGCAGCAGTCTTGGCGTGACAGCTACTGGTATTGGTTCTGGTATGCCCAACACCACAACCGCTGATGGCGTGTGCATCTCGGGTGCGATCCAGCTAGCTGCCGACTATTCGAACAACGGCAAAACTGATTGGCATTTGCCATCGAAAGACGAGCTGGACGAGCTGTATTTAAATAAGGCTTCCTTTAGCGGGTTTTCCTCTGCTTTCTATTGGAGTTCGTCTGAGACCGGTACGAACACCGCGTGGGGACAGTACTTCTTAAACGGGAACCAGGCCCCCGAAGGCGGCAAGCTCAGCGAGATCTACGTCCGTCCGGTGCGGGCTTTTTAATTATTTACCTATTTATCTAAGTGGTGTGTCGTACCGCCAACGGTGGCGAAACATGCCTCAAGATTTTTTGATCACTTCCTTGTTGACTGTCTTGTGGGGTTTCCTAAACCAAACGGTGGCGTGCCCCCGTTTGATTTTCCGCAGCCGCTTCGTGTTTTCGTGGACTCGGACTTGTTGTAATGCGACGAAGTGTGGGCGGCAGCGGGAACGTGGAACGACAACTTCGGTGCTGCACCAGCAGACATCGTGCGTGTCGCTGGTGGCGTCGTCACCGACTTGAAACGGACGTGACACCAGGGGCGTACACTTACCGTGTGGACGAGTGGAAGAACCCGAACGAAGACGCACGAGGCGTCGATGTGGGTCAGATTCGTGCACAGCTCAATCTGACAGTGGCTGAGCGTGTGCGCGAGATGGTTCATGCAGCAAATGTGCTCATGAAGATGCAGGAGAATGCCCGCAGATTCCGTGAGATGCAGTCACGTTGATGTTTGACCCTGTTCGAATCTGTCAGATCCTCAACGAAGAAAATGTTGACTATGTGGTGGTCGGAGGGTTTGCCGCAGTCATCAGGGGTTCATCACTTCCAACTCGGGACATCGACATTGTTCCGTCACGTATGCCTGAAAATCTCGATCGTCTTGCGCGTGCACTCACTCGGATGAACGCCGCGATTCGTATTGAAGGTGAATCCGTTCCGACACGAATTGACGGCGCTTTTCTCGCCAACATGCCCTTCATCTTGAACCTTGTCACGGACTTCGGAGAGATGGACCTGACATTCACGCCGGCTGGGAAGGCCGGGGGATACGACGGATGGCGAGCTGGAGCAACGGTAGAAACTGTCAGTGAAAGTTTGATGGTTGTCGTGGCGTCACTCGATGATGTCATTGATTCAAAACATGCAGCCAACAGGGCAAAGGACAATGCTTCCTTGCCTTATCTCGAATCTCTTCGTGATGAGTTGCGTCGTCAGGGTGGCGAATAAGTTTCCTAAACAAACGGTGACGTGCCGCCCTTTTGGTCACAGCACTCAACTGCGGGTATTTGTTAACTCGGATGCGTCGCCGATCGTCGAACAATAACGTATGTAGCTGCAACAAGAACCGCACTTATTCCAAATAAGAGCCAACTGACAGTTGCAGCTCGCGTCGTCATTACTACTTCAGCGCTATCGCGCGTCACGCTAGCGAGTGCGAATAAAAGTCCCAGGCTGGTAGCAACCAGAGCGCTACGCCCACGACGGGATCCTTTGCGAATCGCTCGATGCGAAAACCACAACCCAAGACTCGCGACTAGGACGGACAGAACGTATCCAGGAAGATTCCGCAAAACGCCCGACCAGCCTCTGACGAGTTCGGATTCATCTCCACCCATTGATGCAGTACCCACGACTAGCGTCCACAAGCCATTCAGTACAACTGCTACAAACGTAGAGACAAACAAGACCCACGCAATTGTCGCATCGCGCTCAGCAGAAGTGACATCTTGATCTGACGACATAAGCGCCTCGTTTCGTTGGTGGCACCGTATCAGTGAATTGGGTTACCGCAATGAAAATGGGCCACTCGCACGAGTGGCCCATTGTTCCGAAGTTTTGAAACCACCGTTGGTGGCTCGTTGTTTAAAGAGACGCTTCGAGTTCTTTTAGCGCAGTCTGCAATTCGCTCGGCAATTTCTCACCAAACTGCTTGAAGTGATCATGCACTTGCGGAATCGCTGACTTCCAACCTTGGACATCAACCGACAAGATCGCGTTCAAATCTGCATCGTCAACGTTGAGACCTGTGAGATCAAGATCGGTGGTCTTTGGTAGATAGCCAATTGCGGTACGTTCCGCGCCAGCTGTGCCGTCAATACGTTCGAACACCCACTTCAATACGCGGCTGTTCTCGCCAAATCCTGGCCACAAGAAACGACCGTCTTCGTCGCGGCGGAACCAGTTCACAAAGAAGATCTTTGGCAACTTGCTTGCATCAGTGGAGCGACCCATCTTCAACCAATGTGAGAAGTAGTCACCCATGTTGTAGCCACAGAACGGCAGCATTGCCATTGGGTCAAAACGGAGGTTTCCAACTGCACCTTGTTGAGCAGCTGTTGTTTCAGACGCCATGATCGAGCCAAGGAATACGCCATGATCCCAATCGAATGCTTCCGTTACAAGAGGCACTGTGGTGCGACGACGTCCACCGAACAAGATTGCCGAAATGGGAACACCTGCTGGATCTTGCCACTCAGACGCAATCGATGGGCACTGTGATGCTGGTGCCGTAAAGCGTGCATTCGGGTGAGCGGCTGGAGTGTCGGTCTCTGGTGTCCAGGCATTGCCCTTCCAGTCGGTTGCACGAACGGGAGGCGTTGCACTCATACCTTCCCACCACACGTCGCCATTGTCGGTAAGGGCAGTGTTTGTGAAAAGGCAGTTACCCCACAATGTTTCCATTGCGTTGGCATTTGTGTCGTAGCCAGTTCCTGGAGCAACGCCAAAGAAGCCCGCTTCAGGGTTGATTGCATACAAACGACCATCGCTGCCGAACTTCATCCAGCAAATGTCGTCGCCCACAGTTTCTGCTTTCCAGCCTGGAATGGTTGGGGCGATCATTGCGAGGTTTGTCTTTCCACATGCTGATGGGAATGCTGCGGCGATGTATTTGGTCTCGTTCTGTGGGTTGGTGAGCTTCAAAATGAGCATGTGCTCTGCCAACCACCCGTCATCGCGAGCCATCACTGATGCAATGCGCAATGCGAAACACTTTTTGCCAAGCAACGCGTTGCCGCCATAGCCAGAGCCGTATGACCAAATCTCGCGAGTTTCGGGGAAGTGCACAATGTACTTGTTGTCCGGGTTGCACGGCCACGCTGAATCTTTTTGGCCTGGTGCAAGAGGTGCGCCAACTGAGTGAACACAAGGCACCCATTCGTCGTTCCCGAGAACATCAAGTGCGCCCTGACCCATGCGAGTCATAATGCGCATGCTCACTGCAACGTATGCGCTGTCGGTGAGTTGCACACCGATGTGAGCGATTGGGGAGCCAAGCGGTCCCATAGAAAATGGCACCACATACATGGTGCGGCCTTTCATCGCTCCGCCATATAAAGATGTCAACTCGTTGCGCATCTCTGATGGTTCGCGCCAGTTGTTGTTTGGGCCAGCATCTTCTTCACGTGTCGAGCAGATGAATGTGCGGTCCTCAACGCGAGCAACGTCGCCCGGATCAGAGTGTGCCCAGTAACTATTGGGACGCTTGGCTTCGTCGAGTTTTGTGAATGTTCCAGCATTCACCAACTCTTGGCACAAACGGTCGTACTCATCTGCTGAACCGTCACACCAATAGATGGAGTCGGGCTGAAGAATCTCCGCCCAATCGTTCACCCACTGTTGCAACTTTGTGTTCGTGGTTGATCCGCTCATGGGAACCTCGTTTCTAAGGATGTGTTTTGGGGGTTGTGCTGCCGTCAAAAGTTGGATGGAAACCTAGTAGCCCGGCGTGGCCATGTCTGATTCAGAGCCAAGGCGAAGTGCAGTGGCACGCCCGGAGGAGTCAAGATCGAAAATCACACGCTGGCCCTGTCGCAACATGCGAAAGATGGAGCCGTCGAGAGCGTTGTCGGCAAGCTCGTATTCAGAAAGATCAGTATCGGTGATGACAAGACCCTGCTGAGTGTCTGGGTCGTAGGCCTTGATGACGCCTTGCATTTTTTATCGCGAAGCTTTAGTGACTTTGCCCGACTTGATACATGCGGTGCACACGTTGACGCGACGAGGTGCGCCTTTCACGATTGCACGGATTCGCTGGATGTTTGGATTCCAACGGCGCTTGGTTCGCACATGGGAGTGAGACACTGACATGCCCCACGATGGTCCCTTGCCACAGACTTCACATACAGCAGCCATGGTTTCTACTTCCGTTCGAACTTGTTGAGGGGCACTCCCACCTCAACTGGATACACAAAAACTACCAGCGGGTGTAGTGCGAGCCCAACTAGGAACTTTACTTTCGGTACGCTTTGCGCCGTGTCGGGTATTGAAGTTCTCGGTCCAGACGAGCTTCGTCGGACGGTTGTCACATTTCGCGATGCTGTGGTGGCCCACTCTGAGGGCATTAATCGCTTAAACGTCTATCCAGTGCCTGATGGGGACACGGGTACAAACATGGCGCGCACTCTTGATGCGGTCGTCAACGAGATGAATCTGGCTGGACCGGAAATGGGACCCACGTGCAAGGCGATTAGTCACGGGTCGTTAATGGGTGCTCGTGGCAACAGCGGTGTCATCTTGTCGCAGATCTTGCGCGGCGTGGCCGCGACACTTTCTGAAGTGCAAGGAGCACGAATAGGAGCCGTGAAAGTTGCAGAGGCACTCAAGCGCGCT
Source organism: Ilumatobacteraceae bacterium (assembly GCA_044340485.1). Lineage (GTDB taxonomy): Bacteria > Actinomycetota > Acidimicrobiia > Acidimicrobiales > Ilumatobacteraceae > UBA2093. Next base: position 55,560 of record JBIITN010000010.1, on the reverse strand, counting down.
TCAACTGCGGCGTACGAAGCAGTTCTCAAACCTGTTGAAGGAACAATTCTCACAGTTGTTCGCGAGACTGCTGATGCTGCAACTGCAGCAGCTGAAAAAGGCGCAACACTTGCAGCGATGTTGCGCGAAGCGCGTACTGCTGGTCGCGATGCATTGGCGCGTACGCCCGACATGTTGCCCGTCTTAAAAGATGCCGGAGTTGTCGATGCTGGCGGTGCCGGATTCTTGTTGTTTCTTGATGCGGCGTTGTACGTAGTTGATGGCGAGCCAATCCCTGAGCCAGAGATTCGCTCTGAGATGTCACTTGACCAGTTTCACGCTGTTGCACAACGCGCAGGACACGACGGCGAAGTAGATGTCAGCGAACTGCGTTACGAAGTGATGTTTTTGCTCGACCTTGCCGATGATCAAGCGCGCGCATTCAAACAAGCGTGGGGAAGTATTGGCGACTCCATCGTCGTCGTGGGCGGTGAAGGGTTGTACAACTGCCACATTCACACGAACGACATTGGTGCCGCGATCGAGGCGCCGCTGCTTCTTGGTGGTCGACCCCGCAACATTCGTGTCACCGACTTATTTGAAGAAGTCGCAGAAGAACACGCTGCGCGTGAAGCCGAACTAGGTGTCGACATCACGCATCGTCCAACGTCCCCGTCGTTGCCGGCTGTGACGTGCGCAGTTGTTGCGGTGTCAAGTGGCGATGGTTTGTCAGAATTATTTGGCCAGTTGGGCGTGCACGGCATTGTAACCGGCGGCCAAACAGCCAATCCGTCCACCGCAGAATTGTTAGAAGCAGTCGAGTTGATGAATTCGCGCAATGTCATCATTTTGCCTAACAACAAAAACATCATTCCTGTTGCTGAGCAAGTGAATGCGCTGACAACAAAAGAAGTTCGTGTTGTACACACACGCTCGATGCCAGAAGCTCTTGCCGCCCTTGTCAACTATGACCCAGAAGCCGACGCAGACACCAATGTCGTGTCAATGACAGACGCCGCGAATTCAGTCGCAACGGGAGAAATCACACAAGCCGTGCGCGATACCTCTAGCGACGCTGGTCCAGTCACAACAGGAGATTGGATCGGTCTCGTGCGTGGGGATGGCATTGTGTCTGTAGGTGGCACTTTGACTGGTGCTGCGACCGAACTATTGCGCCATCTCATTTCAGACTCCAGCGAACTACTCACCATCATCACGGGTGTCGATGCCATGTCTTCTCATTCAGATGTGATCACCGCGTGGATTGCAGATACGTATCCCGACATCGCGGTGGAAGTACACCACGGCGGTCAACCGCTTTATCCATATCTTTTCGGTGTCGAGTAGTTCCACGTCAGCACCTCTCACATTGCGTGATCTCGACGAGATCGACGTTGATCGCCTGCGGGGCGTGGGTGACAAAAAGAAAGAGGCGCTCGAACACTTCGGAATTAATTCCGTCCTCGACTTACTTGAGACATATCCGCGTCGTTGGGTAGACCGGACGCATCAAGCAAGTCTTGGGGATCTCCAACTTGGCGTTGACACATTGGTTGTAGTGCGTGTTGTTTCGGTAACCACCCGCCCTCTTCGTGGTGGCAAGGTGATGGTCAATGTGGTGACAACGGATGACACCGGTCGCCTTTCTCTTACCTTCTTTAATCAACGGTGGCGACAAAAGCAGTTGAAAGAGGGCATGACAATTGCCGTGTTTGGAAAACCCGAGACATATCGCGGGTATCTCCAGATGACAAATCCACTCATTGATTTGTTGGGCGACCGCACAGGTCGCATTGTGCCGATTTATCCACAAAGTGAAAAATCTGGGATTCACTCGTGGCATTTGGCGTCGTGGGTGGAAAACGCACTTGAGCGTTGTGCGGTGCGTGGCATTGCAGATCCGATGCCGCAAGACATTATCGATCGTTATGAATTGATGTCCCGCAGTGATTCGCTTCGCGCAATTCATCTTCCTGAGAGCGACGAGGAACGCAAACGTGCACGCCAACGTCTCGCTTTTGATGAAGTCTTTCGCGTGCAATTGATGTTGGTGGGGCGAAAGAAGATGTTCGAACTGCAATCTGCCGGATGTATGCACCGTACGAGCGGACCCTTGCTTGATCGATTCATGTCGTCACTTCCATTTCCACTCACTGGTGCACAACAACGCGCGATCGCAGAAATCAACATTGATCTCGCGTCGGTGCGCCCCATGCATCGCTTACTGCAGGGCGATGTGGGTGCGGGAAAGACACTGGTTGCGGTGTGGATGATGTTGTGTGCCGTACAAAGTGGTCACCAAGCTGCACTGATGGCCCCCACAGAAGTGCTTGCCGACCAGCACGCAATTGGGGTGCGTCGAATGTTGGAGTCAGTGATCATTCCTGATGACAGCAATTTGTTTGGAGAGCGGCTTGTTCGAGTGGAGTTGTTGACAAACAAAGTGACGGGCGAACAGCGCCGAAGTGTGCTTGCCGGGCTAGCCGACGGATCGGTTGATGTTGTTATTGGTACGCACGCTCTTATCCAAGATGCTGTTGAATTCAAGAGCCTGGGTGCAGTAGTGGTCGACGAGCAACATCGTTTTGGTGTTGAGCAACGGGCGGCACTGCGAGATAAAGCATTGTCATCACCATCGGGGACAATGCCCGACGTTTTGGTGATGACTGCAACACCAATTCCTCGTACCGCAGCGATGACGGTGTATGGAGATTTGGATGTGAGCGTGCTTGATGAGTTGCCTCCAGGTCGCACGCCAATTGCCACTGAGTGGATCAATGGTGACTTGGAAATGCAACGTATGTGGGCAGAGATTCGCGAACTCATTTCTGCTGGTGATCAGGTGTATGTCGTGTGTCCACTCATTGATGAAAGTGAGAAGTTAGAAGTTGCTTCGGCACAGGAAACTTTTGACGATCTCAGTACCAATGTTTTCCCTGAGTCGCGTGTGGGCTTGTTGCATGGTCGGATGGCATCAAGCGATAAAGAAGAGATGATGAACACGTTCCGGCGAGGAGATGTCGATGTCCTCGTATCCACAACCGTCATCGAAGTCGGCGTTGATGTTCCTAATGCGACGGTGATGGTGGTTCTCGATGCGGATCGTTTTGGTATCGCACAGCTTCATCAGTTGCGTGGTCGCGTTGGTCGCGGGGCAAAGTCTTCTCGGTGTTATTTGGTGACTCATGGTGAAGAGATGTCTCCGCGTGTCGATGCGTTGGTTCATTCCACTGACGGATTCGAACTTGCTGAGATTGACCTTGCTTTACGTGGCGAGGGAACCATCATGAGTTCGGCGCAAAAGGGACGCAGCGATTTGCGACTTGCATCTTTGCAAAGAGATCTCGATCTCATTCAGCATGCGCGTGATGCTGCGGTGGTGATCATCGAACAAGACCCCGCACTAGATGATCATCAATTACTGCGCGACGAACTTGATCTGTTGTTTTCCCAAGAGGACGAAGAGTTCTTGTTCAAGTCCTAAATCACGTGTCGTGTTCGTCTTCTATATCTTCAAGCGTGAGTTCGATATCCCAGCGATCTAAACAATCCTTGCAGCGGTATGCCACAACATCACCTTCCAGCCATACTCCGTCCTCGGGTGCAGGGGTCAGCAAGTACGCGTTACCGCCACAGTCGACACACGTAATAGAAGGGCGCGGACCAGTCACGGCCCTAGTCTTGCGTGCATGCGAGTGGTAGCTGGGTCATTACGTGGCCGGCGTATTGAATCTCCGCGCGGAAACGCCACCCGACCAACAACCGACAAAGTTCGAGAAGCAGTCTTTAATGCGTTGGGAAGTATCGGAGTGGTGGAAGGTGGACGAGTCGTCGACCTGTTTGCCGGCACGGGAGCGCTTGGCATTGAAGCATTGTCTCGCGGGGCTACTCACTGCACGTTTGTTGAGCGTGATCGTGACGCATTGCAGGTGTTGCGACAAAACATCGCTGCGCTCGGTCTACAAGATGTTGCAACAATCGTGAGCGGCGACGCAGCGCTGCCGGTACATGCGAGCATCGAGTGTGACGTGTTGTTAGCCGATCCACCGTATGGTTTCTCCGCTTGGCAGCGTTTGCTTGACTGCATTCGTGCTGACGTGGTGGTCATTGAATCTGATGATTCGATTGGAGAGATACAGGGTTGGGAGTCTGTGCGGGAGCGTCGGTACGGGCGTACCACGGTCACCTTTCTTCGCCCTGGTGCGGGGCCTGATACAGGCGATGGCGCATAAGACCGGAGTGTTCCCGATACGGAAGTATTGGAACAACTACGGTGGTGGCGATGACTCGCGCCCTCTATCCGGGAAGTTTTGATCCCTTTCACCTTGGACATCTCGATGTGGTTGACCAAGCTGCCGCACTCTTTAACGAGGTCGTGGTGGCGGTGATGCACAATCCGGAAAAACCAATGGGTGCATTCACCACCGAACAACGAATCGCGATGGTCGAGTTGGCAGTAGGCGGCCGAAAAAATATCATCGTCAAGGCTTTTCCAGGATTGGCTGTTGATGCCGCAATCGCCACTGATGCCACTTGCATTGTGAAGGGTCTGCGCACGCCCGCAGATTTTGAGATCGAACAACAAATGGCCCACACCAATTTCGCGGTCTCTGGGGTGCGAACCGTATATGTTCCCTGCAAACCCGAATATGGCTTTATAAGTAGTCGTTTCATTCGCGAAATTGCTCAATACGGCGGTGACACTTCTTCGATGCTTCCGTCTACGGTGATGTCCGTCATGGATGACGTCTTTCCGAACCGGAGTAAGTGATGAGATACGACGATTTTGATGATTACGAAGATGACGACATCATCGACGATTCATATCCTCAGCCAGTACCGGTACAACCACGACTGGGTGACACAGAACTGTTGTTGCGCCGCGCGCTCGATCTTGTTGCAACTGCACCAAATGTTCCGCTGTCGAGCACTCCGCGCATCGACCGTGACGAAATTATTGAGATTTTGGAAGATGCACTTTCTCGCTTGCCAGAAGAAATTCGCCAAGCGCGTTGGATGTTGAAAGAAAAGCAAGAGTTTCTCGATAAGACACAGCGCGAAGCAGAAGAGTTGTTGGGGGCGGCCCGTCAACAAGCAGAACGAATGGTGCAACGCACCGAAGTGGTGCGCGCTGCCGAACAACGCGCACGTCAAGTAGTCGAAGCAGCAGACGCAGATGCACGTCGTCTGCGTAACGAAACAGAAGATTTCCTTGATCAGCGTCTCGGCAGTTTTGAAATCTTGCTTGACCGCCTCACAAAGACTGTACGAAGTGGTCGTCAACGTCTTGCCATCGGTATGCAACGCGCTGAGGAACAACAACACAATCCGCAACCAGATTCAGGTGCTGCGGACGGATTTTTCGATCAAGATCGGTCATAAATCTAATGGCTAAGCCACTTGTGGTGAACGCCGTTGAGTTGCTGCGACGGCCCGGTTCCACTAAGGACGTTGACGTCGTCATTGCGGCAGAAGACTTTGAGTTCAACGATTCACGCATAGACGACGTTCCGGTTCATGTGCGATTGCATCTTGAAGCATTGTCAGATGGCATTGCAGTAACGGGAGTCGCGACCGCACAGTGGCACGGTGACTGTCGACGCTGTCTTGCGCCCGTTCGCGAATCAGCCGACATTGAAATTGACGAGTTGTACCAACTCACCGTCACTGACCCCGACGCTTTCCCTATTGATGCTGATCAGTTGATGTTGTTGCCAATGGTCCGGGAGAACATCCTTGTTGTGGTGCCACAGTTTTTGCTGTGTCGTCCGGACTGCAAGGGCTTGTGCCCCCAGTGTGGGGTTGATCTGAACGAAGGGGAGTGCTCCTGCAAAGCTCTCATCTCAGACGTCCGCTGGGCCGCACTTGAAGATTTGAAGTCGCGGCTGTCCGACCCACCACCAGACCCCGAGGGCTGAACCCTTATTAGGGGCACCAATGAGGAATTGGTCGTCGAAGCGCTAACCTAAAGCACCCTGTGGCTCAGTATGTACTGGGCTCAGATACCGCTCGACAGGGAGACCACAGTGGCCGTTCCGAAGAAAAAGAAGTCAAAGTCAAAGACTCGTATGCGTCGCGCCAGTAACTGGCGCCTCGATGCTCCTTCGCGTAGCGATTGCCCCCGTTGTGGTGCTGCGAAAATTCCTCACACAGTGTGCGGAACCTGTGGCTGGTACAAAGGTCGCGTCGCAGTCTCTATTGACTGACGCTGTCACTCCTTTTTCTTATGTTGCCTGTCGCTGTTGACGCCATGGGCGGCGACTTTGCACCGAATGAAATCCTAAAAGGCGCCCACGAAGCCGCGGCACTAGGTATTCCGATTGTTCTTGTCGGCCCCGCAGACCTCGCTGGTGCCGACAATCTTGCGATTATCGCAGCCTCTGAAGTCATCGACATGGATGACGACCCGGCACAGTCTGTTCGCAAGAAGCGTGACAGTACGTTGGTGCGTGCTGCTGAAGCTGTTCGTGATGGACATGCAAGCGCAATGATCTCTGCTGGCAACACTGGTGCAACGATGGCGAGCGCGCTGTTGCGTATGGGTCGTATCAAAGGTGTGCATCGACCAGCTATCGCCACACCTATTCCTGTACCTGGCGGAAAAACCACGGTATTGCTTGACGCGGGTGCAAATGCAGACGTGCAACCCGAGTGGTTGGTGCAGTTTGCGCAAATGGGTTCTGTGTATGCGAATCGACGGTACGGATATGAAAACCCGCGTGTTGGTCTGTTGTCGATTGGTGAAGAGCCAGGCAAAGGCGACCAATTGCGTAAAGACGTCTACCCGTTGTTAGAAGCAGCACCTGGCATCAATTTCATTGGCAATGTCGAAGGTCGCGACATCATGACAGACGATGTGGACGTTGTGGTGACCGATGGTTTCACGGGCAATGTCACATTGAAAACTCTTGAAGGATCGTTGAAGGCTGTGATCAAAGCGCTCCTCAACGCGTTTGGGCAACCCGAATATAAAGAACATGCCGACGCATTGTTTCCTGCATTGTTGCCGCTGTACGAGCAACTTGACCCCGAAAACACCGGCGGTGCGATCTTGCTTGGTGTAGATGGAGTCTGCATCATCTCGCACGGGTCCAGTAGTTCTCGCGCGGTGGTGAATGGCATTAAATGTGCACAAGAGATGGTGGAAACGAACATGGTGGAAGAAATTCGCCGCGCCATCGCTGCCACTACGATCGACTAAGTAAGGATCACTGCAGTCTCACTGCGTACGAAAAGAGGAAAAGTCATGGCGATTGAACGTGCAACAGTTGTAGAAAAGGTGCGCACACACTTGGCAGACATCCTTGAAATAGATCCATCCTCTGTGTCGGAGGACCAATCATTTGTCGATGATCTTGGTGCCGATTCCATCGCGTTGATTGAGCTGGTGGACTCTCTTGAACAGGATTTCTCCGTCGACCTTCCCGATTTTCAATTTGACGACGATGACCTCGTCAACCTAAAAACCGTTCGTGACGCAGTTGACTATGTCGTCGCTGCGTATTCGCGGTGAGCACTTTCGTATTCCACCGTTTTCACCATTGCTTATTTTCGACATGGCACATTTTCAGGTGTGAGATAAATGACAACTGACAAACTCACTGGAAATTCACAAGATGAGACCACATCACTTGTGACGTTGTCAGAAGCTCTTGGCCATACGTTCTCTGATCTCTCGTTATTGCGTCAGGCGTTGGTGCACCGTTCTTACATTGCTGAGACAGGTGAAGTTGATACCAATGAACGACTCGAGTTTTTGGGCGACGCTGTCCTTGGGTGGGTTATTGCAGATCTTGCGTATCACCGATTGCCAGATGATCCCGAGGGGCGATTGTCTGATCTTCGACAGAGCGTGGTGAACGCGGCAGCACTTGCAGATATCGCACGCTCTCTTGATTTAGGTTCATACCTATTTCTTGGTCGCGGTGAAAATACTGCTGGTGGTCGCGATAAGACGTCTATTTTGTCCGATGCATTTGAAGCAGTGATCGGAGCTGTGTATTTAGACGCCGGACCACTTGCAGCCGATGAATTCGTGCGTCGTTTCTTGTCGTCGGTTGTAGAAGAAGTGTTGCCACGACTTGATTCGTTCGACAACAAGACTCGACTCCAAGAGCTGTGTTCTCAAATGTCGCTTAGTGCGCCGCGATATGACACAGATGGCGAAGGCCCCGAACACGAAAAGGTGTTTACCGCTGTGGTTCTCGTCGATGGACGTGTGCGCGGGCGTGGCACGGGACGTACCAAGAAAGCAGCCGAACAAATGGCAGCAGAGCGAGCGCTTATTGACTTGCGGCATGTGAACGACGCGAACGACGTATAACAATTAATGAATAGACGCTGATGCCCGAGCTGCCCGAAGTGGAAACTGTTCGACGCGGTTTGGTGTCGCGAGTGGTGGGGCGCACAGTGTTGTCTGTGCGAATTGGTCGCGAACGAAGTGTGCGTCGCGTTGGTCCCGAAGCGGTTATTACCGGATTGACAGATACAACCGTGACAGCAGCGCGGCGACGTGGAAAATATTTATTGTGTGATCTTGATTCGGGTGACGTCATGATGATTCATCTTCGAATGTCAGGCAGAGTGTTGGTGGTTGATGTGGGCTCGGAACATCCACCGCACACACACGTAGTACTTCGTCTTGCTGGCGGCCACGATGAGAAGAGCGAGATGTTGTTTGTTGATCCACGAACTTTCGGGGAAGTAGTGGTGTATGACCCACATGATGAGATAGAAGTAATGCCAGAACTTTCTCGTCTTGGCGTCGACCCCATAGAGGATGAATTCAATGCCGATGTGCTGGAACACGCGTTGCGGGGACGACGTGGTGGTATTAAATCTGTCCTTTTGAATCAACGTTTTGTCGCCGGAATAGGAAATATTTATGCCGATGAGATCCTTCATCGGGCACGATTGCGTTGGGATCATCCGGCACATCACTTATCCCGACGAAAGTTATCCACATTGGCGACGTCGATTACTGAAGTTCTTGCAGTCGCAATAGAAGCGGGTGGCTCCACTCTTGACGACACGCAATACGTGAACATTGATGGATCAGTTGGTGGGTATCAACACGAGCATCGCGTGTATGGGCGTGCAGGCGAGCAATGCATCACCTGTGGAAAAAGTCGGATCGTTCGTGTTGCCGTCGCCGGGCGCGGAACATGGTATTGCCCCCGCTGTCAGAGGTAGGACGTATTACGATTGAATTGCCGTGTTTCTCAAGTCACTTACTCTCAAAGGCTTCAAATCATTTGCTGACACAACGGTGTTGGAAATGGAGCCTGGCGTCACCGTGGTGGTCGGTCCCAACGGTTCAGGTAAGTCAAACGTAGTAGATGCAATCGCTTGGGTGCTCGGTGCACAAGCCCCAAGTTCAGTGCGTAGTCAAAAGATGGAAGACGTCATATTTAATGGCACATCAAAGCGATCTGCACTTGGTCGCGCCGAGGTGATGTTGACGCTTGATAACAGTGCGGGGTTATTGCCGCTTGATTTCAATGAAATCACTATCAGTCGCATTTTGTTCCGTAATGGCGATAGCGAATATGCAATCAATGGTGTCGAGTGTCGCTTACTTGATGTTCAGGAATTGCTTTCAGACGCAGGCGTCGGACGACAACAGCACGTCATTATTAGTCAAGGCCAAATTGATGCAGTGCTCACGGCACGTGCAGAAGATCGTCGTGCAATCATTGAAGAGGCTGCAGGTGTACTCAAGTACCGCAAGCGAAAAGAAAAAGCCGAGCGCCGTCTTGACGGAACCGAAGCGAACCTCACCCGTGTACAAGACCTCATTCGTGAAGTACGTCGGCAACTCCGCCCCCTAGAGCGTCAGGCCGATGCTGCACGTCGACATGGTGAAATTGTTTCCGAGTTACGTGCGCTCAAATTGTTCCTCTCCGGGCGAGAGATTGCTGCACTACGCGCTCGTCTCGCTGCTCTTACGACGGAGCGTTCAGAATCGGGTACCAAAGAAAACGAGATTCGGACTCAACTTGCACAACTCGATACGGCGGTGTTGTCCGCAGAAGCCGAGTTGTCGGCTCGCGGTGACTCCGGGCTAAGCGATGAGTTGGTGCGTGTTGAGCAATTGCGTGAACGGGCACGTGGTTTAGGGGCTGTCATTGCGGAGCGTCGTCGTTCTATGGAGCGCGACCAGGGTCAGATGATGGCAGACGACGTGGTTGCCGCTCTTGAAGCCGATGCCGCGCAGTTGAAGAGCGAGCTTGAAAACGTTGAGCGCGCGCTTTCTCAGGCGATTCCAGAGAGCGAAGAACTGGCCGCAGAAGAAGCGGCGTTTGCCGCAGAACGAGCAGATGAATCGTCGTTGTTCTCAGAAAGTGGAACAAGTGCTTTCACCGAAGCAGCAGAGGTTCGTGGTGAACTACGCACTTTGCGTAACGCAATTGAACAAACAAACGGCGAGATTCAACGACTCAATGCCCGGGTTGAGCAACTGGCGATCGATGATCAACGTGTCGCCGCCGATGTGGTGCGGATGCAGGAACAACTCGCCGTTGCAGAGAACGAGTTAATCGACATTCGCCAGCAGATGAGGGATGCAGAACGTCGCCGCAACGACGCCGAGCATGCGATTGATACGGCGCAAAGTGAAGTTGTGCGAACCGATAACGACATGGCAAAGCGGGTAGCGCGTATTGAAGCGATGAATGAAGCTGCTCCACTTGATCAAGCACGACAAGGCGCGTCGTATTTACGTGATGTCGATGGTGTTGTGGGTGCTCTTATTGATCTTGTTGCAATTGATAATGGCTGGGAGCGGGCAGTAGTTGCCGCCTTGGATGCGACGTTGTCTGCCGTGGTGGTGCGTAATGCAGATGCAGGAAAGCGCGCACTTGCCTCGCTTCGTGATGGCGGACGTATTGGTGGTGTCTTAGCGTTGAGTGCATCGGGCGCACAGCGTGGCGTACCTGCTGGCACGCAGTCGTTACGTGATCGTGTTCGCCCTACTGGTGGAGCGCCTCAGGAATTGTCGTCGCTCCTTGATGTACTACTTGGTGGTGTGGGATGTGTCGACGAAATCGATCAAGCGATCAACGTGTCGCTTAGTGATCCGAACGCAACGGTTGTCACCCGTACCGGTGATCGAATCGCGGCTAGTGGTTGGCGAATTGGCGTCGCTGATGAACGCGGTTCGCGTGAAGCACGAGACGAGGCACAGCGCCTTGCAGACGCTGCAGTCGAAGAAAGCAAGCGTTATCGACAATTGCTTGATAGTGCACGAAATGAACTAACCGCTGCCCGAAAGACTGTGGAAGAGATTCGTGAACGTATCGATCGTCAAACAGTCGTAGTAGAAGAAGCATCGCAGTCTCTTACTGGCGCAGTTACGAACCAGCGGGCACTGCAGACCGAATCGCAAATGTCGCGCGAAACTGTTGGTGATCTACGTACACGACTTCATGAGACGCAGACGCGCGCCACCCAGCTCGAAGAGATTCTCCCCGGTTTAGAAGAAGTAGAAGCAGCTCGCGCCGCTGCACAGCATGCCCTTGGAGAAGAACGCGCTGCGGTAGAAGCCAAAGGTGCTCACCTTGCAATGCGCCGCAAAGACCTTGATGTGCGCATTGGTGGGCTCCGTGAACGTGAGCAGTTTTTGCGCACGCGCTACGACGAAGCCGAGCGTCGCTTGGCGGCCGATGCAGTTGCCCGCTCAGAAGCCGCTGAACGGCGCACTCGAATTGAGCGCACGCTCACAGCTCTAGGTCGCTTGGCTGATTTAGTCGAGCGCCATCGTCAACAAACAGAAACACGTCTAGAAATGCTTCACGATGTGCGTCGACGTCAAAGTGACGAGGTGCGTGCTCTTGCACAACATCTTGATGAGTCACGTCGCGCGCGTCATGCGGCAGAACAAGAACTTGAACAACACCGCGAACGGGCACGTCGCATTGATGTTGAAGAAACTGAAGCACGTATGCGTCTCGAAGCTGCAGTGGAAACATTGCGACGTGATTTAGAAGTTGAGCCAGCGGTCGCCGAAGCAGCTGAGATGCCTGAAGTAGCGGATGGTTCGACTCCGATCGACCGTGCGCGCACACTGGAACGCGACCTACGCCTCATGGGGCCTATCAACCCACTTGCCTTACAGGAATTCAATGAACTCCAAGAGCGGCACCAGTTCCTTGAAGAGCAATTAAATGACGTACGCAACACCCGACGTGAACTAATGCAGGTCATTAAGGCAGTTGATCAGGAAATTCAAACTGTATTTGCAACTGCCTTTGCCGATGTCAGTGCAAACTTCACCGAACTGTTTGCAATGTTGTTCCCTGGCGGCAAAGGCAAATTAGTACTAAGCAACCCCGACGACATGTTGAACACGGGCATCGAAGTTGAGGCACAGCCGCCAGGAAAAACGTTTAAGAAATTGTCGCTTCTGTCCGGTGGTGAACGGTCTCTTACTGCGCTTGCGTATTTGTTCTCTGTCTTCCGTAGTCGCCCCTCGCCGTTTTATGTCATGGACGAAGTCGAGGCTGCTCTTGACGATGTGAACTTGCACCGCTTCTTAAGTTTGGTAGGCGAGTTCCGACGCGATGCACAATTGATCATTGTGAGCCACCAAAAGCGCACCATGGAAGCTGGCGACATCTTGCTGGGAGTGAGCATGCAGCCAGGTGGCTCATCGAAAGTGGTCACCGAGCGACCATCTGTTGTATTGGCCACTCAGGAATCAACATGATCGCCGTGGATACCTCACTCATCCTTATTTTCATTGCTCTCATCGCAATAGTGCTGGTCTTTGGATTTGGCACCATTTGGATGAATCGTCGGCGCGCACAAAGTGAGGCACAATCCACACAACGTTCAGTTGCACCATCTGTTCCACCGCCTGTTGGTACACGACCAGCTCCACCATCAACACGTGCAGCGACACCGCCACTAACTCCCGCTGCAGCACCTGATGTCGTCGAAGAGCCAGCTGTCTCTGATGAAATACAAGAAGAGAACACTGTTGAAGAAGGGCCTTCAGAAGAAGAAGTCGTTCCAGTTGCTGCACCGCCCAGTGTGCGAGAGCGCACGGGTCGCACGCGTTCGATTTTTGCCAAAGCGTTCGGTGCAATTAAGGGTCGAGGTTCAATCGATGCCGCAACCTGGGACGAACTAGAAGAAACACTTCTTCTTGCTGACATCGGCATACGTCTCACCGATTCGTTGCTTGGTTCATTACGTAACCGTGTGAAATCTGGAGAGATTGCCAGCCCCAATCAATTGCTTGATGCGTTACGCAACGACATGAAAGAGCAATTGTCGTCAACTGATCGAACGCTACGAATTGACTCTGACACAACACCAAACGTGTGGTTGTTCGTCGGCGTGAACGGAGTGGGTAAGACCACAACAATTGGCAAAGTAGGTACAGCACAGGTGGGCGCTGGACGCAAAGTGCTGATGGCAGCAGGCGACACTTTTCGTGCTGCTGCCGCCGAACAGTTGCAAACGTGGGCCGAACGCGCTGGCGCTGAGTTCGTACGCGGTAGCGAAGGTGGCGACCCAGCGTCGGTTATTTACGATGGCATTCAACGCGCTGGCGCCATTGGATCTGATCTTGTTCTGGCCGACACCGCTGGTCGCTTACACAACAAAGCCAATCTCATGGAAGAGTTGGGCAAGGTGCGTCGCGTTGCCGATAAGGGACAAGGTGCAGTTGTTGAAGTGCTTCTTGTTATCGATGCAACGACCGGACAAAACGGACTTGCCCAAGCTCGGGAATTTGCTGCAGCTACGTCAGTCACTGGCGTAGTCCTCACCAAACTTGATGGTTCAGCAAAAGGTGGAATCGTCTTTGCTATCGAAACCGAACTCGGAATTCCAGTGAAATTGGTGGGACTGGGCGAGACCGCTGTTGATCTTGTCACTTTTGATCCCAACGAGTTTGTTGACGCATTGTTCGACTAATTCTGTGCCATAGTGACAACATGAATCTTCGACGTCGTGGCGTGTCAGCGATCGCTGTTGTAGCCCTCACTGCAGTTGTTATTGCTAGCTGTTCGTCGGGAAGTGAAACATTGCGGTTTATTCCTTCTGGAGGAATGGGCAACGAGGCGGCGTCTGATTCCAAGATGATGTGGGCCGATGTGTCCTATGAGGTGGAGGGAACATTGCCCGAGATGCCGTCTGAGATGGCGTCCTATGAAGTGAAGAAAAAATCCGCGCCACTCAACGAATTTGAAGACATCGCGAAGATTTTCGGAGTGGCTGGCAAGGCTGTTGAAGATGCTTCGGCAGGTGGCGATTACGAGTCGATGTTCAAGAGTTATCGCATCAGTGAGTCCACTACGAATGACAATGTTTTTGAAGAAGCCATGTGGCTGTATGGCGACGGTCGTTTGTGGACGTGGTCGTATTACCCGAGCATCACTGCTGACGATGGAACATCTTCTAGTGGTTCAGGTTCATCGAGTGGAAGCGGGGTAGACCCTAGTGAACCGTGTGCGCCTGACGACAAAGAATGTCGCGAACGAATTGAAGAAATCCCCGAACCGATAGACCCACCAACTCCACCAGAAAATCTTCCATCGAAATCAGAAGTAGAAGCACTTACCCAACAACTTCTGACTGATCTTGGTGTCGAACTTGCTGATGTGCAGATTCAGTCTTTTTCTGATGAATGGTCAGCATGGTCACAAGCACAGTTGTTACTGAACGACATTGCCTCGCCTATTTCGTGGTATTTCAGTTTCGGAGACAATTCCGAATTGACGTCCGCATCGGGAATGCTCGTGGATGTCAAGAAAGGCACGTCATATGATCTTGCCGATGCAACAAGTGCAGTGTCGCGATTGGGCGATTATCGCTATTACGGATACGGCGCAGCCGAAGCTCGCGACGCGTCGATTAGCTCGGTTGCGGTCGCACCAGCTGAAGAAGATGCGAGCAGTGATGACTCTGTAAGTGCCGATGTCCCTGTGAGCAGTGATGACACCGTAAGTACTGATGTCCCTGTCGCGCCCGAAGAAATCACCGTCACAATCACGGCGGTAAAGATGTCGTATGCATGGATGTTTGAAGACAACGGCAAGCAGTTGCTTATGCCCGCATTTACCTACTCAAACAATGACGGAGAAGTAGGTACCGTCGTTGCTTTGAGTGACGATTTATTTGAATTTGAAGAAGTCACAGATACGACAATCGATGGCGGAGAACCAATGCCAGAGCCTGATCCCGGGATGGACAATCCAATACCCGCAGACGAGGCAAATACGTTGGTGGGTCTCACTGAAGACGAAGCAATGAAGATCGCCCAGTCTGAAGGCTGGGAATTTCGTGTGGCTGCTCGTGATGGCGAGCAGTACATGTTGACCACCGACTATGTGATGAATCGCGTCAATGTCACACTCGTTGAGGGAACGGTCACTGAAGTCACCGTCGGCTAGACCGCTACGCTTATACGGTCATGTTTGACTCACTAAGCGATCGATTACAAGGAATTGTCAAGCGCCTCCGCGGTAAAGGGCGTTTGACGGAAGAAGAAGTAGACGAGGTACTCGGAGAGATCCGTACCGCGCTTCTTGAAGCCGACGTTAATATTTCTGTTGTACGTGGTGTTATCGCACGAATTCGTGAGCAGGCCATTGGTGTCGAGGTATCCCAGGCACTCGATCCGGGTCAACAAATCGTCAAAATCGTTCACCAAGAACTCATCGGTTTGCTGGGTGGCGATGCCTTAAAGATCACGTACTCAAGTGCGCCACCAACGGTTGTGTTGATGGCAGGCCTGCAGGGGTCAGGTAAAACAACTACTGCTGCGAAACTTGCGCGTTGGTTCAAGTCGCAAGGTCGTCAGCCCTTGCTTGTTGGCGCTGACCTACAACGCCCGGCTGCTGTTGAGCAGTTACGCACACTTGGCTCACAAATTGGCGTGCCTGTTTTTTCTGAACCTGGTGATCCTGTTTCTACAGCACGTCGCGGTTTAGATGAAGCAAAGCGACTCGGTAAAGACGTCCTTATCGTCGACACTGCCGGACGTCTTGCCATTGATGAAGAGATGATGCAACAAGTTGCAGACATTTCCCAATCTGTCAGTCCGAAGTACACGTTCCTTGTTGTTGACGCAATGACAGGTCAAGACGCTGTTGGAGTGGCGACGGCATTCCACGAACGTCTTGAAATAGATGGTGTCATCTTGTCGAAACTCGATGGTGATGCTCGTGGTGGTGCGGCTTTGTCTGTGAAAACAGTGATTGATCGCCCCATTGCATTCGCAACAACAGGCGAGCGCATCGATCAATTCGAACAATTCCACCCCGACCGCATGGCAAGTCGCATTCTCGGTATGGGCGACATGTTGACATTGATCGAACAAGCCGAGCAGGTCTATGAAAAAGAGCAAGCTGAAGAAGCAGCCGCGCGTTTGCTCGAAGGCGCTTTTACTCTGGAAGATTTTCTTGAACAGCTACAGCAACTAAAAAAGATGGGTTCAATGTCGAACCTCATTGGCATGTTGCCAGGGGTGCCGAAAGAATTGAAGAACGCCGAAGTGGGTGATGATCAACTAAAGAAAGTTGAAGCCATCATTCGTTCGATGACACCCGAAGAGCGCGCGCATCCAGAGGTCATCAACGGTTCGCGACGTACGCGCATCGCAAAGGGAAGCGGCACGCAAGTTGCCGACATCAACAAGTTGGTGAAGCAATTCACCGAGATGCAAAAGATGATGAAGCGCATGGGGGCAATGTCGGCGCCGAAAGGCAAAGGCAAGGGCGGCAAGCCCGGCAAAGTCAGCAAGAAGGCGATGATGCGGGAATTTAACGACATGATGGGCGGTCAAGGCGGTGTTCCAGGGTTTCCCGGCGCCGATGGCAGTCCCGGATTTCCGCCGTTTCCCCGTTGAGAGCGCCAATCCTCACCGCTAGCCTTACCTAGTCCCGGTTGGGGTCGAAGGAGAACTCATGTCAGTGAAATTGCGTCTCACGCGTGTCGGAAAAACAAAGCAGCCTCATTACCGAGTGGTGGCGGCCGACTCACGACGTGCTCGCGATGGACGTTTCATTGAAATTCTCGGTCAGTACAACCCACGTGGCGAACCGTCCGTGATCAACATCGACAACGACAAAGCAGTCAAGTGGTTGCAGCAAGGTGCTCAGCCCACCGAGCGTGTGCGAAAGTTGCTCGAGATCAGTGGCGCTTGGGAACAGTTCACCGCCTCGAAGAACAAGTAGGTCGTCTCGTGCCTAACACCGTGTCTGCACCCACCGCTGTTGCGGTCCTCGAACACATTGTGCGCAGCATTGTTGATCATCCCGATGACGTGAAGGTGAACTCAGTCGACGATGAAGAAGGCGTGATCCTCGAAGTTCACGTCGCTCCAGGCGATTTGGGTCGCGTTATTGGCCGTCGTGGTCGTACTGCGATGAGCATTCGCACCGTCGTACGCGCAGCTGCTGCCCGCGACGGAGTCGACGTTGATGTCGACTTTGTTGATGACTGATTCCAGCGATCAGTCTTTCTCAGCGCCACTTCTTGAAGTTGGGCGTATTGGCAAACCTCACGGTGTGAAAGGTGATGTGTTTGTGATGTTCGTCAGCGATCGCGTTGAGCGTCGCACCCCGGGGGCAATTCTTGTTGCCCGTAAAGCAAACATTGCGCTCGAGCTCAAAGTAGAAACTGCTCGACTACAAAACGATCGTTATGTGATCCATTTCGAGGGAGTTGACAGCCGAAACGACGCCGAATTGCTCACCAATGCGTTGCTGTTTGCAGAAGAGATCGAAGACATTGATGCATTGTGGGTGCACGACATCATTGGTTCTCGCGTTGTGGGGGTAGACGGCACCGACTACGGAACATGCACCGGAGTCATCGACAATCCGGCACATGCCATTTTGGAACTTGATTCGGGCGGTCTTGTGCCGATCCCATTTGTTCAGTCCTGCGCCGACGGGGTAACAACAATTGATCCGCCGCAAGGACTTTTGGATGAGTCCAACTCCGAGCTGGCGTAAGGCCCAGAAAAACTAAGGTCTGTACCGTGCGCATCGATGTCTTCACGTTGTTTCCCGACCTCGTCGATGATTTTTGTTCCGTCAGCCTTCTTGGGAAGGCGCGCGAGTTACACATGGTCGACGTGAACTGCCACAACATTCGTGACTACGCCACTGACGTGCATCGAACTGTCGATGACACACCATTTGGTGGTGGTGCCGGAATGTTGATGCGGCCAGAACCAATCTTTGATGCAGTGGAACATGTTCAACCTCCGCGTCCACTTCTTTTGCTTGGGCCCGGCGGTCGACGATTTGATCAAGAAATGGCACACGAACTCGCGCAATTGCCGGGATTCAGCATGTTGTGTGGTCGCTATGAGGGAGTTGATCATCGGGTACGCGAACACTTGGTCGATGCCGAGGTGTCGGTGGGAGACGTGGTGCTCGCTGGTGGCGAGGTTGCCGCCTGTCTCATCATTGAGGCTGTCACGCGACTCGTGCCTGGGGTGATGGGAAATGATCAATCGCCAGTCACTGAGAGTTTTGGCTCTTCGGGCCTACTGGAAGAACCCCAGTACACACGTCCGAGTGATTACCGAGGTTGGGAGGTGCCAGAGGTGCTTCGCAGCGGAGATCACGCCAAGATCGCCACATGGCGCCTAGGGCAGGCCCTATGGCGGACCTTGCGCCATCGGCCTGATCTCATCGAGGCCCGTGGGGGTCTCACAACAGAAGAAAAAGTCTTGTTGGAAGCAGTCGATCCTGTCTCGTATCCTTCAGAGTTCACTGTTTCGCCGCCGAAGGACACGCCATGAAGACCACAGACATTGTTGACAACCAGAATAAGCGTGACGACGTACCTGCCCTGCGTGCAGGCGATGAAGTAAAAGTTCATGTGCGCGTTGTTGAAAGTGGCAAGGAGCGCATCCAGATTTTCCAAGGCGACATCATTTCGATTGCAGGTTCTGGAATTTCCGAGAGCTACACCGTGCGCAAGTTGAGTTACGGAGTTGGTGTCGAGCGCACCTTCCCAGTTCACAGCCCATCGGTGGCAAAGATTGAGGTACTGAAGCACGGTGCTGTTCGTCGTGCGAAGTTGTACTACCTCCGTGATCGCGTTGGTAAGGCTGCAAAGATCCGCGAAAAGCGGGAGTCATAAATTGCCCGTTTGGGCGATGTCGCTCTGGGGTTGTTGGTGAACACTGACGACCTCGAAAACTTTGAGGCCGAGCGCGAGTACAAACTCGCACAGGAATACCAAGATGTCGTTGGCATGTTTCGCTATGCCGTCGAAACAGAACGCCGTTTCTATCTCGCGAACACAGTAGAGGTGAACGTCACTGGCGATAGTGCGCGTCCCCTCATTGAAGTGGTGATGACTGACGCATGGGTATGGGACATGTACCGCAAGACCCGATTCATTCCTCACGTTCGGGTGCTGAGTTTCAAAGACGTCAACGTCGAAGAACTTCCAAGCGAGGAACTGCTCGATCCCTCGAGTCTGTAGACACGCCCATTTCACTTGACGCACGTCGTGCGAGAGGTGCGTGGGCTGAACGTCGAGTGGCGCAGTGGTATCGCGCTCACGGCTATCGCATCGTTGCGATGAACTGGCGCTTTCATACGTCGCATGCGCGCGGGGAGCTCGATGTCATTGCGCTGAGTGAGAATGTACTTGTTGTGTGTGAAGTGAAGGCTCGTGCATCCGATGATTTTGGGGAACCCTTCGAAGCAATCACACCGCGCAAGCAATTTTTATTGCAGCGCGCGGCGTATGAATTTGTGAAACAAAACGACTTGCGACACTTGACCCTTCGTTTTGATGTTGCTGCTGTTATCGGGGTAAATGTTGAGGTGATCTTTGATGCATTGTCGTAACGGGATGCATTGTCGTAACGGGATGCATTGTCGTAACGAGATGCATTGTCGTAAGGAGATTCAGTGGCGTTGCCAACATGCATGATGCCAATGGCGACGAAGATCTGGCGCTTGGCTTGGCACGGCCACAATGTGCCCCGTTGCTGGGGGAATAATGTTGTTGCACCCGGGGCAGATGTATTGCTTCACCGCTTGGTATGGCTGCACACGTCGCACCTCTACTTCGCCGTACAGCCCATCCCAAATATTCATGTGGCTAACCGAGAAACGCCCACACGAGAAGTGCAAGTGCAATGACGATCGCCGATGTCACGAACCAGATGTCGGTCTTTCGCGCCACGCGACGTCGTTGAGGATCAAAGCCCATAGGTTAAGTATCGCGTTGAAATGTGTGAGCGCCAAGTTTCCTATCGATGTAGTGACTAGCGTCAAAGCGTGACTTCGTGGGCCACATACAGACAACGCGCACTCGCTTTTGCAATGGTTGCGTCGATCTTTGCCGCGGTGTGGTTGTCGGTCACCTCGCTTGCGGGGAATGCGGTGACCCCCTCCGAAGATTCAGTTTCCGTGGTCACCATCGCGCCCGCCACTTCAAATAGCACCACGACATCAACAACGCTCCCATCGGCAGCAACCACGGTCCCTCCTGGTTGTCCAGTGCCCCAGGAAGCGAGTGTGGTATTTCTTGGAACAGTGTCGTCAAGTGATGTCTCGACTGTCTCATTTGTTGTTGACCAGGTGCGGTATGGAACTTTAGAAACCGTGGTACCTGGGGCGACAGTGAGTGTTCGTTACGGGTCAGATGTCAAATACTTAGACGTGGGCAATCAATATCTCATTGGAGCAGTAATAGATCCGGCATCGTTGCAGTTGTCTTCCACTGTGCGTGACAATCCCAACATGTTTGGCGGCGCAGCAGTTGCTGGTGCAATTGAACAGGGACGTTGTCCCGCTCTCGAAGAAGCAGTTCGCACGTTGTGGCCAGATGGATCAAGTCTTGAATCTGGTGTGTTGACTCCGCTTTTGGAAAGTGGTGGACGCATTGCAATCGCAATCATTCTTCCTGCGATTCTCGGTTTTGTGTTGTTGCTTGCGCTTGTATGGATTAAGCGCGGAACGCAGAAGTAGCGTTTGCGCGCAGTTCATCTACTGCAGCTTTCAGTCCGCCGGGGTGTTTGTAGAGCGCACTTCCTGCAATCAGCACATTTGCTCCACTTGCGGCTGCACCTGACACGGTTGTGGCATTGATGCCGCCGTCAACTTCGACATTGACGACATCGCCAAGACCTGCTTTGGTGATCATGTCGCGTATCTGGCGAATCTTTGGTTCCATTGTTGCGATGTATTTCTGACCACCGAAGCCGGGGTTTACTGTCATCACAAGAACCATGTCAATGAGATCCAAGATGTTCTCTACTTCACTTGCTGGAGTATGTGGATTGAGCGCAACTGCGGCGTTAGCGCCAAGTGAACGGATGTTTTCGAGAGTGCGGTGCAAGTGGGTGCATGCTTCCACGTGCACGATGAGGCGTGAACAACCAGCAGAGATGTATTCCTTTGCCATGACATCGGGCGTGTACACCATGAGGTGGGCTTCAAACGGAAGTGTTGTGTAGGAACGAGTCGACGCGATGACATCGGGACCGAATGTGAGATTGGGAACAAATTGTCCGTCCATCACGTCCCACTGGATGAGGTCAACGCCTGCATCTTCTAAGGCTTTGACTTCTTCACCAAGGCGAGAAAAATCAGCGGGCAGTACCGATGGAGCGATTTGCAGCGGACACGTCACGTCGTCACCCTAGCCAAAGTGTTGCGTATGGCGCGTGTGAATTCACATACGCGAATACGATGTGTCGGTGAATCAGCCACTGCACACCGTGACAATCGACAAATTGGTTGCTGGTGGTGACGGACTTGCTCGACTCGACGATGGGCGAGTGGTGTTTATTCCCGATGTCATCGCGGGAGAGACCGTTCAGATCGAACTAGTGGAAACACGCCGTGATTTTGCGCGCGCTCGCCTCGTTGCAGTTGACGTGGCGGCCCCCACACGACGCATGCCTCCGTGTGTGTTTGTGAGCGAGTCATGTGGTGGATGCAATTGGCAACACATGGAAGAATCCGCTCAATTGCGTGTGAAGTCCGACATCGTGGTGGAAGCATTCGCTCGTACAGCACGACTTGATGTTGAAATCCACCGTCGCAAAGCGCTGCCAGACACTTCACGTCGCACAACGGTACGCATGATTGCTGACGACAGTGGCAAGTTGGGTTTTCGCAAGCGTGATTCTCACGACATGGTGTTGACGTCTGAGTGCATGGTGTCCCACGATCTCATTAATGCGTTTTTACATGAACCAGTTCTCGATGGCGCTGGAGAAATCACGATCAGAGTGGGCGCGCGTACCGGCGAGGTCGGAATGTGGTGTCATGAGGGACGTATTCGCGAAGGTGTGGGAACCCATGCCCAGCGCGGCCAACGAGCGCCAATTCATGAAGTGGTGCGCGACAACACGTATCGCGTCTCAATGTCGTCGTTTTTTCAATCCTCTCCGGAAGCAGCAGAACTTCTCGTCACAACTCTCGCAACCGATTTCGACTCCTTTGGCATCGAAGGCGGAACGCTGCTCGACGCGTACGGCGGTGTGGGGCTTTTTAGTAAAGCGTTCGCCACCCGTTTCGACGAATTGTATTTAGTTGAATCAAATCCGCAGGCTTGTCGCGATGCTGTCCACAATCTCGAGGACTGCGCCGCGACAATCGAGGAAGTCGCATTTGAACATTGGGATCCGGTAGACGTCGACGTGGTAATCGCTGACCCATCGCGAGATGGTCTCGGCAAGCTCGGTGTCGCGACCTTGCTGGCAGTGGATGCCCCCGTCATTGCATTGGTGAGTTGTGATGCAGTTGCTGGCGCGCGTGATGTGTCGATGCTGATAAAGGGCGGCTATGACCTTGACCGTGTCTCGGTCCTCGACATCTTCCCAAACACTCATCATGTGGAAGTAGTGAGCATTCTCACAAAATGATTCTTTGAATAAATCAGAGAAAAGTAGGCGAAATGGTGCGCCCTCTGGGGCTCGAACCCAGGACCTGCGGATTAAGAGTCCGTTGCTCTACCAACTGAGCTAAAGGCGCATGTGCGTAAAGCAGTCTAGGGTGCGCATCGCTATTCCCAAGAAGTGCTGTGTTGATAAAACAAAACGCGGTGACTCTGTGCTGATTAGTTCAGACACAGAGCCACCGCGTAGTGGGGTGATCGAGGGGACTTGAACCCCCGGCCTTCAGGGCCACAACCTGACGCTCTAACCAGGCTGAGCTACGACCACCATGTGGAAAAGACATTTTGCCACAGCATTGAGTGTGAACCAACTCGCATTTTGATTAGTGCGATAACCTGTGGTTAAACCGGTATACGGAGTTGATAACGATGGCGGCGACTACAACGACGCATCATCTGGCAGAAAAAGCCAAATTGATAACGCAACGAGAGTTGCAGACCTACAAAGAGCGAACCAAAGGTTCGCAGGTGGCGACGGAGCGAGCGCGAAAAGTGCTCCCACTTGGAGTCCCGTCCAGTTTCCAGGCATACGACCCGCATCCGATTGTGGTGCGTCGTGCGCAAGGGTCGTGGATGGAAGACGTTGATGGCAATCGCTACACCGACTACGACATGGGTTTTGGTGCGTTGTTTGCTGGCCACCTTCATCCAATTGTCCGAACGGCAATCGAACAGCAATTAGATAACGGAACATTGTTTGTCACACCATGTGAAGCAAACGCGGAAGTTGCCGAACTTTTGGCGGCGCGTTACAACTTGCCGATGTGGCGTTTTACAAACTCTGGTACTGAAGCAACGATGGATGCAATTCGTGTCGCACGTGGCATCACCGGGCGCGACAAGATTGTAAAAGTAGAGGGCGGATACCACGGTCATCACGATGAAGTGATGATCTCAATGAAGCCACCGGTCGACCAAGCTGGCCCTGCCGATAATCCCATTGCCTATCCGCAAACAGCGGGCATCACTGCGTCGGTGTTGGCGGACACAATCGTTATTCCATACAACGATGCCGAAGCATTAGAGCGTGCATTGAAAAATGGTGACGTCGCGGCGTTCATTGTTGAACCCGTCATGGAAAACATCGGCATCTGTTTGCCGCAACCTGGCTACCTCGAAGCGGTACGAGAGATCACGAATCGCTACGGAACCAAGTTGATTTTCGATGAAGTAAAAACAGGCATTACCGCTGGCTGGGGTGGCGCAACGGGTGTACTCGGTGTGCAACCTGACCTCGTGTGTCTTGCAAAGAGCATCGGTGGTGGTTTACCCATTGGCGCATTTGGTGGCACGCAAGAGTTGATGGATCAGATTACGGCGGGTCGTGTGTTGCACCTTGGTACATACAACGGCAACCCTCTCTGCATGGCTGCAACAAAAGCGGTGCTTGCAGATGTATGTACACCGGAAGTCACTGCCGAGGTGGTGGAGCGCAACGACATGCTGGTGAAAGCGTGCGCCGACATCATTGAAAATGCGGGCCTACCCGCACACACGGTGTCATTTGGTGCAAAAGGTTGCGTGACATGGGCGCGCGAACAAATTCGCAACTACCGCGATTACAAAGCAACAGATTTTGACTTGGCGTTTGCGCAATGGATGCACGGTATTAACCGAGGCATTTTGTTGCCACCAGGTTTAGATGAGCAGTGGTTGATCTCTGTGATGCACTCTGAAGATGATGCGATGCGATATGCTCGCGTCTTCGGAGAATTCGTTGATGAACTCACACACTGAAAAATCCATTCTCATGCATCCACGGCCAGGGTTGGTCACAATGATTTTTCGTGGTCTTTTCAAACGTTGCGCATGGTGCGGAGGCAAGCGCGCATTTTTCACCGGCTTTTTCAAAAAAGGTGAGCGTTGCAACACATGTGGCTTGAGTTGGCAACGCAACTTGGAGGGGTTCGAACTAGGTGCGGCCGCCATGGGTGTGTTCCTCACCTTCGGACCCATCATCTTGTGGATGGTGTTGTCGCTTGTATTTGGGGTTGAACTTGTCCCGCTTCTCATCGTGGCTGCAGCTCTTGCGGTGTTTGTTCCGATCTTCACGTATCCACTCACATACACGGTGTGGTTTGGTGTGTACTTATTCATGAATGAACCTGAGCCCGAAGAGTTGGCCGACGCTGCGCGATGGCTTGAGTCCCAGTCGAACGTTTGAGGCGTCGGTCCATCGGGCTTCTTCTTCACTGAGACACCCCCTGTCTATGGTGCGTTTGCGCGGTGCCACGGTGATCCACTCCAGCCCCACATTGGCTCTGCGCCCGCCGAGAGGTCTGTACGACCAGCAGATAGCTGACCAGACAGATGAATTTGGCGGAAATGCTTGACCGAACATCTGTTCGTAAGTACAGTCAACTCAACCTCAGTGAAAGGCACATCAACATGACCGGAATGACTCCAGAACGCGACAAAGCCCTCGATGCGGCACTCAGCCAGATCGACAAGCAATATGGCAAAGGCTCCATCATGCGGATGGGCGAAAAGGGTTCGATGGCAATCGAGTCGGTGCCCACCGGTGCGTTGCCCCTCGACTTAGCGCTTGGTGTTGGCGGTTTGCCACGTGGTCGCGTCGTTGAGATCTATGGCCCCGAGTCATCAGGTAAATCAACCTTGGCAATGCACGTTGTTGCTGAAGCACAACGAAACGGTGGCATCTGTGCCTACATCGACGCCGAGCATGCAATGGACCCCGTCTATGCAAAGGCAATCGGAGTTGACATTGATCAACTTCTGATCTCACAACCTGACACCGGTGAACAAGCACTCGAAATTGCCGACATGTTGATTCGCTCAGGCGCGCTCGATGTTATTGTTATCGACTCTGTTGCTGCACTAACCCCACGTGCTGAAATTGAAGGCGACATGGGCGATAGCCACATGGGACTTCAAGCACGTCTGATGAGCCAAGCGTTGCGCAAGATCACTGCAAACCTCAACAAATCAAAGACAATTTGTATTTTCATCAACCAGCTGCGCGAAAAAATTGGTGTCATGTTCGGTTCACCGGAAACAACACCCGGTGGTCGCGCACTCAAGTTCTACTCGTCGGTGCGTCTCGACATTCGTCGTATTGAATCCATCAAAGACGGAGCGGAAGTCGTGGGTGCACGCACCCGCGTGAAAGTGGTGAAGAACAAAGTGTCACCACCATTCCGTCAGGCCGAGTTCGACATCATGTACGGCAAGGGCATCAGCCGTGAAGGTGCACTTCTTGATTTGGCGGTTGAAATGGAAATTGCCAAGAAATCAGGTGCATGGTTCACCTACGAAGGTGAGCAGCTCGGTCAAGGTCGTGAAAACTCAAAGAACTTCCTCACGGCACATCCAGAAATCATGATGGAGATTGCCGAGAAGATCCGCGATAAGGCAGGGCTCAATGGCGTGGTGGAGGCAGAAGAGTTCTCCGAAGCCGATGAAGAGCCCATCGAACTCGACTAGCTCCTCGGGCAAATTGCCTGTATAAGTTTTCCATAATCTCTCCACTTGAGAACCTCGTAAAGAGCCGGACCTGTTCATATAGGTCCGGCTCTTAGGTTAAATTCGCATTCGGATTCATTCGAGAATTCGCTCGAATGCCTCACCACGGAAAAGATGGGGGACCGATGAAATTCGGGGGCAAGGTCATCGCGGTGGTTGCTGCGTTGGGACTCATGGTGACGCCACTGTCACCACTTAATAACGCAGACGTACTTACAGTTCAAGCGGCATCACCGCCTGATACGGGAATGCCAGACCAATCTTCATTGGATAACTCGACGGATCCCAATGTAGGGAATTGGACCAATATGCAGGGTGGCTTGGCGTCGCGACCTTACGTCACAAAACTTTCGGTAATCAACAATGGAGTTTCAACTGACATCATCACGGATGGTAAACCGACTGCTGATCTAAACGTTCCTGTCGGTCGAGTTGCGGTAGCAATTGCTCCATTTAACTTATGTCGTACGGGTCAGCAACCCACACAAGGCGTTTGTTACAGCACACCGAACAGGATCGGTGTATCTGTTGGATTTCAGACACTCTCGCCAACCGCTCAGAATCCAATCGGTCAATTAGGGTACGACTTTGCGAATACTGGTAGTACACAGTTACTTACTGCGGTCAACGAGAACACCGAATTTGACATCACGTTGAATCTCAACACGTTAGGTAAGACTCTGCGTTGGACGTGGGCGAACGGTATTCCTACATACTGGAATACGGCAAATCTTGGTCAAGAAAACGCCACTTTACGTATTCGATTGAAGCCGACGTATCAACCGATTGTTATATCCGGGGGACAACAAGTTGGATGTAGTCAAGTTCCAGTCGAAGCTTGTCAGTACACACAAAACACCCATGAAGCATTGTCCGCTAATTTGGTCTTGAGTCTGGACACAACAAATGACCCGATCTTTACGGGGGCCTTGTTCGCAAGTAGTCGTTCATACATGGGATCGCTATTAACAGTGCCTTCACAACCGGGTGTACCACCACAGTTGACGTATGGCGTCTCGGCGCCACTTACATGGAGTGATGGCACGCAAAATGTGTCGCAGATGACTGCCGTTCTTAGCGATGCAGCCATATTGAATTTCTTCGGTGCAACTCCCGAAGTAGCTGCGACGACTGAATTTGCATCGGCAGCGCTTGCGTTACAGAGAACCGATGGCGGGAGCTCAGGAACGCCTACATGGACACGCTGGACTGCAGCGTCGCAAGGAACTGATGGCTGGTTAGTCACCATTCCTGAAATTCGATTTGCAGCAGCTGCTGCCTCATCGGGTGTTCAAACAATGGCCAATGCAGTCGCACCCGCTTCGTTCAAGGTAAAGACTCGCACAACTGTGAAGATCCAACGAAAGAATGTTGGGAAATCAATGACATTGACCGTAACTGCGAAAGCAAGGACATGTAAGCGGTCTACGTGTCGGATAGTTGTCCGATCCATCAGTTCAAAGTACGGAACATCTGGTCGGAACGTTAAGACCGTAAACATCGCGAAGAAGTCGCAGTCGGTAACAGCAACCATTGCAATAAAGAACGGCTCGAAACAGTCCCTCTCCGTCATGGTGCAGTCGAAGAAGAGCGGTAAGTGGGCTTATGTTGCGTCCGGCGTCACCACGCCGTAACGCTGTTACGTCCTAGATAGCCTGAGGGGATTGTGAGTACCACATCCCCTCAGGGCGATCATCAGGAAACGGGTACGGGGCTGTCTGAGGGCGTGCCTCGGTACATCGTGCACACCTTCGGGTGCCAGATGAACGAACACGATTCTGAGCGCATCTCGGGTCTTTTGGAAGCCGATGGATACGGTCGCGTTGAACATCAAGACGATGCCGATGTGGTGGTTCTGAACACCTGTTGTATTCGAGAAAACGCCGACAATAAGTTGTATGGCACTCTCGGGTGGTTAAAGACCTGGAAAGACGAACGCCAGGGTCGCCAAATTGTGGTGGCGGGGTGTCTGTCTCAAAAAGACAAATCGGTCGTGCAAGATCGTGCTCCGTGGGTCGACGTCGTGATGGGAACACACAACGTTCATCGCACCACTGATCTGTTAGACATCGCGCGTACACGTGGGCCAGTGACAGAGATTCTTGAAGAAGCCGTCATCGATGATCACGCATTGTTCCCCAGTGCGTTGCCGGTGCGTCGTGAGACAACCTTCACCGCATGGGTGACGGTGCAAATTGGCTGCGACAACACGTGCGCGTTTTGCATCGTTCCAACGGTGCGTGGGAAAGAAATCAGTCGTCCCTTTGCCGACATTGTTGATGAAGTGCGTTCACTTGCACAACAGGGCGTCACTGAAGTGACACTGCTTGGACAAAACGTCAACAGTTATGGCCGTGACCTCGCTATCGCTGCTCGTCATGCCGGTGAAGATGTGAAGGCGCGTCCAATGTTTGCCCAACTTCTTTGCGAGGTGGGCACCGTGCCCGGGATAGAACGAGTGCGCTACACCAGTCCTCACCCCAAAGACATGCGCCGCGACGTATTGGAAGCAATGGCGCAAACACCTACGGTATGTGAAAACTTGCATTATCCGTTGCAGGCGGGAAGTGATCGTGTACTCGCATTAATGCATCGCGGCTACACAGCAGATCGGTATCTCGAACGCTTGCGCGAAGCACGACAGTTGATCCCAGATCTCTCTGTCACCACAGACATCATCGTCGGATTTCCCGGTGAAACAGAAGACGATTTTGTGCACACGCTGGAAGTGTCGGCAGAAGCAGATTTCGATTCTGCATACACGTTTATTTTTTCTCCTCGCGAGGGAACAGAAGCCGCCCAAATGGTCGATCACTTTGTTGACCCGGCAGTGATTGCCGAGCGTTTTGAGCGTTTGCGTGCAGTTGTCGAGCGCAGCGCGTTGTTGAAACACCAAGCACGTGTTGGACGCATCGAAGAAGTTGTCGTCGAAGGACCGAGCAAACGAAACGAAGGCGTGTTTTCTGGTCGGACGCGCCAAAACAAGTTGGTGCACTTTCCATCAAAGACACCGCTGCGCCCCGGAACCTTTGCTTTGGTGGAAATCACTCGTGGAGCACCTCACTTTCTTGAAGGCGTTCTCATTGAAGTGACGCGTGAGGCAACACACCGCATCCGCATTCCCGTGAGTGCGGGCTAGATCATTTGATGTTGCCGCCTGTCATCGTGCTTGGTTGCACGGCCAGTGGGAAAAGCGATGTGGCAATGGAGGTTGCGTCCTCTTCTGCAACACCGGTGCACATCGTTGCCGCAGATGCCATGCAGGTGTATCGACGCATGGACATTGGCACCGCAAAGCCAACGGTGGAAGATCAACAGCGGGTGCCGCACCACTGTATTGATCTCGTGGAACCGACGGATCGTTTCACTGTCGCGGCGTATCTTGAACATGCTCAGAAATCGTTTGCAGAAATTGATGCAATTGGTGGGCGGGCACTTGTGGTGGGCGGAACCGGTTTGTATGTGAGTGCAATCGTTGATGGATTGTCGATGCCTGGTGAATGGCCAGAGATTCGTATTGAATTAGAGAACAACCCCAACACAGCGGAACTGTATGGCGAACTTGTATCTCGTGACCCGCGTGCAGCCGAGAAGATGGAACCAAATAACAGACGACGCATTATTCGCGCACTTGAAGTGTGTCGGGGAAGCGGAACCACGTTTAGTTCGTTTGGGCCGGGTCTTGATCAATTTCCCGCAACCGACATCACGATGATTGGCATCCGATGGTCTCGTGAAGCGTTGGGGCGCCGTATTGAGACCCGTGTGCATGCGATGGTGGCGGCCGGGCTCGTTGATGAGGTGCAGTCACTGGTGGCAGCACCGGGGGGATTATCTGCAACAGCTGCACAGGCGTTGGGGTATAAAGAAGTCATCGCGTACCTCAACGGCGAGGTCACGTTGGACGAAGCCATCGAGATGGTGGTGCTACGGACGCGTCAATTTGCAGTGAGACAAGAACGCTGGTTTCGTCGTGACCCACGAATCACCTGGATCGACATCGACGATGACGCCCATAGCGCTGTTCCAAAAGTCGCCCCTGTCGTTACTGCTTCTTTGTCATAGTCTGCATGTATCTATGAAATGGTCACTGACAAAACACCACGGTCTGGGAAATGACTTCCTGGTGTTTGACCGCACCCAAGGAGTTCCAGCACAACCGTGGCCTGACTTGGCAGTGCAGTGGTGTGATCGTCGCACAGGTATCGGCGCCGATGGCCTGTTGCTTCTTGATCGCGTAGATGAACACACACTCGGGATGGAGTTGTATAACGCCGACGGCTCGCGCGCCGAGATGAGCGGAAATGGCATTCGGTGTTTGACACAAGCTGCATACATCGCAGATCGTTGTGCGGGCCCACATGAGTATTCGGTGTTTACCGATGCTGGCGTGCGCGTAGTGGAAGTGTTGGGTGAATCATCTCATGACCTTCACACCTTGCACGTAGAAGTGCATATGGGATCTGTCGATACGTTGCCTGAGCCAGACAATTGGGCATCACTGCAATGTCATCCGGATCGTCCCGTGCGCCATGTGTCGTTGGGGAATCCCCATTCGGTGGTTGGTGTCGAAAATGTTCGTGAAGTAGATCTTGAGTTGCTGGGGTTGAAGGTGCCACAGATCAATCTGGAAATCATCGAACCAGGCCCCGAACAACATGCGATCACGTTGCGCGTACACGAACGCGGGGCTGGCATCACCATGGCATGTGGCACCGGTGCGTGTGCAGGAGCTGAAGCAGCGATTGCGTGGGGGCTGGTACCGGGAAGTGTCGAGGAAGTGTTGGTGCACATGGATGGCGGTGATGCACGCGTACGCATTGATCGTGAGAATCGCACCGCGGTGCTTATTGGGCCAACAACATTTGTGGCAACAGTTGTGGTTGAGGCGTGAGTAATCCGTACCAGGAAGCCCTTGGACAGACGCTCATTGAGCGCACATTCCGTGAACGCATCGTGCTAGTGGGAGTTACGTTGCACGGTCAAAGCGATGAAGACACTGAAGAAGGACTCGACGAGCTGACTCTTCTTATCGACACGGCAGGTGCAGACGAAGCAGCACGTGTGACACAACGCCGCGATGTTCCCGACTCTGCGTGGTACATCGGCAAAGGCAAAGTTGATGAGTTGCGCGATGTGTGTTTGGCCGTCGACGCCGACACCGTGGTGTTTGATGCCGAGTTATCACCGGGTCAGCAATACAACCTCGAAAAAGCACTTGGTCGTACCGCGCTTGATCGCACTGCGGTGATTCTCGACATCTTTGCCCAAAACGCGCATACGCAAGAAGGCAAGGCGCAAGTGGAACTTGCGTTGTTGCGTTATCGCTTACCGCGATTGCGCCGTGGTATTTCAGGAGCAATGTCGCAGCAAGGTGCTGGTATCGGTACGCGAGGTCCCGGTGAAACACGATTAGAAGTTGATCGTCGTCGCATTATGCGTCGCATCACCAAACTGGAACATGATCTCAAAGACCTACAACGCACTCGTCAATTGCAGAGAAAAAGTCGCTCGCGTAGCGGACTGTCGTCGGTGGTCATTGTGGGGTACACAAACGCTGGCAAATCCACTTTGTTGAATTCTCTCACTAAGGCTGGTGTGCTCACAGAGAACAGATTGTTCGCAACTCTTGATCCCACCACGCGACGTCTTGCTCTACCTGGTGGTGAACCAGTGCTGTTAACAGACACCGTGGGCTTTGTGCGCAAGTTGCCGCACGGTTTGATTGAAGCATTTAAAAGCACGCTAGAAGTGGCGGGCGAGGCCGACATGCTGATCCATGTTGTTGATGCAAGTGCACAGTATCCCGATCATCAGATCGATGCGGTGCGCGAAGTGTTAACCGAAATCAACGCCGACCAAGTTCCTGAGTTCATTGTGTTTAACAAAAGTGACTTGGCTGAAGATGCCGTTCCGGATTTATTGCGCGACTACGAAGGATCAGTGGCGGTGTCTGCGCTCACGGGGGAAGGCCTCGACGTGTTGTTGCGCACCATTGGTGATCGCATTCGTTCGCTCGCCAAGGTCACCGAGCTTGTGATTCCCTTCGACAGGGGAGATGTGTTGGCATCGGTGCACCGAGAAGGTGAAGTGGTCTCGACAGAAGAAGCAGAGGGCGGCATGCGTATTCGTGCACGTCTCTCTGAAGCATCTGTTGGGCGCCTGCGCGAGTTTGTGGTGTCCGATGCGTGGGGACAAGGATAGAAACACCATGTCAGACCGTGATCAACAAGGTTTTGTTCCACCGCCATATCCCTATGACCGCCTCGATGCATTTGCGGCACTTGCACGTGACCACGAAGGCGGCATCGTCGATTTATCCATCGGTACACCCTGTGATCCACCGCCAGACGCTGTGATCACCGCGTTGTCATCATCCAATAGCGAACGTGGATATCCCGCAAGCATCGGATCTGAAGCATTGCGTCGTTCCATTGCGCGGTGGATGGCGCGCCGTTTTGCAATAGACATGCCGACGTCTCACATCGCAGCCTGTATTGGCACAAAAGAGTTTGTCGCAACTACTCCGCAATACATGAAATTGCGTCGCCCTCATCGGGACACGGTGTTGTATCCGGCGGTGTCGTATCCCACGTACGAGATGGGTGCAACACTTGCGGGATTACGTGCGGTGCCAGTTCCCAGCAAGGCTGATGGCACTTTGGATCTTGGTTCTGTTTCAGAAAGTGATACCCAGCGCGCATTGTTGTTGTGGGTCAATAGCCCGAGCAATCCAACGGGATCACTTGATGATCTTGGTGCTGCTGCAACGTGGGGTCGCACACATGGTGTGCCCGTATTTTCTGATGAGTGTTACACCGAATTCACTTGGTCGGGTCCGTCACAGTCAATTTTGCAACACGGAATAGACGGGGTTGTTGCAGTGCATTCGTTGTCGAAGCGATCAAACTTGGCAGGAGTGCGCGTTGGCTTTTATGCAGGTGATGCCGACATTGTGGAGTATTTAAAAGAAGTACGTAAACACGCTGGTTTCATGGTGCCGGGACCAGCGCAAGCAGCTGGAGTCGCAGCATTAGATGACGACGAACATGTTCGTGTTCAGCGTGAGCGTTACATGTCGCGATTACGACTTATGTCCGACGTGTTGTCACAGTGGTCTGGCTATGAGTTTCCGATGCCAGACGGTGGTTTTTATTTGTGGGCCGACGTGGGTGATGCATGGCAGTTCGCAGAACGTTTAGCACGCGACGGCGGAGCGCTGGTGAGTCCAGGAGACTTCTATGGCGCGGGTGGCTCTTCACATGTGCGAGTAGCAGTGGTGCAACCCGATTCCGCGCTACAACGTGTGGCACAACGTTTGTCAGTGCGCTAGCGCTGCAGCCGCTAGACGTGACTTTGAGATGCGTCTACAGACGGCGTAAGACGGTGACGACTTTGCCGTACACCGATACTTCGTCAGAGCGGAACTTCATTGGCTCCATCGAGGGGTTCGCCGGTACGAGCGTGACGTTGTCGCCCGAGCGCTTGTAGGTCTTGACGGTTGCTTCATCGCCGGGGATGCCCGCAACGATGATGTCGCCGTTATCGGCAACTTTCTGTTCACGAGCAACCACATAGTCGCCATCCAAAATGCCAGCATCGATCATGGAGTCTCCACGCACGCGCAACATAAACAGATCGCCTTCGCCGGTGAAATCGGTGGGAAGAGGAATGAGATCTTCCACGTTTTGTTGTGCCAACACGTTGGTGCCGGCCGCAACATCGCCAATAAGTGGCACGTGACGCGCGGG
The DNA here is from genome assembly GCA_044340485.1 of Ilumatobacteraceae bacterium. Taxonomy (GTDB): domain Bacteria; phylum Actinomycetota; class Acidimicrobiia; order Acidimicrobiales; family Ilumatobacteraceae; genus UBA2093. The sequence goes on along the minus strand of JBIITN010000010.1, from coordinate 21,454 downwards.
TCGTCGTTCCATGGCGATACCTGAGTTGGTGTCGAAGCGCACTTCCATTGCGCGGGGCTTCGTGGGGTCGCGACGCAGATACCCGAGCTTTTGCAGGGTGGCCAAGTGGCTGTGCACGGTGGCGGGGGAGTTGAGACCTACGGCCTCACCGATCTCGCGGACACTTGGCGGATAGCCGCGCTCTTGCATGCTGGCCTCGATGACCTCGAGGATTTCGCGCTGGCGGGCGGTGGGTGTGGTGTCAGACATAGGGGGAATCGTACATGCGTTCGTGGGATAAGGCAAACATTTGTTCGTGGAACAAATGTTCGGGAAAAGTCTTGACAACGAACAGATGTTCGGGAAAACTATCGAACACCCGTTCGCTACGGTCAGAACCAACATAACCGCCCAGCCCCACAACCCCTGAAAATTAACGATTTTCTCTCACGTTCAAAAAGGACACATCATGACCGCAATTATCGATCCACTCCACATCCCATCGATCCGCACTCAGCGATTGACCTCTCACAGCATGACCTCCCCGAGAACGGTCTCCCCAAGAGTGGTCTCGCACGGCACTGTGTCAGCTCGCCATCGCTCCACGGCGTCGGTGTATCGACGCCGTCGCATGATGGTGGGCGGCGCGCTTGCCGTCGCTGTTATGAGTGCTGTCACCCTTGCCATGGGTACTTCCGCAATTGCCAATGAGCCGGGCGTGGGCAACCAATCTGCCCCACGCGCCATTGTCGTGCAACAAGGCGACACCTTGTGGGAGATTGCGCGGCGCATCGCGCCAAGTGGCAACATCAGCAACTTGGTTGATGAACTCGTGCGTATCAATGGTGCCGACCTTCAAGTTGGACAAATCATTCGCGTTCCATAAGTCACAGTCCACTTACGGAATGTAAAAAGAAACAGCGCCTTGTGTCGGCGCCGCCTACAAATGGCGGTTTATAGTGAGATCGATGCGCTGTCCGGTTTGTCATCATGACGACACAAAGGTTGTCGATTCTCGTGCCGCTGATGATGGTGCGTCTATTCGTCGCCGTCGCGAGTGTCTCGAGTGCACCTACCGGTTCACCACGTACGAGCGCCTCGAAAATGCGCCGCTGATGGTAGTGAAGAACTCGGGTCGTCGGGCTCCTTTTGATCGAGACAAAGTCGTGAGTGGTGTGCAGTCTGCATGTAAGGGTCGCCCTGTTGAATCCGAACAGATCGAGGCTCTGGCGGAGTCGGTAGAAGACGAAGTGCGTACTTTGGTGAAGTCGGGCGAGATTGTTACGACGTCACTCATTGGCCACATGGTGCTTGAGCGTTTGCGCGGTCTTGATGAAGTCGCGTATGTGCGTTTTGCGAGTGTCTACAAAAACTTCCACGATGCAGCAGACTTCCGCCGCGAGTTAGCACTCCTTAAGCAAAATTAGACACTGCGTAAGCAGAATTAGATCTGTTGCTTGCTGCGTTCATAACGTGCAAACAAAAAATCACCGTCACGACACAGTTGTGTAAGTTTAAAACGTCGAAATTGCGGCATTGCGTTTTGTTGACGACGTGATGTGATTGCCGATCCACCCTTGCCAACAAATGGAGACATGGTGAGGTTGATTGCATCAACGAGATCATGCTGCAAAAGTGATGCGTTGAGGTCTGGACCGCCTTCAACGTGAATCACACGAGCGTTCAATTCGGTACGAAGTTGTTGAATGATTGATGCGAGATCAACCTCTATCTTGCCCGCGCGAAACATGCGCACTGACGTGTCTGGTGCGTCAACCGTTGTGGCCAGCATTCCCCAACCAGATGTAAATAACGGACTGTCAAAGTCGAGAGCACACGACCGTGTAACCACCACGATTGGTAACGGTGCGCGTACAGGTGCTTTGTATTGTTCGGCGCGCACTGTGCCGGCACCCACCAGAACCACGTCAGCGTGGCTGCGCAATGTGAGGAACACCTCTTGGTCGATAGGTCCACCGAGGGGTCCCGATCGTCCCGCCACATCCGTGACGCCGTCTGGGGTTGAGATCATGCATAACTCCACCGATACGTTGGTGCTACGTGAAAATGTCATGGCATCTTGCACTGACACGTCGACAACGTCGTCTAGGGCGTTGGTGCCCGAAGTACTTCTGGCATCACGGCGAAAGAGACGTTGCACGTGTTCAGTGTAGGAAGTGGCATAGTAGTTACATGAGTAGCGACGCCAATCGGGTTGTGTACAGGACATGTCCACTATGTGAGGCCACGTGTGGCCTAGAGATCACAGTGAATCCATCACATGAAGTGGTGCGCATTCGTGGTGATCAAGACGACGTTTTTAGCAAGGGCTTTATTTGTCCGAAGGGAAGTTCGCTTAAACAGCTTCACGAGGACCCAGACCGTTTACGTCTGCCGATGGTGAAACGCGATGGCAGACATGTTGAGGTGTCGTGGGATGAAGCTTGGAATGTGGTGCACGATGGATTCGCACGCGTAATCAACACCCACGGTCGAGACGCACTTGCGACGTACACAGGAAACCCGAATGCTCACAATTTGTCGGCGATGTTGTACACCGGCAACGTCGTTCGTGCTGCAGGTACGCGTAATCGTTTTAGTGCGGCAACAGTCGATCAAATGCCGATGCATGTTGCCGCTGGTTACATGTTTGGCTTGCCAGTGAACATTCCTGTTCCTGATCTTGACTACACCGATTATTTGTTGATCGTGGGCGCAAACCCGTATGCATCCAATGGCAGTTTGTGCACGGCGCCTGATTTCCCTGGTCGTATCGAAGCAATTCGTGCCCGTGGTGGGAAAGTGGTGGTCGTTGATCCGCGTCGTACGCGTACCGCCCAAGAAGCAGATGAATGGTTGGCAATTCGACCCGGCACAGATGGGTTGCTGTTAGCGGCTCTCGCACATGTGTTGTATGAGGAAAATCTTGCAACGGTGGGTGAGCACTTAGAGGGTCATGTCAATGGCTTTGATGAATTGCGAGATGCGCTAGCTCCGTTTTCACCAGAAGCGGTAGCGGACGCAACAGGAATTAGTGCAACAACAACACGAACGATTGCGCGTGAACTTGCACACGCTCCAACGGCAGCGGTGTATGGCCGCATCGGTGCAAACGTAGTGGAGTTCGGTACCACGCAGGCATGGCTGGTGTTTGTTCTCAACACATTGACCGGCAACCTTGACCGTCGCGGAGGTGCCATGTTTGCACTTCCTGCAGCAGGTGGGGCAAACACTGGCGGTACCTCGCGTACAAGTGCAACGGCTAACGACCCTGCAAAAGTGAAGAAAGGTAAGGGTTTTTCCATTGGCCGTGGCTCAACACGTGTGCGCAAACTCCCCGAAGTAATGGGTGAGTACCCCGTAGCTGCATTGGCAGAAGAAATTCTCACACCTGGCGATGGACAGATTCACGCGCTTATTACGCTCGCGGGTAATCCGGTGGTGTCAACTCCGAACGCACAACAACTTGACGCCGCGTTGTCCTCGCTTGAGTTCATGGTGAGTGTTGATTTGTATCTCAATGAAACAACACGACACGCTGATGTGATCTTGCCGTCGCCATCACAATTGCAACGCGATCACTTCGATGTATTGCTCATGCAATTCGCTGTGCGAAATGTTGCGAACTACAGCACCGCAGCATTGCCTCTAGAAGACGGTCAGCCCGATGAATGGGAAGTTCTAGCAAAACTGGCAGGCATTTTGCAATCACTAGATGTTGATGTTGATCCGCAAAAAGTAGATGATGACATTTTGATGTCACTCATCACCAAAGCAACCGAAATGCAGTCTTCTCCTCTATTTGGACGCGATCCAAAAGACATTTTCGCAGCTGTGAATTCAACAGGGGTGCGTGGACCTGCGCGTCGACTTGATGTGATGTTGCAGACGGGACCATACGGTGCAGGTTTTGGTGCCGACCCAGATGGATTGTCGCTTCAAACATTGTTAGATAACCCACACGGTGTTGACCTTGGACCTTTACAGCCACGTTTGTTCGACATCTTGCGTACTGAATCGGGCAAAGTGGAAATGGCGCATCCCATTTTGGTGAATGACTTGCAGCGACTTGCTCGCACTATCGATGCACCACATGATCAGTTACTGCTTGTTGGTCGACGACATCTCAAGACAAACAACTCGTGGATGCACAACATCCGAGTGCTCACCAAGGGCAACGTGTCGTGCACGCTGCAGATGAACCCCGTGGATGCCGCCAACGCCGGACTGAAGAATGGAGCTCTGGCCAAAGTGGCGAGTCGAGTGGGAGAGGTGATCGTTCCCGTAGAGGTCACAGACGACATTCGCGAGGGCGCGGTCAGCTTGCCCCATGGCTGGGGCCACAATGTCGAGGGCACCCGGTTGAAAGTCGCAGCCGAAAAGGCGGGTGTGAATAGCAACGTGCTATCTGATCACGAAGCGATCGACCCGTTGTCGGGGACGTCTGTCTTAAACGCAATTCCTGTCAGGGTTTCAGCGGTTTCGGCCTGAACGAAGCTCGATAAAAAATACACTCTGTTGAGTACAACATTGCCACTGAGGTGAGTTGTCCACAGCAACGAAGTGTCTACCCACAGGTCGTCCACACCCTAAAAGCGCAGTATTCACAAGGGTTTCCCCAAATAATTTCAGCAATTCACATAGTTGTCCACTTCCAATTCACAGGGCCACAGCCGTACCCTTTGACGTGTGATCGTTCGTAGCGGGGAACCATGGCAGTCGTGGGGCTGGGCCGTCCTGAACCTGTGGTGCCCTGCTGCGAGCGCGTCTACAAAGAAATATCTCGACAATCGTTGACATGGGTGTAACTACAGTGCTGTAATCTCTCAACCGGTTGTGGCGTAAGCCGCCATCGGGGCAAAAAACCACAACATATTGTGTTTGGGATCCACATAGGGTCGTAAGTGCAGGTGTGGATTTTGTATCGAACGCCATCCATCTCACGATCTGCTCCCACAAAGGGCACTAGGAAAGAAAAGCCACCATGTCTCTCGCACCCGACCGACTCACTATTGGAATCCGCCGCCACTTCACAACCCCAGGTGTTCATCCCTACGACGAGCTCACATGGGAGCGTCGCGATGCGCGCATCACAAACTGGAAAGACGGCACTGTTGCCTTCGAACAATTGGGAGTCGAGTTCCCTGTTGGTTGGTCATTGAACGCAACGAACATTGTTGCGCAGAAATATTTCCGTGGTACTCCTGGAACACCAGAGCGCGAGAACTCCATGCGTCAAGTTGTCGACCGCGTCGCCGACACGATCACCGATTGGGGTATTGAGGGTGGATACTTCGTCGACACAGAAGAAGCAGAGGCGTTCCGCAACGAATTGAAGTACATCTTGGTCACTCAGCGAGCTGCGTTTAACAGCCCTGTGTGGTTCAACATTGGTGTGAAGGGTGTTCCACAGCAAGCAAGTGCATGTTTCATCTTGTCGGTGGAAGACACTATGGCCGACATTCTCAACTGGTACCGCGAAGAAGGAATCATCTTCAAAGGCGGATCAGGTTCTGGTATCAACTTGTCGCGCATTCGCTCCAGCGCTGAACAACTAAATGGTGGTGGTACCGCATCTGGTCCGGTGTCGTTCATGCGCGGTGCGGACGCATCTGCAGGGACCATCAAGTCAGGTGGCAAGACTCGTCGCGCCGCAAAGATGGTCATCTTGAATGTTGATCACCCAGACGTTGAAGAGTTCATTTGGTGCAAAGTGAAAGAAGAGCGCAAGGCTCGCGTGTTGCGTGACGCCGGTTTCGACATGGATCTCGATGGTTCAGACTCATTTAGCATCCAGTACCAAAATGCAAACAACAGTGTGCGCGTCACTGACGAATTCATGAACGCAGTTGTTGAAGATCGCGATTGGAACCTCAACGCGGTCACCGATGGTCGTGCAGTGAAAACAATGAAAGCCCGCGATCTGTGGCGTCAAATTGCACAAGCATCATGGGAGTGCGCCGATCCCGGTCTTCAATTCGATACGACCATTAACAAGTGGCACACCGCTCACGCAACAGGTCGTATCAATGGTTCGAACCCATGTTCTGAATACATGCACATCGACGACTCAGCGTGCAACCTTGCCTCCATCAACTTGTTGAAGTTCCTCGATGAAAATGATCACTTCGATGTCGATGCATACAAGCACACCGTGCAGACCATTTTCACCGCACAGGAAATTTTGGTAGGCCGTGCTGATTACCCAACAGAGGCAATTGGCGACAACAGCCGCAAGTTCCGTCAGCTCGGCATTGGCTACGCAAACGTTGGCGCATTGTTGATGGCTCTGGGTTTTGCATACGACAGCAAAGAAGGACGCGCATGGGCAGCAGCTCTCACGTCACTGATGACCGGTCACTCGTATGCAACGAGTGCTCGCATTGCAAGCCGTCTCGGGCCATTTTCGGGCTTTCCAGAAAATGAGCGCTACATGTTGAACGTGTTACGCATGCATCGTGATGAGGCATACCGCATCGAAAACGAAGATGTGATCCAGCAAGATCTTGTTGCTGCAGGCAAAGAAGCATGGGAGATCGCGGTGCGCGATGGCGAAGAGTACGGCGTGCGTAACAGCCAGGCCAGTGTTCTTGCACCAACCGGCACCATTGGTCTCATGATGGACTGTGACACCACGGGTATCGAGCCTGACCTTGGTCTTGTAAAGATCAAGAAGTTGGTCGGTGGCGGAACCATGAGCATTGTCAACCAGACAATTCCACGCGCACTTCGTCGCCTTGGATACAGCGCACAGCAAGTAGACGACATCATTGCGTACATCGATGAAAACAAGTCGATCATCGGTGCACCTCATCTCGCATCTGAACACTTGTCGGTGTTTGCGTGCTCGATGGGTGACAACACCATTCACTACGAAGGCCACGTGCGCATGATGGGAGCGGTGCAGCCGTTCTTGTCGGGTGCTATCTCAAAGACCGTCAACATGCCACAAGAGGCAACTGTTGAAGAGGTTGAAGAGTTGCACATGTTGTCATGGAAGCTTGGTCTGAAAGCCGTGGCGATCTACCGCGACAACTGCAAAGTGGCACAGCCATTGTCCACTGCGAAAAAAGACGACAAGAGCAATGACGATGCAGTGTCGGCTGCAACGGGAGCTGTTGAGAAAGTGATCGAAAAGATCATTACTCAGCCCGTTCGTCAAAAGCTTCCTCGTTCACGTCGTGGTCGCACATTCGAGTTCCGCGTTGCAGATTGCAAAGGTTTTGCAACCATCGGTGAATACGAAGATGGTCGCCCTGGTGAAGTATTCCTCACTGTGTCAAAGCAGGGAAGCACCATGGCAGGCATCATGGATGCATTCGCCAAGAGCATTTCCTATGGTCTGCAATACGGTGTGCCGCTTCGCGCTTTTGTCGAAGCATTCACCAACATGCGCTTTGAACCAGCAGGTATGACAGATGATCCAGACATCCGTATCGCTACCTCGATCATGGACTACTTGTTCCGTCGCCTCGGCCTCGAATATCTCACCTATGAAGAGCGTGCAGAACTTGGCATCTTTAGCCGTGACGAGCGTTTGCAGCCAACACTTCCTGGTGTTGAGGAATCAGTTGTTGAAACCAGCAGCGGATCAGAGCTTGCAACAGACCCAAAGAGCGTGCCATCAGTGTCAGAACTGGTGACCCAAATTGAGTTAGGTGTTGCACCCACTGCTCCCGTGTCTGATCACTCAGGGCCAATCGTTCGCCACAGTGATGCACCAATGTGCATGCAGTGTGGAGTCCAGATGGTGCGAGCAGGCTCATGCCATGCATGCCCATCATGTGGCAGCACCAGCGGCTGTAGCTGACCCGACCGATCACAAGCGTTCAACCCCTGCTCGCACAGGGCGGTCCATTTTGATGGGCTGCAACAGTGCCAGCGGGGGTTGTTGCGTCTAGTGTGGAACGCCGTGGTCGCGCCGAGGTCAACAGGGCTTGGTAGGCGACGCCGACGTTTTTGGAAGAGGGCCTTGCAATGACAGCAACACAGACCGAGCCGCGTGTCCGCGCGCTTGCGCCGCTACGGGACTTCATGCGCACCGAGGCTGCAGGTGGTGCGCTGTTGGTTCTTGCAACACTGGTCGCGCTCGTGTGGGCAAACTCGCCATGGAAAGCCGCGTACGCAAGTGTGTGGCATACCGACTTTGCATTGACTCTGGGCCGTTACTCATTAGAGATGGATCTTCATCACTGGATTAATGACGGTCTCATGACCATCTTCTTCTTTGTTGTTGGTATGGAAATCAAGCGCGAGGCCACATCGGGCCATTTAGCGTCTCGTCAGCAAATTATGTTGCCTCTTGTATCTGCATTGGGTGGCATGATTGTGCCTGCGTTGTTGTATCTCGCTATTGCAGCAGGAGATGCGCCAAAAGGTTGGGGAGTCCCAATGGCAACCGACATCGCACTTGCAACTGGTTTGTTATCGATTATGGCAACGCGTGTTTCGGCAGGAGCGCGAGTCTTCTTACTCGGTCTTGCGGTGGTTGATGACATCGGAGCGATTCTTGTGATCGCGCTGTTCTATTCAACTGGTGTCTCGATATGGGTTCTGCTCGTTGCAATTGTGGCCGTGCTGTCGGTCGTAATTTTGCAGCGCATGAACGTTCAGTACGTGCCGGTGTACATCCTTGCTGGAGTTATCGCATGGTTCTGTCTTTTGCAGGCCGGTGTGCACCCAACCTTGGCAGGTGTGGCTACCGGATTGCTCACCCCATTAACACCACTTAATGTGAGCGGAGTTGTTCGGGGTCGAGAGACTGAAAGTGGTGCAATCGTTGCCACAGACGAACACGTCACCGTCCTGGAGTGGTTTGAGCACCATCTTGCTCCATGGGCGAGTTTCTTTATTGTTCCTGTTTTTGCCCTTGCGAACGCGGGTATTGAGATCTCCACCACTTCGATTAATGATGCATTGACCTCACGCGTCGCATGGGGCATCGTGGCTGGTCTCTTCATTGGTAAGCCTGTTGGTGTCCTTCTCGCAACAAAGATTGCGACAAAAGCAGGTATCGCCCAGATGCCAAAGGGTTCGGGTGGTCTCACATTGTGGGGTGTGGGCCATGCTGCTGGAATTGGTTTTACCGTTGCGTTGTTTGTCAGCGAATTGGCATTTGAAGACGAGGTGCTGCGGGCCGATGCCAAAATGGCGATTCTCTTTGCATCCATTGCATCGGCACTAGTTGCACTTATTATCCTCGCGCGTTCTCCGAAGATCTCTGCAGAGAGCCACGACTCCATTCCAGCTCACTAGTCAGTAATTGCTCCATACACTGAGCCCATGACGACTGCTGCCGTTGTGGGGAGTGGACCAAACGGTCTTGCTGCTGCAATTCACTTAGCGCAACATGGCATAGAGGTCACTGTCTATGAAATGGCCGACGTTGTTGGTGGCGGTATGCGCACTAGCGAGCACACGCTTCCTGGTGTGTTGCACGATGATTGCGCCGCGTTTCACCCAACTGGCGTTGCATCCCCGTTTTTTCAGTCGTTACCACTTGCCGATCATGGCCTGACGTGGTTGTGGCCAGAAGTTGAACTAGCGCATCCACTTGATGGAGGAAACGCCGCGTTGCTCTATCGCAACGTATCTCGCACGGCCGCTGGATTGGGCGACGACGAACGTCGGTGGTCCCGCGCATTCGGTGGACTCACGAACCGATGTGATGAACTTCTTGCTGATGCTTTGTCGCCTGTTGTTCGCTGGCCATCGCATCCGTTTCTTTTTGCACGCTTTGGTATGTCATCGATTCCACCTGCAACATGGACAGCACGCGTGTTTAAAACTGCAGAAGCGCGCGCATTGTTTGGTGGTAGCGCAGCTCATGCGCTGACGTCGCTACGAGGGCCTTTTTCCTCTGCTGTTGGCATGATGTTGACAACGGTGGGGCAGGCTTATGGTTGGCCGGTTGTGCGAGGGGGCACCATTGAGTTGGCACGCGCCCTCTCGTCGTATTTTGCCGCTCAAGGTGGAACAATTCATACCGGCGTGCACGTCCGGTCACTGTCACAGATTCCTGCTGCAGATATTGTGATGCTCGATACGTCACCCACAGCGGCTATCTCCATTATGGGTGATGCATTGCCGCCAAAAGTTCGACGCGCATATGGCAAATACGTCTATGGTCCCGGTGCGTACAAAGTGGATTTTGCCGTACGTGGTGATGTTCCATGGACTAACAGCGACGTTGGTCGTGCGGGGACTGTGCATTGCGGTGGAACGTTCGACGAAATTGTTGAGGCTGAACACGCAACATCACGAGGCAAGATGCCTGTGCGTCCATTTGTGTTGGTAGGGCAGCAATATCTGGCTGATCCTTCACGTTCAAAAGACGGAGTGAATGCCATTTGGGCGTATGCACATGTGCCGCACGGATTCACTGGTGACGCCACAGAAGCGATCATTTCCCAAATCGAAAGATTTGCACCAGGTTTTCGCGAGCGCATTGTTGGGATGTTTGTGCGCAACACGATGGAGATGGCTGCATACAACCCCAATTACATTGGCGGTGATATCGCTGTGGGAGCAAACACGATGAAACAAATGATTATGCGCCCACGAATTGCAGTGAATCCGTACGCAACGGGTGCTCGTGGTGTGTATTTGTGTTCGTCGGCAACGCCACCAGGCGGAGGCGTACACGGGATGTGCGGGTTGAATGCGGCACGTGCTGCAATACGTTCATTGAAAGGAGACTGAGATGGACCTCATCGAAGCAATGCGACACATGCCGGGATGTCGCGAATATGAGTCGACTCCTGTGTCAGACGAGGTGTTGTATCGGGTGCTCGACAACGCCCGCTTTGCTCCAAGTGGAGGTAATCGTCAGGGCTGGAAAGTTGTTGTTATTCGCGATGAGGCAATGAGGGAAGCTCTTCGTGATCAGTACCGACGCACCTGGGATCGCTACGTGACAGAGATGTATGGGCCCGCCGAGACGCACTCTGAGAAAGTACGAGTAGCCCTCGATGACGCGGCACGCATGGCAGACCAATTGCACACCATTCCGGTTCATCTTGCGATCTGGGTGGACATGGCAGCAATTGCGGTGACCGATCGTGACGCCCCGCGACCAAGCGTGGTTGCCGGTGGCTCGATTTTCCCGTTTATACAAAACGTTCAACTGGCGGCCCGTAATGAGGGTTTGGGAACTCGTATCACCACTTTGCTCAGCTACGACGAAGAACTCGTGCGCCAGATGTTGAACGTGCCAAATGGTTATGCACTAGCAGCGGTATTGCTCGTCGGATGGCCTGCATTTCTTCCTACGAAGTTGCGCCGTCATCCTGTGGAAAAGTTTGCGGCATGTGAAACATTCGATGGATTGCCGTTGCATCTCCCGTCACAGTGATGGTCAACTTTTAGAAAATGTAAAGCAGTTAATCAAAAGTAAAGACATTGTCCCATTTCTGTATGGAACGTAAAGAAGAACTGGTCGTACTGTCATAGTCAATGCGGGCGTTGGAGTCTCAAGTTCTTCAATTGGCACGAATCTGTCGCAATGCTCTTCCTTCTGTCAACGAAACGTTGAATTCCCGTCTGCAGTTGCTTGGCTACCACGGCGTTGGTGCTTGTGCGCACGAACTGGTGTATCTCCGTGGTCCTATTGATCATGATGCAGCGACACACATTGTCAATGAACTCATCAACGAGCCCTTTAGTGCAGATGCTGAAGTCACCATGTGTAACGAAGAAATGTTTGACAGCGCTGCCGGAACTCACCAGGCAGGGTCAGACACTGTGCGTGTTGAAGTAGTGCGCCGCGTCGGAGTGACTGACCGTGTCGCGGACCAGATCGTACGTAGTGCTGGGCGGTTGGGCTATGAAGTTGAGGCGGTAACGGGAACGTATTACATACTGACGGGATGTGCGTCGTTAACTAATGAAGACATCACTCGACTCGCTACAGCCGTATTAAGTAACGCAGTTATCGAAGTGTGGGCAATTGATCGGGTCGCTCCAACTTTTGCCTCAGATGTTGTTAGTGAAGACAACGGTGACAGTAGCGGGGAATCTATTCGCGTCGAAGTAGTTCGGTTGCGCGGTACCACGTCTGATGAACGTCGTCGGATCAATGCAGATCGCGCACTGGCCCTTGATCATGAAGAGATGGAAGTAGTGGCTGCGTGGTACAACACCATTGGTCGTGATCCATCTGATGCTGAGCTTGAAACAATCGCCCAAACATGGAGCGATCATTGCTCGCATAAGACGTTCCGCGCACGAATCGTTGCTCACAGCGCAGACGAATCTCAAGAAATTGAAGTGGAGCCACTGTTGGCACAGTTGCGCCGATGCACAGATGAAATAGGTGCCTCATTTGTGGTGTCGGCCTTCGATGGCAATGCCGGCATTGTGCGTTTTGCTGACGGAGTAGCGCTGGCGGTCAAAGCAGAAACTCATAATCACCCAAGCGCAATTGAACCTTTTGGTGGAGCAAACACTGGGGTAGGAGGGGTGATCCGCGATGTCTTGGCTGCACCTGCTCGTCCTGTGGCACTCACCGATATTTTGTGTTTTGGTCCTCGTGATCTGGATCATCATCTGTTGCCAGATGGAGTACTGCATCCCGCCATCATCGAAGCAGGCGTTATTGATGGTGTTGCTGATTACGGCAACAAGATTGGTGTCCCCACCGTCGCTGGTGCGGTGTTGTACGACTCGGGTTACGTGGCAAACCCGCTCGTGTTTTGCGGATGTATCGGCGAGGTGTTACTGGGTGCAGATGCTTTGGTTGGACCGCAAGTTGGTGATCACATCGTGGTGGTGGGCGGTGCAACAGGGCGCGATGGTATTCGTGGTGCAACGTTTTCGTCAATGACGATGGATGCCACAACCGGCGAGGTTGCGGGTGCTTCTGTGCAGATTGGTGATCCAATTACCGAGCGCCTCGTCACAGATTTGCTCATCGACATTCTCGATCGACCCGATCCGCTCTGTCATGCGTTGACTGATTGCGGTGCAGGTGGTTTGTCATCGGCGGTAGGGGAGATGGGTGAACATCTCGGTGTTGATGTCGACCTGTCTCGTGTCGATCGTAAGTATCACGGACTTGCACCTTGGGAAGTGTGGTTATCTGAGGCACAAGAGCGAATGGTGCTTGCAGTTCCAGGACACAATGTGGAAGAAGTAATGCAACGTGCACAGCACATTGGAATTGTGGCAAACGACATTGGAACATTCACTGGTTCGAAGCAATTAGTCGTGCGGCATGGAGATGTGCCCGTCGTGGATCTTCCGATGGATTTCTTACATGACGGACGGCCGCGACGCAATATGACAGCTGCGTTGCCCGACCCGCGACGCGTGCACACACTGCTTCCTGAGATCGATGCGCAGCGTGTGCTGCTTCAGTTGTTGGCCCATCCAACGATTGCATCGAAAGAACCCATTATCCGTCGTTATGACCATGAGATCTTGGGCGCCACTGTTGTGCGTCCCATGTCTGGCTCTTCTCAAGCAGGCCCATCTGACGGTGTCGTTATCGCACGCCCCGAACGAACAAGTGGTTTTGCTATTGGTATTGGTGTCAATCCTCAATACGGCATCTATGACCCAGAACGTATGGCCCATGCAGTGGTCGATGAAGCCATTCGTAACGCCGTTGTTGCTGGTGCGGATCCGTCGCAGATTGCATTACTCGACAATTTTTCATGGGGAGACCCGCGTCGACCTTCCACCTTGGGTGATCTAGTCGCCACCGTGTCGGGTTGCTGCGATGCGGCACGGATGTTTTCAGCACCATTTGTGTCTGGCAAGGATTCACTGAACAACGAATACACAGACACCGATGGTCAGAGACATTCCATTCCGCCCACACTCGTCATAACCGCCTTGGGATTTGTTCCCGATGCCGATGCCGTCGTGACAACCGATCTGAAATCTGTCGGCAACGAGCTGTTTCTTCTCGGGACCACACGGGACGAATTGCGGGGTAGTCATCTACATCTTGTTCTTGGTGGTGATTACGGTGGTGAAGTGCCGGCACCCGATCACGGCGCACCGCATCGTTATGCAACATTGCATACGGCAATACGTGCCGGACTTGTCGAAAGCGCCCATGATTGTGGCGAGGGTGGTCTTGCCGTTGCCTTAGCCGAAATGGTGATTGGTAGCGGTAAGGGAATTGAAGCCCATATCGACGGAACACACGAAATAGCCGGACTTTTTGCTGAGTCGAGTGGGCGAATTGTGATTGAAGTTCACCCCGACAATGCAGATCAGATTCGCTCACTGTTTGGCGACGACGCAGTTTGTATCGGCTCTGTGTGTGATCACAACAGCCTCACCATCACCACGCTCTCACAAGTGTTTTCGTGGACAGGTATCGACATGGCTGATGCGTGGACGTCAACGTCGTTTGGTCACAGGGGAGCGATCCAATGATCACACCACTCTTAGAACCAAGTGCAGTGGTGTTGTCTGCGCCAGGAACCAATCGTCAACACGATGCGGAACTTGCACTAACACATGCTGGCGCAAAAGTACGCCACGTTGACGTGCGAGACATAGTTTCGAAGCACAACGAGGTTGTAGATGCGCACATCATCGTGGTGGCTGGTGGCTTTTCATATGCAGACGCACTGGGGTCGGCTCGTGTATTTGCCTTGGAATTAGAACAACGCGCTGGCGACATTCTGCACGACAAAGCGGCAGCAGGAACAGCAATTCTTGGGATCTGCAACGGCTTTCAAATGTTGGTGCGCGCAGGGATACTTCCAGGATCACCATTCAGTGAAGCCGCCCTAGCTCATAACGAACGAGGACATTTTGAATGTCGGTGGGTGAATCTTGCACCCGTTTCTCAACATTGCGTGTGGACTCAAGGACTGTCGCACATCTCTTGTCCTGTTGCACACGGTGAGGGTCGTTTCACTTGCGATACCACCACGCTGAAGGCGTTACGTGAAAACGATTGCATCGCGTTGCGGTATGCGCGCACTGATGGCTCGCCAGCACAGGGTGAATATCCGTTAAACCCCAACGGCTCGATAGATGACATCGCTGGCGTGTGCAACGTTGGTGGCAACGTTCTCGGCATGATGCCACATCCTGAAAATCATGTCCTTGTTCGTCAAGGCGCATCACTTGGCGCACACAGACAGACGAACGCTGGTCTTGCGCTGGCGTTATTCCGAAATGGAGTTGAATATGCACGTCACAGCTGACAACAGTATTGATGTTCTTACCGACATCTCGCTAGACCTTCCTCATCGACGTGAAGGCAAGGTGCGGATTAGTTACGACTTGTCAGGTGGAAAGCGTTTGTTTATCACTACCGATCGCCTGTCTGCGTTTGATCAATTGGTGGCAACGGTGCCGTATAAAGGTCAAGTTCTCAATCAATTGTCGATGTGGTGGTTTGACAACACCCGAGACATCATCGCAAACCATGCGATTTCCACGCCTGATCCCAATGTTTTAATCGCTCATGAGGCCACTCCATTACCAGTGGAAGTAATTGTGCGCGGGTACATCACTGGCGTTACCTCAACATCGTTGTGGAAGCGCTATGCAGATGGTGCGCGCGTGATTTATGGGTATCGCTTACCCGATGGGCTCCAAAAGAACTCGCGCTTGCCTGAGCCCATTATTACGCCAACCACAAAAGCAGCGGCTGGTCATCATGACGAAGCGCTCACATGTGACGAGGTAGTGGAGCGAGGCCTTGTCGCCCCCGATGTATGGGAACAGGCAAAGTCAGCTGCAATTGCGTTGTACTTGCGCGGCCAGGACGTGGCTCAAGCAGCGGGTTTGTTACTAGCCGACACAAAGTATGAGTTCGGTCTTGATGTGAACGGAAATCTCATGTTGATCGACGAGGTTCACACGCCCGATTCTTCTCGGTACTGGGTCGCGTCATCGTTTGTCGATCGTTACATGGCGGGCATGGAGCCAGAGAGCACAGACAAAGAGATCATTCGTCGTGCGCTCATCGACGCTGGATACTCAGGCGATGGTCCGCCCCCGCCGCTAGATGATTCGGTGTGGGCTGAAACATCACGACGTTACATAGAGACATTTCAGATTCTTACGGGCACAACGTTTACACCAGGCGCCGTGCCAATCGCAGATCGCATACGCACAAATCTTGCCGACATCGTCGCGCAGAATTCCGCAACTCACCAAAAGGACGGCGTCTCATGACACTAGAAATCGACACGAATGATTTCTTCGACGATGACTCACCGCGTGAAGAATGCGGTGTCGTTGGGGTTTCTTCACCCTCTGGTGAGCAAACAGCTCAGCTTGCATTTTTTGGTTTGTTCGCATTGCAACATCGTGGACAAGAGGCGGCCGGTATCGCGGTGTCAGACGGTCAACGCGCGCGATTGCATAAAGACGTGGGTCTGATATCGCAAATCTTCCACAGCGATTCATTGGCACCGCTTAGTGGTTATCACGCAATTGCGCACACTCGTTATTCAACAATGGGGGCTTCCACGGCACGTAATGCTCAACCATTCATGGTCGAAACAATGCACGGACCTCTGGCCCTTGCACATAACGGATCACTCGTGAATGCAGCAGAGTTGCGTGACGAATTGCTGCAGAAAGGATTTGGTCTCACGGCAGCAAGTGACACCGAGGTAATGGCACTGATGCTGGCTGCTGCGGGTGGCAAAACATGGGCCGATCGCTTAGAACGCACAATGCCCTCATGGAAGGGCGCATATTCACTTGTTCTCCTTGGCGTTGATTGTTTGGTGGCAGCGCGTGACCCATGGGGATTTCGTCCGTTGTCGGTAGGACGCTTGCCAGAAGGTGGCTACGTGGTGGCGTCTGAAACATGTGCTTTACACACGCTCGGTTGTATCGACATCAGCGAGGTGGAACCCGGAGAGATCATCACGATCGCTGGAGATGAGATAGTGCGTCAGCACACGGGCAAATCCGTGTCTGGTTCTGCTCGTTGCTCCTTTGAGTTTGTGTACTTCTCTCGTCCCGATAGTGAGTGGGACGACCGAAGTGTGCATGAAGTGCGCCAACGCCTCGGTGAAGAACTGGCTGCGGAGTCTCCGATAGATGCTGACGTGGTGGTGCCAGTGCCTGATTCATCTATTCCCGCAGCGATTGGATACGCGCGCGCATCTGGCATTCCCTACAACGACGGCCTGATCAAGAACCGGTACATCGGTCGCACATTTATCGAGCCATCGCAATCTCTTCGTGAGCGTCGTGTGGCGATGAAATTCAACGCACTTGCAGCAAATCTTCAAGGCAAACGAGTCATCATTATCGATGATTCATTGGTGCGGGGTACTACGGCGGGGCCACTTGTGAAGTTGGTGAAAGACGCAGGAGCAACAGAAGTGCACTTGCGTATTACGTCGCCTGCTGTGATGAATCCATGTTTCATGGGCGTCGACATGGGCACTCGCGACGAATTAATTGCATCACGAATGAGTTTGGAACAACTTCGTGAGCACGTTGGATGCGACACGCTGTCGTTTTTGTCAGTCGAGGGCATGATGCGCGGTATAGAACGAGACAGCGGATATTGCACAGCATGTTTCACCGGGAACTACCCAGTGGATGTTGCACAAGTGTCGCTGAAGAGCTCTTTTGAGGGAGTGTTGTCGTGAGAACTCTCGTTCTCGGATCAGGTGGACGCGAACATGCAATGGCATGGTCGCTTGATTGGGCATCACGAAGTAGTGACGACATCGTGTTTGTTGCTCCTGGCAACAGTGGCACGCCAAATACCTTGGCTGTCGACCCCACTGATCCACAAGCGGTCGTGGCACTGTGTCAACGCGAAAATATCGATCTTGTTCTCATCGGTCCTGAGTTGAGTCTTGCTGCAGGAGTGTCAGACGCATTGCAAGACGTCAACATCGCGGTATTTGGTCCATCGCGAGCTGCCGCGCAATTGGAAACGTCAAAAGGTTTTTGCCGTGAATTCGCGGAACGTTATGGCATTCCATCACCACGCAGCGCTCGTTTCAACGGTGTGACTGCTGCACGAGAAGCCATCGCGTGGGCAAATAATCAGGACTTTGACGTTGTGGTGAAAGCCGACGGATTAGCCGCCGGCAAGGGCGTTGTCGTCCCAGGCAACACCACAGAGCGTGACGAGGCGATCATGCGCTTATCGGCGGTGGGCGCCATTGTGCTTGAGGAATGCCTGGTTGGCGATGAGGTGTCGCTCCTCGTGTTTACCGATGGCACAACTGTGGTTCCTATGCCGCCAGCACAGGACCATAAGCGCATTGGTGAAGCAGACAGTGGGCCAAACACTGGAGGAATGGGAGTGTTTGCTCCTGCGCGGGTGTGTCCACCAGAAATGGTGACACGCATCGTGGATGTCATCGTGCAGCCCACCGTTGATGCGATGGCCAAAGAGGGCATGCCGTATGTCGGCGTGCTGTATGCGGGCATCATGTTGACCTCTGATGGTCCGAAGTTGATTGAATACAACTGCCGTTTCGGAGATCCAGAAGCCCAGACACTTCTACCGTTGCTTGTTACCGATCTTCGACGTATTGCTCTGGCGTGTATTCACGGGGACCTCGCAACTACCACTATCGAATGGCGAAACGACACCGCGTGCACAGTTGTGCTTGCGGCTCACGGGTATCCCGATACGCCACGTTTGGGTGATCCCATTCGCGGACTTGAGACAGTAAAGGGATGTGACAACGTCGAAGTGTTCCATGCGGGAACCGCACTTGTGAGTGGGCGTGAGGTCACCTCGGGTGGACGGGTGTTAGGAGTGTCAGCTGTGGGCGCACACCTCACCGAAGCGCGCGAGCGTGCATACAACGCGGTGAGATATATCGCTTTTGAAGGAATGCAGTATCGCCGCGACATCGGCTGGCGTGAGTTGGCACGTTTCACTGGTGGGTACGCAGCGAGCGGTGTTGATATTGACGAGGGCAACCGTGCGGTTGCGCTCATGAAAAAGAAAGTGGAAGCAACTCACACAGATCGTGTTCTAGGAGGTTTGGGATCATTCGGAGGCGTCCTCGATGTTGCGGCCTTAAAAGACTTTGATCACCCGGTTCTTGTTGCATCAACCGACGGTGTTGGCACCAAAGTAATGATTGCTGCCGAATTGAATAGGTATGACACCATTGGTCACGACATAGTGAACCATTGTGTGAACGACGTTCTTGTGCAACGTGCTACACCGTTGTTCTTTTTGGATTACGTCGCGTCATCACACATTTCTGCAACCGCTGTGAGCGACATTGTTGGCGGTATGGCCGATGCGTGCGCGGCAAACAATTGTGTATTGCTTGGTGGGGAAACCGCCGAAATGCCGGGTGTATACGCCGACGGACATTTTGACGTGGCGGGAACTCTCATCGGAGCGGCAGAAAAGGCGCGCTTGCTTCCACAGTCAAACATTCGTACAGGCGACGTGCTGCTTGGGTTGTCATCGTCAGGGCTACACACCAACGGATACTCGCTTGCACGTCGCATTTTCCGTGGATTGCCGTTTGACGTTGTTCCCGAGCCGATGACCATCACGCTTGGTGAGGCACTGCTTGCACCACATCGTTCATATCTGTCGGTGTTGGAAGAAGTACTCCAAGGTGATGTGGTGAAGGGGCTTATTCATATCACTGGTGGCGGAATGTATGAAAACATTCCGCGCGTACTATCGCATGATCTTGCCGCGGTGATTCACAAAGATGCATGGCCTCTTCCACCATTGTTTTCTCTCATCAAGAATGTGAGTGGGCTGCCCGACGAAGAGTTGTATCGCACGTTCAACATGGGCATAGGCATGATCATTGTGTGTGACCCTGCTCACGAAAATGACATTCGATTGCTGGTGAATGAACCCGTATGGCGGATTGGCGAGATCGTCGGTGGCAACGGAGGCGTCACGGTGCAATGATCAAGTTGGCAGTGTTGGCATCAGGGTCGGGGACCAATGTGCAGGCACTCATTGATGCGCGCGCCAATGAATCTCTGGATGCAGACATCGTGGCTGTTATCACCGACAATTCACAAGCCGGTGCCATTCACCGCGCACAACTCGCTGGCATTCCGGTGCATGTTGTGACAAAAGAGTCAACCGAGACACGCACCGACTTCGATAGCCGCTTAGCAGACACAGTGGTGGCAACCGGCGCCGAACTTGTGGTGCTGGCGGGTTTTATGCGGTTGCTATCAATGCAGTTTCTGTCTCATTTCCCAATGCGAGTCATCAACTTGCATCCCGCGTTACCCGGGGAATTACCGGGGGTCAGAGCCATTGAGCGCGCTTTTGAAGAACGTGACGCGGTGGGGCGCACCACAAGTGGTGTGATGGTGCATTTTGTTCCAGATGAGGGCGTAGACGACGGGCCTGTTATCGCCGCACGAGAAGTACCGATACACGCCGACGACACGCTCGATGCTTTTTCTGCACGCATGCATGACACAGAACACGAACTGTTGGTAGTGGCAGTGCAAAGCGTTATTGATTCTCTATCTCATTATCCAATTCAGCCAGAGGAGTTGACACCATGACAACACCACCCACTATCACCGACCGTAATCACGAACTTTTTAATACTGCCGAAGCGCTGACGTTTGACGACGTCGTTGTTGTCCCTGGTTATAGTTCTGTTCTCCCTGATTCTGCCGAAGTGTCGGCAATGTTTGCGCGAGACATCGTGTTATCAATCCCGATTGTGTCGGCCGCAATGGATAAGGTCACCGAATCAACGATGGCAATTGCTATGGCTCGTGCCGGCGGCATCGGAGTGGTGCATCGCAACATGTCGATAGAAGAGCAAGCAGCTCACGTGAACCGCGTGAAGCGTTCGCAATCAGGTTGGATTACTGATCCCATTACGTTGGAAGTGGACGCATTGTTGAGCGATGCCGAAGACATCATGTCGCGCTATCACATCTCGGGCGTGCCGATTGTTGATTCTGAAAAGCGGTTAGTGGGAATTCTCACCAATCGCGACACACGATTTTGCACCAACGAGGACTATCGACGCCCCGTTGTCGACTTCATGACTCACGCACCTCTCATTACTGCCGCAGTGGGCACAACGCTTCTTGAAGCGCAGCACATCTTGCGAACACATCGCATCGAGAAACTGCCGTTAGTCGGAGATGACGGAATCCTTGCAGGCCTCATCACTGTGAAAGACATTTTGAAAGCAACGGATCATCCCAATGCGTCAAGTGATGATCGCGGTCGACTGCGCTGTGCTGCTGCACTCGGGGTTGGTGCAGACCTTGAAGCACGACTTGATGCTCTCGTTGGTGTTGGCGTAGATGCCGTTGTGCTCGACACTGCACATGGCCATTCCGAAGGAGTGATTACTGCAATTCGACGGATTCGCGCACAAGCCCCGAATCTTGCAATTGTTGCGGGCAATGTTGTCACCGCTGATGGAGTAGACGCTCTCGTTGATGCAGGTGCCGACGCAATAAAAGTGGGCGTTGGTGCAGGTTCCATTTGCACAACGCGCGTTATTGCTGGCGCTGGTTTGCCGCAATTGAGTGCAATCTGGGATTG
>JBIITN010000030.1:0-18304 GCA_044340485.1 Ilumatobacteraceae bacterium | reverse complement strand
GTACGCGCCACATAAGTTGGCATATTGCTTGACCGCTGAGTCAGCATCTGCTGTCTGTCGCGCCATGTCCCACATCTTGCGGACCATGGCGGGTTCGAAGAAGGCAAATGCAGCAGCCACAACGTCGGCGTCAACATTTCCCAGCACTCCTCCCCGCCCGAGGAAATACAGAGCAAAAGGATGTCCATAACCAAGTTCAGTGGCTGCTTCCATGGTCTTTTTGTCCAACATGAACTTGGATCCCAAGTCTCCGATGACTGGTGCGACCTGTGAGATTGCTTCTTGTGCTGTGAGAGTTGTCATGGTCATTACCATAGTGGGAAGCCTGAACCTGTCTCTCACGGGCACTATGGTGTGAGTGCTTTCGTTTGTTTGGGAGAGAGTGTCGTGCAACCAGCACGATTTCCGCCGAAGGAGCAACCGCCCCGGAACCTCTCAGGCACAAGGGACCGAACAAACGGGCAACGCTGGAAAGTTGGAAACTACGGTTTCCCGCCGAAGGGGAAAACTGTCAGTGTGATGGCGACATGTCACCTACTGCAGTGAAGCTCTCAGGCACATGAGACAGCGGGGGTAACCGACCTAATAGACCGGAGACCCCATGACCACATCACCGCAACCTCCAACTGGTGCACTTCCTCAGTTTCCCGTTGGCGAGTTTTCTGTCGAACGCTTTGCAGACCGCCATCTGGGTCTCACCGATTCTGACCGACAAGAGATGTTGGGAGTAATCGGATACGACAGTGTCGACGATCTGTTGAATGACACCGTTCCCCCATCTATTCGTCTGCGCACAAACCTTGCAGTGCCTGCCGCCACCACAGAACAAGCCGTGTTGAGCGAACTACGCGAGATGTTTACTCACGATGTGAAACGTCACTGCTTTATTGGACAGGGATACTACGGAACATTTTGTCCACCAGTTGTGAAACGTAACGTTCTCGAAAATCCCTCCTGGTACACCGCGTATACCCCCTATCAGCCCGAGATCTCTCAAGGTCGTTTGGAAGCATTACTGAATTATCAAACCATGATCTGCGAAGTCACGGGGCTACCTATGGCTAACGCATCACTTCTTGACGAAGCCACCGCAGTCGCCGAAGCAGTCGCAATGGCTCATCGGATCTCCTCTTCGCAAGCCGATTCAGTATTTGTTGATCGCAACACTCATCCTCAAACAATCAACGTTCTTGCTACGCGTATGACACCCATCGGAGTGTCTGTTGTCGTTGATGATCTTTCACAGTATGACGCAACACAACATTTTGCAGTTGTCGTCTCTTATCCGGGTTCAGACGGACACGTGCTGCCCGTACACACCGCACGTTCGATTGTCGATGCTGCGCATGCAGCAAATGCAATTGCAATCGCAGTCACGGATCTCTTGGCGTGCACCGTCATCGTTCCTCCCGGACAAATAGATTTCGACATTGCTGTTGGATCATCGCAACGCTTCGGCGTGCCAATGGGTTTTGGTGGACCACACGCAGCTTTTCTCACCGCGCGTGAATCATTCGCGCGCTCCTTACCCGGACGTCTCGTTGGAGTCAGCACCGACACAGCCGGCCGACCAGCGCTACGACTCGCATTACAGACACGTGAACAACACATCCGTCGCGACAAGGCCACGTCAAACATCTGCACATCACAAGTGCTGCTTGCAAACATAGCTGGCATGTACGCGGTGTGGCATGGCAGAGATGGACTTCGTGCAATCGCGACTCGCGTGCATCGTCTTGCATCAGCGGCTATGACCATCCTTGCGCGTAATCGCTTCTCGGTTGTTCACGGTCAGTTCTTCGACACTGTCGCCATCGACTCACCCCATGCAAACTCTCTGTTTACGAGCGCACAAGATTCGGGCTTCAACCTTCGACGCATCAGCGATACACGCGTGTCGTTTTCACTTGATGAAACCACCACTCCCCAACTGCTTGTGTCGTTGTTGCAAGCCCTGGGAGTTCCCACATCCGTTGAAGACATTGTGTCTGAGATGGCCAATGCCCTGCCAGACAACCAATTACGTCATGACGAATTTATGTCTCAAAGCGTGTTTCATCGATATCACACCGAACATGAAATGTTGCGCTATCTCAAGAGACTCTCCGACAAGGACTTGGCATTAGACCGCACAATGATCCCACTCGGTTCTTGCACGATGAAGCTCAACGCCACCACCGAGATGGAGCCCATCACATGGCCTGAGATTGCCAATCTTCACCCCTACGTGCCCAATGATGAATCCCGTGGTATTCGCACGTTGATTACTGAACTTGAAGCGATGCTTGTTGCCGTCACTGGATACGCCGCTGTCAGTCTGCAACCCAATGCTGGATCTCAGGGAGAGTTTGCAGGACTACTTGCTATCCGTGCGTACCATTTGTCGCGCGGAGATACTCAACGCACTATTTGTCTCATACCCTCCAGTGCTCATGGCACGAATGCTGCTAGTGCGGTGATGGCGGGAATGAGTGTTCGTGTTGTTGCATGTGACGAAAATGGAAACGTTGACTTCGCTGATCTCACGACAAAGGTTGTTGAACACAGCAACCAACTCGCTGCGCTCATGATCACCTACCCCTCGACACACGGCGTGTTTGAAGAGGACGTTGTAAAGATGTGCGACCTGGTCCACGAACATGGTGGTCAGGTGTACGTCGACGGTGCAAACCTCAATGCACTGGTTGGTCTTGCTCAACCAGGAAAATTTGGAGCTGATGTCAGTCACTTAAATCTGCACAAAACATTCTGCATTCCACACGGTGGTGGCGGACCAGGAGTGGGCCCCGTTGCTGTGCGGGAACACTTGGCTCCCTTCTTGCCGGGCGATCCTCTTGTTGCAACATGTGACGATTCACAGGTTGGTCCGGTGTCTGCTTCACAATTTGGATCAGCAGGCATCCTGCCAATCCCTTGGGTGTACATCAGGTTGATGGGGCCAGACGGCTTGTTACGCGCCACATCAGATGCGATCTTGTCTGCTAACTACGTAGCACGTCGACTCCAGCACGCTTTCCCCACGCTGTATTCCGGACGCAACAACACAGTTGCCCATGAATGCTTGTTGGATTTCTCACAGATCACTAAGACAACGGGTGTGAGCGTAGAAGACATCGCTAAACGACTCATGGACTACGGCTTCCATGCTCCCACCATGAGTTTCCCAGTGGCTAACACATTGATGGTCGAGCCAACTGAAAGCGAATCACTCTTTGAATTGCATCGCTTCTGTGAAGCCATGCTGCAGATTCGTCGTGAGATAGACGAAATCACACATGGTGACGTATCGCTTGAAGACTCAGTCCTTCGACATGCTCCGCACACCGTGGAAGACATGGCCGATGGCACCACTCGTTCGTACAGCATCGCCAAGGCCTTGTATCCCCTGCCTGCACTACGCGGACGCACCTATTTCGTTCCTGTTTCACGCATTGATGCGGCGTACGGC
This sequence comes from Ilumatobacteraceae bacterium, assembly GCA_044340485.1. Classification (GTDB taxonomy): domain Bacteria; phylum Actinomycetota; class Acidimicrobiia; order Acidimicrobiales; family Ilumatobacteraceae; genus UBA2093. Next base: position 14,856 of record JBIITN010000030.1, on the reverse strand, counting down.
GATCGACATTTGGTGTGTAGTTGTGCCCCTATCGAGGAATACGAAAAGAGTCTTTTGACCGATACCGTGTCGGCGTGAGCGATACACCCAATCCCTTATTGGTAAACATCGATCGACTTCTCGGAATGGTGTCGTCTGTCGATCCCATCGAGTGCGGAACGCAAGCTGTTAACAACGCCAAGCGAAGTGTTGACGCCGTGGTCAGCATCGTCGAGAACCTCGCGTCCACACTCGAGAACCTCAACAAGACAACAACGAGGGTAAACGCATTGCTCGATGAAGTGGAAGAGCCACTTCGACGTCTCATGCCACAGGTATCCCAAGGGCTCAACACCTTGTCTTCGCTCGGCGAAGCCTCGGCTGCACTCACTGAACTGGCGAAAGGAATCGGCCCACTCACAGCGCTGGCAGAGAACGCCGGATTCTTATTTGGCATGAAACCCAAAGCACCGTCACCGTCTGAGTCAGTTGCGCCAGACGAGCCACCGGCATAATTACCCGAACATTACGAACGCGAGTAAAACGGCGTTTTCACCACTGTTGCGGGAAGCGTTGTTCCACGAACATCAATGTTCACCGTCTGCCCCACTTCGTGAGTTCCATCGAGCAAAGCAAATGCGATGCAGTGATCCAACGTAGGAGCAAAATTTCCACTAGTGATGTGTCCAATAGGTTGACCATCAGCTGCAGATACTGCACAGCCTTCTCGAGCGGGCCGTCGTCCTTCAATAGAAAGGCCGACAAGATGACGCTTCACACCGTCTGCTTTTTCCCTCTCCAACGCTTTACGACCACGGAACCGTTCCTTATTCCACGCCACGACCCATTCAAGATTTGCTTGCAACGGTGTGATGCCCGGTCCGAGCTCATGGCCATGCAATGGCAGACCCGCTTCCAGACGCAATGTGTCGCGGGCGCCAAGACCTGCGGGTATTCCACCTTCATTCATCAAGGCTTCCCATAGGGCCAATGCACGATCAGCAGGAACGGCGATTTCGAATCCTTCTTCGCCCGTATAACCGGTACCAGAAACAACACAGCGGGCACCAAGTATTTCAGCGCGAAATACAGCAAAGCGTTGCGTTCGCGCAGCCTCTGGACTGACTTTCTCTAACACTTCACGTGCAGTGGGGCCTTGCAAAGCAATGATTGCTCGTTCCTGTGTGACGTCTTCTCCTCCAAGTGCTTCAAGTACACCATCTGTGTTAGAGGCATTGGGCATGACATCAAATGAATCATCATCACGCCACCACACAATGATGTCGTCAACAACCGAGCCATCTTCGTCGTTGAGCAAATGTGTGTACTGTGCACGACCACGACCAATTTTAAAAATGTCGTTCGACAACTGCATTTGCAGAACGGCAACAGCGTCAAATGAGGTCACACGAACCGTTCCTAAGTGCGAGACATCAAACATTGCAGCACTGGTGCGGCACGCATGATGCTCGGCAAGGGTGCCCGACGGATACGACAATGGCATGTTCCAGCCACCGAATTCCATCATCTTTGCATTCAGACTTTTATGAGCGCTATCGAGGGGAGACGATTTCATTTCGATTAACCAATTATTACGTGTATGTGCTCTGTAAGAACAATTGTCACATTGCGACGCGATGAGGAGATGGTTTTTGCGTGGGCTGCAACGACACGATCTCACGATCAATTTCTTCTCGTACGCCCGACAGTGGAAGTACATTCAATACCCCTTGCCCACCACGAAGAATGTCGATGAGTTCTTCACCATCACACAAGATGACCGAAGACCCTTCAATGACTATATGAGCTGCACTGATATCGCTATCGACATGATTGCGCAGATACGCAAACACATCGCGGACTGATTCCAAACGAATACCGGCATCAATCAGTTTCTTGATGACCTTGAGCTCTAACAAATCGCGATAGGTGTATTGACGCCGACTACCACTGCCTGTCGCGTCTGAGCCACTCGGGCGCATTAGGTCTGTGCGCGCCCAGTAATCAAGTTGACGGTATGAGATGCCAACGATTTGCGCCGCGCGAGTTCCGCTATAGGTCTCATCTGGTTGAAGTGACATGCAAACTCAATCTGGTTATGGACTGGGTGAGCCCCACAAAACTGCATTGGCCCACTCAGTCAAACTACGTAGGTGTAAGACACTACGACCCAACTCCTGCAAGGTCAACGGGCAATGGGGGTTAATCCCCTAATTCGAAATCTTCCGGGCGAATTGTGTCAATGAACTCCTTGAATTCGTCCAAAATTGCAATCTCTGAGTCTTCATCGCTGATCTCACCCACCTCGTCGAGTAGGACTTCAGAGGCATACACCGGACAATCGGCCCTCACCGCAATGGCAACTGCATCAGAAGGTCGACACGACAGTGAATACTGCTCTGCCGCCGTCTTCACCACTAGTTCAGCGAAGTAGGTTCCGTTCCGCACTTCTGTGAGAACAACGTGGGCGATATCTACTTGCAACCGCTCCAATGTCAACACAAATAAATCATGAGTCAAAGGACGCGGCATTTCAGCACCTTCCATCGCAGCGTGGATTGACGCCGCCTCAGGTGAACCGATGAAAATTTCGATCATGCGGTGTGGTGAATCTGCTTCCTTGAGCGTCATAGCTGGGCTATTCGACAAGCGATCTACTCGGATGCCCTCGACAGTCATCAATTTCATTAGTGACGACCTTCCATAAGGCGACTCACTTCTCGTGCCAGCAATGCATCTCGCACTGCACCACCCAATGCTACGAACTCTTCCAACATCTGAATCGCCTCATCGCGTGATGCAGGATTGCGCTGCCTTAGAAGTGGCAAGATTCTCTGTTCAAATAGATTAATTTCACGGTCTGTCGATGTCTTCCAAGTTCGCAAATGACGTGCATCAATTCCGAGTTCTTGGAAACGTACCGCTGCCTCTGCAACTGCTGCCGATTGCGGATCGAAAAATGTGGTGTCACCTACATCATGGCCTGCAATGAGCCCCATACGCTCCAACTCGGCAAGTAGTTCGGGATCCGCGTGCACTTGCTTAAGCAGGTCTTCCCTTGCAAGAGACTCAGTGGAGTCTGCGTGTCTCTTAGCTATCTTCCGGTTTTCTTTTGCCAATGTTGGGGACGCAATGATGTCTTGTTCCAATACGACCAAAGGTTGGTCACCAGGTCCTGGTCGTTCAATGTTATTTGTTGACTCTGTTCTTGGAGACTTATCAGCAACGATTCCGAGCGATGGATCTGCTGCTATCGGTTGTGGACGGGGCACGTTGGTTCGTCCCGAAGGGTGTGACGCTGTACTCGCTTCAGTGACGAGCCGTAGTTCCCGACTGATGTCACTGGTCTCATCTTCAAGTCGATCCTTGATAACGCGCAATGGCAGGTAATTGGTTCTCTGTTCCCGCAAGATGTATTTCAGACGTTCAACCTCAGCCACACTAAAGCGTCGATACCCAGATGCGGTTCTCTCAGGTTCGATGAGGCCTTGGCTTTCAAGAAATCTGATCTTCGAAATAGTGACATCAGGAAACTCATCCAAAAGCAACGCCAACACTTCACCGATGGACAAGAAGTTCCGTTCGCTCACCGCACATCCTCAGCATGCTCAAGAAAAACAAAGCGGTACTTTCCAATCTGCAGCTCATCTCCTTGACGCAGTTCTGCAGAATCAACTCGACGTTGATTTACATACGTACCATTCAAGGAACCGGTATCAGACGCTATGTAGCGGTTGTCATTATGAGTGATTTCAACATGGCGACGCGACACTGTGATGTCATCAAGCGAAATGTCGCTATCTGGATGTCTGCCAATAGTTGTGACGGTTTTGTTCAACACGAATTGTTGCCCGACACGATCCCCAGAACGAATAACAAGAATGCCTTGACCTGGAGCAATCTCATTGAGATTGATGTGCACATCATCGCTTGGGCCAGGAGCGTCAAGGAGTGGGTCCACTTTCGCCAAAGTGATCGTTCGATCGTTGACGACGTCAAGAACCGAGCCACAGGCAGAACAAAACCCTGATGTAGGAGGATTGCGATGGCCACAGCGATTGCAGAATACGTACGACATCGCGATCGTTATGCTCCAATCAATTCGCGATATTGCGCTGGGGTCAACAATTCGCTGACGTCAACATTTGAAGATTCAATCTCGCAGATCCATCCTCGGCCATACGGGTCAGTATTCAAAAGCTCAGGAGATGACGAGAGGTCGTCATTAATTGCGATGACAGTGCCAGCAACCGGAGCATACACATCGTTGACCGACTTTGTGCTTTCAATCTCGGAGAAACTGTCATGTGCATTTACTGACGCACCCGTCGTGGGCAACTGAATGAATACCACGTCTCCAAGCGCGTCTTGGGCATAATCAGTAATACCAATTCGAACCGTGGCTCCAGTAACTTTTACCCACTCATGATCAGATGTGTAATGGAGATCCTCTGGAACGTTCATGACCTTTACGGTAGTACGCGCCGAGACGCCCGTCCCGTTTTCAGATGACGCCGAACAAGTGGCACATATTGGAATAACAATGTGTAGTAACTAAAAATGATGGCTGGAAACACCATGAGCCAACCGGTGGCACCAAGCACCCGCCAAAATCCACCTGCTTCCCCCCCGATCATCCAGGTCACAGCCCACAACAACGCAAAAGCCGAGTATTTACCAGACTTAGTGACGGAAAATCTCTCCATACCAAGCAGAGTCGCACCAATCATCAAAAGAGCGATACCTGCTTCACGCACCAAGATGACGATTGCAATCCAAAATGGAAAATAGTCGTAATAGACGGCGGCTCCTACGCCACCCAAAAAGACCGCACGATCGACGACGGGATCAAGTATTGCCCCAAAGGCGCTCACTTGGTTTAACTTCCGAGCAAGGTAGCCGTCGAGCACATCTGACCAACCGATAACGGCAAGTAGCCACGCTGCAGCCAAAATCCGATCATCTGAGAGCAACACTACAAACCACGGGATTCCGGCTAAGCGCACTATCGATATCAGGTTCGGTACGGTGAAGACGCGCCACTTGTTCACGACCCCATCGTAATGATCATTAGTCTTGTCACATGGCTTTACCTCTAGACGGACAAATCGCATTTATCACCGGTGGCGCATCAGGACTCGGCGCAGCCTTTGCAAGACGTTTGGCTCGCGATGGCGCAATCATCGTTATCAACGACATGAACGCCGATGCCGCTGAGAAGATTGCACAAGAACTCGGTGGTTCGACAGCAGTGTTCGACGTCACTGATAGCTCAGCCTTTGATGCGGCGGTCGACAAAACAGTTGCAGACTATGGACGTCTCGACATCCTCATCAACAATGCGGGAATTGCTCCACCCGATGCGGGCGAAAAATTCGAAGAAGGTGTAGCAAACGAGATGAAACGAATGTCTGGCGACATCTCGGGGATGAAGGCCATGAACTATCTCGTCGATCTCTCTGATGAGAATTGGGATCGAATGATCAAGGTTCACCTGTACGGTGCGTTTTATGGGTGTCGCGCTGCTTTGCGACACATGCAACCGCAACGCTCCGGGGCAATTGTCAACATTTCATCCGTACTTGGCCTGTACACCAACCCCTCAGCACCTGACTACTCAGTCGCCAAATCCTCAATCATCGCTCTCACTAAGGCTGCAGCGTATGAAACCGCCCATCTTGGTATTCGCGTCAATGCTGTTTGTCCTGGATATGTCGATACGCCTCTTCTCACTCCACTCAGTGAAAACATAAAAGCGATGATTACCACCGCAATTCCCATCGGCCGTATGGCACGCGCCGAGGAACTCGCTGAAATGGTCCGCTTCCTCGTGGGCCCAGAAGCAAGTTATTGCACCGGGGAAATAATTAGTGTTTCTGGTGGATATCACGCATGACCACGATTTTCACCAAAATAATTAACGGTGAAATTCCAGGAACTTTTGTCTATAAAGACGAACGCTGTGTCGCGTTCATGTCTATAAATCCAATTGCTCCAGGTCATGTACTTGTTGTTCCGCGCGACGAGATTGACGAATGGACGGATCTACCAACAGATCTTGCAATTCATGTATTACACGTCGCCCACAGACTGGGTCGTGCGCTTAAAGTCTCGCATCCTTGCGTTCGAGTGGGGCTCATCATTGCCGGTTACGAGGTGGACCATTGCCACCTTCATCTCATTCCCACTCAAACAATGGCTGATGTTGACTTTTCAAATGCAGCAGCCTCAGTGACACGTGAAGAATTAGAAACACATTCTTTGGCAATCATGAAGGCCCTGTCCTCAGTCGAATAGACCCAACTGGCCCTCATCGTCATCGGCTGTCGCCACGATAAGATCGGGGAGATTATTTCGCACGGTATTCACCTCACTGCTCACCCTATGAATGGACAACCGTGGTCCCGCATCTGGGTGGAAAAGGTCTTGTGGGACCTCATCATCTGTGGTCCAGGTCAACGCATCATTCATCGTTAGTTGACACGGAGAGCGATGATGAACACTCTGTAGAGGTTCTTCTGATTCTTTTGTGAGAAGTACCACTTGGGCGCGAGATTCTTCGCCAAATTGCCTCCACACACCAGCAACCCACATTCTTTGCGAGTCCTCCCTGGCAACATAAAAAGGCGTTTTGCGTTTTCCATCACGATGCCACTCATAAAAGCCATCCATCGGTACGACGCATCTGTACCTTGGCAATAGATTTCGAAACATTGGTTTCTCCGCAATGGATTCGGCGCGCGCATTAATAACCAACTGAGAACCAACTCCAGAATCAAATCCCCATCTCATCGATTCAACGACGACCCTTCCATTTCGAAAACTCACCACTGGAATGACAGTTGACGGTGCGAGATTGAAATGTGGCTTCCACGAATAACCAGGAGCATCGTTTATTACCTGAACAGATGGAACTACTTCGTTAATTTCAAGAATCAACTCGTCCACTGTAAAGCTACGCACGAAGCGCCCACACATCAGCTACCTGGCGAGCTATCGCTGTCTGAAGTCTTGTACTTTCGATACTGCGCCATGATCTGATTGTAAAACGTGGTCACGAAAATAACGATCAACGAGATCCAAAAAAGGAACCAACTAAATCCCTGCAACCGTGACAAAAATGCATCAACCACCTTCTCTGCGGCAGGTCGAGCCTCTGGGTTGGAAATCATGTTTCCGACCGCGGGTCCCACTTGAGACAGTGTCCACACCACGGCGCCAGCGACTGCAGCGAACACAATGCCCAACCGACGAACCGCATGTCGACGACTAGAAGCGATGTAGATGGCGCCAGCCGTCAAAATTGGTGCAGCGATTATAAAAAGCCATAACAAACGCTTAAAGAGAGACAAACCATCTTGAGCAGCGCGCAAGATGTTGGAGGAACTCTCGACTGCATCACCTTCATACACCACCAATTTGCCAAAGTCCTCTGGCAAATCGAGACGATCCAACAAAACGCCTGCCCGCTCGACGTCTTCAACCGCACGCTCGAGCACTACTGCAAGATCTAGAACCACCTTGTTCCCGTCGGTGGATATAGCATCACCAAGAGGACCTTTATTTTCAAGTACCACCATCAGTGTTTTATGCGACCGCTTCACTTGATCAGTGACGACGTCTTGCACCCGCTGGTCAGCAAGCACTGTCTGAACGCCTTCTTCTACGACATTGCGCACCGCCCCCACGAGAACTGGAGACAAGCCTTCTAACTCGTCTGGAAGAATGTTGGAAATAGAATCCTCTATGTCGAGATTGTCCATCAATTGGTTCACGAGATAGCGACTAAGTGCTGCATTGACTTCAGGATCATCCAAGGTTTTTTCCACTGTGGACGAAAACCGCTCACTATTAAAGACTGTGTTATTGACCCACAAGCCAACGCTGGCAAGGAGCAATGACGCGCCAGCGAGAACCGACAGCAACATGGAGACTGCGTAACGCCATGACGACTGGGTCCGAGAATGATTGCGAGTAGGGGCAGTACCCAAAGATTCAGAACGTGGGGACTCGGAACTGGCCGACGATGACATGTCTGTCATTCTTGTCGTTTATGGGCTGAGAAAACTTTTATCTCGCCATTTGATCATGCGGAAAATTCCGAATGATCAATTGGTCGGGCTGGCGGGATTTGAACCCACGACCTCTTGTCCCCCAGACAAGCGCGCTAACCAAGCTGCGCCACAGCCCGATGGTGATTTACCCTACCGCCCCATGGGAGTACGAGAGGAAACGATCACTGAAACAAAACAATCACTCGCCAACCAAGATAGGCAATAAGCAGAAACACTAGAAGTTTGAAATGCCATGGCGCCTTTGTGTCTTCATCTTTACCGGCCAGCTTCTTAATGTCGAGGTTCTCTGCTGTTACCCGACCATGAGCATCTGCAACCAGGGCCACAGTGCCGCAGCTAGGACACGAACCATCATCATTCATTGTTGCGGGTGTCCAATATTTGGCGCACGGCTCACACCAGGGCATCAGCTCCCCTTTTTTCTCACTCGTAACTTGATTGGTGTACTACCAAATTCAAAAGCCTCACGAATAGACCGCTCCAAATATCTCAGATATGGAGCTGGAATTTCGCGATTAACAAACAATGTGAAAGTGGGAGGATCTGTGGCGCCCTGCACCGCATACATCACTCTCGCGCCACCGCCGGCAGGTTGACGTTGCTGTGCATCTGCGATGACGCGGTTGACATCACGGGTGGGCACACGACGTTGATATTGTTCAATCGCGTCTTGCAAAACGGGACGCAATTTGTGGACACCTTTGCCCGACAGTGCAGAAATTTTGAGCACTGGTGAGTCAGCCAAGAAGTGCATCATGCGCGCAACGTCTGCTTCGACGGCCCGACGCGCTTCGTTTTCAAGTAACTCCCATTTATTCAAAACGATCACGATCGGACATCCCGATGCATCCACACGCTCGGCAAGTCGTAGATCTTGACTTGTGACACTTTCTGTGGCATCGATCACTAACATTGCGATGTCAGCTTCATCAATTGCACGAAGTGCCCGCACGAGTGAATAATACTCTGCGGAGTCGTCAATCTTGCTACGCCGACGCATGCCCGCTGTGTCTACGAAGATCAAAGGACCATCTTCGGTTTCCACCAATGTGTCAATGGCATCGCGAGTTGTGCCCGGCATGTCATGCACAATGCTTCGCTCCTCGCCTACCAGTCTGTTGAATAATGTGCTCTTACCCACATTTGGGCGTCCTACCAAAGCGACTCGGGGCACGCCCTCGTGTTGTTGCGGTTCAACATCGGCTACATCTTCTTCTGTGTATTCAGGCAATCGTGCGATGACCTCGTCAAGAAAATCTCCAGCTCGCCGTCCATGCAAAGCAGATACTGGATACGGCTCGCCAAGACCGAGTGACAAGAACTCCCAGCGCTCCATTTCGCGACGTTCGTTGTCCGATTTATTGGCTGCCAGAAGAACAGGCACTCCAGCGCGACGAAGCCAATCGGCAATCAATTCGTCTTCATCAGTAGGACCAACAGAGGCGTCCACCATGAAGATCACGAGATTGGCAGTCTTCACTGCCTCCTCTACCTGCTTGCTGACCTTGTCTTCCAGCTCATTACCCTTTGGCAACCAACCGCCGGTATCCACCAGAAAGAATCGATGCCCCAACCACTGAGCGAGGCGCGTGTGTCGGTCTCGTGTCACACCCGGGCGATCCTCCACGATTGCAGCTTGTTCACCAATGACGCGATTAAACCAGGTGCTCTTGCCCACGTTGGGACGACCAACAATCACTACCACCGGAAACTGGCTTTCAACATCGGATTGAGTATCTGTGATGTCAGCCATGAGAAACAGACCGCTTTCTGGTGTGGTCATCTGCGACACTACGCATGAAGAGATCAATTTGTGCTCGTAGCGCACTACCGGTTGACGCTATGACAAGTACGTTGCGGATTTGGCGAAGGTCATCAATGGTGTAACCATCAAGAAAACGACCATCGTTAAGGCATACGTCAGGAAGTATGTACAACCGGTCTTCTGGCAATAGGTGCAAATGTGATGCGATATCTTCGAATGTCATCAGACCTGCCACCGCAGTATTTCCACCAAAATACTCGTTTGGGATTTCATGTACAGTCACCAACTGGCCATACGAATGTTCCGCCAAATAGTCGGTGATCACAGGTGCAATCACCTGAGTACCGTATGTTCCAGTGACTACTCCAAGCGTATGAGCGCGCTTCCGTGTGGGCGACAGCGACACCTCAGACTCTGTATCAACCTGGCTCATGTCTGTGTTTGCAGTTCGTAGTGACGTATCAATCGCAGGATTAATTGCGCGTACGTATTCCGTACGACGATGTGACTTCGTGGTCGCATCTTTGTCGACTGAAGCAAAAAATCCTCCGTCTCGCATTATCTCGTCATTAGCAGATTTGCTAATAAGCGATTCTTCTGTTAGCAAGCTCGAGTGAGGTTTCACGTTATGAAACGAATCAACAAACTTGCGCACTAGACCCACACCGTCTTCAAGCATTCCAAAATCGTCGTAGATAGATGCATCAGGCACTTGTTTGCCTGCGACGAGATACAACTCATCAGCTGCATGTATCACGTGACGACCTAAACATTGTTGGTACCGCTCTTGCCAGTAACGAACGACTGATATGGTGTGTTGCGCTTCTAGCGTGCTGTGAACTCGCATTCGGGTCTCGGTGTTATATTTTGATAAACCAAGTGGCACAACTGCAATCGATGTGATTTCCGGCATCTCCTCGAGCAAGGTCCCCAACGTTTCGTTCAGCACTTCCCCATCGTTAACACCCGGGCACAAAACGATTTGAGCGCGAACATCAATTCCGTGATTAAGGAGTTGTCGTAGCCATCGCAGACTCATCCCTCCTCGATCATTGCGAAGCATCTCTGCACGAGTTTGAGGACGGGTGGCATGAACACTCACATACAATGGCGACAGATTTTGTGCAATCACCCGCTCGAGATCAGCTTCTGTAAAGCGAGTCAGTGTGGTGAAATTGCCATATAGGAAACTCAGGCGATAATCGTCATCTTTGAGATACAAACTGCGACGCATGCCTTTGGGCAATTGATAGATAAAGCAAAATTCGCAGTGATTATCGCAAGTCTGAACGCGGTCAAACAGTGCGCTGTGGACATCAGCGCCAAACGGAAGCGCCTTTTCGTTCCCAAGACGTGACTCAATGGCTATCAATATCACTTGATTGCCACGTTTGATCTCGATTTCCAGCGGATAATCAGCCACGAGAGACTGCCACTCGATGAGATCTCTTGGGGCTATCCCGTTGATAGAGATCACACGATCACCCACACACAACCCGTGCAATTGGGCAATACTTCCATCGGCGACAGCCGTGATCACAGGTAATTCAGCAATCACAGACGACACATGTCTCAGGTTATCGGAGGTCTATCTCTGTAATCTCTGCATTAGTTCTATGAACGTTGATCGTGTCCTGCTTGCATCTCCGCGTGGCTTCTGCGCAGGAGTCGAGATGGCTATCAAAGCCCTCGCCTGGATGGTGCGGTCATTTGAAGCACCGATTTATTGCTACCACGAAATTGTGCATAACAAGGTCGTCGTCGATCGATTTCGCGCACAGGGAGTCATCTTTGTCGACAGTATCGACGAGGTGCCAGAGGGTCGCCCCATCATGTTGTCGGCGCATGGTTCAGCACCAGAAGTTGTGAAGGCTGCTCGGGCACGAGGCAATTATGTCGTTGACGCGGTGTGTCCTTTGGTGACGAAGGTGCACCATGAAGTAAAGACTCGTGCGGGCAAGGGTTTCCATATTGTGTATATCGGACACGATGGACATGAAGAAGCAGTGGGAACCATGGCGGTTGCACCTGACTCCATCACTCGAGTCGAATCTGTCACCGAAGTAGAGCAACTGCCAACAATTGACCAACCCGTTGCGATGTTGGCACAAACCACGTTGTCACATCGCGAATGGAGCGAGGTTGCCGTTGCTGTGCGAAAGAGATTCCCCGATGTGTGGACACCAGGGCGAAGTGACCTGTGCTTTGCGACCACAAATCGGCAGTCGGCACTCATGGAGATCGCACCTCAGGTCGATGCGTTCGTGGTGATCGGTTCAGCAAATAGTTCCAATACGCGAGCGCTGGAAAGACTGGCGTCCGAGGCCGGTTGTTCTCGAGTTCTGCGAATTAACTCAGCCAAAGAACTGCCATCCGATCTCCACGGCACGATTGGTGTCACCGCGGGTGCTTCAGCCCCCGAAGAGCTTGTGAGAGACGTTCTACTGGCACTTCAACCTCGCAACGGAGTTACCGAAATCACTGTGACCGACGAGGATGAATATTTTCCGCCACCTCGGAACATTCGAGAACTTCAGTCGTCTCTTGAAGTGGCGATCACAGTGATGTCTGGTGGTTCAGTAGCTACACAACCTGCAATGGATGACCGCCGAATCGCTGCGAGCACTGTTCTTCTGGCACTCTCAGAGTCATGATTTCACCCACGGCAGAATCCATTCGCATCACCCTCCACCTCATTGCAGTCGCTGTGTGGGTTGGCGGACAGATAGTTGTTGCTGGCATCGTTCCGTCGGTACGTCGTGTATCGCCGGAGGCAACAAAGGTAATGGCACAAGCTTTTGGACGCACTGCATGGCCTGCATTTGTAGTCGCTATCGCTACCGGGATGTGGAGCCTTGCCGTAGAAGATCCCGCTGATCGAGGGGGCGAGTATGCAGCCACATTTGGCATCAAGATCGTTTTTGTTGTCATCGCTGGAGTTGCCACCGCGGTGCACAGCAATGGCAAAACTAAAGTCGCACTCGCAGTAGGCGGAGCAGTAGGACTGCTCGCCTCTCTCATTGCGTTCTTTCTTGGTGTGCTGCTTAACCACGCGTGAGCAACACGCATGGCCTCAACGACACACGCGGATGAAAAAACGTTGCGTGATTAGTTACGCGGCACTTGGCTCCATGGAACTTCGCGGTCTACACGAACGTCACCTGGCAACCCAAGGACACGCTCTCCCAAGATGTTCTTCATCACTTCGGTGGTGCCGCCTTCGATGCTGTTTGCACGCGAGCGCAGGAATGCTTTCTGTGCATAGTCATAACCCATAGCAATTTCAGGACGAATCATCTCGTAGCTGCCGTACAGCATCGCGTCGGCACCCAACAGATTCATTAAAAAGTCGTACGTGTCCTTGTTGAGATCAGCACTTGCCATCTTTCCAATCGAACCCTCAGGACCCGGTGTTCCCATCTTGCGAGTCTGTGACGCACGAATATTGGTAAGACGAGAAACCTCAGCGCGAATCCACAACTGCATCATCTCGTCTTTAGTAGCGGGATCTTTCTTGTCGGCAGACAATTCATTCCACACACGAACAACTTCTTTGATGGGACCAGAGCCCTTGGCAGGAATTGAACCACCAATTGACACTCGTTCGTTCATCAGCGTTGTCAGACTGACACGCCAGCCATCACCAGGGGCACCGAGCATTTCGCTATTCGATATACGGGTGTCGGTGAAATACACCTCGTTGAACTCTGCCTCACCAGTCATCTGGCGAAGCGGGCGTACCTCAACACTTGGAGCGTGCATGTCGACAACAAACGCCGTCATGCCAGCATGTTTTACTGCCTCAGTATCTGTTCGAACAACAAGAAGCCCCCAGCGTGATAAGTGCGCCAGTGTGGTCCACACTTTCTGGCCATTAACGATCCATTCATCGCCGTCTTTCACACCACGTGATGACAGGCCCGCAAAGTCTGAACCGGAACCCGGCTCGGAGAACAACTGACACCACACTTCTTCGCCCGTGAACAGCGGACGAAGGTAACGCTCTTTTTGATCTTGACTTCCCCACTCAACGACTGTGGGTCCGCACATTCCGTGACCAATGGGATTACGTACAACCGGATTTGGCGCCCCAGCGGCGAATACGCGCTCGTTTACCAATTTTTGATACTTCGGTGACAAGCCAAGGCCACCAAGTCCGACCGGAAAATGTATCCACGCAAGTCCTGCGTCATACTGAGCACCAAGAAACTCAATCGCTGACACCTTGGACGGCGGGAAATTTTTCAACAGTTCCTCGGTGAGGTCGATGACCCGCTTTTCATCGGCTGATAAACCAACTTCAATCACAGACATGGCACTTCCTTTGGGGTTGAGGCTCGAGAGCCCGCTTGGGAGGTAGTAACCACATCGTACCCTTCAGTAAGTTAGTGCCATGTATCCAGGCAATTTCGCAGAAACATCTCCCGACCGTCCCGCTGTCATCCAGGCAACAACGGGAGAAGTGACCACTTACAAGCAATTGCACGAGGCAGCAGTTCGCCTCTCCAACGTGCTGCGTGCGGCGGGTCTTCGTGAAGGTGATCACATTGCATTATGTATGGAAAACCACCCCCGTTATCTGGAAGTTGTATGGGGATGTCATTACGCGGGACTTATCTATACAGCGTGCTCCAGTCGCCTGACCAAGGCAGAACTGTCTTACATCATTAATGACTGCCAAGCAAAGGGATACATCACCTCGAAGTACAAGGCAGATCAAGCGCTAGAAATAGCAAACGAAATACCCAACGTCACATTGCGATTAATGCTCGATGGAACGGTGGATGGCTACGACGCCTACGAGTCAACGGTTGCAGCTGCAAGTACCACTCCACTATCCAAAATGGTTGACGGAACCGACATGTTGTACTCAAGTGGCACCACTGGCATGCCTAAAGGTGTTGCACGTCCCTTGCCAGGCACTGAGATTGGGAACGCACCCGGTGTGATCACACTTGCGTCGCTTCTTTTTGGCTTCAATGAAGACACCGTATATCTATCGCCAGCACCGCTGTACCACGCTGCTCCGTTACGTTT
>JBIITN010000045.1:0-4538 GCA_044340485.1 Ilumatobacteraceae bacterium | reverse complement strand
AATGAGCCCGGATGTGTTCCCGTCTGGCCACTTACCCCGTCGAAGCGCAGCGGCATACGATCAATATTCGTCCGCAATCGAACCACGTTGACATCGGCTAACACCGATTAACCTCAGCGCAGTGAATGGTGCTGTGCAGGTGTCGCTTGCGATCCTTGGATTGCTGATTCCCATTGGCATCGCATTCTTTGAGCACCGACGACGTTCGTCGCAATCTGAATCTCATTCTTCGCCACAAGTACGAGAACAATCTCGGCTGAAAGAAGTGCGCGAGAGGGGCCAACTCGTTGTTGGTTGTACGAAACACAATGATTTCTTTTGTAACTACACCATCGAAAATGGGCATGTTGTTGCAGTGGGGCTCTATCCAGACCTGGTGCAGGAATTTGCGCGCGAACAAAACTTGGAAATTGAATTTAAGGCAATTCGGTGGAGCGAGATCGAACACGCCTTCACGCGGCATAACTGCGATCTTGTTCTTCATGTGCTTGAGACCCGTGCCCGTGCCGCAATCGGAGATTTCACATTCCGTCGCTACCAAATGAGTATCGCTGGGGTAGTGCGCTCAGGGAATGAGGATCGCTTTCAGCCAAGCGACCTTCGTTCCGACGACGTGAGTATCGCACTGGTGCGCGGTGAAGCCGGTTGGGAATATGTGAGTGACGATCTGGAGATTCGAGATGATCGACGTCGATCCCTTGATGTTGCTGACATTGGGAAAATGATCGACATGGTCACTGCGGGGACCGCCGACGTTGGCGTATGTGACAGCGTCTCGATAGCTGATTATTGCGCACAGAATGAAAATACGAAGTTGATTTGGGCCGACGAACCCCTCGACTGGTGCAAAAATTCGATTCTGATACCCAAGAATTCCCGAGAGTTTGGCGAGTGGATTGATAAGGGTTTTCGTCGTGCGCTTCAGACTCCGGGCTGTCTCGCTAAGGAAAACGCAGCACTTGAACACTATTCAGGCCTTGTGCGCCCATTCGTTTAAGAGTTTGTATGGTCGCTACTTTCGCAATGACGCACGTCACTTGCTAGACATAGACCCGTGATTCAGCATTACCTCACCGCCCGTCAAGAGCTCATTGCTCCAGGGTCACCGTATGAAATAACGACCGTTGAAGTTCGCGGACAAAAACTGAAGGCCTACAAGACCGCGCCTTCGAACCTACGCGCTGTGTGGGAAGCATCTGCTGCACACGGGGATAAGGATTACATCATCTATGAAGACGAGCGTTACACGTATAACGATGTCCACGCTTTAGTTCGAACCTTTGCTGCATACTTGGTTGCGCAAGGTGTTAAGCCCGGGGATCGTGTCGCCTTGGCGTTACGTAATTACCCCGAGTGGATCATTGGTTACTGGGCAACGGTGGCCGCAGGTGCGGCGGTTGTCGGTATGAACGCATGGTGGACTGCTCCGGAAATGGAGTATGCGCTAAATGACAGCGATCCACGTGTGATCGTGGTGGATGACGAGCGTCTTGAGCGTTTATCGCAGTTGCCAGAGCGCCCCAACATGCACGTTGTGTCTGTCCGTACCGAGAGCGCTTTGCCCAAAAATAGTGCTCGTTGGGCCGATGTCGTCGCCGCCGGTGATCCGGGTTCGTTGCCTGTCGTATCAATCGACCCTGATGATGACGCGACAATTTTTTACACCTCGGGTACCACCGGTTTTCCAAAGGGTGCCCAGTTAACGCATCGCGGTTCGGTCAACAACATCTTGAATCTCATTGTCATGAGCGCGACAAGTTCAATTGCTGAACAAAAAGCTATTGAGGCCGGCGACATTCCGGCACCCGAGAGCGTGCCTGAGACACTTCCACCGTCGTATCTTGCGCCGACCCCGTTGTTTCACGTGACCGCGTGTAACTGCATGTTGCATCCCGTCACCGCAGTAGGGGCGAAGATCACATTTATGTACAAGTGGGATCCAGGTCGCGCGTTGGGATTGATCGAACGTGAAAAGGTGACCACATTTTCAGGTGTGCCAACGATGAGTCGTGAATTGCTGTTGCATCCCGATTGGGCGTCACGTGACACGACGTCGCTTCGTGGCCTTGGTGGAGGCGGTGCCGCATTGCAGCCAGACCTCGTTCACAAGATTGCTGGAGCGTTGAAACACGGTCAGCCATCTACCGGCTATGGCATGACCGAAACTCACGGCATCATCACCGCGAACTCAGCACGCTGGTTTGTGAATAAGCCAGCCTCGTGTGGTCCTCACGTTCCAACACTTGATGTGAAATTGGTAGACGAAGATGGCAACGACTTGCCACCGGGCCCTGACACCGTTGGTGTTTTGTGTGTTCGCGGGTCGATCGTGATTAAGGGATACCTCAATCGTGAAGATGCAACAGCCGATTCAATTCGTGACGGATGGTTAAATACTGGTGACATTGCACGCATTGACGAAGACGGATTTATTTATATTGTTGACCGCGCAAAAGATATGGTCATTCGTGGCGGTGAGAACGTGTACTGCAGCGAAGTGGAAACAGCGATTTACCACAACGATGCGGTGGCTGAAGTTGCTGTCTTCGGTATTCCTGACGAGAGACTTGGCGAAGAAGTTGCAGCAGTAATTGTTCTTCGACCTGGTGCGTCACTAACAGAAGACGAACTGCGCACGTTCTTGTCGACAAGTCTTGCCAAGCACAAGATTCCGGCGAAAGTGTGGTTCCGCGATGAACTAATCCCGCGAAACGCAAGTGGCAAGTTCTTAAAGCGGGAACTGCGCAAAGAACTCATTGGTGAGTAACGAAAGATTGCACTACCTCACTACCAGAACAGTAGAGAAGTAGCAGAATAAAAAAGCCCCGTGCGGACAAATCCGCACGGGGCTTTTCAATACAGTGAATTAGTTCTTCAACTCGAAACGATCGAGCATCATTACTTTGTTCCAAGCAGCAACAAAGTCCTCCACGAACTTCTTTTTTGCATCACTACTTGCGTATACCTCAGCGAGTGCACGAAGTTCGGAATTCGAACCAAATGCGAGGTCAACGCGGCTTGCTTTCCACTTGACCTGACCGCTCTTGCGGTCCTTGCCTTCGAATGCTTCTTCTGCAGCTGACGTTGGTGCCCATGTGGTTGCCATGTCGAGGATGTTGATGAAGAAGTCATTGGTGAGTTTGCCCGGCTGTGAGGTGAGCACGCCAAGATCGCTCTTGTCGAAGTTCGCGCCCAAAGCACGCATACCACCAACGAGAACTGTCATCTCTGGTGCTGACAAGGTGAGCAGACATGCGCGCTCTATGAGCAGCTCTTCTGCGTGCTGTTCGTGTCCCTTGCCGATGTAGTTACGGAAGCCATCAAATGTTGGCTCCAACACCTTCATCGCTTCGATGTCAGTCGTTTCTTGTGTTGCGTCGGTGCGACCAGGCGTGAAGGGAACTTCAACGCTGACTCCAGCGTCTTTTGCTGCCTTCTCAACTGCTGCACAGCCACCCAAGACGATGAGGTCTGCCATGGAAACTTGTTCCTTGTTGGAGTCGTTGAAATTCTTCTGAATTTCTTCGAGGACCTTCAATACTTTTGCAAGCTGTGCTGGCTGGTTGACGTCCCATGATGCTTGTGGCTCAAGACGCAAGCGTCCGCCGTTTGCACCACCACGCTTGTCGGTGCCGCGGAAGTTCGCTGCAGCTGACCATGCGGTATAGGCAAGTTCTGACACGCTGAGTCCCGATGCGAGGATTTTTTCCTTGAGCTTTGCCACATCTTTTTTACCGACAAGTTTGTGTGACACTGCTGGTACTGGATCCTGCCAGGGGAGTGCTTCTTTTGGAACCAACTTGCCGAGACCGCGAACGTATGGTCCAAGATCACGGTGTGTCAGTTTGAACCATGCGCGTGCGTATGCATCTGCGAACTCTGCTGGATTCGCGAGGAATCGACGCGAGATCTTCTCATACGCAGGATCGAAGCGAAGTGACAAGTCGGTGGTGAGCATCATTGGTGCGTGACGCACGTTCGGATCGTGTGCGTCTGGCACTTTTCCTGCGCCTGTGTCGCCCTTTGGCTTCCACTGCTTTGCACCTGCTGGGCTGGTGGTGAGTTCCCATTCGTAGTTGAAGAGGTTCTCAAGGTAGTTCATGTCCCAACGTGCTGGATTTTCGGTCCATGCACCTTCCAGACCCGATGTGATGGTGTGAACACCATGGCCTGTGCCAAGTGAGTTCTTCCAACCAAATCCCATTTCCTGCAGCGGTGCTGCTTCTGGATCTGCGCCGATGTGCTTCTGAGCGTCGCCAGCACCGTGGCACTTGCCGAAGGTGTGTCCACCTGCGATCAATGCAACAGTCTCTTCGTCGTTCATTGCCATACGAGCAAATGTTTCGCGAATGTCGTGTGCGGCGAGAACTGGGTCTGGATTACCGTTCGGGCCTTCGGGGTTTACATAGATAAGACCCATCTGCACTGCAGCAAGTGGGTTGTCGAGTTGACGACTTCCGGTGTAGCGCTCGTCGCCCAACCATGTCTCTTCTGAACCCCAGTACACCTCGTCTGGTTCCCACACGTCGGCACGGCCG
>JBIITN010000009.1:0-64791 GCA_044340485.1 Ilumatobacteraceae bacterium | reverse complement strand
AACCCACGATCCGCCAACGTCTTGGAAATAGCAGCCGTCAACGTGGTCTTACCATGGTCAATATGACCCATCGTTCCAATATTCACATGAGGCTTATTACGCTCAAACTTTGCCTTACTCATGATTGATCACTGCTTTCTAAATTTCCGTTAGTGGATTGGGTTGTCAAGGTTCTGTGTTGTGAGTGCTGGTTATTCACCGCGCACGCGCTTCACAATTTCTGTTGCAATAACTTCTGGCACCTGCTGGTACGAGTGGAATTGCATTGTGTAGGTGGCACGCCCCTGGGTGCGTGACCGCAGATCGGTACTGTATCCGAACATTTCCGAGAGTGGAACCTGAGCACGAACAACTTGTGTGTTACCGCGAGCTTCCATGCCCTCGATGCGACCACGGCGGCTGCTGAGGTCACCCATTACGTCACCCATGTATTCATCAGGGGTAACGACTTCGACGGCCATGATGGGTTCGAGCAACACTGGCTTTGCCATTTCTGCTGCTTTTTTGAACGCCATTTGGCCAGCGATCTTGAACGCCATTTCCGACGAGTCAACGTCGTGGTACTGACCGTCGACGAGCTTTGCGCGCACGTCAACGGTGCTGTAACCGGCGAGAACTCCGTTTTCAAGCGCTGCTTGAATGCCTTGGTTCACTGGCTGGATGTATTCACGTGGAACACGACCACCGGTGATTTGATCGACGAATTCGTATCCGCCACCAGGACCGGTTGGCTCGAGTGTGATCTTTATGACTGCGAACTGACCAGAACCACCGGACTGTTTGATGTGTCGGTATTCCACTGACTCAACGGTCTTGGTGATTGTTTCGCGGTAGGCAACCTGTGGCTTACCAATGGTTGCATCAACGTTGAATTCGCGCTGCATGCGGTCGACCAAAATTTCCAAGTGCAACTCGCCCATTCCGGAAATAACTGTTTGACCAGTTTCTTCATCGGTGCGAATGCGGAATGTTGGGTCTTCGTCTGACAATGACTTCAGAGCCTTACCAAGTTTGTCTTGGTCGTCTTTTGTCTTTGGTTCAATCGCAACGTGAATAACCGGCTCGGGAAATTCCATGCGCTCGAGAATGATGGGGTTATTGCGGTCGCACAATGTGTCACCAGTGGTGGTGTCTTTGAAACCAAGACCAGCAACGATGTCGCCTGCCATTGCAATGTCAAGATCTTCACGCTGGTTTGCATGCATCAACAAAATACGACCAATGCGCTCTTTGCGTTCTTTGGTGCTGTTGTACACCTCGTCACCCTTGTTCACAGATCCTGAGTACACGCGGAAGTATGTGAGTTTGCCGAATGGGTCCGACACAATCTTGAATGCAAGTGCTGCGAACGGTCCGTTTTCGTCTGCTGGACGATCGATAACTTCGTCGCCCTTTAGGTTTTGTCCCTGTGCAGGCGGAATGTCGAGCGGGCTTGGCAAGAAGTCGACAACGGCGTCGAGCATTGGCTGAACACCTTTGTTCTTAAACGCTGAACCACACAAGATGGGAACAAAATCAAACGCGAGTGTTCCTTTACGGATTGCACGCTTAATTTCTTCTTCGGTCACTTGCTCGCCGCCCAAGTACTTGTCCATGAATTCGTCATCGCTTGTTGCGATAGTTTCAAGAAGTTGTTCGCGGTATGAATTTGCTTCATCGGCCATGTCGGCAGGAATGTCGATTTCGTCCCACTTTGCACCCAACTCTTCGTCGTGCCAAATGAGCGCCTTCATCTTGATGAGATCGATCAAGCCTTCAAAAGGCTTGTTACTTTCTGGGCCACCAGCGCCAACGGGCAACTGGATGATCGCGGGCACTGCCTGCAAGCGCTCTTTCACCATGTCGACGGTGCGATAGAAGTTGGCGCCAATACGGTCCATCTTGTTGATGAAACACATACGTGGTACGCGGTATTTGTTGGCCTGACGCCATACGGTTTCGGTCTGGGGCTCAACGCCGGCAACTGAGTCGAACACGGTGACGGCGCCGTCGAGCACGCGAAGTGAGCGCTCTACTTCAACCGTGAAGTCCACGTGGCCTGGGGTGTCGATGATGTTGATGCGGTGGTCGTTCCAGATACAGGTGGTAGCAGCAGAAGTAATGGTGATACCACGCTCTTGTTCCTGAGCCATGTGGTCCATGGTTGCTGCACCTTCGTGCACTTCACCGATTTTGTAACTCTTGCCCGTGTAATACAGAATGCGCTCGGTAGTTGTTGTTTTACCGGCATCGATGTGGGCCATGATGCCGATGTTGCGAGTGCGCTCAAGTGGATATTCACGCTTGGCCATTGGATTTCACCTTGTTTCAGAAACTGTCAGAGGGGCATTGAGTTGTAAATGTGCGGGCGCATCTTCAATACGAGATTGTTGATGCATAAATTGTGGGTTGTGCGAATGCAAAGACGTATTGCTCACCAGCGGTAGTGAGCAAAAGCCTTGTTGGACTCGGCCATCTTTTGCATGTCATCACGCTTTTTAATTGACGCGCCAAGACCATTGGCAGCATCAAGAAGTTCATTTGCAAGGCACTCGGCCATTGTCTTTTCGCGACGGTCGCGCGAGTAATCAACAAGCCAGCGAATTGCCAGCGTTGTTGCACGACGCGGACGCACTTCAACAGGAACCTGGTACGTGGCGCCACCAACACGACGGCTGCGCACTTCCAAAGGAGGCTTCACGTTTTCCACTGCACGCTTCACGGTGGCAAGTGCTTCGGAACCGGTCTTTTCTTCGACCATCTTCATTGCGTCGTAGACAATTTTTTCGGCAACACTCTTTTTGCCGTGCAACATCACCTTGTTGGTGAGCTGTGTAACGAGCAACGAGCGATAAATGGGATCAGCGGCAAGTTCGCGGCGCTGTGCGGGACCCTTACGAGGCATGACGTGTCCTTCTTACTTCTCGCGCTTTGCGCCGTAGCGACTGCGAGCTTGCTTACGATTTTTTACACCGGCAGCATCAAGTGCGCCGCGGATGACCTTGTAACGAACACCAGGAAGGTCGCGAACACGACCACCACGAACAAGCACAATGCTGTGTTCTTGCAAGTTGTGTCCTTCGCCGGGGATGTACGCGGTGACTTCAACACCACTTGACAAACGCACACGAGCAACCTTGCGCAATGCTGAGTTTGGCTTCTTAGGTGTCGTGGTGAATACGCGCGTGCACACGCCACGTCGCTGTGGCGAACCCTTGAGTGCAGGTGTCTTCGACTTCGAAGACTTCGAACTGCGACCCTGGCGGATCAACTGCTGAATGGTGGGCACGAAAAAACCTCTTTTTTGAATCTCAAATTGCTAGTACTCGGACAACAAGTGCTGATTGGTGGGCACCAGAACGGTGCGTCAATCAAGAGTGTCTCAGGCTACGGGTGACTGATCGGCTATATCAACCTGTGAGACGGGTCAGAATGACCCATCTCCAGTCTGATACTCGGCGGTGGAATCGGCGTCAGCGTTATAGGTTCCCTGAACACTGGCCAAAAACGCCGCTGGATCGGCTTCGTCGGTCGAGAAATACTCAAGCGGCTGATAATCCGGGGCATCGATGTCGAAGTCGCGATACTTCTCCATACCGGTGCCTGCGGGGATCAACTTACCGATGATGATGTTTTCCTTGAGGCCAACGAGGCTGTCCCCACGACCATCGATCGCTGCTTCGGTGAGAACACGAGTGGTCTCTTGGAAGGAAGCGGCCGACAACCATGAATCGGTTGCAAGCGATGCCTTGGTGATACCCATGATCTCGGGACGACCTTCTGCTGGGCGCTTTGCGCCTTCGACCACCGAACGGTTGGTGTCGCGGAAGACCTTTGCATCGACGCGCTCGCCGGGCAAGAAACCAGTATCTCCAGGTTCTTGCACACCGATGCGACGGGTCATCTGACGCACAATCAGTTCGATGTGCTTGTCGTGGATTGATACACCTTGGTCGCGGTAGACCTTCTGCACTTCTTCCACCAAGTATTGCTGGGTGGCGCGAATGCCTTGGATCTCCATGATCTCTTTCGGATCAAACGGACCATCGGTCACAGGCTTTCCGGCTTCGATGTTTTGACCATCTGTCACGATCGGACGGCTACCGGTGGGCAACGTAATGAGATGCTCTTCACCCTTGTCGTCGATGATCGTGATGGGGATGCCCTTACCTTCGTCTTCGCCGATGCGAACAACACCAGTTGCGCGAGCAAGACGAGCTGAACCACGTGGGGTACGTGCTTCGAACAACTCAACAACGCGTGGCAAACCGCCAGCGATGTCTTTACCTGCAACACCACCAGTGTGGAACGTACGCATGGTCAACTGCGTACCAGGCTCACCAATTGACTGTGCAGCGATAACGCCAACGGCCTCGCCCAACTCGATTGACTTACCGGTTGCAAGTGAACGTCCGTAACACATTGCACACACACCAAGAACTGCGTCACATGTAAGTACTGATCGCACAAGCACGCTGTCGATTGACGCATCGTCGCGCAACTGCACGAGTTCGTCGTCGCCAACCATTGTGTTGCGTTCCAACACGGTGCCGTCTGACAACGTGACGTCATTGATCAATGTGCGACCAAACAACTTGGCGTCGAGGTAACCACGTGATGTAGCGGTGTCAGGCGTGACGTTTTCGATACGCACACCAAGACGGCTTTCGCAATCTTCTTCACGCACGATCAACTCTTGTGCAACGTCAACGAGACGACGGGTGAGATAACCCGAGTCTGCGGTACGAAGTGCGGTGTCGACCAAACCTTTACGAGCACCAGGAGTAGCAATGAAGTACTCGAGTGTTTCCAATCCTTCACGGAAGTTGCTCTTGATCGGACGAGGAATCATGTCACCACGAGGGTTGGCCACAAGACCACGCATACCTGCGATCTGACGCATCTGTGTCATGTTTCCGCGAGCACCAGAGTTCACCATCACGTCGATGGGGTTGAACACTTGAGCTTCGAATTCTTTCTGCATGGCAGCCTGCACTTCTGCAGTTGCATCAGTCCAAATACGTACCTCTTGCTGACGACGTTCACCGTCGGTGATGATGCCGCGACGGAATTGTGTCTCGACCTTGTCAGCTTGCTTTTCGTAGTTGTCAAGAATGGAACGCTTTGCAATAGGAGTCTTTACGTCGTCGATAGACACGGTAAGACCCGACTGGGATGCATAGCGGTAACACACTGCCTTCATGTCGTCGAGTGCGTTTGCAATGTCTGACTTTGAATAGGCATCTGACAAGCGCTCAACAATGAGGCCCATTTCGCGTTTTTTGATGGTTTCGTTGATGTGACCAAAGAGCACCGGGTAGTCAGCAGGCAATGTCTCTTCAAACAACAAACGACCAGCTGTGGTTTCGAAAACATCACGTTCGCCGTGAGCATTGGTGTCACGCAATGTAAGACGAGAATGCAATGTGATTGCACCTTCATCAAGTGCGTGCAACACTTCCCAGCGGTGACGGAACGTGCGGCCTTCGCCTTTTGCACCCTCGACAACCATGGTGAGGTAGTACCCACCGATGATGAGGTCTTGTGAAGGTGTCACGATTGGACGACCAGATGCAGGCGACAAAATGTTGTTTGCCGACAACATGAGCACGCGAGCTTCTGCCTGTGCTTCTGTTGACAATGGCAAGTGGACAGCCATTTGGTCACCGTCGAAGTCGGCGTTGAACGCCGTACATACGAGTGGGTGAATCTGGATTGCTTTTCCTTCAACCAACACTGGTTCGAAAGCCTGAATACCCAAACGGTGAAGCGTTGGAGCACGGTTCAAAAGAACGGGGTGTTCTTTAATGACATCTTCGAGAACGTCCCACACTTGTGGGCGACGACGCTCCACCATGCGCTTTGCGCTCTTGATATTTTGTGCCAACTCGAGATCGACCAAACGCTTCATCACGAATGGCTTGAACAATTCAAGTGCCATCAACTTCGGTAGACCACACTGGTGCAAACGAAGTGTCGGACCGGCCACGATGACCGAACGACCTGAGTAGTCGACGCGCTTACCGAGCAAGTTCTGACGGAAACGTCCTTGCTTACCCTTCAACATGTCTGACAGTGACTTGAGTGGACGGTTGCCTGGACCGGTTACTGGACGACCGCGACGGCCGTTGTCGAACAATGCGTCAACTGCTTCTTGCAACATGCGCTTTTCGTTGTTCACGATGATCTCGGGTGCACCAAGATCAAGCAAGCGCTTGAGACGGTTGTTGCGGTTGATGACGCGACGATAAAGATCGTTTAAGTCAGACGTTGCGAAACGTCCACCATCAAGCTGCACCATTGGACGCAATTCCGGTGGGATCACCGGTACTGCATCGAGGATCATTGCCTTTGGATTGTTGACTAGACGACCCTGCTCGTCACGCTTGTTGAACGATGTAACGATCTTCAAACGCTTGATGGCCTTTTGCTTACGCTGAGCCGATAGTGGCTTGCCACGTAAACCGTTTTCGATCGCATCGCGCAGTTTTAACTCTTCTGAACTGAAGTCGATGCTGTCGATAAGCGACTTGATCGCATCGGCACCAGTGCCGCCTTCGAAGTACTCGTCATAACGATCACGAATGGCGTGCCACAGTGTTTCGTCTTCGATGATCTTGCGTGGGTGAAGGTCACGGAATTCGTCCCATGCGCGCTTTACCAAATCAAGTTCTTGATCGAAGCGATCACGAGCTGCTTGCTCTTCTTTGTCCATGGTGCGCTGACGTGCACGGACATCGGTGTCTTTTGCACCGTCTTTTTCCATTTGCTTCAGCTCTGTCTCGTTGTCTTTCAACAACTTGGCAAGACGCTTCTCGCGATCTTTCATGACCGCATCACACTCTTCAAGGAATTCTTTTTCAAGTTCTGGAAGAGCCTCGTGACGCTTGTCGGCGTCAACTGTGGTGACGAGGTACGCAGCGAAGTAGATGACCTTCTCTAACTGCTTTGCCTTCAACTCTTCTTTTGGTTCGAGACCACCAAGAAGATATGCCAACCATGAACGTGTGCCGCGGAGATACCAAATGTGCACAACTGGTGCCGACAATTCGATGTGTCCCATGCGCTCACGACGCACTTTGGAGCGCGTGACTTCTACACCACAGCGTTCACAAATGATTCCCTTGAAACGCACGCGCTTGTACTTGCCGCAGTAGCACTCCCAATCGCGTGTTGGTCCGAAGATCTTCTCGCAGAACAAACCGTCTTTTTCAGGACGCAGTGTGCGGTAGTTGATGGTTTCGGGCTTTTTTACTTCACCTTTAGACCACAGACGAATCTGGTCGGCAGTTGCCAATCCGATGCGCAGTTGGTCAAACATATTTACGTCGAGCATTGCTGTATTTCCGTTCCTCTCAAAACCAACTGATTAATAGGCGCGTGCGCCACGTCGATCGCGATCATCATCGTCTGAGCCGCGCTCTGGTCGACTGATGTCGATACCAAGCTCTTCGGCTGTTCGATAGATCTCGTCGTCAAATTCGTGCATTTCGATTTCGCGTCCACCATCGTCGAGAACTTCAACGTTGAGACACAACGACTGCATTTCCTTCATGAGCACCTTGAATGATTCAGGGATACCAGGTTCAGGAATGTTGTCGCCCTTCACGATTGCTTCATACACCTTGACGCGACCAAGCACGTCGTCTGACTTGATGGTGAGCAGTTCTTGCAAGCAGTACGCGGCACCGTATGCCTCGAGTGCCCACACTTCCATTTCACCAAAGCGCTGACCACCGAATTGTGCTTTACCACCAAGTGGTTGCTGAGTGATCATGCTGTATGGACCCGTTGAACGAGCGTGGATCTTGTCGTCGACCAAGTGAGACAACTTCAAGATGTACATGAAACCAACGGTGATGTCGTTGTCGTAGTACTCGCCTGTTCGGCCGTTACGCAAACGCACTTTGCCGGTGGGCTTCACTAAACGCTGACCATCGATGCTCTCTGGTTCGAGGTTTTTCAAGATCTGCTGAATCGTTGGGTGCCTGTTGGCCTTTTCCTCTTCGTCCCACTGCGCACCGTCGAACACCGGAGTTGCAATGAACGTTGCAGGAGCAGTTGTAGGGCGAGTCTTGCGCTCGGTGCCACGCACCGGTGCATCACCAACCTTCTTGCCCGACTTTGGATCCGTCCAGCCCCAACGAGCGGCATATCCAAGGTGTGCTTCAAGAACCTGACCGACATTCATTCGGCTTGGAACACCAAGTGGGTTCAAGATGACGTCGACAGGAGTTCCGTCTTCAAGATATGGCATGTCTTCGACTGGGAGAATCTTTGAGATAACACCCTTGTTGCCGTGACGACCAGCGAGCTTGTCACCAACAGAAATCTTGCGCTTCTGAGCAACGAACACTTTTACCAACTGGTTGACACCTGGTGGCAATTCGTCGCCGCTGTCGCGTGAGAACACTTTGACGTCGATAACTCGTCCGCCTTCACCGTGTGGAACCTTGAGAGAAGTGTCACGAACTTCGCGAGCCTTCTCACCAAAGATTGCGCGCAACAAGCGCTCTTCTGGAGTGAGTTCGGTTTCACCTTTTGGTGTGACCTTGCCCACCAACACGTCACCAGGACCAACTTCTGCACCAACGCGGATGATGCCGAATTCGTCGAGGTCACGAACGATCTCATCTGACAAGTTCGGAATGTCGCGTGTGATTTCTTCTGGACCAAGCTTGGTATCGCGAGCATCTGCTTCGTAGTAGTGAATGTGAATCGATGTGAGTACATCGTCTTTCACCAAACGATCACTCAAGATGATTGCGTCTTCGAAGTTGTAGCCCTCCCATGGCATAAGTGCCACGAGCAAGTTCTTACCAAGTGCAAGCTCGCCAAGATCGGTACTTGGACCATCTGCGAGCAGCTGGCCTTTCTTTACCTGCTGACCTTCTTCAACACGCACAACATGGTTGATGCATGTGTCTTGGTTTGAACGGTTGAATTTCATGAGCACGTGCTCGGTCTTGCGACTCTTGCTTGCGTACTTCATGACAATGGTGTCACCAGTGATCTGCACCACTTCACCATCTTCTTCTGCAAGAACTACGTCTGCACCGTCGAGCGCTGCGCGCTTTTCGATACCAGTACCAACATATGGAGCTTCAGCGCGCACCAATGGCACAGCCTGACGCTGCATGTTTGCACCCATCAACGCGCGGTTTGCGTCGTCGTGTTCGAGGAACGGAATAAGTGCTGTTGCAACAGAAACAATCTGCTTTGGCGACACGTCGATGTAGTCGACTTCTTCTGGTGTCACTGCAGCGATGTCGGTGGTTGCACCGAAGAAGCTTTCGGCTTCAAGCATCTTGCGAAGGTCATCGAGGCTTGCAGCCTGCGGTGAGCGGCGCACGAGAATGCGATTGCCAGCAAACGTACCGTCGGGATTGACAGGCGTGTTTGCCTGAGCAACGACGTAGTTCTCTTCTTCGTCGGCGGCCATGTACACGATTTCGTCGGTGACCTTGCCGTTTACAACGCGACGGTATGGGCTTTCGATAAAACCAAATTCGTTCACGCGAGCAAAAGTTGACAATGCACCAATAAGACCAATGTTTGGACCTTCTGGAGTTTCGATCGGACACATACGTCCATAGTGCGAGAAGTGAACGTCTCGAACTTCGAAACCTGCGCGCTCACGGCTAAGACCACCAGGTCCAAGTGCCGACAAACGACGGCGGTGTGTAAGACCAGACAGTGGGTTCACTTGGTCCATGAACTGTGACAACTGAGATGTTCCGAAGAACTCTTTGATTGCTGCCACAACAGGGCGAATGTTAATGAGGGTTTGTGGCGTGATTGCTTCAACGTCTTGAGTGGTCATGCGCTCGCGCACAACACGCTCCATACGAGACAAACCAATACGAACCTGGTTCTGAATGAGCTCGCCCACCGAACGGATACGACGGTTTGCAAAGTGGTCTTGGTCGTCGAGACGATAACCAGGAGCATGCTTCACCAAGTGCAACATGTACGAAATTGCCGCAACGATCTCACAACGTGACAACACATCTTGGTCTTCTGTTGGAAGATCGATGACGTCGAGTGGCAGACCAAACATTTCGTTGAGGCGAGCAACTTCTGCGCCCAACTTACGATTCAACTTATAACGACCAACACGGCTGAGGTCGTAACGACGGTTTTCAAAGAATGCACCTTCAAAATATGCCCGTGCTGATTCGATTGATGCTGGCTCACCTGGACGTGCGCGCTTGTAGATCTCGAGAAGCGCTTCATCGCGAGTGATGAAGAGGTTGCGCTCTTTCTCCCACTGACCTTCGAGGAAGTCGAAGTAGTTCACGAAACGATCGAGGAAGCCTGGTGCACCTTCTTCGTCATAACCAAGGGCGCGAAGCAATGTAAAGATGCTGAGACGACGCTTACGTGCAACACGTGTACCTGCTGTGACATCTTTGCCTGGCTTGTGCTCTACGTCGAACTCGAGCCATTCACCGCGATATGGGTGGACGGTTCCTTTCACCAACTGGTGCTTGGACAAGTTACGAAGACGGAAACGTTCGCCTGGCTCGAAGATGACGCCAGGTGAACGCACGAGCTGCGAAACAACAACGCGCTCGGTGCCATTAATAATGAATGTTCCCTTGTTGGTCATCTTCGGGAAATCACCCATGAACACAACTTGTTCTTTGATTTCGCCAGTACCACGGTTTGCAAAACGTGCGCGCACAAACACTGGTGTTGCAAACGTCATTTCACGTTCGCGACACTCGGCCTCTGTGAACTTGGGACCTGGGCACAGGTCTTCATCTTCGGGATCAAACTCAAGCTCGAGTGTGAGATCACCGCTGTAGTCGCTGATTGGTGAGATGTCGTTGAAGGTCTCAATGAGACCTTCTTTCATAAACCAGTCGAATGACTTGCGCTGAATATCGATGAGGTCGGGTAACTCCAACGACTCTTCGAGGTTTGCGAATGAATAACGATCACGCTGCGCAGAACGAGGGGACACAGATTACTCCTGACGGTCTTTAGGAAGAAGGAGTGACGGCTCTTGCACTGGGTGTATAGACATGCCAAAAAAAGCACGAAGCTGATTTTGGGGATGACAAAGACACTGAGGGCAAGACACGGCAACTCAACACGCTAGCGCGCTGGGACCCCAATCCCCACCGGCAAGGACCCAAAGTGGTAAAAGGGGCCGATATGCCAGTCGTCCCGCCTGGCACATGGCCAGACGGGACGATTGTGACTGGGCCAGAGCCCATCGTGTGTGAACGCTTGCGCGTAATTACTTGAGTTCGACGGTTGCGCCGGCCTCTTCGAGCTTGGCTTTTGCCTTCTCGGCATCGTCCTTGTTCGCCTTTTCGAGGATTGGCTTTGGTGCGCTATCGACGAGGTCCTTGGCTTCTTTGAGGCCGAGGCTGGTGAGTTCGCGAACCACCTTGATGACCTGGATCTTCTGAGCGCCACCATCGGCGAGGATGACGTCGAATTCGTCCTTTTCTTCTGCAGCTGCAGCTCCGCCGCCAGCAGGTGCTCCAGCAGCTGCCACAGCAACTGGTGCTGCAGCGGTTACGCCGAACTTCTCTTCGAATGCATCAAGCAATTCCTTGAGTTCGATAACGGTGAGGGCTGCGATGCCTTCAAGAATGTCGTCTTTTGTGAGAGCCATTGTGCTCATCTCCTTGTTGTATAAGTGTTTTTTGAAAGTTTGTGATTTTGTAAATCGTGATTATGTGAATAAATGAATGAGTTATCAGAACGCGCTATGCGGCTTCTCGCTCTTTCTTGTCGATAAGAGCTTTGATGCCGTACGCGGCATTGCGTGGCAGTGCTTGTAGCAAACCTGCGGTCTTGACAAGCGGAGCCTGCATAAGACCAGCGAGTTGCGACAGCATGACCTCGCGCGAAGGCAGATCGGCCAATACTTCGACATCTTTTGCGGAAACAGCCTTATTGGCTATAACACCGCCGCGGATAACGAGCAATGGCTGGGTCTTTGCGAAGTCTTTGAGTGTTTTTGCAACAGCAGCGACATCGCCCTGAACAAAAGTCAGAGCACATGGGCCAGTGAGCATCTCATCGAGACCTTCTGCACCTGCATCGCGAGCAGCAAAACGAGCGAGGGTGTTTTTGTACACGCGGTACTCAGCACCAACGCCACGCAATGATGTGCGCAATGTTGCAAGTTCAGTCACAGTAAGACCGCGGTACTCAGTAAGGATTGCTGCATCAGATGCCTGCAACTTCTCACGGATTTCCGCAACGACTGCTTCCTTCTCGGAACGGACAGTTGACATTTCACCTCCTTGGTGTGTCCTCTACATGTGGTTATGTTGTGTCACTTCACCCGGGGCGCTCGCTCAACACGAACGCCGCACCAAGTGGGACATCGAAACAATCGACATAATCCACATCGCGAGGAGTCCGCCTAATCTGGCGAGAACAAGTCTCATTGACCGGCGAACCGGACCAGATGTCTCGGGCAAGAACCAAGAGATCAGTTGTAAGGGTTGAGCCTACGGCTCACTCGGCTGTACGCAACCGGTTGACGTCAACCTTGACTCCAGGGCCCATGGTTGTCGACAACGTAATTTTGCGCAGGTATTTGCCTTTTGAAGATGCGGGCTTTGCGCGCTGGATTTCATCGAGAACAGCTCGCAAGTTGGTCTCGAGATCGGTGGGGGTAAAAGATGCCTTGCCGATGCGTACGTGCACGTTGCCGTAGCGATCGGTGCGGTATTCGACTTTTCCGCCCTTGAACTCTTCTACTGCGCGGCCAACGTCTTGTGTAACGGTGCCGGTCTTGGGGTTTGGCATGAGACCACGAGGACCAAGCACGCGACCAAGACGACCAACGAGGGGCATCATGTCAGGGGTAGCGATCATGAGATCGAAGTCCATTTTGCCTTTTTCGATTTCGGCAGCAAGATCGTCGGCACCAACAATGTCGGCGCCAGCGGCACGAGCTTCGTTAGCGGCCTCGCCAGATGCAACAACTGCGATGCGCAAGGTCTTGCCGGTACCGGCAGGAAGAGCAACGGTTCCACGAACTGTCTGGTCTGCTTTACGTGGGTCAACACCCAATCGGATTGCAACATCAACTGATTCGTCGAACTTTGCACTGGCTGTTTTCTTCACCAACGCAACTGCTTCTGTTGGTGTGAATTGCTCGTCGCGGTCATAGAGCGCGATGGCAGCCTTGTATTTCTTTCCTAGTGGCATAACGCCTCCCTCTCTCCTTTGTTGTTGG
Source organism: Ilumatobacteraceae bacterium (assembly GCA_044340485.1). GTDB lineage: Bacteria > Actinomycetota > Acidimicrobiia > Acidimicrobiales > Ilumatobacteraceae > UBA2093. The sequence goes on along the minus strand of JBIITN010000009.1, from coordinate 51,599 downwards.
TGCGGGCGAGGTAGTCCCTGCAACCGTGAGTTATGTGATTGATATATCTACCGGCACTTACGTGCCAACGGACGTAATTATTTGACTTCGATGCCCATGGAACGTGCTGTTCCGCGGACCTGCTGCTTGGCAGCTTCCATGTCGTAGGCGTTCAAGTCGGGCATCTTGATCTTGGCAATGTCTTCCACATCTTTTTCTGAGATGGAAGCGACCACGGTCTTACCAGGAGTCTGTGAAGCCTTGTCGATACCAGCCTTCTCACGGATGAGAACTGGAGTTGGTGGTGTCTTCAAGATGAAGGTGAATGAACGATCTTCAAAGATGCTGATCTCCACTGGGATGATGGTGCCAGCTTGTGCTTCGGTCGCAGCGTTGTATTGCTTCACGAAGTCCATGATCTGCACACCGTGAGGTCCAAGTGCAGTACCAACCGGCGGTGCAGGTGTTGCTTTGCCGGCAGGAATCTGAATTTTTACTATTGCTGCAAGTTTCTTTTTTGCCATGATGTTTCCTCTTTATAAATCTTGTTTGTGATGTTGCGCTGTGTCGTCGAATGACTACAACTTCGCAACCTGACTGAAGTCCATCTCCACCAATGTTTCGCGACCGAAAATATTGACGAGAACTTTCAACTTCATTTGCTCCGGCATGATCTCGGCAATGGTGCCGTTGAAGTCGGCGAATGGGCCTTCCTTCACGCGAACGCTTTCGCCAACATCGAACTCGAGTTTTGGTGCCTTGCGCTTTGGCGCTGCTTGACCATCTCCCTTTGCAGTGAGGAACGTTTCCACTTCACGACGTGACAATGCAGTGGGCTTTTGTCCTTTATGGCTTTGACCTACAAAACCAGTAACGCCCGGCGTGTTGCGAATACAGAACCATGATTGATCGTCCATCTCACAACGCACCAAGATGTATCCGGGGAACACCTTCTTTTGCACTGTCTGCTTGCGACCTTGTTTGAATTCAACAACGTCTTCCATGGGGATCACGATTTCGTAAATCGAATCTTCCATGGCCATTGACTGGATACGAGTGCGCAAGTTGGCATCAACTTTCTTTTCGTACCCGGCTTGTGTGTGTACGACGTACCACTTACCCGGACGCGCCCATGCAGGATCTGCGTCTTCTACTTCTTCAAACTCACCGTCTTCACTAGATGATTCTTCATCTGTGACGTCGTCGGTGAGATCAAGAACCACTTCGGGTGTCTCTTCTTCGGTTGTTGTGCTGGAAAATTCGTCGCTCATTGGGGGCCTCTATCTATCTCTCGCAACTCAGTCTTTGTACAACCAGGTGGAGAAGAATCCGAACACAAAGTCGAGTGCACCGACATATGCGGTGAACACAATGACTGTTGCAAGAACAACGAGTGAGTAACGACGCACTTCTGGCCACTTGGCCCATGCGACTTTGCTCATTTCCTCGCGAACCTCGCGCAGGTACTGCACTGGACCAGTGCGCTTGTCTTCAGGATTGCGCGAACGAGACTGCGGCGGTGTGCGCGTGGGGTTGCCCTGTTCATTAAGGGCTCCCATGCGCTTCAGCGCGCGCTTTTGCTCGCGGTTTAGATCCATTGACATGACTGGTGTTCTTTTCTGTTCTTCTCTTTGTGTGTGATGTTTCGTGTTTTAGTCGAACGTGTATTTGCAGGGCAGGAGGGACTCGAACCCCCGACCGTCGGTTTTGGAGACCGATGCTCTACCAACTGAGCTACTGCCCTCTGCCCCACACAGGCGACCCGTGGTTAGCGGGTCTCCTTGTGAAGAGTATGTCGGCGATCTCTGGCGCAGAACTTCTTCATTTCAAGACGTTCGCGATCATTGATCTTTGACTTCATAGTGATGTAATTGCGCTCTTTGCACTCGGTGCATTCGAGCGTAATTTTCACTCTTTTATCGCTTTTGGCCATGGCCGTTCCTATCTATATCGATTTTGTGAAGGTCACTTCAAGATCTTGGTGACGCGTCCTGCACCAACAGTACGACCACCCTCACGAATAGCAAAACGCAAACCCTCATCCATCGCAATTGGCTTACCCAACTCAACAGTCATCGTCACATTGTCACCAGGCATCACCATCTCAGTACCCGACGGCAACGCAATAGTGCCCGTCACGTCAGTGGTACGGAAAAAGAACTGCGGACGATAATTATTGAAAAACGGCTTATGACGGCCACCTTCTTCTTTCGTCAACACATACACCTGACCCTCAAAATTGGTGTGAGGAGTAATCGAACCCGGCGCACACAACACCTGGCCACGCTCCACATCTTCTTTCTTGGTTCCACGAAGCAGTGCACCAATGTTGTCACCAGCTAACCCCTCATCAAGAAGCTTGCGGAACATCTCCACACCCGTACAGGTGGTCTTTTGCGTGTCACGAAGACCCACAATCTCAATCTCATCACCGGTATTGATCTTGCCCTGTTCCACTTTGCCCGTCACCACAGTGCCACGACCAGTAATAGTGAACACATCCTCAATAGGCATCAAGAACGGCTTATCAAGATCACGCTTTGGTTCAGGAATAGCAGTATCACAAGCATCCATCAACTCCATGACCTTGTCCTGCCACGCCGCATCACCTTCAAGAGCTTTCAACGCAGACACACGAACAACCGGAGCATCATCACCAGGGAACTCATACTCATTCAACAACTCACGAACTTCCATCTCCACCAATTCAAGAAGTTCCTCATCATCAACCATGTCAGACTTATTCAACGCCACAACAATGTAGGGAACACCCACCTGACGAGCCAGCAACACATGCTCACGGGTTTGAGGCATCGGACCATCAGTTGCAGCAACCACCAAAATGGCTCCATCAACCTGAGCAGCACCAGTAATCATGTTCTTGATGTAGTCAGCGTGACCAGGCATGTCAACGTGTGCATAGTGACGATTCGCTGTCTCATACTCAATATGAGCAATCGAAATCGTAATACCACGAGCTTTTTCCTCAGGCGCCTTATCAATCTGATCAAACGGTGTGTAATCAGCCAACCCACGATCCGCCAACGTCTTGGAAATAGCAGCCGTCAACGTGGTCTTACCATGGTCAATATGACCCATCGTTCCAATATTCACATGAGGCTTATTACGCTCAAACTTTGCCTTACTCATGGGGTTCTCCTTAATGGTGGTTGTTAGTTGTTGAAATTTTCAATTGGTAGCGACGATCGGGATCGAACCGATGACCTTCCGATTATGAGCCGGATGCTCTGACCAACTGAGCTACGTCGCCCTGGTCGTTATGACCAAGTGATTGCTTCGCATCTTTTTTCGTAGAAGGCATTTCTTTTTGAAATGTTTTCGCGGAATATTGATTGCGATGCAGCCAGATGGCTGAGCCCTCTGTGGGAATCGAACCCACGACCTTTTCCTTACCATGGAAATGCTCTGCCGACTGAGCTAAGAGGGCGTGCGCGCGGAAGCAACGCCCCCGAGAGCCGAAGGAAAAAGGATAGCGGTGAATCCCCCTAACGGGCATTAGGTTGTCAACGCGTGGAACCCATCACCATTCGCTTTGCCACCGAGGCCGACGCGCCCGCCATTGGTGCGATCTATAACTACGAGGTTGAAAACGAGACCTCAACGTTTGACCTTGTCCCGCGATCTCTTGATGAACAACGCACATGGCAGGCGGCACGAAGTGGCGCATTTGCAGTGATTGTTGCCGAGGTCGGTGGAGAAGTCGTGGGGTTTGGAGCGTTGTCACCATATAAAGAGCGCGCCGCCTACCGCTCGTCGGTGGAAGATTCGGTCTATGTCAGGCGAGACATGTCCCGCCAAGGAATCGGCCAAGCCCTTCTTCGCCACCTATTAGCCACCGCCAAAGACGGTGGATTTCACACCGTTCTCGCCCGAATTGCAACAGATAATGAGGCATCGATCGCTTTGCATCAGGCACTGGGGTTTGATGTGGTGGGTATCGAAAAACAAGTGGGACGCAAGTTCAACCGCTGGCTCGATGTGATGTTGCTTCAAACCATGCTTGAGTAGAGGCGTGCATGACGCACGCCATGCTTGAGTAGAGGCGTGCTTGACACACGCCATGCTTGAGTAGAGGCGCTGAAACAGCACATGACCCCGCTGGAAAACCAGCGAGGTCATGCACGGGTTGGGCTGTTTCATGGCAATGCCATGGTGGGCCGGGAAGGATTCGAACCTTCGTAGGCTGTGCCGGCAGATTTACAGTCTGCTCCCTTTGGCCGCTTGGGTACCGACCCCGGAGTCTTGCAGGCTATCGGATAGGTAGCCTCGCTTCCATGCCGTCGTTTGATGTTGTTTCAGAAGTTGATCGCCAAGAACTGCGTAATGCCGTTGACCAAGCACAACGTGAGATGTCCCAGCGTTTCGACTTCAAGGGCACAAACTCAGAAATCGAGCAGAACGAGCTCGTGATCACCATCCGTACCATCAGCGAAGACAAGGCTCGCGCTGTTCGCACCCTCCTCGAGGAAAAGTTTGTGAAACGCGGCCTGTCACTAAAAGGAATCGAGTGGGGCAAGTTTGAGCAAGCCTCGGGCGATTCCATTCGTCAAGTGGTCACCATCAAGGTGGGCATCTCCTCCGACAAGGCCAAAGAGATCAACAAGATGATCAAAGAAAAAGGCCCTAAAGGTATGAGCAGCCAGACCCAAGGTGATCAGGTGCGTGTGACCAGCAAGAAGCGAGACGACTTGCAAGAAGTAATGACGATGTTGAAAGGTGCCGACCTCGGCATTCCTTTACAGTTCGAAAACTTCCGCGACTAATCCTCTCAGTCTTCTGACGGTGTTTCTGAGGCGCGCTTTTGCAACTCAGTTACAACGCTTGCATCGGCAAGTGTGGTGGTGTCACCGAGGTTGCGACCTTCTGCAACGTCACGAAGCAATCGACGCATGATCTTTCCAGAACGAGTCTTGGGAAGATCGGGCGTGAAGTAAATCGTCTTTGGCTTTGCGATTGCACCAATCTCGCCTGCAACGTGATTACGCAATACTTGCTCATCAACTGTTTCTCCACCACGCAAAGTGACGAATGCGATGATCGCTTGACCTGTTGTTGCATCATTTGCGCCAACAACTGCTGCTTCAGCAACGCTTGGGTGTGACACCAACGCTGATTCCACTTCGGTTGTTGAAATGCGGTGACCAGATACGTTCATGACGTCGTCAACGCGACCAAGCAGCCACAAGTATCCGTCGTCGTCTAGCTTGGCGCCATCTCCTGCAAAGTACTTGCCTTCGAAACGACTCCAATATGTTTCTTGGTAACGCTCGGGGTCTCCCCAAATACCACGCAACATGCCTGGCCATGGATGTGACAACGTGAGATAACCGCCACCTTTGTCGGTTGTCTTGCCGGCATCATCAACAAGTTCTGCACCAACGCCCGGCAACGGGAACGTTGCAGAACCTGGTTTAGTCACAGTGACACCAGGAAGCGGGCTGATCATGATGCCACCTGTTTCGGTTTGCCACCATGTGTCAACGATTGGACAATTATTGCGACCGATGTGTTCGTGATACCACATCCACGCTTCTGGATTAATGGGCTCACCCACGCTGCCGAGCAAACGAAGAGAAGAAAGGTCATGTTTTGCAGGCTCTTCGTCGCCCCACTTCATAAACGTACGAATTGCAGTGGGAGCGGTGTAGAAGATGCTGACTTTGTACTTTTCAATAATCGACCAAAAGCGATCATTACCGGGATAGTTCGGTACACCTTCGTACATCACTTGTGTTGCACCGTTTGAAAGCGGGCCGTACACGATGTAACTGTGTCCGGTGATCCAGCCAACATCGGCGGTGCACCAATACACATCTTTTTCAGGATTCAAATCGAACACGTACTTGTGTGTGTACGTGACGTGTGTGAGATAACCACCTGTTGTGTGCATGATGCCTTTGGGCTTGCCGGTGGTGCCTGACGTGTAGAGCAAGAACAAAAGCTGTTCGCTATCCATTGGCTCTGCGGGGCAATCGCTTGATGCCTGTGCCATGAGCTCGTGGTACCAATGATCGCGACCACTTTTCATTTCAACATCGTTCTTGCCGCGTTGCACAACAACGACGTGCTCGATACTTGGTGTATTGGCGACTGCTTCGTCTGCTTGCGTCTTGAGTGCGAATACTTCGCCGCGACGGTATCCACCGTCTGCAGTTATCAGAACTTTTGCTTCTGCGTCGTTGATGCGGTCGGCAAGTGCTTGGGACGAGAAACCGCCGAACACAACAGAGTGCGCAGCACCGATACGCGCACATGCGAGCATCGCAACAGCAGCTTCAGGAATCATCGGCAAATAGATGTTGATGCGATCACCTTTTTGCACACCAAGCGACTTGAGTGCATTGGCAAACTTCTTCACCTCATCAAGAAGTTGCGCATACGTAATGGTGCGAGTGTCGCCAGGTTCACCTTCGAAGTGAATCGCGACCTTGTCACCACGGCCAGCCTCGACGTGGCGATCGAGACAGTTGTAGGACACATTTAATTGTCCGCCCGCGAACCACTTTGCATATGGGAGATCCCATTCACACACCGAGTCCCATGGCTTTGCCCACGACACCAACTCTTTTGCTTGGCGGGCCCAAAAGGCTTTGTAGTCCTTCTTTGCCTCATCATAAAGAGCGTTGTCAGTCACCAAAGCGTTGCGGGTAAAGGCGCTCGATGGTGGAAACTTGCGCTGCTCAAGGAGCAGGTCATCAAATGCGGCATTCTCTTTATCGGCCATTTTTCCCCCTAGGTCGAACCCTGAGACTAGTAAAGGAACTACGAAATGGCCCACTCGCACACGCTGAAAGCGCCAAGTCCGCTGGGATCAGTGAGCGCTTCTGCCTCACTTACCCGACTACGCATGCGAATGGCCTCGAGATCTGGTCGAGATGCTTTCTGGGCCCACACCTTCTTGCCTTCGTCGACTAATTCATCAATCCCCCACCGGGCCAGAAATTGTGCTTGTGCCCGTACCGCGTCGGGTTCACGAACGTTTCGTAGTTGGTCAATCAGTACTTGAACGGTGATGTCTTGCTCGCCTGGTTGGCGCAAGTAGTGCGCACCACGTTGATGACCAACGTATGTGCGCAACCACTCTCTATATGGCCTACTCACCAGTTCAACTGTGAGCGCGGTGCAATAATCGATCACCACAACACGTCCCTGTTGCAACGACGACAAAGCGGAACGCAACCATTGTTGTGCGTCGTGTTGCCACGGCAATCGCGTGCCATGAGGCGCACTAGAAGGAAAAAGGCTCGGAGGCTCAGCGACGTGCAACACTTCCACACATTGATCACCGTTCATGTCGACGTGTGCAAGACGCCAACCACTGTCATACACCCAAAGATCAAACGGCAAGTTGTCGAGTAATTCATTTGCGATCACTACACCACACGTGATTTCTGTTGGCATCTCGCCCACGCTGATAATGCCGTCTGGATGCATTGCGCGTTGCCGCGCAGATGTTTCCACTGCGATATACGTCAATGCGTCACTGCATTGTGGTTGTGCCGAAAGTATCGAACGCGCCAATGTGCCAGGGCCAGCACCTGCGTCAACAACTGTGAATTGCGATGGACGTCCCGATGCAATCCACTGATCATCAATCATGCGCGCAAGTACTGCACCAAATAGTGGTCCTACTTCAGGCGATGTGATGAAGTCGCCACGTCGTCCGGCGCGACCAGTGTTGTCATCACCGGAATAGAAACCGTGTTCGCCATACAACGCCACTTGCATGAAGTGACGAAAAGAGATCGGACCGTTGTTGGCAGCAATAGCTGCCCGAATGTCGTCAGCCGCCGATGGCACTGGTCAACGAAGCGAGATCGCCAAAGTGAAGAACAACACCTGGCAACACACCCAATGCAAGAGTGGCGATGCCAGTGATGGCAAGTGCAACAACAAGTGCTGGTTGTACGCGCACAGGAGTGGTGTCACCGTCTGGAACGGGACGCATCCACATTTCGCGCATAATGTTGCCGTAGTAGCCAAATGCGATCATCGAGTTCACTGCGCCGATGACTGCTAGTGCGTAACCCCAATTGGTTCCCGCTGAAATAAGTGCTTGGAACGATGCGAATTTACCAATCCAGCCACCAAGCGGCGGGATGCCAGCTAGTGACGCCATAAAGATTGTCATTAGTGCAGCGAGACCAGGTGCGTATGAGAACAATCCGCCGTACGAGGAAATCTCACCACTGCGTGTTTTGCGACTGACCGCGATGACCACAGCAAATACACCCAAGTTGGTGGCTGCATAGACAATCAAATACGTCACGACTGCGCGAAGTGCATCGTTTGCTGCAGCGGGAGTTTCACCAGCAACAGCAAGAGGCATAAGGATGAATCCACCTTGGCTGATGGATGAATACGCCAACATGCGCACGATATTTGTTTGCTTCAGCGCGAGCAGGTTGCCCACTGTCATCGTGAGTGCAGCGAGAATCCAAAACACTGGTTGCCACACGTCTTTTGAGCCTGGGAAGGCGAGATACACCACGACCACCATGGCCACGAAACCTGCCGCCTTTGAAGCGACAGATAAGAACGCGGTAACGGGAGTTGGTGCTCCTTGATACGCATCGGGGGCCCACGAGTGGAACGGAACTGCCGAGATCTTGAAGGCAAAGCCAAACACCACAAACACAACAGCAAGTGCGCGGATTGCGGTGAGGTCATCACCAAGATAGATGGCGATGTCGGTCAGTTTCGTTGAATTTGAAATGCCGTACAACAACGACATGCCGTACAGCAAAATCGCAGATGCGAAGACGCCGAGAAGGAAGTACTTCACACCCGCTTCATTGCTCTTGATATCGCGCTTGCGCCATGCTGCCATCATGTAGGCCGGAATTGACAAGAACTCAAGTGCAATAAAGATGGAAATGAGGTCGCGACTAGACGTCATCATGACCATGCCGAGGAGGCTGCTGAGCATGAGAAACCAATACTCACCTTCGTAATACTCGCCTTCTCTGATGTAATCAGAGGACAACAAAATAATGACGTAGCCCGCAAGCAGGAACAAACCTTTTAATACAAGACTGAAGTCATCGACGACATATCTGCCGTCGAACAAACTCCGAGTGCCTTCATCGCTCAACGCAAGTGTGAGAACCGGAATAAATGCACCGAGCAACGTAAAGCCAGTGACCGGAGCAAGTATCCACTTGTTGTGGTCTGCCAAAAACAAATCGAGCAAGAGCACCACGACAATTCCACCTGCGAGAACAATCTCGGGTGCGATCGCGTGGTAGTCGACTGTCGGCGACACCCAGTCACTAGCTAAAAGCGTTGCAAGCACCGGTCAGCCTCCGAATGCCTGCAAGGTGTTGACCACAGCAGGGTCGATGACTTTGAAAAGAAGATGCGGGTACACACCAAACAACACAATGGAAATCAAAAGTGGCGACCATGCAATCCACTCGTAGATGTTGACGTCGTGCATGTCGTCGTGATCATCGTGACCGTGACCATGACCCGAGAACTCTTCCGATGGTTCACCAAACGCCGTGCGCTGGTAGAGCCACAACAAGTACGCAGCCGCGAGCACTGTTCCGACTGCTGCGACAACCATGTAGACGCGGAACACTTCTTCAGATAGTCCCGGTGCAGGTTGGTACGCCGACAAGATCGCGGGGAATTCACCCCAGAAACCTGCAAGACCGGGAAGTCCGAGCGATGCCATCGCACAAAATCCCATGATCCATCCAAGTTTTGGAAGTTGCTTCAACAAGCCACTGAGACGTGCGATCTCGAGCGTGTGATAACGCTCTTTCACACTTCCTGCGACAAAGAACAACATGCCAGTGATGAGACCGTGTGCAACCATGCCAAATACCGCAGCGTTCACACCAAATGGAGTGAGCGTGGAAATACCAAGCATCACAAAACCCATGTGCGCAACCGACGAGAACGCGATGAGTCGCTTCATGTCGGTTTGTGCAAGACATCCGAGCGCACCGTAAATAATGCCGATCACCGCGAGCAGTCCGATCCACGGTGCCCATTCTCGTGCTGCGTCAGGCAGGACTGGAATTGCAATTCGAATAAAGCCGTATGTTCCCAACTTCAGCAAGACTGCTGCCAAGATCACCGAACCTTGAGTTGGTGCTTGCGTGTGGGCATCTGGCAACCATGTATGGAATGGGAACATCGGCACCTTGACGGCAAAACCAATGAACATTCCCGCAAAGATCCACACCTGCGTGTTCTTTGCGATCGCGCCACCATTTTCCACCAAGTACGGAATTGCAAAACTTTCTGCACCGGTCTTGAAGAACAATGCGAGGAACGCAACCAACATGAGCGCTGATCCGAACATGGTGTACAAGAAGAACTTGAGCGATGCATACTGACGGTTTTCGCCACCCCACACACCGATCATGAAATACATCGGCAAGAGCACCAATTCGAAGAACACAAAGAACAGAATGAGGTCTTGTGCCATGAAGCTTCCGGCCATACCGGTCTGCAAGACGAGCATCAAGATAAAGAACGCCTTCGGATTCCCTGGCGCAGGCACATGATTCCAGCTGTAGATCATCACCAAAACAGTGATGACCATCGACAAGATGTACAGCGGTAACGCAATGCCATCGATGCCGATGAAGTACGTCGACTTAATGACTGAGATCCACTCAGTCTGTGCAACGAACTGCATGCTGCCGGCTTTGTCATAGTCGAACTGGAGCAACGTAAAGATGCCCACTCCGAGAGTTGCCAATGCCGTCACAAGAGCAATCGCCTTGTGCAGTGTTTCTTCGCGCTTCGGGATGAAGAGCATGATGAGGACACCTGCCAACGGCAAAAAAGTGCCGACTGATAGGACCCAGTTGTGGTCGCGGAGGACTTCCATTCCTACGTGCTCCCTCAGGTATTGATGATGACTAGGACAAGAGCACCGATGGCGGCTGCGCCGAACAACAGTGCTCCGTATTGACTGACTTTTCCGGATTGAACGGGACGAAGCGCCGAACCAGCACCCTGTGCTGCAGCGCCCGAGCCATTCACTGCTCCGTCGACCACTCGCTGGTCAACGTTGCGATATACCCACCGCGAGGTGTTGCGAACGGAAATACCAGTGCCGTTCACAATGCCGTCGAGGATCTTTTGGTTAAACCAATACGCGCCACGTGCAATGGGATATGCGACGGCGCGAACAATAACTTTTTCGTAGAGGTGATCTAGGTAGTACTTGTTCACCAAGAATGAGTGACCTGCACCCAACAACTTGTTGCGCTTGGTAAGACCAGCAAGCGCGCGGTTCTTGCGTTCAAACACTTGAACCGACAAGAACCAGCTCACCAACATTCCGGCAAACACGATGGCAAGCGACAATGCGCCTTTTGACCACTTGAACTTGGCGTGGCTGATCGATGGTGCATAACAAATGCCATCGGTTGGTGTTTCTTTGCCACACGGTGAGCTGTAGCCACCCTCTTCGGCCTGCGGCATAATCGCGACAATGCGGGATTCGCCAGCTCCACCATGTGCTTCTTCGATGCCAGTAGTGCTCACCACCGCGCCACTTGGCTCGACCCACTTCTTCATGTTTTCCCAGCCCGGACCAAAAGGCGTGGCGTTCAAGAAGCCTGCACCGATTGCAAGAGTGGCCAAGATAACAAGTGGGATAGTGATAAGTGGACCCGACTCGCGCGGACCATGAGATGCGTGTGCATCGTGTGTGTCGTGTGTGTCGTGTGAATCGTGTACGTCATGTGATGCATGTGCATCGTGTGTTGCATGTCCATCATCATGATGTTCGCCAGCTGCGGCACCACGTGGTGAACCAAAGAAGGTGAGATACGTGGCGCGTGTCATGTATGCGGCGGTGAGGAATGCACCTACCAAGCCGATGATCATGAACAGGGTGTAACCGTTGTGCCCAACGTTGTCGATGATTTCGTCTTTTGAGAAAAAGCCTGACAATGGGAACACACCACACAACGCGAGTGTGCTGATGATCCACGTTGTGAAAGTGATCGGCATGAACTTGCGCAAACCACCCATGTCTTTTTTCATGTCGAACGAGTGATGCGATGCGCTGTGGCTGATGGAACCCGCAGCCAAGAACAAACATGCTTTGAAGAACGCGTGAGTAAAGATGTGGAATACCGCCGGCAACCATGCACCAGCGCCAAGACCCATCATCATGTACCCCAACTGGCTGACAGTTGAGTACGCGAGCACCTTCTTGATGTCGTTTTGCACGAACGCAAGTGCCGCTGCGATAAGGATTGTGATACCGCCAATTATCACGATCAAGTTGAAACTTGAACCGGTGATGTTGAGGCCTTCCCAGAACACTGGGTAAAGACGTGCCACCAAGAACACGCCAGCAACAACCATCGTTGATGAGTGAAGGAGCGAACTAACAGGGGTTGGACCAGCCATGGCGTCTGGCAACCATGTGTGAAGCGGGAACTGACCACTCTTGCCAATACATGCGATAAACAATGCGACTGCTGCAACGGTGATTGCTGCACTGCTTGGATCGCCCGACAGTGCCCACGCAGAGATGCCGCGAATGGAGAAACCGGATACACCGAGTGTTTTTTGTGTCCAGTCATTTGCCGCAAAGAACAACACCGAGGTACCAACGAGAAGTCCGACATCGCCGGTGCGGGTGGTGAAGAACGCTTTGAGCGCGGCGCGACTATTGGCGCCATCTTCCCACCAATGTCCGATCAACATGAACGAACACAGACCCATGATTTCCCATCCGAAGATGAGCTGCAACATGTTGTCGGCAATAACCATGTTCATCATGCCCGCTGAGAACAATGTCAATGCTGCAAAGAAGTGTGTGTAGCGACGATCGCCGTGTAGGTATTCGACCGAATAGATCTGCACCAGTGTGGAAATGAATGCAACAACAATGAGAACAGTGAGTGACAAACCGTCCATGTGCTGACCAATGGTGAAATCAAAACCACCAGTAGTCCACCATGTCCACGACTTGATGACAGGCGCCATGGCAGCACCCTCTGGTGCGGAGTTCACCGCGTCAATCCATTGCCACCCCGCCATTGCAGAGAAAAACAACGTTGCGAGCATCGACAAAATGCCCAGCTCGGCGCCCTTCATTGGCATCTTCTTGCCAAAGAAGATGATTAAAAAGAACGCAACTGCAGGGATGATCGGAATGATCCAGGCGTTCTCTAGGAACCACCCGGATGCTTGCACGAGCTCTGCCACGCCTGTTGACTCTGCACCAAACATGGGGTTAGCCCTTCATCCCTGCGAGTTCATCAAGTGCGATGGATCGACGGTTGCGATACACCAGCAAGACCATTGCCAATCCGACACCAACTTCTGCCGCCGCAACTGCGATGACATACAAGGCAAACACATGTCCGTCGACCGAACCGTTTCGCAATGAGAAAGCGATGAGGTTGATGTTGACAGAGTTCAAAATGAGCTCAATCGACATCAGCACCATTACAGCGTTGCGACGCGTGATAACGCCGTACACGCCAATGCAAAAAAGGACAGCACCAAGAAAGAGGAACTGATTCAGCAACATGTGATCAGTCCTTCCGTGCCAAAACAATTGCGCCGATAACGGCGGCTAACAACACAAATGACAGAGCCCAAAACGGCAACAAGTAGGGTCCAAAGATTGAGTCCGATACTTGCTGCACGCTCACGGGAGTGGTGTCTTGTGGCAACTTCTCATTACCAAAACCATCGGCTAGCGCATACAGCATCGCTGCAAGCAGAATCACTGCAATCGGAATGCTGATAAACCAGTTGTGGTTATCGAGATTTGTTTCGCCGCCAATACGTGCACGGGTGAGCATTGTTCCGAAAAGAAACAGCACCATCACAGCACCGATGTAGACGAGAACTTGTGTGACAGCGACAAACTCAGCAGCCAACAAGATGTACTGAGCCGCGATACCTGCAAGAACGAGCACCAACCACAGTGCAGCGTGCACAACATTGCGAGAGGTCACAACGCGCAAAGCGGCGACAATCATCACTGCAGCAATGATGCCAAACCCAATGTTCTGAGCAACAAGTACGTCAGATGCGATCATCTACTTCTTGCCCTTCTTGTCTGCGCCAGCTTCAAGATCTGGAGCTTCAGGAACGGTCTCCATCCACTCGCCCAACTTCACTTTGTCGTGCAACAAATCGGCAATGCGGGGTTCTGAGTACTCATACTCAGGGCTCCAGAACAACGCATCGAACGGACACACTTCAACGCAAATACCGCAATACATGCAAAGTGCGTAATCGATGTCGAAACGATCAAGTTTGTTAACTTTTCGCGGTGCACCACCGGCGCGACGGGGCGGCGCTAACTCTTTGTGGCCTTCAATGTAAATACACCAATCGGGACACGAACGTGCACACAACATGCACGATGTGCAGTTTCCTTCGTGCAATGCGATAACACCACGAGCACGAATTGGCGGGCTTTCTTTTTCGTGCGGATACTGCACGGTGTCGGCGCCGTTTTGCACGGTGCGCTTGAACGTGCCAAGCGTGACGCCGAGACCTTTGATCAGACCGGGAACTTTTGCCATCAGACTGCCACTTTCAGGATTGCCGTCACCATGATGTTGATGAGTGACACCGGAATGAGAACTTTCCAAGCGAAACGCTGCAGTTGATCTTCACGGAAACGCGGGTAACTAAAGCGCACCCACATCATGAAGAACGCGAGAACAATCATCTTGGTGAAAAGAATAAGAGGACCAACGATGTTCATCCAATTGTCGATGTCATCGATTGATGTCCAGCCAAACCATGCGAATGGGACGCCCCAACCGCCCAGGAACAAAATTGATGCGATCATCGCAAATACGCCAGCAGTGGCATATTCACCGATGAAGAAAATGAGGAATCGGAAACCTGAATACTCGGTCATGTAACCGGACACGAGTTCTGATTCAGCAATTGGCATGTCGAATGGAGTTTGCGTGAGTTCTGCTTGCACCGCGATCATGAAAATGCCGAACGCAACAAATTGCGTGAGAACGTACGGATTACCGAGACCATCCCACCCAAACATTGATCCGGCATTTTGAGCAACAACGATCTGTTGCAGGTTCATGGTGCCCGCCTGAATAACAACACCGATAACTGCAAGAACCATTGGCAGTTCGTATGCGATCAGCTGACCAGCAGCACGTAAACCACCAAGTAACGAGTACTTGTTTGCGCTCGCCCAACCAGCCATCAATATGCCAAGCACCGAAATAGATCCGACGGCTAGTGCGTAAAACAATCCGGTTTCAAAATTGGTGAACCACGCATCAGGGCCAAATGGAACAACAACAACCAACAAAAACGTTGAGGCCAGAACAATAAGCGGTGCAATACGGAAGATGAACTTGTCTGCTCGCTCTGGGAGAATGTCTTCTTTTTGTAGCCACTTACCAACTTCAGCAAACAACTGCAGTGATCCGTACGGACCAGCTTCCATTGGTCCAAGACGGCTCTGCATAAACGACATCATCTTGAACAAGAACAGATACACGATCGTGCCTGCTGGTAGGAGAACAGCAACGAGCCCTCCGACAACGCGGAGAATCGACTGCACCCAATACGGCAGGTCAGAAGCAAGAAGCGCTGCGGTCATTAACGATCAATGTCTCCAAGGATGAAGTACAGCGAGGCCAAGATCGTGATGATGTCGGGTACGTATACACCCTTCAACAGCCATGGTGTGATTGAAATATTGTTGAACGATGCGCTACGAATCTTCACACGGAACGGACCAAGGTCGCCCTTGGACACAACGTAGTAACCCATTTCACCGAGTGGATTTTCGGTCGACACCCATGCTTCGCCTTCTGGCACTTTGATGATCTTTGGAACTTTTGTCATCACCGGACCAGACGGGATGGTCTCGATGAGTTGTTCAACGATCTTGCATGATTCACGTGTTTCTTGCAGACGAATCCAGCAACGCGCGAACGAATCTCCGTCTGGATGAGTCCATACTTTCCAGTCAGCTTTGTCCCATGCCATGGGAAGCGACTGATCGCGACGCAAGTCCCAATCCACTCCGCTTGCGCGAAGGTTTGCACCTGATAAGCCGTACTGCAATGCCACTTCTTTTGGAATGACACCAATGCCTCGTGTGCGTGACTGAAAGATTTCATTGCCAAACAACAAATCTTCAATCTCATCGCAGAAGTTGCGTAATTTGCGCACAACGTTGCGAGTCTCCTCGATCCAACCAGCTGGCAGATCATCTTTCAATCCACCGATGCGGTCGAAGTTCGGGTGGAAGCGTCCACCAGTTGCACCTTCAATAAGGTTCAACACATATTCGCGATCGCGGAACGCCATGAACACTGGAGTAACAGCACCCATCTGCACACCAAGGTCACCCAAAAACAGTGACACGTTTGCAATACGCGAGAGTTCAAAAAGAATGGTGCGGATGTGTTGTGCACGAGCAGGTGCTTCCACACCCATCAACTTTTCGGCGGCCAAGATAAACGGCACTTCGTTTGCAAAACTGCCCAACCAGTCGATGCGGTTGACCAAAGCGGTGACTTGCGGGAAGGTGCGAACTTCGGTGAGTTTTTCGTAACCGCGGTGCATGTATCCGGCTGATGGCTCTGCCCACACCACTTGTTCACCGTCGAGACGGGCAATGATGCGAAGTGTTCCGTGCGTTGCAGGGTGCTGCGGCCCGATGTTGAGGGTCATACCCTCTGTTTCAAGTTCAACATTGACACGCGCATCAGCAGCTTGGGATGCGATGTAGGCCAATTGTTGTCGATCTCCGAGCATCGTCATGATTCACTCTCCTCGTCATCTCCATCACCTGGCAATGGTTCAACATCGACAATTCCTGGCCATGGCTTCACAATGCGTGCAAGCAACGGGAAATCTTTGCGTAATGGGAAACCTTCAAAGTCCATCGGCAAATACATGTGGCGAAGATCGGGATGACCGGCAAATGAAATACCAAACATTTCCCACGTTTCGCGTTCGTGCCAATTGGCTCCCGCAAAAACAGGCACCCACGACTCAACTACTTCTGCATTGTCGGGAACATCGCACTTGAAATGAACACCAATAGAAGTGTGTGGTTCGGTTAACCGCGCAAGCATCTGTATACGTGTGTCACCGCCTGTGTATCCCTGACGAATGGTGGGATCAATCTCGGCTTTTGGCTGGGTGGGGTCTTCTTCACCTTTCCCGAAAGGTGAAGGCTTCCAGTCGATCGCAGAGAGATAACAGAAGTAGGTAAAACCAGCCACTTTTGCGGCTTCTGCAGTGCGTCGCCATGCGTCGGTACGCACACGAATCCAAATGTCGTCGCCTGGCTTCATCAGCGAGTCGATCACTGCGTCGCCAAGTGCGCTCAACAGACGCGCGAGCGCTTCTTCGCGCACGGTGTCGACAATCGGAGTTGATTCGGTGTCAGTGCTGGACGACAACGGGAACACCTCCCTGCTCTGCTGATTCGCCATCTACATGTGCTGCAGATTTTGAAACCATTGGCTTGCTTCCTTCGCCACGCCAACGTGCACCCATGTCTTCGTTCTTGATGCGCTGTTGCAACATCACAATGCCCTCAAGCAATGCTTCCGGACGAGGAGGACAACCAGGTACGTACACGTCAACAGGAATAATTTGGTCGACACCTTTAGTGACTGAGTAACTATCCCAATACGGACCACCACAATTTGCACAACTACCCATCGAGATCACGTATTTGGGTTCTGGCATTTGTTCGTATAAACGCTTGATCGCAGGAGCCATCTTGTCGGTGACGGTTCCAGAGATCACAACTAGGTCTGCTTGTCGGGGCGATGCAGGCAAGGGAATAACACCAAGGCGCATGACGTCATAACGAGGTGAACCAAATGCTGCACCCATTTCAATCGCGCAACATGCGAGTCCCCATTGGTACACCCACATGCTGTATGAGCGTCCAAGGTTGAACAACGACGTCAACGGCTTCGGTAAGCGGCCACGATCAACAAGTCCCATGAGTTCTCCCGCACTACACCCAACGCAAGACGCGCTTGCGCCATGCGTAAATCAAACCAAGGAACAGAATTGCAACAAATACGCCCATTTCTACGAGGCCAAAACTGCCATAACGCTCAAGCTGTGTGGCCCATGGGAAAATGAAAACTGCTTCCACGTCGAAGATGACGAACAACAGTGCGAACACGTAATAACGCACTTGGCTTTGTGACCAACCGTCGCCGACTGGATCTACGCCACTCTCGTACGAAAGGAGTTTTTCTCGCGTCGGTTTATTGGGTCGCAAAAGCGCAGACACGCCGAGCAACAATGAGGCAATGAGAAATGCCGCAAGTGCGAACCACACAACTGTGAGATATGACCGTAGAAAGTCAGACATCGGGACAAAACTACTACGGAGCCTTATCTAGCCCCCAACTTCACGGACACCTATAACTGCAAACAATTTGCAGCTGCCGCGTCACGTCATTCGTGCCTTTGTGAGATGTCGTCTTGGTCACACATGCGGGTTGCACAACCCGGTCACACAGTGACGTCAAAGAACCAGTCGACGAGAGCAGAGCACCTCTGGGGGGCAGTGGCCATCTCTGTGCGGGTGCGCTCCAATAATTCGACGGGATCAATTCCGCGCGCTGCAAGTTCGTCGACCCCGGTGCCCTCGCACCACCGTGCAACGATTGATTCGTTGGCTTCGGGGTGAAATTGCACACCTACGGAGCGGTCACGGTGGATGATTTGGGGTCCCGCCGGGGATGCGGCAAGAAGCGAAAAGCCGTCAGGCACCGAAAAACGGTCGTAATGCCACTGCATCCAGGGACCCAAAATTCCCTGAGTCCGCTGTGCCGCGAAACTTTCAGTCGGTTCCACCTCGTGCCAGCCGATCTCGGGGTGCAGAGTCTTGTCCACAGTTCCCCCAAGTGCTGTGGACAACATTTGTGCCCCGAAACAAATACCCAACACAGGAATCTCACGCCGATGGGCCTCTCGTAAGAGCGCGGCTTCGCTAGCAACAGGCTCTGCAACTGCGGGCCAATAGGTCGACCAGCCAGATCCCATGGCCACAATCACATCGGCTCCCATCAGTGCCCGACTCACCGATTCGGGGGAAACATCGGGCAACCAGATGCCGTGGTCTTCACGTAGATACTCGGTGAAGCTATAGCCGCGGGCACGTAGGGCCGACCCCACAAGACCTGGATCACAGTCACTTCGATTAGCAAGAAGAAGCGCGCGCACAGAAGTACCGTAGGCGATGCATGAGTGACAAAGAAAGAGGCACCGCAGAAGTATCGGTTGCCGACATTGTCGCTGC
Source organism: Ilumatobacteraceae bacterium (assembly GCA_044340485.1). Lineage (GTDB taxonomy): Bacteria > Actinomycetota > Acidimicrobiia > Acidimicrobiales > Ilumatobacteraceae > UBA2093. Next base: position 32,326 of record JBIITN010000009.1, on the reverse strand, counting down.
CCGTACCGCGGGGGTGGGGATCATCAAGCACACCCCCATCACCGAATCGGCGGCGCTGTCTGATCACTTCGCTGCACCGATCGTGTTCAAGGCGGAAAATCTGCAACGTACTGGGTCGTTCAAGATTCGTGGGGCGATGAACAAGTTGCAGCGTTTAGGTGATCGAGCCAAAAACGGAGTCACTGCGGGCAGTGCCGGCAATCACGCCCAAGCACTCGCGTTCGCCGCCAAACATTTTGGTGTTCGGTGCGAGATCTTTGTTCCGTCTGGTGCCTCGCTCTCAAAGATGGAAGCATGCCGCGGATACGGTGCCGAGTTAATTGAAGGCGGTGATTCACTTGATGATGCGATCATCGCTGCGCAACAGCGAGCACAAGAAGCCAACATGGTGTTTTGTCATCCATTTGATGATGTCGATGTCATTGCCGGACAGGGCACACTCGGACTTGAACTATTAGAAGACATCGCTGATGTTTCGCTGGTTCTTATTCCACTTGGCGGTGGAGGTCTCACCTCGGGCGCAGCAATTGCGTTGAAGTCAGCTCGGCCAGATGTTGTAGTTGTTGGTGTGCAGGTAGCAAGTTGTGCGCCGTATGCAGGAATGCAGCCAGCTAGCGGACCGATCGCCACGCTTGCCGATGGAATCGCGGTGAAAAAACCAGGGCAGATCACTAAACCACTTATTGAAAAGTGGGTAGATCATGTAGTCACCGTTGATGAAGATTCAGTTGCAGACGCAATGGTGTTTCTCATGGATCGCTCAAAGTTGTATGTCGAAGGTGGCGGCGCTGTCGGGCTATCTGCGTTGTTAACCGGTGCTGTTGCACCTGCATCAAAAGGAACTACTTGTGTGGTGTTATCGGGTGGCAATGTGGATCTTGGGCTTGTTCCCAACCTCATTCGTCGACATGAAACACAACGTGGACGCAGACTCATTGTGTTCTGTCGTATCTCGGATCGACCTGGCGGACTTGCACGACTTCTCACAATCTTTGCTGAAAGCGGTGCGAACCTAATTGAAGTAGAACACGTGCGTGAAGGTGTCGACTTACACGTGCGTGAAACAGGTGTACAGGTTGTGTTGGAAGTGCGCGGAACCGATCACGGTCAAACAGTGATGGCCGCGGCGCGCGCTGCTGGCTATGAAGTGGACCCGGTGCAATTAACCGGAATACACGGCAGTCACTAGATCCGTTGCGTCAAGGAGCCAGCTGGGGAACACTCCGACTAACAAGGTGAAAATCACTGCTGCTGTAATCACGAGTCCACTCGCGAACGGCACGCGAACCGCAGGGACATCATCTGAATCTTCCAACCACATCGACACGATGATGCGAAGGTACACAAACGCACCAACAACAGCAGACAGCATCGCAATGATTGCGATTGCATATGAATCAACCTTTACTGCTGCTTGAATCACGCCAAATTTGGCAATGAATCCGCTGGTGAGCGGAACGCCGGCTTGAGCGAGCAAAAAGACAGTAAATGCAAGTGCAAGTGCCGGACGATTCTTTCCAATCCCACGCATGTCGGTGAGTGATGTTCCACCATTGCGATCTGCAGCCACAACTGTGACAACAGCAAATGATCCGATCACCATGACGGTGTACAACATGAGGTAGGTCATTGTTGATGGCAAGCCGTTTGTATCGCCAACGTGACCAGCGGCTTCAACACCAATCAATAAGAAGCCCGCGTGGCTGATTGAAGAAAACGCAAGCATGCGCTTCACATCGGTTTGCACGACAGCAAGAATCGAGCCAATCACCATCGTCAGTACGGCGAGCACCCAGATCACTGGGCGCCAGTCGTCAACACGACGTTCGAGTGCGGTCACCAAAATGCGAAGAAGCGCTGCGAATGCTGCAACCTTGCCGGCTGATGCCATAAACGCGGTAACGGGTGATGGTGAGCCTTGATACACATCGGGCGTCCATACATGAAATGGCACTGCAGCGATTTTGAACGCGAGTCCAACAAGTAGCAGCGCAATACCAATGAGCAAGAGCGCATCGACGCGCTGGACCGACACGGTTTCATTTAGCACTGTGGCGATACCATCCAACTTGGTGGTGCCGGTGGCTCCGTAGAGAAGAGCGATGCCATACAGCAAAAATGCAGATGAGAAACCGCCAAGAATGAAGTACTTCAGACCCGCTTCTTGGCTTTCTTCACGGCGACGGTTACTAGCCGCAAGGATGTACAGCGACAAGCTCAAGATTTCCAGACCGAGGAACAACACAATGAGATCACCGGCGGCTGTCATCACATATCCACCGATAGCAGCTGTGAGATACAACGCATACACCTCGGGACCATCTTGATCTTCGCGCACGAGATAGTCGTGTGTAATAAATGACACCAGAACTATTGCAATAGAGATAGTGATCCAACCAAACACTGCAAAACGATCAATGTTGATTGCCCCAGACAAAACAGATTCGGCAGGGTCATAACCAAGGTTGTTCCACTTGATCATTGACATGATCGCAGCCGCAATTGCAGAACCGGCAGCAACCACTGCATACCCACCGCGTGGCCAACGTGGCACAAGCGAGCCGGCAAGAAGAAGGAACGATGCACCACCCAACAAAATGAGAAGTGGAGTGAGGTCGACCCACGGGATGCTCGGCGCAACAAGTGTTTCAGCAATGATCGCGTTCATTAGTGATCACCTTCTTTGCTGTCTTTGTTGTCTTTGCTCTCTTTGTCGTAACCGGTGTCCTTTATTTCGTACACAACAGGCGCGGGACGCGAATAATCAGAACGCTCCTCAACATGGGTGATGAGTTTGTCGACAGCAGGGTTAATGCGATCGAGCATCGGCTTTGGATACACACCATTGAAAATGATTCCGGCAATGAACACGAGAAGAAGTGCTGCTTCCTTTGGACGAAGTTCCGGGAACGATGAGTTTGCTTCGTCGGGTTCACCATGAAATACACGCTGGTACGCCCACAGTAAGTACAAGGCAGCCAAGATCACTCCGGTTGCAGCGACCACTGTCCACCAACGAGCTGTTTCAAATGAGCCGATAAGTATGAGGAATTCGCCAACAAAGCCGTTTAAACCAGGAACACCGATTGACGACAACATCACGATCATGAACGCAGCAGAAAAAATAGGTGCAACTGATTGGATACCGCGAAGCTCAGCAATAGCACGAGTATGACGACGTTCGTAGATCATGCCGACCAACAAGAACAAAGCGCCAGTTGAAATACCGTGGTTGATCATCTGCAACACGCCACCGCTTACTGCCTGATCGGTAAGTGCGAATGTTCCGAGCACAATGAAACCAAGGTGAGCCACTGACGAGTACGCCACAAGTCGCTTCAAGTCGGTCTGCATCGTGGCTGCGATCGCACCGTAGATGATGCCAATTGTGGCGAGTGTGAACATCACGGGCTTAAACCACACTGATGCTTCGGGGAACAAATACAAACCAAACCGCAAGAAGCCATAGGTTCCCAACTTCAGCAACACTCCGGCCAAGATCACTGACCCGCCAGTTGGCGCTTGCGTGTGTGCGTCGGGCAACCACGTGTGCAGTGGGAACAGCGGAACCTTCACCGCAAAGGCAATCGCGAAGGCAAGGAACAACCAACGCCCGGTGTTCACCGCGAAATTGGCATTCTCTGCGATGTCGACAAGGTCGAATGTGAGATAGCCGAGGTCGCGACGGGCAAGTACTGCGGTAGCGATGATGCCCACCAGCATGAATGCCGAACCAAACATGGTGTACAGGAAGAACTTGGTCGCAGCGTAAATGCGTTTGTCGTATCCCCAACCACCGATGAGGAAATACATCGGTACCAAAACAATTTCAAAGAAGATAAAGAACAAGAAGAGATCGAGGCTGAGGAAACTTCCCATCACGCCTGCTTCAAGCAACAACATCCAACCGAGGTAACGCTTTTCGTCGTGGTGCGGATCAATCCCCAAAATAACGAGTGGGAACAACAATCCGGTCAGTACTACGAGAAAGAGCGAAATACCGTCAACACCGATGTGCCAGGAAATACCCCAACTATCAATCCACTCGTGCCGAGAGACAAATTGGAATCCGGCATCACTGGTTGTGAACTTGGCCAGTAACCAAATCGACATGCCAGCGGTTGTGACACTGAAAAGTGCTGCTGACAACTTCACCCACTCTGGACGGCGATTGCTGATAAAGATGGTGACGAAGGCGCCAATCAATGGCACCAAAATCAACGCGGTGAGAATAGGAAACGGTATTGACTGTTCCGTTGATGATTCGGCGGCTTGAAGGAGCATCAGATCACTCCCCTCACGAAGAACCACACAAGAATTGCTATAACGCCAATTCCGATGATCACTGTGTACGAACGAACCATGCCTGTTTGTAGTTTGCGCATCAGACCACTCAGTGAACGCACACCGATTCCGCTGCCGTTCACGGCGCCGTCGACAACTTTGGCATCAAACATGGTGACTGCCGAGAATGCTGTTTTTCCGGGACCACCGACAAATGAGGAAACTGCTTTGTCGTAGTACCAACCCTGCTCGAGGATGGCGGGCTCGACGGCTGTGATTTTCTTCTTGGAATAGACAAGAACAGACAAGACGATTCCGGCCGTTGCCACAACGATCGCCACTCCCATAAGGAGCCACTTGTTGTCGTATGCCCATGTTCCGTCAATGTGTACTTCGCTGTCTTTGATCACTGGGTGTAACCAGTGTTCAAGGAAGTGCGTGGACTTACTAAATGGCAACTGCAATACGCCACCCGCAATAGATAGAACCGACAACACGATGAGTGGCGTCAACATGGTGAATGGACTCTCGTGCGGGGTGTGATCACCGTGTGCGCCGTTCTCTTCACTGTGGTCATGCCAACGTGCTTCACCAAAGAACACCATGATGACTTGGCGTGTCATGTAGTACGCGGTGAGTAGTGCGGTGACAAGTCCGATCACATACAGAAAACGATTATTCGCAAATGCAAACAGTAGTACTTCGTCTTTTGACCAAAAACCGGCAAACGGAGGCACGCCGGCAATCGCAAGCCAACCGATGATGAAAGTGAACGCAGTAACTGGCATCAACTTGCGTAAAGCGCCCATACGACGCATGTCTTGTTCGTGATGCATCCCGTGAATAACAGAACCAGAACCAAGGAATAGCAGCGCTTTAAAGAACGCGTGCGTGATCATGTGGAAAATTGCAGCAACGTAGGCGCCAGAACCGATAGCCAAAAACATGAAGCCAAGTTGTGACACGGTGCTGTATGCCAACACTTTCTTGATGTCGGTCTGCGCAACAGCGATGGTGGCGGCATACAAAGCTGTGACTGCTCCAACGACAGCAATGATTGTTGGAGCCCACTCATATGCAACCGCAAGGATCGGACTTGTACGAGTCAGCAAAAACACGCCCGAGGTCACCATTGTTGCGGCGTGAATAAGAGCAGATACTGGCGTTGGTCCTTCCATTGCATCGGGAAGCCAGAAATACAAAGGCAATTGCGCACTCTTACCAACTGCACCAATGAACAACATAAGTGCAATGGCTGTGGCAGTCACTGGTGCCAATGCGCCGGTTGTGGCCGCGTTGTTCATTGCTTGATACGACAACGTCCCAACAGCACCAAAGCCAAGGAACATCGCCATCATGACGCCCCAATCACCAACGCGGTTGGTGACAAAAGCTTTCTTTCCTGCGGTTGCAGCGGAATCGCGCGTGTGCCAGAAAGAGATGAGGAAGTACGAACAGGCACCCACGCCTTCCCACCCAAGGAAAGTTACGAGCAGGTTCTCACCCATCACCAGCATGAGCATGGAGAAAACAAACAGGTTCAGGTACAAGAAGAACTTTGAAAACTTCGGATCTCCGTGCATGTAGCCAATCGCATACAAATGAATGAGCGAACCAATACCTGTGACGAACAAAGCCATCGTGATACTTAATGGGTCGATTAAAAATGCGAGATCTACCTGAAGATTGGCTACTGGAACCCATGAGAACAAGTTGATGACACTTGTGCGTTCTGCTTCTGGGCTAGTCACCATATCGAGATAGACGAATGCCGTGACAACAAAAGCCGCAGCTGTCATCAATGTGGCGACCACTCCGGCGAATGGTTCACCGAGTTTGCGCCCAAATAAGAAGATCAGCAGAAATCCGGCCAGCGGAAATGCAGGGATAAGCCAGGCGAGGTCCATCATGAGTGTTATCCCTTCAACACCGATAGATCATCGACGGTGGCACCGGTGCGACGGCGCATGATCGAAACAATGATTCCTAGTCCGACGACTACTTCGGCTGCGGCAACTACCAGCACAAAGAAGACAGCAGTTTGGCCATCGATGTTGCCGATAGACGTTGCAAGAGCCACGAATGTGAGGTTGACCGCATTCAACATGAGCTCGATGCACATGAAAATAATGAGCGGATTGCGACGCACCATTACACCGAGCGTTCCGATACCAAACAGTGCGGCTGCAAGAAGCAAGTACCACGTTGTGGTGGGTTCAATGGCAGCGATGAGGCTGATCACTTCGCTACCTCGGCATCAGTCTTTTTCATACGACGTGACATCATGACAGTTGCAACCACTGCGACAAGAAGCAGAACTGATGTCAACTCGAAAGCGAATACATAGTCACCAAAGATTGAGCGGGCAATTTCGCGAACATTTGCATCGGGATTTTCGACATCAGGAATTGCGATTCCATTTCCGCGCATTTGTACAGCGTCTTCGGCCTGCACAATTGCCGCGCCAATGAGACCAACAATTGCCGCACTCACGATGATGGCTAAAGGTCGCTGAATACGAATGGGTTCAATTGACAGGTTTTCCGCCTGATCTACACCCAGCAGCATGATGACAAAGAGAAAGAGAACAACAATTGCGCCGGCGTACACGATGACCTGTACGGCTGCGAGGAAGTGCGCGCTTTGAGCAACAAACAACACCGCGATACCGAAAAGCGATAACACCATGCTGAGAGCAGCATGCACCGGATTACTACGCGTGACTACTCCGATAGCTCCGGCAAGAATCATGATTGCCGCGCCAATGAATACGACGAGCTCCATCAGTGATGTCCTCCGTCGTGGTCTGAGTTTTGAGGTTCTTCACCACGATCACGTTCTGTCTGGTCGGGTTCAGGCGCGCGCACGCCATAACCAAGTTCGCCACTCCACGACACAACGCCTTCAAATGTGGCGTCACCTGCGGGCGCAGTAGCACGCATCCACCCGGAGGTATTCATATCTTCGCCAGGGCGCCAGTCTTCCCACGGAAGATGCTGTGGCATGCCATCGTCACCTACAAGAAGATCATTCTTGGTGTAAATCGCATCTTGCCGGTTCGTGAATGAAAACTCGAACAACTTGGTTTCGGTAATGGCTTCAGTAGGGCATGCCTCGACGCAGAGATCGCAGTGAATGCAACGGAGATAGTTGATCTCGTAAATGAAACCAAATCGCTCACCGGGCGAGGTGGGATTCATCGGGTCGTTGTCTTGTCCACGCACGTAGATGCAACGGGCTGGACACACGCCAGCGCACAACTCACAACCGATGCACTTTTCCATGCCATCTTCATAACGATTCAAGACATGGCGACCGTGCAAACGTTCGGGCTTTTCGATCTTTTGATCTTTTGTGTCTTTCTTCTTACGACGAAAGACGCGTCCACCTGAATATTCAGTGGTGACTTTGTTGCGCGCCCCTTGTTGACGCAACGTAACGAGAAAACCTCCGAAGTAACCCATGACTAGAACCTCGCTCCATACTTGGCTCTTTCATCACGGGCGGTCTTTGAGGCCCATGTGAGCAAGCCGTAGCCAGCAATCAACACCAGCGCAGTCACTATGGTGACTACAACTGTGTCCCATCCGGCTGCGTCGCCAACACGCTGAGCGGCGAGCAACATAAACCATCCAAGTGATGCAGGGATCAACAATTTCCAGCCAAGATTCATTAGTTGGTCGTAACGGAAACGTGGCAATGACGCACGAATCCATACGTAGATGTACAAGAAGACAAGCACCTTCAAGAGCAACCACACTGTGCCTTCAAGACCGTTTGGAATAAGCGGTATGTCGAGAGTGGTGTCTCCAATTGCGATGGGCTGTGGACCACCGAAGAACAGTGTGACGATGAGAGCCGACATCGTGATGGTGTGCATAAATTCAGCAAGGAAGAACAAGGCAAAACGCAATGACGCGTATTCGGTGCTGAAACCACCAACAAGTTCTTGTTCTGCTTCCACCAAGTCAAATGGAGGACGGTTCAACTCAGCCGTTGCAGCGATCATGAAAATGAAAAATGGAATAACACCTGTGGCCAGCAAGTTCCAATCGCCCAACGTTTGTTGACCAGCAACGATGCCACTCGTTGACAATGTGCCGGCAACTAAGACCACAGCTGCGACAGACAAACCAAGCGCCGCTTCGTAGCTCACCATCTGTGCGGATGCGCGAACGGATCCCAGCAATGGGTACTTCGAACCGCTCGACCAACCAGCCAACATCACGCCGTATACCGCTATTGATGAAATAGCTAAGGCAAACAAAATTCCCATTGAAGGATCAGCGAGTTGGACGCGCGTTTCATGCCCAAACCACGTCACCATGCCGTCTTTTCCCTCACGGAAATCACCGCCAAGGGGGATCACTGCGAAGGTGAGAAACGCTGGAACTAACGCAAGGTATGGCGCAAGACGAAAAACAAAACGATCTGCTTTGCTTGGAATCAGATCTTCTTTCAAGAGCAACTTGGTGCCGTCGGCGAGTGTTTGCAAAAGTCCAAACGGACCTGCCTTATTCGGTCCAACGCGATTTTGCATGCCCGCAACAACCTTGCGTTCAAACCACACCATGAGCATCGTGGCAACAAGTCCAACAACAAACACCACCAAGACTTTGAGAATCACAATGAAAAGTGGCGTTCCCCAGACGTATCCGGTGAGCAGTGGATCGAGACCCACGAGTACGGACTGAATGGCGCTCATCACGACATCGTCTCGATTCGAACGTCGGTCACGGACTGACCATGACGAATCAGTTCGCGAACATCAACGCCTGGTTGATTGAACGGGACAAACACGGTTGATCGAGAAACCCACTCGGCAGCATGAATTGGCAACACCACTGTGCTTGCATCATTGCCAATGCGAACAGTGGCGCCTTCGTGCGTGCCTACACGTTCAAGATCTAGCGGGTGAACAAATGCAGCAGCACCTGGCGCCAAGTTCGTAAGTGATGGACTTGTTGCAGTGCTCACAGCGTTGTCATACATCTTGCGACCAACGATTAAACGGAACTCATACGACTTTTTCTCTGCTACTGCAGGGGTCGCAGCAGATTCGCTTGTAAGAGGCAGTGATATGACGACACCGTCACGGCGTACTTGTACCGAAGTAGCAACCGCGGCAAATGCAGGCATGTCTTTCTTCAGGTGCTGTTGCACTTCTTCAAGTGACATGACTCCAAGATCATGATCAAGCATGTATGCAAGCTCGACAGCAATCATCCAATCGGGACGCGATGTTCCGCTGGCGGTGATCTGTTGGGTGACATCAGTGACGCGACCCTCGAGGTTTGTGGTGGTGCCTGCTTTTTCTGCAAATGCAGCAGCAGGCAACACAACATCGGCATGCTGAGTAGACGTCGACAAAGTGGTATCGACAGAAACAACGAATCGTGCACCAGCGATTCCCCGACGCGCAAGATCGGTGTCTGGCACATCGGTCATTGGGTCTGCGCCAAGAAGAATGAGGCAATCTACTTTGCCATTTGCTGATGCTTCAAGAATGTTTGCGGCATCGAGGCCCGAACGTGGAGCCAAACCAAGAGCAAGTGCACCGCGCACATTTCCACGGCGCAGAACAGGAAGAACTTTTGCGTTAGGTACAGCCGATAACAACGCATCGACGCCCGCCATCGCGAGTTCACTATTTTCAGCCAGGTTGCCCCGACCAGCAACAACAGTGATATCGCCGCTGGCGATCTGACTAGCAACGTCGGTGTCATTCAACATTGCGCGAACGGCCTCAGCGCTGTGACCAGGCTCAAAACGCAATGACTTCCATGTGTACGGGGTCATGCCAGTGTCATGAGTAGACAATTCAATGATCTTGACGCCCTTGTTTTGTACTGCATCACGCAATCGCAGATACAACACTGGCAGTTCTTCTTTGATGTCGGGCGACATCAATACAACCGTGTGCGAAGCACATGTTGAACCAATTGTTGCTCCGGGATACGAGAAGATGCGTGCGGGCAATCCATCATCCATTTGTGCATCACGCATAGAAATACCGAGTGCATCTGCAAGCTGTGCCCACGCATAGGCATCTTCATTGGTGCCGCGAGCACCACCCAAGATCGCAACAGATGAACCAGACGCCATACGAAGTGTGCGTGCAACAACTTCAAGAGCTTCAGACCACGATGTTTCTTCGAGATTGTCGCCACGACGAATCAATGGAGTCGTGAGACGATCTGGTGAATTCACTGATTGGAAATTGAAACGGCCGCGGTCGCACAACCAGCCCCAGTTGACGGGATCGCTATCGACGCCTTGATAACGCAATACTTCATCGCGACTTGATTGCACCACGATGCGACAACCAACTGAACACGACGTGCATGTGCTTTCACGCTGTTCGAGATCCCATGGACGGGCCTTGAAACGATACGGCTGTGCTGTGAGCGCACCGACTGGACAGATCTGAACCGTGTTACCAGAGAAGTAGGACGCAAAAGGCTCGTCTGGGAAAGTCAGCACTTGGGTGTTGTTTCCACGATGAGTGAAACTAATTAGTGGATCACCTGCGACATCACTTGCAAAGCGCGTACAGCGATCACACAAGATGCAGCGTTCGCGGTCGAGAAATACCAGGTCGCTAATTGGAATTGGCTTTTCGTAGTGACGCTTTTCTTCAACGTAACGACTCTCACCAGGGCCATGACTAAACGCCTGATCCTGTAGCGGACATTCGCCACCCTTGTCGCACACCGGACAATCAAGTGGGTGATTCGCAAGAAGTAACTCGATCATGCCTTCTTGTGCACGCTTCACCTGATCAGTTGCGGTGCGCACCACTTGGCCTTCAGTCACGGGCGTCATGCATGACACAACCATCATCGGTCCACGTGGCGTGTCGATCTCAACGAGACACTGACGACACATGCCAACGGGCTTCATTCGTGGGTGGTAACAAAAACGTGGAATGAAATCATCGGTGCGATCAGCAGCAGCAATGATCATCTCGCCTTTGCGCGCAACGATGGGAGCATCATTGATGGTGATGTTCACCGCGTTGGGATCGACCTGTGCTTGGTTTTCGGGGTGTGACTCTGTAGTGCTCATTCGCCTACCCCAACTGCAGTAACCGGAATTGAAATGCGACGAGTAACGCGCGATTCAAATTCCTCTGGGAACAAGGTCAGTGCTGAATGCACTGGAACATATGCGGATGGACCAACGAAACAGATGGTGTTCATCTTGTATGGGAACGGGGTTGCTGACAAACCTAAGCGCTCACTTGACGCGTGCGGGAAATCACCCGGACAGATCGACTCGCCCACTTCTTTCAACTGTGCAAGGTCGGCATCTGTGCCGTTGCCGTTCACGACGCGGGTGAGAATGCGTTCAAGCCACGTGCCACCTTCACGACACGGTGTGCACTTACCACACGATTCGTGAGCGTAAAAACGAGTCAATGTAAGAGCAGCATACGGAATGTCAGTGGTGTCATCCATCACCATGACGGCTCCTGATCCAAGCATTGAACCAGCAGGACCAACCTGACTTGCTTCAAAAGGAAGATCGAGTTGGTCTTCAGTGAACCACGGTGCTGATCCGCCACCGGGTACAAAAGCTTTCAGCGTGCGGCCCTCTTTCATGCCACCACAGAAATCTTCACCAAACAACAAGTCACGAAATGTGGTGGTGCCATTCACTATTTCGAACACTCCAGGACGACGTACGTCACCAGATACCGCAACCATGCGCGTACCAGGAGACGTTGGAGTACCGATTGCTGTGTATGCATCGGCGCTGTTGCACATGATCCACGGCAGGTTTGCCAATGTCTCGACGTTGTTCACGATCGTTGGTTGCCCGTACAAACCGTTTGCCGCAGGGAAATACGGTGGCTTGAGTCGAGGCATTCCACGATTACCCTCAAGACTTTCAATCAACGCTGTTTCCTCACCCACCACATACGCACCAGCACCCCAGTGCAGCACGATGTCGAGTGAGAAACGCGATCCCAAAATGTTTTTGCCAACATAACCAGCTGCATACGCTTCATTCAGCGCTGCAGCTACGCGTTCTTGAGCAACTGCCATTTCGCCACGGATGTACAAGAAACACTGCGATAGTCCGGCTGCATAACACGCAATAAGACAGCCTTCAATCAATTGATGCGGATCACGCTCCATTAACAAGCGGTCTTTGTACGTGCCTGGTTCACTTTCGTCACCATTCACGACGAGATACCGCGGCCACACTTCTTGTGGCGTCAGTCCCCACTTGGTGCCTGCGGGGAATCCCGCACCACCACGACCGAGAACGGTTGCCTTCCGTACTTCCTCATGCACGTCACCAGATGGTTGTGACAACGCCGCGCGAATTCCCTTGTAACCATCGGTGGCAAGGAAGCGCTCGAGAGTGTAGGAATCTTCGTATTCAAAACGTGATGTGACAATCTTTGGACGATCGCCTTCTACGAAACCTGCTGCATACGGAAATGTGCGTGTCATAGTGCTGGCTTTCCGTCGAACCATTCGGGTGCTTGGTTCACTTCTTCTGGAGACGTAACGCCGACGCCGCGATCAGCTGGAATGTGCTGACGTACACGCGCCAACGTTCCATGTTGAGGAATTTCGTCTGCGAACTTTCCAGCACGAAGATCATCAACGAGTTGGTCGAACTTCTCTGGTGTCACGCGGAAGCGGTAACGGTAGTTCACTTGCAATACAGGTGCCTCTGTGCAGGCAGCCTGACACTCGGCGTGCTCAATAGTGAACATGCCATCGTCAGTGGTGCTACCGGCTTTGATGCCGAGTTTCTCTTCAGCGTGATGAATCAACTCGCCTGAGCCACAACGTGAACACGACAATGTGTCGCAGATGTTGATCACATAACGACCAACGGGTTCAAACTTGAACATCTCGTAGAAAGTGGCAGTTCCCAACACTTCTGCGGGAGTGACACCCACAAGTTCGGCGATGTGTTTCATTGCGTCGCGAGCAACATAACCATCTTGTTCTTGCGCGAGATGCAATAACGGCACCAGTGCAGACTTTCTGCGTGGGTACCGAGAGATGATCTCGTTAGCGAGAGTGACATTTGCATCAGTGAGTTTGCTCATCGGTCTACCTCTCCAAGAACTGGGTCAACAGATGAAATCACAGCGACAGCGTCTGCAACTAACCCGCCACGCATCATGTGCGGCAATGTTTGAATGTTTACAAAAGATGGTGGTCGTATGCGCATGCGGTATGGATGAGAAGAACCATCACTCACGATATAACAACCAATCTCACCGCGTGGACTTTCGATACTCACATACACTTCGCCTTCTGGGACTTTGAAACCTTCAGTGAAGATCTTGAAGTGGTGAATGAGTGCTTCCATCGACTCATCGATTCGCGCACGTGGTGGTGGCGTGACTTTCTTATCTTGAATGCGATAGTCACCCGCCGGCATCTTGTCGAGGATCTGATGCACAATGCGGATTGATTCGCGAATTTCGTTGAGGCGAATGGAATAACGATCGTACGCATCACCATAGGAACCGATGAGCACATCAAACTCGACTTGGTCGTAATTTAGATATGGCATGTCGCGACGCAAGTCCCACGCCACACCGGTGGAACGCAAGATCGGCCCGGTTGCTCCAAGCGCAAGTGCCTCTTTTGTTGTGATAACACCAACGCCTTGCAAACGTTCGCGGAAAATGGGCTGACCGGTGAGCAACACTTCATACTCATCAAGGCGCACCGGCAAATTTCCAAGAATTTCGAGAACATCATCACGCCAACCTGGTGGGAGGTCTGCAGCAAGTCCACCAGGGCGGATGAAGTTATGGTTCATGCGCAAACCAGTGACTTTCTGGAAGAAACGCAATACTTCTTCGCGCTCGCGGAAGCCATAGAGCATCATTGACACCGCACCAATGTCCATGCCGTTTGTAGCAAGGAAGAGCAAGTGGCTACTCATGCGATTCATTTCTGACAACAACATGCGCATCCATGTGGCGCGCTCGGGAATATCGCCGTCGATGCCCAGAAGTTTTTCGACCGCTAATGAAAACACGAGTTCATTGTTTAGAGGCGACGCATAATCCATGCGGGTGACATTGGTACCGCCTTGCATATACGACAATTCTTCGCCGGTCTTTTCCATGCCGGTGTGCAAGTAGCCAATGATGGGCTTGCAACGAAGAACGGTTTCGCCCTGTAGCTCCAACATGAGACGTAACACACCATGAGTACTTGGATGCTGAGGACCCATGTTGATGATCATTGTTTGATCTTCATCTGGGTCGTCTTGAACGTCGGCAAGTGCGGCGGCTTCAGCTTCGCTCATGCGAAGTACCGCACCTACTTCGCGCAGCAATTCTTTTGCAGTCTGCTGACTGCGCGTGGTCATTTCCTGACCACCCTCATCGGTGCCAGCTGCTACTACGGGACGATCTTCAATGGTGCTCATGACGGCGAACCTTTGAACTGCACGGGAATGCGCGCTGTTGCGTAGTCCTTGCGCAATGGATGACCGTCCCAATCCTCAGGCATCAATATGCGAGTGAGGTCGGGGTGTGCGTTGAAACGAATTCCGAACATGTCGAAGACTTCACGTTCGAATGCTTCTGTTCCTGGATGAATCTCGAAAAGCGAATCGACTGCAGCATCGTCTTCTGGGACTTGAATGCGGAGGCGGATCCGCTCACGCTTTTCAAGAGACAGCAAATTCACAACTACTTCAAATCGCTCTGGTGCAATACCAGCGCCGACTTGTCGTTGTGGCATGAGTAAGTAATCGACAGCCGTGAGATCTGCGCACACTTCAAAAGATTCGTCGAGAAGTGCTTTCACTATTTTTACATACGCTTCACGAGTAACAAGCAAAACCTTTTGACCTCGCGAATAGACCACAGGACAACCGTGCAATTGTTCTGCAGGAACCTGTTCAGAGACAGCCGTATCCATTTGCTCGTCTGACATGATCAGCGATTTCCGATAGTGAGCGGGAACGATGAAGCACCAGCAGAGACTTCATGAATGTGAACGTTGGCGCCCTGACCTGTTGCCGCACGGCGTTTCATGATTTCGCCGTCTTCGATGAGTTGGTGCAATGTTTCGATCGCGTGGATCAATGTCTCCGGTGTAGGAGGACAACCAGGCGCGTACACATCGACAGGAACAATTTGATCGACACCTTGCACAATTGCGTAGTTATTAAACATGCCACCAGATGATGCACATACGCCCATGGAGATAACCCACTTGGGTTCCATCATTTGGTCGTACACCTGGCGCAACACCGGCGCCATCTTCTGACTCACGCGACCAGCCACAATCATGATATCGGCCTGGCGCGGAGAAGCACGGAATACTTCCATCCCAAAACGCGCAAGGTCATAGTGCGCGGTGCCGGTCGCCATCATTTCAAGTGCACAACATGCGAGCCCAAACGTCGCACCCCAACTGGAGCGCGAACGCGCCCATTTCACTACGTCTTCAATACGGCCAGTGAGAAAGTTGTGGTTGAGGCCAGCAAGACCATCATCAAGAACATTGCGTGCAACAGTCATTGCTATGCCGCCTCGTTTGTATCTAGCTCACGTCCTTCGTGACCAACAACGCGTACAGATTCACGCTGTGTGTTTGTAGCGGCGAGTGGTTGCGACGTGCGAACAGCTTTCTGGATTGGTCCCCATTCCAGTGCACCACGAGCAACCATGTAGACAAAAGCAATGAAGAACACGGCGCTAAAAGCGACCATTTCAAAAAAGCCGAATGTCCCGAGAAATTCAGAATCAACTGCGTATGGAAAGGCAAAGATCAACTCGATGTCGAACATGATGAAGAGCATCGCGACCACATAGAAACTGACGGGAAAACGTTGAGGATTGTCACGGCTGGGAACGATTCCACATTCGTATGGTGCTTCTTTTGCACTACTTGGACGACGTGGGGCGATGAGGTGTGATAACGCAAAACTAACAACAGCAAAAAGGATGGCCAGTACGGTCAATGCAAGGATCGGCAGGTACTGGCCCATGGCTCAGTTCTTTGCGGCAGTGAGTTGGCGATTTTCCGAAACGATGCGATCGCGACGATGCAACAACACGCAGAACATGCCGAAGATCACGGCAGATCCGAGCGTGATGAACATCGCTGGTTGTCGCTTGTTCCCCAAGTCGCGGATCATCACAACGTATTCACGTGGTTGAGATTCATCAATCACCGGACGAGCCGGTGCACGACCTGGTTCGGCGCGCTGTGGAATGACAGGAGCAACCTCGACAATTGAGTAGTGAGGCGCGTGCCAGAATGCAATGAAGTCGAGTGAATCGTTGATCTTTGGATAACGCTCGCCACCCTTGTCGAACACATCAACTGCGACGTACTCGCCGGCTTCGAATTCTCCCGCTTCAACTTGAAGAATTTCATCGGCTGAAGAAATTGCTTGAGCGCGACGTGGGTCGGCTTCATCAAGTTTCAACCAACCTTCTGCTTGCAGTTGTTCGGAGACAGCACTAGAGGACTCGACACTTGACATGCCATCGACCTTTACTGGTGTCTCAAGCACCTCTGCATCATCCATGAAGTTGGCATCACGCACGATTGCAATGGGATCGTTTGGTTGCCACGAAGGCAGTTCACCTTGGAGACCAATTCCGTAGACCCACCAAATACCGCCCATCGACATCATCCATCCGGCAAGTCCCGCCATGACGACCATGAAACCAACACGCGCACCAAGGTTGGTGCCAACGATGAGATAGGTGCCACCAATGAGTACACCGACCATGACAAGAACAACGAGAATGCCACGAATTTCGGGCTCCCAGCTAACCGCTAACAAAGAAGTAAGCATTACAAACTCCGCACGTAGTTGACGATGGCTTCGATTTGCTCGTCGGTGTAGACATTGCCAAAGCCAGGCATCTTGCCGCTGCCTTGACCCTGTTCGCCGTAGCGCTTTCCAAGCTCTGATCCGTTCTTCAAGAACGCAATCATGTCGGCTTTGCTAGGGAATTGACGAACTGACGAGCCACCAGTGAGGTTTGGTCCAAGTGCACCACCACCGGTAACTTGCGGATCACCATATGACCATCCCTTGGTGTGGCAACGAGCGCATGAGTACGCTCCACCAGCGGTATCAAGATTGAACAAGGCCTCTCCCAAAGAACCGTATGTTCCGTTGGCAACTAAACGTTCTGCTTCGCCAACAATTTCCTTGTTGACATCTGCCGGCAATGATCCATCACTACACGTACGAGCATCGGCTTCAGGGTCGGTGCAGTTCTCGCGTGGAATCTGAATCGACTTCATGTAATCAATCAATGTTTGTACGGCTTGGTCGTTGAGTGGACCACCACCAATGGTTCCCCACGCAGACATCGGCGAGAACGGACGTCCGTAGTTCAAGATAAAGCGCACTTCTTCTTCGCTAAAGCGATACAGCACTGTGTTTAGTGATGGTGCTTTCCAGTTGACGGGTTTTACTTCGCCAGTTTTTGGATCGGTCACTGAATAGGCAGCCACACCACCGATTGCGTTCATGCCACCGTGACAACCTGCGCAGTTAAAACCTCCGTCTGCTGTTGCAGCAAACTTTTGACTACCCCACGATGCGAATCGCTTCTCCCAGCCAAACTCGGCTCCAGCTTGACGACTGGGTTCAAGAACCCAATACAACGGCAACGAAATGGTGATGATCACAAGGAACAACAAACCGATGAACTGCACCCGCTCGAGACGCGAGCCTTCCAACGTTTCGTCGTCGTAATACTCTTTGCGGTTTGCAGCAAGCTCGATTTCGGAACCGATCTCGGCGCGTGATTGACGAATGTTGAAGAAGGCGTAAACAGCCCACCCCGTGACAAACAGCAGAACGACAAACGCCGCTACAGAAACTGTACTGACAGCAAGCATTTCAGTGAGCTCCCCCTGCACCGACGCAGTGCGGTCCTTCAGCTTCTTGGCCAGTTGTGTTCACACCAATTGATGCACCCGCAAATACTGTGCCGGTGTCAATGACGACAACGCCATTCGCAACGGAGATACCAAAGAGGTCCATACCGCGAGGTGCTGGTCCACCTTTTTTCTCGCCGACACGGTTGTACTGCGAACCGTGACATGGGCATTCAAACCACTGTGAGGTCTTGCACTCTGGCACTTTGCAACCAAGGTGTGGACACTTTTGATACAGAGCAACAACACCTGCTTCCATGCCTGCATAGACAGGAGCTTGTGGGCCATAGACCGCCTGCGCTTTGGCGAGTGACGCTTTTGGATATTCCGTCACCCATGCGCGTGCTTCTGACAAGTACAAGAAACCTTTATTGGAACGAATTGACGAAACGACATCTTCCAATTTGCCGGCAGTGATCTTTGAGCCGAAACCACCTTCAGCGCCCTTCCACAAAAATGCGAGAAGCGATGCACCAAATGCACCGAGGCTCGCACTCATCAACGTGATAGCAGAACGGTTGAAAAACATACGACGTGATACGCCAACTGCTTCAGGATCTGGAGCAACAAACGGCGCAATTTCAACCGTTTGCTTTACTAGTTCAGTCGAACGTGCGGCACGCTCTACTTCACGACCCGTCGTTGTTGACTCTTCGGACACAGTTGCCTTGCGATCACTCTTACGTGTTTCGCGTGACAATGCACCTGCTCCGCGCACGTCGGTACGACGCGCTGATGTCAACACAACAATCGCACCCAGTACTACTACTGCGGCGATCACAATTGCGATGATTGCACCTGTACTCATGTCTGTGATCCTTTGTCCTTACCTACGTCTGCGTCTTTATCTAATTACGAATTACAACTCGAAGAAAATGCCATCACGCCATGGGAAGATGAAGTTGAATCCCGGACCGCGGAAGAACGATCCGATAATCACCAACACTGCCCAGAACATGAGGAACATGGTCATCATGCCGGTCATGAACTTGCGGTCTTCTGGCTTCACCGATGGATTGCGGTCCAAGTACGGAGCGAACATCAAAGCAACCAAGCCGATACCTGGCAATGTCACACCAGCAATCATTGGGTGGAACATCGTGAGAAGTTCCTGAAGACCCAAGAAGTACCAAGGTGCTTTTGATGGGTTTGGCGTTGCGTTGAAGTCGGCAGCTTGTAGCAATGGTGCGTTAACGAACCACGAGAACAAGAACAAGAACGCTGTACATGCAAGTGCTGCAACGAACTCGACTGCAAGGAGGTGAGGCCACGTGTGCACTTTGTCGACAGGCGCAGCTTTTGCTTCTTGAATTGAACCCGACTTCACAACGGTGAGAAGACGCTGTGTGTGTCCGCCAGGACCCGCACCTACCGGTACTTGTCCCGCGGGTGCTGCAGCAACAACTGCTGTTGCACTTGCCGCCTTTGTTCGATCCAGCATCGCATCTGGAATGCGATCGCCCCCCGATGCACCAGCAGCGTCGTCGCCACCAGCTGACTTTTCACGAGCAGCTTGTGCTCGCTTTAACAGGTGTTCTGGAATTTCAGTCATTGTGCCATTCCTCCGATCACAGTGGTCCCGAGATTCCGCCGTCCTTACGGACGCGCCAGAAGTGAATTGCCATGAAGATCACGATTACGAATGGAAGCATCAGAACGTGCAACACGTACCAACGCAACAACGTTTCAGAACCGATTTCGACACCGCCTAACAAAACGAATCGCACTTGGTTACCAAAAACAGGTGTGTAACCCATCATGTTGGTACCTACGGCAACAGCCCAAAGAGCTAACTGATCCCATGGCAATAAGTATCCGGTGAAGGACAACAACAAAGTAAGTGTGAGCAATACAACACCAATTACCCAGTTGAACTCACGTGGTGGTTTGTACGCCCCGTGATAGAACACGCGCGCCATGTGCAAGAACACTGTCAACACCATGAGGTGAGCACCCCATCTGTGCATGTTTCTGACTAACAAACCAAACGTCACTGATGTCTGCAACGTTTGAATGTCTTGCCATGCATTTGCAGCAGTTGGGCGATAAAAGAACATCAAGAAGATGCCGGTCACAGTTAAGAGGATGAACAAGAAGAAACTCAATCCACCCAGACACAGGGTGTAGCTGACCTTCACTGCGTGACGCTTTACCTTCACTGGGTGCAAGTGATACAGCACCGAGTTCATGATCACGTACGAACGGTTACGCGGGCTATCTGTGTAGCCCTTACGGAAAATTGAGCCAGGACGGAAAATAGAGTTCCATGCCTGACTCCCTTGAAGCTGTTCGCCAACTTTCGAGGCGCGCTCCTTCAATGTTGGACGGGGGTTATCAATCACTTTTGCCATGACGTATCTTCCTGATTCCTAAAGTCGCAAGCCGTAGGCATAGCCGTGGTTATTGGTACGAGTGTGGCTGTCTCCCTCGGGTGCTGGAGCTCCAGCCTTTCCGAGAATGATCACGCCAGTTGGGCATCGATCGACACACAGTGCACAGCGCGTGCACACGTCGTCGTCGATAATGAAAATCACATTGTCGTTTGGGTCATCGCCAGGCAATTCGGTGTTGTCTGCCTCGGCAACAGCATCGGGAGTGACCATGTGGATGCACTTCCATGGGCAAATATCGACACAGCCCTCGCACATGATGCATTCACTTTGATCGATGTGAATGAACTGTTTTGGCTTTACAGCCTTGCCCAAATAATCGGCGTCAACTTCAACCAATTGGTATTCAGTTGACCACTCGGGCATTGGTGGGTTTGCGTCAGTACGTGCCATAACCGGTTATGCCTTTCGCACCAGTGGACGACCGTAGGAAGACTGTTCGAGTTCTTTCGTTTGACTGGCGTCACGCTTTTGCCACCATGCAAACAGGTAGATCATGATGCCAACGAGAACCACGTGAATTAACACAACGATGATGTCGCGCAGCGTTTGATACGAGATGGTGAACGGGAAACTTCCGCCCATTGCTTCTGGTTTCAGAATTTCGCCAGGCCCGTAAATGATTTTGTCGGCGCGCCAACCAAGGTCTTTGTCGGCGTGGTCAATGAATTGGTGAGGCACAACACCAAATGCCAAGAACAACACGAAGAACACGTACACCGAGCCAAACATTGCTTCGCCCCATGAAAACGATTTTCCAACTGGACGGCGCTTTCCAAACGGAATAACCACAAAAGACATAGCAAGGGTTACGAACAACGAGAACAGGAATGCTTGGTTCATTCCTGGCCATTCGAGGATGTCTATCGCGAGCATGTCTGTGCTGCTTCTCCGGTTCGAGGGTGGCTACTTTCAGTGAGTCAATCGTGGAATCCACAACCGGCTCACTGAGAAACACTAGCCACCAACTAGCGCAAATAACCTATTTCAGTAGGCCAGTTCCCATGGGACGTTTGCCACGGTGATCGCTGTCTGGCCAAATTCAGGTTGTGCTCTTGTGCGCAACTTAATCCGTGTGACCAGACGTCGTCATATGGTTCGTGTGACCAAAAGCCATCGCTCTTTCTCGGGTATTTGTGTCCGAATAATTGCAGGACGTATGCGCACTTTGTCTATCGTTAGGAGGTCGACGACTCGACGATTATTTGTGGTGTGCGAAAAGTGCGGCAGGGCATGATCGTTCCTCACATCGTTGTGTTCTAGACAGCGCGAAAGGACTGCCGTGACTGAGATTCCCGAGCATCTGCTGAAGCGGTCAAAAGACCGCAAAAATGAACTTTCTGGTGGTGGCGAGAGCAGCGATGCACCCGCATCATCTACCCCTGCAACGACCGCTAGTGCAGCTCCCGCCCCTGCGGCAAAGTCTGCAGCTCCTGCTCCGAAGCCCAAAAAAGTCGACCCTCCATACGTGGTGGCCGCCAAGACCCGCCGCAAAATCCCATTTTGGGCGATGGCTGGTCTCTCTTCACTTCCGATCTGGGCCTTTATGTACTTCATCGCCCTAAAGCCTGCCGAAGAAGTCGTGGCCGGGCCTATTTCCACGGGAATCGAGTACTACAGCGGATGTGCTGGGTGCCACGGAGCAAATGGAGCCGGTGGTGCTGGTCGCCCGCTGTATCAGGGTGAATCACTAAAGACCTTCCCCCACATCGAAGACATGTTGAACTTTGTCTATAACGGCAGCTCGAAGTACGTAGCAGCGGGCCTCGACGTCTACGGCGACCCAAATCGTGAAGGCGGAGCCCACGCAATGCTTTCCTACAACGGAAACCCCATGCCCCAACAGGGCGAAAAAGCTGGTGGAGCGCTGACCGAGTATCAAATTCTTGGCGTTGTGTGCCACATTCGCTATGACCTGTCAGGAGCCGAGTCCGACAGCGAAGAATGGGCAGCTGAATACAACACGTGGTGTTCACCTGATTCTGAGATTTTCACCGCTCTCCAAAACGGTGCCACCTCATTCGATACTGTCGACAAAGACTTCGCAATGCTCGAGAACGCCCCCCGTTTTGTGGGCACCGAGCCTCGTGCAATGGCCAAATAGGCCAGCACTTTCAGCCGAGACAATGGCCACACACAGTGGCGTCTGGCAAACAACGCCCCAGACTTGGCGACATGGCATCCCCAACCGCCCCTCACGAACCAACGTCGCATCGTGACACCGATGTCTTGATTGTCGGCGGTGGGCCAGCCGGAGCGGCGGCTGGATATTGGTTGGCGTCAGAAGGACACGACGTCACCATCGTCGAAAAGAAAATGTTTCCTCGCGACAAAACATGTGGTGATGGTTTGACACCACGTGCAGTGAAGCAAATCAACGACATGGGACTTGGTGATGCTCTCACGCAATTTCATCGTTATGAAGGTTTGCGCGCAACAGCTCATGGTCGTGCATTAGAACTGCAGTGGCCTGATCATCCCATCTATCCACAACATGGATACGTGGTGAAGCGTCGCGAACTCGACTCAATGGTTGCGTTAAACGCGGAAAAATCTGGCGCACATTTGTTGCAGGGTGTTGAAGCAACAACACCGTTGATAGATCGCGGTTTTGTTCGCGGTGCAGTCGTCACCAACAAATACGAAAACACCACAACAGAAATTCGTGCGAAGTATGTCGTTGTTGCAGATGGTGCGAACTCACGATTTGGTCGTTCACTTGGCACATCACGTACGAAAGAGTGGCCGTATGGCACTGCAATTCGTACGTACTGGGAAAGCCCCCGTCATGCCGAACCATGGATTGAGTCGGCACTTGATGTGAAAGATCGCAACGGCAACCCAATGCCTGGATACGGATGGATCTTCCCGGTAGGCGACGGAACCGTCAATATCGGTGTTGGATTGTTGTCCACATTCCGCGACTTCAAGAGTGTGAACACGACACAACTACTTGATGCATACGCGCACATGGTTGCAGATTCGTGGGAGATCAATCCTGATGAGCCAACATGTCGTGCAACGAGTGGTCGTATTCCCATGGGCGGATCGGTTGGACCGAAGGTGGGGCCAAGTCACATCGTCATTGGTGACGCTGCTGGAAGTGTGAACCCATTTAATGGTGAAGGTATTGACTACGCATACGAAACTGCTCGTATGGCTGCACAGTGTCTCCATGATGCATTGGTAAGCAATGATCCAGCAGCGCTTCAGCAGTACTCAAAACTGATTGACGATGAATACGGTCAGTACTTCAAAGTGGCTCGATTGTTTGCACGAGTTATCGGTCGTCCTGTTCTCATGCGCGAGTTAACACGTGCAGGCATGCATAGTCGCACTCTCATGGAATGGGTACTGCGAATTATGGCGAACTTATTGCGCCCTGACGAGATCGGCCCTGCCGAAGCTGCATACAAAGCAGCAGCACAAATCGTGCGTCTGACGCCAAACTCGTAATCTCTTTAAACAGTGAGAAAGTGCGCTCAACTGCGACATTGAACTTTGTCGATCTCATCTGTTAAGAGATTGACGTAACTATCACTTGCACTGTCAGGAAAACGATTAATGAAATCGCGAAGTGACGTTGTTGCCAAGGTCGAGCATTCGCGCACAACAGGTGTCGCCAAACGAATGACCCAACCGTTACGCAGCACTCCTTCGTCACCGTTTTCTTGTATGTCAACAAGACCTGGCATTGTCAAAATCGTGTCGCCATCTCCAGTATCTGCTGGCACCAAGGTAAACCACACCACTGATTGACCCAACATGTCCGCAACTAACACGCATGCGTTTGGCGTGACATAGTCCGTACAAAACGGCATCAATGTTCCGTTGTCAACCAGCGTTCCTTCAGGAACGGTGAGTGTGCGACCATCATCGAGGGTAAGTCGCATAGCTGCTGTTGTTTTCCCAGATTGTATTTCCCAACCGAGATCAGTTGCGAACAATTCAACAATTGCAAACAAATTGATGCGCCGCTGAGCAACAACATCTTTTGACCCAGATGGAGACGTGGAGATGTATAGACCGATAACGGTAAGTGCCGCAACGGACAAGATAACGACAATCGCCACTACTCGCCGTGTCACGCGTTGACACCTGCCAATGCCGAGTTAGCGATGTCTCCGATGCGTTCGATGACGTCGTCTGTGTGTGCCATACCAACAAACAATGCTTCGTATGCCCCAGGTGGAAGCGCAATTCCATTTGACAACAATGCATGAAACACGCGTGCGTACAAAGCTTCATCGGTGGTTTTTGCTTCTTCAAAGTTTTGCGGAGTGCGACCGTTTAATGCAGTACCAAAATGCATGCCGATCAAAGTACCGACTACAGGAAAATGCGCAGGGATGTTGTTGTTGACACACGCATCGCGCAACACCGCCGCTACCCGACGCGCGCGAGCAGACAATTCCATATACACATCGTCATTTAATTCTGATAGCGCTGCGAGACCAGCCGCGGTAGCAAGTGGATTGCCAGCGAGTGTCCCGGCATGAAACACAGTTCCTAAAGGTGTGAGATGTTCCATCACATCTCGACGACCGCCGACAGCACCAATAGGTAAACCGCCGCCAATTACTTTTCCGAAACAGGAGAGGTCAGGTTTCACATCGTACTTCGCCTGCGCACCACCAAGGCCTAGTCGGAAACCAGTAATCACTTCATCAAAGATGAGAAGCGCACCCACGCGATCACATTCTTTTCGTAGACCTTCTAAGAATCCTGTTGTTGGCGACACCACTCCCATGTTTGCGCCGACTGGTTCAACGATCACTGCAGCAACATCACTGTCGAGAGTAGGAACAACGTTGTAGGGCATCACCCAGGTGTTTGCCACGGCTTCATCGGGCACACCAGCCGTACCAGGTAAACCAAGAGTTGCGATACCACTGCCACCTGCTGCAAGCAGCGCATCGGTCGCACCATGGAAGTTGCCGTGGAACGTGACAATGCGTTTGCGGCCAGTTGCACCGCGCGCTAGTCGCACTGCCGTACTCGTGGCTTCTGTGCCACTGTTCATAAAACGAACTTGCTCGCACGATGCGACACGCTCACTAATTGCCTCGGCCAGTTTCATCTCGCGCGGAGTGGGCGCGCCATACGAAGTGCCATCAACAACGGCAGCAGATACAGCAGCAGTGACCGTGGGATGTGCATGCCCCAAGATGATGGCGCCGTAACTTTGCACCAAGTCGATGAGTTGACGATTTTCCACGTCCCACACATGTGCGCCTTGCGCACGAGATACCAAGTACGGCGTTCCACCGACAGAGCGAAACGCACGAATCGAAGAGTTCACTCCACCAGGAATCACCTGCGTCGAGCGATCAAATAATTTTGTGTTTGAAGGTATGCCTTGCCCACGACACACGGTGGGCGTGCAACCAATTTGGACACACGCCTTCTCGTCGCAGTAAGGAATGGTGAGAGGTGATGGTGACTGCATGGATGCCTACTACGTGGAGAGCCTATTGATGACGAGGAGCAGAGGTATTGCGAGACGCTTCTGCAAACCAGCGAGCAAGATACGTGAGGATGATGTCGGCTCCGGCGCGCTTAATAGAAGTGAGATGCTCTAATGCCGTCGCATCGTGGTCGATCCAGCCACGTTCTGCAGCAGCTTTGATCATTGAGTATTCGCCACTCACGTGATACGCGGCAACCGGAACATCAAATGATGATCTCACTTCGCGAATAACGTCGAGATATGCAAGTGCGGGTTTTACCATGACAATGTCGGCGCCTTGTTCGATGTCTTCTGCTACTTCACGCATTGATTCACGAATATTGCGCGCATCTTGCTGATAACCGCGTCGATCACCACCGTTGGCAATCTCCACCGACACAGCATCACGAAACGGTCCATACAACGCCGACGCATACTTTGCTGAATACGCCATAATTGGCACATCGATGAAACGTTCGGTATCAAGTGCTGTGCGAATTGCTGCTACCTGACCGTCCATCATCCCACTCGGCGCAACCATGTGCGCTCCTGCATGTACTTGAGCAAGTGCTGCACGCTGGTACACCGCCAGTGTCTCATCGTTGTCGACATTGCCGCGATCATCGAGCACCCCACAGTGTCCATGCGTGGTGTATTCGTCGACGCACAGGTCAGCGGTCAACACCATGGCGTCGCCCACTTCTTTGCGTAGGGCACGAAGTGCCTGCTGCACAATTCCTAATTCGTCAAATGCGCCCGACCCAATGTCATCTTTTTTGGCCGGCACCCCGAACAAGATCACGCCCTTGATTCCCAATTCGGCAAGTTCATGAACTTCGCGCAACAGAGAATCGACGGAGTGCTGCACTACTCCAGGAAGAGAGGCAATGGGCTGTGGTGACGAAATGTCTTCACGGACAAACAACGGCGCAATGAGATCATTGACGTGAACTGTGGTCTCGGCGACAAGATCGCGCAATGCAGGAGTTGCACGCAAACGACGAGGACGAGACACTGGAAACATCGGTCTGATGTTATTGGCAGAACTGACCGGTTAATCAGCGCAATACGTAACACCTATGAGCGAAAGCCCATCAATGATGATCAAAAGCGCTTTCCAGTGCCTCTACCAGTGCCTCAAGCGACTGCTGATCGGCAGTGACACTCACGTACAGGCCTAAACGTTCAGCCACTGACGTCGTTGAAGGTCCGATGCTGACAACAACCGGTGGAGCATCAGAACCAAACGTGTCGTGCCATGCGGTTGCAGCGCTGCCAGATGCAAGTACTAGTGCATCAGCAGCAAGCGCACGAGACGCCATGTCGTCTGTCGGACGTAACTGAACTGTGCGATACGCAACTACTCGCGTGACGTCCCAGCCTTTTGCTCGCAATGCATGAGTGATGTCATCTGATGCGAGATCACCTTGCACTATAAGAACGGACCCACTACCTATGGGAAAGGCTTCTGCGAGCACGGAACCACGTGCGGGTTCAGCAACGAGATCAGCGGGTCTGCCGAGTGAACGTTCGGTTGCTACTCCAACAGCTGCTAAGCGTGGTATCGGTGCCGTGTTGTCCGCAGCAATTGCCGCATCGAGAAATGATGCAACACGATCAGCACCATTTGGTGACGTCACAACAACCCAGGTAAATGAGGCGACATTGTGTAACACCTCGTCGCGTTCGCGTCCCTCGTCCTCTGGCTCTTCAATTGAGATAAGTGGCACTTCAAGTACTTGAGCACCACGATCTTTCAACATTTGGCTTAACTCACTGTTTTGCGTCACAGCACGTGTTACAACAATAACTTTGTCGGAGATTGGTCGTGATGTAGACATCAGTGTCCATTTTCCAATCGGCGTTTACATTCCCGTGCTACAGCAACACCCATCAATTTATGTTCAGTGGTGTCTTCCATTGATCCACTCACTTGTACCACTGCATCGCCTTCTGCCATAAAAGCTCGGAACATGCCGTCATCTGAAACATGCGCCGCGATTGGCAATGAACACCCCGCGCCAAGCTCACGCAAAAATGCGCGTTCTGTTTCGACAGCGCGTCGTGTTGCATCATGATCAATAGCTGATAACAACTCCAGTATTTTGTTGTCATTACGACGTGCTTCGACTGCAACACAGCCTTGACCGACCATAGGAACGGCGAGGTCAAGATCAAGAACTTCCGCAATGCGGTCAGTAAGACCAACAATTTCAAGCGCCGCAACTGCCATGACTACAGCGCCGTTTTCAGGCACCTTTGACAAACGTGTGTGGATGTTGCCTCGCAATTCAACGAACTGAAGATCAGGTCGTACGGTGCGTAACTGCGCTTGTCGACGCACCGAACCTGTTGCCACTGTTCCACCATGGGGAATCTGATGAAGCGCGCATCCCACCAGCGCATCGTTTGGCGTGCGACGTGCCGTGAATGCTGCAATCATCAAACCATCGGCGGGTTCAGATGGAAGATCCTTCGCCGAGTGCACAGCGACGTCTGCGCGATTATCAAGCACCGCGTGTTGTACTTCTTTCACAAAAACGCCCTGTCCACCCATGAGATGTATAGGAGTCTCGGTGTTTTTGTCTCCCGCAGTATCGATAAAGATCAATTCAGTACTCAGGCCCGGATGTGCCTGTTCTAAAGCGGATGCAACAGCGGCTGCCTGTGTGCGTGCTTGAACACTCGAACGAGTTGCGATACGAATGGTGTGCATATGAAATGGTTAGTGCAGATTAAACAAATCTCGCACAGCAGCCGCTAAACGCTCTCCCTGTGGAGTTCCAGCAGCTTGCTTTAGGTGCACTGACGGCGTGTGAAGGACCTTGGCGACAATGCCGTTTGTAAGAGATTCAACGACATCGCGTTGCTCTGGTGTGAGTGAAGCAAGCTTTTGAGCAAAACGGTCAAGCTCTGCCTGACGAATGCTTTCCACGTTCTCTCGAAGTTGTGCAACGAGTGGTGCCGCCTGACGCGAGGCACTATCGAAAACGAAACGTTCAACTTCTTCCGAGACAATACGTCGCACTTCAGACGCTTCGACCGCGCGCTGTTCTGCACCACGTGCAGCCCATTCGCTGAGGTTCTGCATGTCGCGCAGCACAACACCATCAAGTTCCACAACTGATGCGGCGACATCTCGTGGCATTGCGATGTCAACAATTAACAATGGCTTGGAAACTGATGCGCGTGCAACAGCCAAGAGATCTTTTGTGATGATCACGTCGCCAGAACCGGTACAGGTAACAACAACGTCACTGAGTGTTAACTGTTGCAACAACTGCTCAAACGGTGCAACATTTGCACCCACTTTTTCAGCAAGATGCACGCCGCGGTCGTGTGTGCGATTGACAACGGTGACATCAGTTGCGCCAGCGCGAGATAGTGCGGTTGCAACACCATCACCCATTGCACCGGCACCAATCACAAGCACTCGCTTGCCAGATACTGTTCCAAGAATCTCGGTCGCCATCTCTACTGCAGCATGTGAGACAGATGCTGTGGAACGACTGATTCCGGTTTCGGTACGTGCACGCTTTCCTGCTTCAAGAGCGTGGCGGAACAATAAGTTCAATGTCGAACGTGATGCGCCTTCAGCCAGTGCAACATTCCATGCGTCACGCACTTGCCCAAGGATTTCGGTTTCACCAAGAACTGCCGAATCAAGACCGGCGGTGACATCAAATAAATGAGTGATGGCAGCGTCATCATGCTGGCTGTAGAGATGAGGATGCAGATCATCAGGATCGAGACCACTTATCTCAGCAAAGAAATCACGAATGTCTCCGTATGCACCGTGAAACTTCTCGGCAACTGCATACACCTCGGTCCGATTACACGTTGACAGAAGTACTACTTCACGAATGTTGTCGCGAACCGATAATCCGTGGAGCGCCTTTGGCAACATCGGCTCAGCCACTGCCACTTTCTCAAGAAGTGCCAGTGGGCTGGTGCGGTGATTGATGCCTATGACGACGATGGACATGCGGTCTCTACCCTATTGCGACCTAGGCGCTTGCGGGCTGTTCGCTTGGGCTTTCGCCCCGCTCATCACGCCGCAACTGCTCGTAGTAGCTCAATATCTGTAATTCCAGGGCCATATCCACCTTGCGGACATGGACGGTGCCAGGTACGGACAAGACCGTTGGAGCAAAGTTCAGGATTGAGCCAATGCCTGCCTTCACCAACACGTCCGCAGCTGCCTGAGCGTGTTGGGCGGGTGTGGCAATGATTCCGATGCTGATGCTCTTTGACTGAGCCACCTGTGCCAGTTCGTCTACGTGACGCACCCGTACGCCGCCAACTTCGATACCCACCTTGGACTGATCGTTGTCGATGACCGCAGCAATGGTGAACCCACGCTGAATAATGCCGCCATAGTTTGCAAGTGCTTGACCAAGATTGCCGGCACCAACAATCACAACATTCCATGTTTGGTTCAATCCCAACTCACGCTGAATTTGATGCGTGAGGAACTTCACTTCGTAACCCACACCGCGAGTTCCAAAACTGCCAAGGTACGACAAGTCCTTTCGAACTTTGGCTGCATTGACACCAGCTAGTGCGGCTAGTTCATCTGAAGAGATTCGTACGACCTCTTCGGCTTCAAGTTCGCTAAGAATTCGCAAGTACACGGGGAGCCGCGCGATAGCTGCTTCCGGTATACGACGACGAGGGGTGGTTGCCATACACCACCAACCTATTGGCTAGTACAAACTTTCACGAAACCCATTCGCAATAAGCCGTAACCTAAGGGCGTGACTTTGAACACTGCACTTGCCGGTGCCGCGGCCTTGATTGCAATTGCATTTGCTCTGAGTACATGGGACAGATGGTTACGTCGGCGTCGACCACACGAGTTGGCATGGACCATTGCGATGCTGCTGTTCGCAATCGCGTCTGTTGCGTTGTGGTGGGCTGAAGCACGTGGCTGGTCAGAACCTTCATTTCGCATATTCTTTGCATTCGGAGCGGTTATTAACGTGCCATGGCTCGGACTTGGGACCGTCTACTTGCTTGCTGGACAACGTGTCGGGGCGATCGTCACACGGTGGTTGATCGGATTTAGTGGCTTTGCACTTGGCGTGGTGTGGGTTGCGCCACTCTCGCAAGCTGTTGCCCCCGATGTTTTTCCGACCGCAAAAGAACTATTCGGGCCACTGCCGCGAGTGTTGGCCGCCGTTGGATCTGGACTACCGGCACTCATTATTTTTGCGGGAGCGATTTGGTCTGCATGGCGAGTGATCCGTGGTCGAATTCCGGCCGTCACAACTGCAGCAACACGAAATGTTCAATCAGCACGTCTTCTCGCGTTTGGCAATGTGTTGATTGCACTCGGAACTGTGATCTTGTCGATGAGTGGAACATTTTCTGGTCGACTTGGGAAAGACACATCATTTGCCGTGACTTTGCTAGCCGGTGTCGTCGTATTGTTTGCTGGATTTTTGCTGGCAAGCAATGCAACACGTCCTGCAAAAACATCTACGCACCAACATGTGCGAGAAATGCTTGTATCTACATCTGCAGGAAGCTGATGAGGCCGGCGGCAAAAATCACAACGATTAACAGCGCGATTGTCAGTGTTGTTGCGGGCCGCATGTAATTACTCTACTCATCTCATTTTGCGCGTAGCGAAACATTGGTAGATGCCTGCTCACCACCAACGCCTGAGTAGATCTCCACTCCGTCGGTCACTCCCAGGCGTAGTTGTTGCGCGGCAGAGGACTGATCCATAGAGATTGCCAACATTCCGTATGAATCGATGACTGCTCCAAGTGCACCAGAGGTAATCGCTGCGTAATGCGACACCACCGACGCGCTGCGCACATCGTCACCAACTATGAGACGTAGCACTGGTCCTAAATGTTGAACCTCTTCGGGGCCCACATTCAATTGACAATTACCAAATCGATCAATCCAGATCACTTCACACTTCAATCCAGCTCCGTATTTTTCGTGCATGGTGTCTGTTGGCAGTGGAATCACACTTGGCATGATCGACGCAGGATCAAGTTCCTCGCCCACCTCTTCTAGTAATCCGCCGTTACACAAAAAAGCTGCAACGGGTGCGAATACATCGCGACCGGCAAATGTTGTGCCTGGCGCCTCGAGGTGTAATTCGGTGTTCGACAATGCAAATACTCGATCTGGTCCACCCGCAGTTGCAACGGCCGACGCGAGAAGTCCGTTGTCGGGCCCGATGATGACGCCGCGTCCTTGTGCCACCTCTACCGCGATTGCTTTGCGTTCAGACCCCACACCAGGATCAACAACTGCAATAACAACTCCAGCGG
>JBIITN010000029.1:0-20076 GCA_044340485.1 Ilumatobacteraceae bacterium | reverse complement strand
CGCCGAAATGTACGAACTGACCAACGCTTGAGACGCCATTAACAAATAAAGAACGTGAACCAACAACAAGCAATGCAACAAGAACAAGCCACAAGACCGTCACTGGTCGGCGAGATACTTGAACATCGCCTGTTTCTTGACTGTATTGCGCATCTGCCAAACCTGAGACACGGGCCCTGCGGCGCAAGTACGCATTAACACGTGCACTGCCCCGCATTTGCAGGGCGCGTATTTCACTGTCGCGCACATTGCGGTATGTAGATGTCTCGCGACGTCGACGAGCAATCGTGCTCGTCGACAATGGCAAGGTTGCCAATGCACGCAAAACATGTAGACCGCGTCGTGGCTGTCCGCTCACCACCGCCACGATTGACTGAATGAGGCTGAAAGCGACAAGCTGCAATAGAACAAGCGGCAAGTACGCGAGCGAAGACATCGACACAACGGTGCGCATACGTTCACGCTCTGCCTCAAGAGGCAGATCAGCAATAACATCTGGTGGGATCCGTTCTGCAAGTGAACCACGGTGACGAGCCACTGCTGTAGGAACAATGACAACACGCGCGCCGGTGGTGTGCACACGCCAACACAAATCAACGTCGTCACCCACGAGAGTCAACTCTGAACGAAATCCACCGATCACTCGAAATAAATCGGCACGTATGAGAAGTGCCGCAGTGCTGAGAACGAATACGTCTTGTACGTGATCGTGCTGTTCTTGGTCTTTCTCGTCAGGTTCCGCATACGGCGAACGCTCACCGAAGCGGTCAATTGCCGTCCCAACATCATGAATGACCTGCGGGTCATCCCATTCAACCAATTTTGGGCCGACCATTCCCGCATTAGAGCGATACAACTCTTCCACCAGTCGACTGACCGCATCGGGGGCAAGTGCTGTGTCGTCGTGCAAAAAAAGAAAAAAGCCGCTAGAACCTTCGACGAGGTCCAACACTGCATTACAAGCAGCGCCGTACCCCGTATTTGTTCCCAGGAAACGCACGATCGCCGAGGGAAGATATGTGGCGATCTGGTCCACAATCCACTGGGCTCGGTCACCTGACTCGGTGCCCGAGACAAGCATCAGTGTCTGTAGATGCGGATAATCCTGGTCACGCAGTGACGTGAGGGTGTCGATCAACCACTCTCCTGGCGCGTGCACCACACAGGTGGCAACCACTGCCGGAACATTGGGATTGGAAGTACTTTCAGACACGCTGCATCGAGGCTAGTGGCGCACATACGCACACGACTGTCAGTTGCATATGGCACAGACAATGAAGGCAAAGGCGTGCGATTCTCTGTGTTCTTCTGCGATTCTCTATGTTCTTCTGCGATTCTCTGTGTTCTATGGACAGACAACTAGCCTGACGGGCAGTGTCTGACGCGTCTGCTACTCCCACTTCATCGCGGGCCCCACTTCCAGAAGGCACCTTGCCCGTCGCGGTGGGGCTCATCGTTGCTGGTCTTTCAAGTTATGCGTTTTTCAAAGTAGGCCAGCAAGCGTTAGGCAAAGAAGACTTCAAACCGATCGTTGCCTTGTGGTTCACAACGTTTGTGTTTGTGCCCGGGTTCTTCTTACCGGTCGAGCAAGAGGTCGGAAGAGCGTTGGCCCATCGCCGCGCACTCGGACACGGCGGTCGTCCGGTAGTAATGAAAATTTTGCCACTCACAGTAGGCATCACAGTGATTTTGTCGGCGGGAGTACTGACAGTTGCACCATGGCTCACAAATGATTTTTTTGAAGGCTACGGCGTTGTCACAGCAGCGATGATTTTGGCGTTTGCGTGTTATGCGCCCACTCACTTGTCGCGCGGTATTGCATCTGGATCAGCACGCTTTGGCGCATACGGCATCATCCTTGGCCTTGATGGACTCATTCGAATCATTGCCTGTACAGCATTGTGGCTAATGGGAGTCGACAACGTTGGGGCATACGCACTAACCGTTGCCGCGTCACCCATCGTTGGTGTTCTTATTGTTGGCGCACGCGGCGATTTGCACACCGACCCCGGTCCTCCTTCAACATATTCCGAAATCACTCCAAACCTTGGATGGCTACTGATTGGCTCAATCATGTCCGCGGCATTAATTAATGCAGGTCCACTTGGAGTGAACATTTTGGCTGACTCTTCTGAAGCTGCAAAAGTCACCGCATTTGGTAACGGAGTGTTGTTGTCACGCGTGCCTCTGTTTTTATTTCAAGCAGTGCAAGCTGCCCTGCTGCCGCGTCTTGCGCGGTTGGCAGCACAAGGAGATTTACGAGAATTCCGCGAGGGACTTCGTCGCCTCATGATTGTCGTTGTCGCGGTGGGGGCAATCGGGGTGCTCGGCTCATTTGCCATGGGTCCGGCAGTGCTTGATGTTGTGTATGACGGCGGTCTTGACCGCAGCACTCTCACAATGCTTGCCGCATCTAGTGCAATATTCATGTTGGCATTAGCGACATCACAAGCAGTTATTGCACTGCAGGGACATCGCCTTGTTGCACTTGGTTGGGTCACAGGAATGGCGAGTTTCGTGCTGGTGACCGTGGTTGCCAGTGATGATCTCTACTGGCGCGTTGAGATGGGCCTCGTAGTCGGCACTACCTTGTCGCTCATTGTCTTTGTGTTGTCACTTCGCAGTCGCATCGCAGCGGGTGCAACGCCCGATGTTGAATCAATGATTGACGGCGTGTTCGAAACACCGCTAGAAAATTAAATTATCTCAATCGTGCAGACTCAAGCGCGAGATCATTTTGGACCATCATCTTAACGAGTGACGGAAAATCAACTTCTGGCTTCCAACCCAATTTCTCACGCGCTTTCGCGGCATCACCAATGAGATAGTCCACTTCTGCAGGACGGAAATACTTTGGATCCTGTCGAACGTATTGTTGCCAATCTGACAACCCGGCTTCCTCAAATGCAACATCGAGAAATTCTTCAACAGAATGAGTTTCTCCTGTTGCAATCACGTAATCATCGGGAGCGTCTTGTTGCAACATCAACCACATTGCCCGCACGTAATCGCCAGCGTAACCCCAGTCGCGTTTTGCATCAAGATTGCCGAGTACAAGTTCGTCTTGCACACCCAACTTGATGCGGGCAACTGCATTCGAAATCTTTCGTGTTACAAACTCGAGACCACGTCGTGGACCTTCGTGATTAAACAAAATCCCCGAGCACGCAAACATGTCGTAGCTCTCTCGGTAATTCACGGTGATGTGATGTCCAAATACTTTCGCGCAACCATATGGCGACCGTGGATGAAATGGTGTCATCTCTGTCTGGGGTGTCTCACGAACTTGTCCATACATCTCTGACGATGAGGCCTGGTAAAAACGAATTGGGTTGCTGTTGTTGCCCCCCACCATGCGCACTGCCTCAAGCATTCGCAGGACGCCAACACCCGTGATGTTCGAGGTGAGCTCGGCCATCCCAAACGAAATCGCTACGAATGAAATTGCGCCAAGGTTGTACACCTCATCGGGCTGAGCCTGCTCCACCGCTGACACCAGGCTGCGAAGATCTGCAAGGTCGCCCGAGAGCAACTTCACATACGGCATCTCGATCGCAATTTGTTGAGCCCGAGGATTATTCTGGCCTTTCCACATGCCGTACACCTCATAGCCCTGAGTGTGTAGGAACTCAGCGAGATGTTGACCGTCTTGGCCAGTGATTCCAGTAATTAGGGCGCGGGGCATGAACAACCTCGTGTTTAGCAATTGCAAATGGAAACCGTACCACCGCCACTATGGAACCAGACGGTCTTTCTCTCATACTTCTTGCGGTGGTGCGCCCTATCCTGTGCGCAATGATTGCGGTTCTTGCAGGTGGCGTTGGGGCCGCACGATTTGCTCGTGGCCTTGTGCAAGCAGTAGCCGCCCGGGATGTCACGATGGTGGTGAACACTGGCGATGACACACAGTTACACGGGCTCTACATATCACCCGACATTGACACGGTGATTTACACATTGAGCAATTCCATTGATCCTGAGAAGGGCTGGGGACTTGCAGGCGAAACGTGGCGGGCCATGTCGGCCCTTCAACGCTTTGCGACAACACGGCCAGAATCATCTACCGCAGGAACAACGTGGTTCAACTTAGGTGATGCAGATCTTGCCACTCACATGTACCGCACAGCGCGACTTTCCGAAGGTGCATCGCTACAACAGGTGACATCGGAAATTCAACAATCTTTTGCTGTAGAAGCCACGATTATTCCGATGACAAATGATCAAGTGTCAACACAAGTGGTCCTTGCTGCGCATTCACCAATACAACCGAATGAAACCATTTCTTTTCAGGAATATTTTGTAAAGCACCGCCATGCCTTACCAGTTGCTCGCATCGACTTCGACGGCATCGAAACGGCGTCATGTATTGCTCTGCCACACTTGACGGAGGCAGACGTCGTTATTGTCGCTCCCTCGAATCCCATCGTGTCAATTGGGCCGATTGTGTCATTACCGCACGTTCAAGCCACGTTGATGAAGCGGCGCGATTCAGTAGTAGCGATCTCTCCGATTGTGGCGGGAGCCGCCCTCAAAGGTCCTGCAGACCGAATGTTGACCGAATTAGGACATGACGCCAGTGTTGTAGGGGTCGCGCGCATGTACGCGCCATGGTGTTCCACGCTCATCATTGACAATGCTGATGCACACCTTGTAGACGCGGTGAAGAAAGAAGGAATGGAGTGCGTGGTCACTAACACGATCATGTCGTCTCCAGAAATTGCAACCGATCTCTCCCGCGTTGCATTACAGGCGGTCACATCATGAGTCGGCTGACAATTTGGGGGGTTGATGGCATCGGTGAGATTACCCCTGGTGATCAAGTTGGCGATGTCATTGTTCAAGCGTGTCGAGATGCACCAAATGGTCCATTACAAGACGATGACGTTCTTGTTGTAACGCAGAAAATCGTCTCGAAGGCTGAGGGTCGTTTAGTAGCAATTGATGCCAGCGATCCTTTGTCTCATAAGAAACTCGTGGAAGACGAAGCTGTACGCATCGTGCGGCGTCGTGGAGATCTCATCATCACCGAAACAAAGCATGGATTTATTTGTGCAAATAGCGGCGTCGACTTATCAAATGTGGAAAGTGGTTATGCGGCACTTCTTCCACTCGACAGCGACAAATCCGCTCGACGTATCAGAGACATCGTGCGTAGCAAACTTGGTGTCAGCGTAGGCGTGATCATCAGCGACACATTTGGTCGACCATGGCGACACGGTCTTACCGACATCGCCATTGGCGTTGCCGGAATTGCAGGAGTGATTGATTTACGCGGCACTGAGGACGCACTTGGTCGAACAATGGCAGTCACCGAGGTTGCTGTTGCTGATGAGGTTGCGTCCGCAGCCGAATTAGTGATGGGGAAATCAACGGGTATCCCTGTTGCGGTTGTGCGTGGTTTGAATAGCGCATGGTTCAGAGATGCGTCTGTAAAAGAGCTCATCCGCTCAGCACAAGACGATTTGTTCCGTTAACAGCGATATCTGAGGGCGCCACTTAGGAGCGCAACAATGTGAGACCCTGTTCTAAGGAAGTGAACGGCGACCACCCAAGTTGGATACGAGCGCGAACAGGAGACAACGCCAAACGTGACACGTCATGTGGTCGTGCACTACTGCTATGTGGTGAAAGCGAAGTTACCCCTGCCATTATCTTCCAAAGATCCTTAATCGACAGCTGTTCTCCCGTGCCAATATTCACCACGAGTCCGCCGGCACGATCAATGGAACGAACGAGGGCATCAACAACATCATCGATATACACGAAGTCGCGAGTCTGTTTCCCAGCACCATGAATGATCGGTGCTTTCCCTTCTTCGAGTGCATAAAGAAAAGAGGCAACCACTCCGTCTTCTGGACGTTGACGTGGTCCGTACACAGTGCCAAGTGCAAGCACAGTGAATTCGATCGCGTGCAATTCGCGATACACGGTATGCAGATCGGAAATGGCTCTTGCAATGACCTCTGCCGCAAGTCGAGGTTCAGACAGATGACCTTCTTTGATGGGAATGTCGCGAGCCGCGACATCGCCGTACAACAACGTGCTTGGTTCTGTGGTGACAACCTTTGTGACTCCCGACAATCGCGCCGCCTCAAGTACTGCAACAGCAGACGCCATTGATGCCATCGCACCTGCAAGATGTGATTGTGACGGCGTCAGCGCCGCCAAGTTAAAAATCACTTCGGGACGACGCAACGACACCAGCTCGGTAAATTCGCGCGCACCGATTGCTAAATGCTGAAACTTAAAATGTCCCGCCGCAGCCCGCGCTTCGGCAAGATTTGTCAGACTCCCACTTGATAAGTCGTCAACAACATCAACTTCATGGCCTTCGGCAAGGAGACGATCAACAAGGTGTGAACCAACAAAACCAGCGCCCCCACACACCATGATTCGACGAGGCGCCATCGTGATCAGTCCTTCGCCATTGTTGCCGGGTCTGGAATGGCACAATCGCTCACTGTTTGACCATCAGACACAACACCCTCAGTGCCAATCACCGCTCGCGTCACAGATGCCCCGTTATGAATCTTGCCCATCACTAATGATTCTTCCACTCGCGCACGAGCCCCCACGTGAGCACCAGGCAAAATCACAGAATCAACCACGATTGCTCCTTCACCGATTACCGCATGATCTCCGATCACACTGTGAGTAATCACCGCTCCTATCCCAATGTGTGCTTGCGGCCCGACGGAAGCGAGGATGCGATCTCGAGTGCCATCGATGAGATCAAGATTGGCTTGCAGATATGTCTGCGGACGACCTGTATCGATCCAATAACCATTCATCACAGTTGCGCACAACACGTGGTCACGAGCCATGGCGGGAAACACCACTCGTTCAATTGATAAAGGCTGATTTTCCGGGATACGCGCAAGCACCGACGGTTCTAATACGTATGTTCCTGCGTTGACATTGTGACTATCGGATTCGTGTGGTTGAGGTTTTTCAACGAACCGTTGTACCCAACCATCTGCATCGGTTTCTACAACACCAAATTGTGATGGATCATCAACCGTGATGAGTCGAATAGTTCCTTCGGCGCCCTGAGAGCGGTGAACGTTAATGAGTGCCCGATAATCAATGTCGGTGAGAATGTCGCCATTCACAACGATAAACGTGTCATCGATACCCGCGAATCGTGCCGCAAAACCAATTGCTCCTGCGGTATCCATTGGTTCTGGCTCGACGGCATATTGCAGAGCAACACCACCACACACATTGTCGGGGAATGCCTCTAAAAAAGGTTCTGGCTTAAAACCAATTGCTAACACTGCTTCGTCAACTCCGGCTGCGCCGAGACCAGCTAACACGTGTTCTAGCAAACGAACATTTGCTACCGGCAGAAGCGGTTTAGGAATACTAAATGTGAGAGGACGAAGGCGCGTTCCAAAACCGCCAACAAGGACCACCGCGCGCATCAGCCGCCAGTGGTGTCAGTTGGTGCGTCCGTGGAAGGAGTACCGGGTGTTGTGGTCTGAGATGGGAGCGAGTCACTTGCACCCTCCACCGTTGTTGTTGGTGCTGCCTGACCAGAGTCGATGGCGCCCAACTCGGGCAAGTTTGCTGCACTTTCTGGTTTCGGCACATCGACACCAGGAGCAACAATTGCAACCGTGAACGCCATGCCGTCACGATCAACACGCAAATTTTTAAAATCGGTAATGAATGTACGGCCCTTGCCCGGATCGTCGTAACGATCCCACACCACCATCTTGATCTGTGGTGTTACTTCTTTGCCGCTGGAGTCTTTGCACTTGTAATCGTCAACGTCATACACCTGTCCACCGTTTTGGTCGGCAGGAAATGCGATCTTGTCTTGCGTGACTTCAATGTCGTACACCTTGAAGAAGAGATCCAACTTTGCGCGGGTACCGGTGGCAAACGCTGCAGGGTGCCAGTGGATGACACCATCGTCATGGCTGTGAACGCCGTACTTCAGGTAGTCAGGATCAATCGGTTGCTCTTTCGTGCCAACTAACGGTGGCAAGAATGAATCACATACGTAAAAACCATATGACAAGTGCCAGTGGTCGTTGATTGTTGGTGGCGTGTTGCTGTCGGGGGCAGACTGACGCGAATACGCAACAAGTAATAGACCAGCGATGATGACAGCAGCCATCACACCAGGAAAGACAGTTCCGCCCTGAAAGCGAACCTTCTTGCCTTTGCCCTTTTGCGCGAGACGCGCAACACGTTTTGCTGATGAACCACTAGTCACAAGTGCCACAGGATACCTGCCATTAGGCAAGAGAACTGATCAACAGCAGGTAGGAATCGGCCACCACCGCAGGCGATACATGCATTTCGACCCAGACACGCCCGCTTTGTCCCATCTCGATCATCCTTGCGCGATCATTTCGCAATTCATTCAATGCGGATATGAAAGATGCTTCGTCGCCAGGTTGAACCACAATTCCTGCGCCACTGGCAGCCAAAATGCGCGGCACCTCGGTGTCCGCATCGATCGCTGCAACGATGGGGCGAGCAGCGGCAAGGATGCTGTAGGTCTTTGACGGGACACTCACCGATCCAAGCCCCGCCCGCAATGGCACCACGTGTATGTCGGCACTAGCCAATACTTCTGGTACCCGTTCCGCTGGTTGATAATCAACAAACTTCACATTTGCCAAGGTTTTTGCTGATTCCTGCAACAACGTGCGTGCACTACCTTCGCCATTTATCACGAAGACAACGTCAGGCAATTTTTTGGCAGCAGCCAACAACAAATCAAGTGATTGAGAAAATCCGACATTTCCTGCATACATCACGACTAGTTCATCTCCGATGCCGAGCTCTGTTCGATATTTTGTGTCTCGAGAAAGAGGAGTGATGTGTGTTGCATCAACAAAATTGGGAATCACCACAACTTTGCCCTGATGCTTCGAGGGAAGTTTTGCAACAAGGTTGCGGCGCAAGTCTTCTGATAACACCACCACTCGGTCACTGCGCTTATAACTCACACGCTCCAGCCATGACGCACAAGAGATAATTGTTTTGTTCGAAATTGCCCCGGTCTGAATTGCAGCATCGGGAAACACATCTTGAATATTGAAGACAAGAGGTGCACGACGCAGTCGTGCCGCACACCACCCAGTAAGACCCAGTGTTAGTGGTGGTGACATTGCAATCACCGCGTCGATACGGCGCCGAAAACCACCCGCTGTCATCGAACACCACCCAGCCACAATGCTGAACAATGCAAAACCGACCGCACGCCGTAATAGCGATCGTTTGTCTTTGCCGGGAAATGGGTGAATGCGCGTAATTGTTCCCCACGTTGTTTTTTCTCGACGCACTAATCGTCCGGTCCAACCTGACTCAATCCGATGATTGCGATACCACGGCAAAGACGTGACGACGTGTATTTCACAACCTGCTGCCACCATCTCTTCAACAATGCGTGTCATCACATCGCCTGTTGGTGCGGTGTCGGGAGCAAAGTGTGGACACAGCACCACAATCCTTTGCGGTTTTAGCGATGAGATGTTCGATGACGACAGATGTGAAGACGACATAGCCACTACTGCACGACTTTCTTGTACACCCGAAGAAGTGCTTCCGCTGAAGTGGCAACAGTGAACATCCGTGAGCGTTCATACCCCGCCTGTACAAATTCACTTCGTCGCATACGCACCACATGGAGTGCTTTCCCCCACGCTTCCTGTGTAAGTGGGAGAACGACTCCAGCATCACCTACAACTTCGGGCAAACTCGTTTGATCACTACACACCACCGGCGTACCCATTGCCATGGCTTCAATCACCGGTGCTCCGAAGCCTTCGTATTCACTTGGAAAGACGAGGGCTTCCGCCATTTGTATCAACCCGTTGCGATCTGCTCCGTTGACGTGGCCGAGGCGCAACACTCTCGAAGAGAGTCCCCGTTCGGCAATGGCATTTGCAACGTCGAGTTCAGCGTTGCCTTGCGCGCCAGCACATACCAACACCAATTCGGGATCGGCAAAATCTCCCACACCATTTGCCATGAGATCTAACAAAAACAAATGGTTTTTATGAGGGTGCGTGATCGCAGGAAAGAAAATCATTCGTCGAGATTTGATTCCATACCGTTCGCGCAATGTGCGCTCGTCAGTGATATCAGTCGTAATGGTGAATTCAAGACCATGCGGAACAACCGAAATCTTTTGTGCGCTAATCGAAAAGTGTTGCATCAATGTGCCTGCCACAAACTGCGATGGGACGGTGATGTGAGTGGACCGACGAAGAGATGAAGGAACAGAGATCCGTAAGTAGGCGCGCTTCATTGGACGCACATACTCTGGATACTGAGTCCATTGCACATCATGAAGAGTGACCACCGTAGGTGTTGTACCCCTGCGGGGGACCGTGCCGCCGCCGTGGTGGACAAGGTCGAAGTCTTTTGTCTGTCGAGCAAGCCACGTGTGTTCAAGCCACACTCGCTGGGGCCGACTCAAGCAATCGGAGGGTGCTTCAACTATCTCGAAATGTTTCGCGATGTCTGGATGGCTGGTTGCAAATCCGGACGGAGCAAACACCACCACCGAGAAATCGTGTTTCACAATCGAAAGACCGAGAAGTTGACGAATGAGATATTGCTCACTTCCCCCAACACCAGGAACACACCACAGCAGGTTCATTGCAATGCGTTGTGTCATAGATGATCCGTATTCGTGGATTTTGATCTTTCAATGACCTCACGATAAACATCAACCGTTAACTGCGCTGTGTCTTGCCACGTCATTTTTTGCACGCGCTCACGCCCCGCCGCAGATAACTCATCGACACGTAAAAGTGCTTCACGAATACCGGCAGCAATCGACGACAGATCAAGAGGATCAACGAGCACGGCCGCTCCTCCAGCCACTTCTTCTGTAGACGTTCCGCGCGATGTCACGACTGCAGTGCCTTGTGCCATTGCTTCGAGAATGGGCAGACCAAATCCTTCCCACACAGACGGATACGCAAGAACTGTCGCAGCTTTATACAACGCTGCCAAATTGTGCTGATGGACACTTCCCAAAAAGGACACTGGCATGTCATGAGGAATAACGGGAACATCTCCCCAACCTTCAACCCCTGCAATCACCAGTGGGAGTCTCTCTGGCATTCGATTCATTGCTTCGATAAGTCGAGACAAATTCTTTCTGGGCTCCATCGTGCCAACAAACAACACAAACGTGTCAGGCAAATCATATGTTGCGCGAACCCGTGCCACGTCGACGTCAGTTGGCGAGTCAACATGAACCCCAAGTGGCACTAGACGCAGATCTGACTTTTTGAAACCAACTTCAATACAATCTTGCATCGTTGCATCTGATGAACACATAATGATGCAATGACGTTGTTTCAGAATTTCAAGACTCTTGCGAAAAATACGATTCCCTCGTTTTGTAAAAAATTCTGGGTATCGCAGAAATGCCAGATCATGGATTGTGACAGTGAGGGGCAACGAGGTGGCGGGAGGAATGATGGTGGTGCCATGTACGAGATCAATGTCGCTACAT
Source organism: Ilumatobacteraceae bacterium (assembly GCA_044340485.1). Lineage (GTDB taxonomy): Bacteria > Actinomycetota > Acidimicrobiia > Acidimicrobiales > Ilumatobacteraceae > UBA2093. The sequence continues at coordinate 8,585 of JBIITN010000029.1, read as the reverse complement.
ACCGATTCCACTTTGGGCCAGCCAAAACGCAACCATGACTCGTACAGAAGCGGCCGACCGAATGGCAATGTCGCAAGCGATGACTCCAGATTGAGCGCGATGTTTGGTGGCCCTTTATGCCGGCCCGCAAACGGCACCAACGTCACATCATCTCGGTGTAGAAGCTCGCGCGCCACCTCGACTGCAGACACCGCAGTTCCACCAGGAACACGGTGCCAGCACTGTTCAAGGCTGTAGGCAACACGCACGTCTCTCATTCTGTCTGCTGTCGTCCTACGATGTAATGCATGGCTTCATTTTGGGCTAACCGACCCGTTGTAGTGACTGGCGGTAATGGCTTTCTTGGACGGGTGGTCGTTGAGACCTTGCGCGCATCCGGTGCCGAGGTTGCCGCACCGACTCATGATGAATGTGACCTTGTTCTGCCTGAAGCCTGCCACGACATGTTGGCCATGTATTCCCCCACCCACGTCATTCACCTTGCAGCACGTGTTGGCGGGATTGGGTATAACCAAGCGGAACCCGCGCGCCTGTATCTCGACAATTTATTAATGGGCACAAATGTGATCGAAGCATCTCGCGCCCACAACATCGAGAAAACCATTTTGATGGGCACGGTGTGTTCGTATCCAAAGTTCACGCCAGTGCCATTTAAGGAAACGTCTCTCTGGGATGGCTATCCAGAAGAAACAAACGCACCGTATGGAATCGCAAAGAAAGCGCATCTCGTGCACGCACAAGTGAACGCTGCGCAATACGGCCAATCATTTGCCTACCTCATCCCCACCAACCTGTATGGCCCTGGCGACAAGTTCCACCCCACCGTTTCTCATGTCATCCCCGCACTGATTAAAAAGTGTGTGGAAGCGAAAGAATCTGGCGCCGACAAGATCAACGTATGGGGAACCGGCGCTGCTAGCCGCGAATACCTGTACGTGGACGACGCTGCAAAAGCCATAGTTCTTGCAGCTGAAGTTCACAGTGGGACAGAACCCATCAACTTGGGAACGGACCGCGAAGTAACCATTCGTGAGACAGCAGAAACAATCGCACAGGTGACTGGTTTTACTGGCGAGTTGGTGTGGGACTCGTCTAAGCCAGACGGCCAACCGCGCCGACGAATAGATCCGTCGCGTGCAGAACAACTGCTCGGGTGGCGGGCGCAAATGCCTTTTCATGAAGGTCTCGAACGAACAGTTGAGTGGTATCTCGCCAATCGTGCCATCGCCGAAATGGCTCCGCGCTAGTCACCCATACACTTTGCAACGTGGAATTTCCCCCTCCCACACCGGAATACTGCACGCGCCATCCCGATGAGGTCACTGGTCGTCATTGCACAAGGTGTGATCGACCTGCGTGTGCTGCATGCCTCGTTCAAGCAGCCGTGGGATCACAATGCATCGATTGCGTGCGGTCGTCTCGACCACCGATGGCTACTCGCGTTCGCCGCTGGAATGCCACACGGTCAGACCTTGCAACGCGCACGTTGATCGCGATCAACGCCGCCGTATTTGTGTGGGTGATTCTTGGTGGCACATCCGGAGTGTTGTCGGGATCGAATTTCAATGTTCGCCAGTACAACCTTGCACTACGTGAAGACTTCCTCGCCGACGGCGAGTGGTATCGAATGATCACCGCAGGATTTTTGCATTTTGGTGTCTTACATATCCTCATGAACATGATCTTGTTATTTCAACTTGGACAAATACTCGAACCAGCGCTTGGCTCACGCAGGTTTGTATTGCTGTATTTCGCTGCGCTCCTTGGTGGCTCAGTGGGGTCCATCATTGTGTCCCCCGAATCATTAGCCGGAGGCGCGTCTGGAGCTGTCTTTGGCCTTATGGCGGCGGCATCTGTTGCGCTTCACCAACGAGGTATTAATCCGTTCCAAACTGGCATCGGCACGATTTTGCTTCTCAACCTGTTGATCACTTTTGCCATCCCTGGCATTTCTATTGGCGGACACATTGGTGGAGCAATTGCAGGTGCTGCAGTTGGGTATTGCATGTTGCAACCCCAATGGCAACGCACAATGCCGTGGATTAGTTGGGTGTCCCCTATCGCTGCGATTATCGCGTCGTTCGTTGTTGCTTATTCAATCGTGTAGCGACAAAGAAAAACACTTTGTAGCGACTAGTGAAGAACTAGTGGCATGCGCCGCCGCAGCATCCACCACCATGGCGCATCTTTGGCCCTGGCGCAGAACGCAGTGCTTCGGCTGCTCCCCCCACTGATGAAAACGAGGCAAGCAATCGCACCGTGTCGTCATGGCCCTGCGGACATACAGCGGGGTCACTTGATTCAGACATGGGGCGACGCACCTCGAAGGTGTCCTCGCATGTGCGGCAACGAAAGTCGTACAACGGCATGAGCCAAAGTGTAGATCACTGTGGTTGACTGATATCTATGGATGTACGCGCTGCTAGTCCTCTACAAACTCGCCCCGCCGAGGTGCGCCCCGACCTAGAGCACGACACTCAGACCGGCGAACCAATTGTTGCCCACATTGTGAAGACCGAACCGGGTGAATCAGCAGCAGCCAAAGTGCTCGAAGCACGTATTTATGGAACCCCACTTGAGGCATTGTGTGGACACGTGTGGGTTCCCTCTCGTGACCCTCAACAGGTCCCCATGTGTCAAGCATGTAAAGAGATCTACGAGACGTACCGCATGTTCAACGAGAACTTGGGTGAAACCCCCGGCGAATAGTCGGCTATCGAAAATCTCGACTTGCTGTTGTGGCGGCAACGTGCAACGCAACAAGACTTTCTGCACGAATAGTGACAGCCCCGTCTGCACTCTGAGCAACTCCACGCACAAGAAGTGCAGGCGCACGTGTTGCAACATCACGATGTCGTGCCCAACATCCACGTGAACACACAACATTAATAAGACCTGTTTCGTCTTCAAGACTGATGAACGTGGCTCCTTTTGCAGTCATCGGACGTTGCCGATGTGTCACCACTCCCGCCACCAACACCTTGTGCGAATCTGTCATTGTTCCTGTATCAAACGTTTTTGTGCCAGTCACATCAAGAAGTTGTTGAGCAGTGATTACTCCAAGCTCAGTGAGACGTTCTCGAACAAACACCGTGGGATGCCCATCTGGTGAAATACCTGTTGCCCACAAATCTGCGATGGCTTCCTCAATTGGCTGCATTGCTGGAAGATGTGGAACCGATTGCAACGCAGTGATGTTGTCCAACATGTGACGACGCTGAGCAACGTGTGCCCCTGCTTTCCACAAAGAACTACGGCGATGTTCGGTGAAGCTTTTCTCGAATGCCCCGGCTGTGGCCAATGCTTCAATCTGTGCACGTGAAAGATCTGGGATACAGCGTCCGAGATGATCAATGGACTCATACGGTTGTTGACTGACAATGCGTTGTGACATATCAAGACTGATTCCCCGAACCACAGATATCCCAAGATTGATAGCTAACTGCGAACTGGAATCATCGTTTACAACAAGAGTTGCGAGCGCACCAGAAGAATTGATGTCGGGAGTGGTTACTACTACCCCATGACGACGAGCATCGCGCACCAAAGAATGTGGAGACCAAAATCCCATGGGTTGAGCATTGAGGAGTGATGCACAAAAAATTGCCGGCTCATGATATTTGATCCACGCTGACGCATACACAAGGTAGGCAAAACTTACCGAGTGACTTTCAGGAAAGCCATAACTTGAAAAAGATGCCATTTTGTGAAAGATCTGATCCGCCAAGTTGCCGGTGATGCCACGATCGGCCATTCCCTCATACAAACGACCTTTCAATTTCTCCATACGAGTACGTGACCGCTTAGATCCCATTGCTTGACGAAGTTGGTCGGCCTCTGAAGGAGTGAACCCTGCAACATCAATTGCCATTTGCATGAGTTGTTCTTGAAACAAAGGCACACCAAGTGTCTTGCCCAAACTGTTTTCTAAGAGCGGATGCAAATACGTGACCGGCTCTTTGTCATTGCGTCGTTTGATGTAGGGGTGAACTGACCCACCTTGAATAGGTCCAGGGCGAATTAGTGCGATCTCAACAACAAGATCGTAAAAACGCCGTGGTCGCAAGCGTGGCAAGGTGGACATTTGTGCGCGTGATTCAACCTGAAACACGCCTACCGTGTCGGCCCGACACAACATTGCATACACCTCGTCTTCCTGAGGAAGTGATGCGAGATCGAGGTCATATCCACGGTGTTCAGAAATGAAATCAATTGCATTATGCAAAGCAGACAGCATCCCCAAACCAAGAAGGTCGAACTTCACTAATCCGATAGCAGCGCAGTCTTCTTTGTCCCATTGCAACACGCTGCGATTTTCCATTCGTGCCCACTCCACAGGACACACTTCACTGACAGGACGATCACAAATCACCATCCCTCCTGAGTGAATGCCCAAATGGCGCGGCATGTCTTCAATCGAACCGGCAAGTTCAAGAACCGCACCTGATGCAGGTTCGTCGACAGAAACACCAAGAGCACGCGATGCATCTCGCACCGCAGAGCGGTACCGATACGTGATGACATTGGCTACCTGCGCCGCGTGATGACGCCCATATCGTTCATACACATACTGAATAACTTCCTCGCGTCGACCACTTTCGATGTCGATGTCGATGTCGGGTGGCCCATCTCGTTCGGGTGACAAAAAACGCTCAAACAACAAACCAAGAGACACCGCGTCTGCTTTTGTGATGCCCAAGGAAAAACACACAGCACTATTTGCAGCGCTCCCTCTGCCTTGGCACAAAATTGATGACCGTTCACAAAACTGAACAATGTCCCACACAATGAGGAAATACCCTACAAAACCCAACGACTCAATGATGTTGAGTTCATGATCGATTGTTTTCCACGCTCGCGAACGCAACGACAAATCCTCTTCACTAGACATAGGGCGTTTGCCGTATCGACGTGTTGCCCCATCTTCTGTCAACACTCGCAGATATGACATCTCAGTCATTCCACGAGGGCACGGAAATGGTGGCAGCTGTGGTGCGACCAACAACAAATCAAATGCCGCAGACGCACCAACTTCACCGGCAAGTTCCACAACACCGGGATATCTTTCAAAGCGACGCAATTGTTCTGTGTATGAGCGTAAATATGCAGTTGCTGCCGGAGCTAATTCGATGTCGACATCGTCGAGGCTTTTGCGTTGACGTAAAGCTGCAAATGCTCCAGCAATGCGATGCTGAGATGGAAGCGCATACAACACGTTGTTTGTTGCCACACACGACACGCCGCATTGATTTGCGATGCGCACTAACGCATCATTGCGGGCAACATCAAGAGGATGTCCGTGATTCCATAACTCCATCAACACACGATCGCTCCCAAATGCATCTACAAGTTGACGCGTGATGTTCTCAGCAGCGATTGGTCCGTGATTGATAAGTGCTTGCACTACCGCTCCTGAACCACCACCTGTAAGCACCCAACTAGAACCACGCACGGTGCTAGCGAGTTCATGTAGATGCACTTGTGGTTCACCTTTACGACCAGCAAGTTGCGCATGAGTAATTGCCCGCGAAAGAGGCGCATATCCTTTCGCTCCGTCTGCCAGCACCACTACATCTCCCGATGTGACAGCTCCTGAAAACGACTGACACCACAGTTCGGCTCCAAACACAGTGGGCAATGACACTTCACGTGCAGCACGAGCAAAACGCACCACTCCGTACAGACCGTTGCGATCGGTGAGCGCTAGCGCACCAAGTCCTAGTCGTGCTCCGTGTTCGGCCAGGTCTTCGGGGTGAGAGGCTCCTTCAAGAAAAGAAAAATTGGATCGGCAATGTAGTTCTGCGTACCGCGGTGGTAGCTCGGCGTACCGCGGTGGCGATTTTGCAGAGAACTGATCGGGCCCCATGAGAGCAGTGTACCGAACATACGTTCGCCCCTTGGATGGGTGGGCTTATGGTTTCAGCTTGTGACGAACTGCTCGCAAAGCCCCTATCAAAGCCTCATCAGCCACTGCTTCGGCGTCGGCATAGGAAAACCATGCAGCTTCTGGGCTCTCTCCTTCACCGGGGTGAGGGACCTCATGGGGAGCAACTATGAGATAGCGAACGTCAAGATGGGTATGCCCACGTGGTCCAGGGTGAACATCTACATGGGCAAACATCGGCGTGTCTGTGGCGTGTCGCACATCGAGACCGGTTTCTTCGCGTGCCTCTCGCAAAGCGGCATCACTGATTAACTCGCCAGCATTAATATGACCACCAGGCTGCAACCACAATCCAAGACGTTTGTGTTTATGCAACACCACTTGATCAGACCCATATAACTCACTCACAACAATCGCCGATGCTGTGATGTGTGTGAGATCAGCATCTTCATTACATGGATCGGCCAATATCGGAACAATCCGCAAAAATTCCGACATAGAAAACTCTTCTCGAGCATCTATTGGAGTGTGCAGCGATATGAGAGTCGTTATTTCTTGCACTGTTATTTCTTGCACTGTTCTCTCATGCGATGCCATCATCATGATGTTATTAGCACAACGTTATTGATATGACGCAATGATCTTCCATTGACGTGATTCCACCGATAACAACCACGCAGCAGTGCTCTCGCCAGAAGATGCAACCACTTGCAAACGCGCATGACGTCTCCAGCGTTGTGGATCCCACCACCGTTCTTCCACCGGCCATGGTCCAGCCCATGCAACAACGTTCCATGACATTCCGTCGGCAAAACACACGTGTGTCGGGTCTGACGACAAATCATGTCGACCGGTGACAACAACTGCTCGTGACAATGCATCACGCAAAACAACTGGCACTTCGGGATGACACAACGTAATTGGACGCGGAGTGGGAACGCTGCCATTCCACTCATTTTCTTGCACACTCCTTCGATCATCATCGTTGTGTAGATCCACTTGCGACATATTGATAGCACCAAACGTGGAGACATCGCGACCGCCCTTGTGCACAGGAACGGTGATCTGTGCGTGCTCATCGGCAACTACTGCACGCGCCAGTGCCCTCACCACTCGCTCGGTGTTATCCGAGCGCACATCCCACAACGTGACCGCATCTGATGCAATAGAGCGACATTCGAGGCTTTCAAATACCACAGCAGAAATGTATGACGTGGGGTGCTCCTCGTTATTGGCGTCGCCTAACCAATGCCGAAGTTGCCAGACGAGGCGCTCTGTTATTGACTTCCCGTCAAAACCACGTGTATCGCACCAAATGCGTTCGTTGTGTTCCCCATGATCTGTCTCACAACTAATACGCAACCGCAGACACTGCAATCCCTGAAAAGACACTTCCTGCACAAACTCATCTATTGATGTTTGTGTCATAGCTACCACTATCGATGAATCATTCATGGCATCACTGAGTCCATGATGAGCCATGTTGTCTAGATCAGACACTTTCACAACAGGCTTGTGACCAATAGATGGAATAAAAAGTTCGGTGTCTTGTCCTGTTGCCAACGCAAACACGTGCTGACCGACAATACCGAAACGATCGATGAGCGGTGTTTCACCTACATCAACAACGTGTCCAAGGGTGTGCAGTCCTAGATGCTGAAAAACCGCGACAACATCGGCTGCAATGTCTGTGTACTCAAACAACACCTGCACAGGCAGTACGCGCAAGAGATCGTGAGTATCTCGCGATGCCACAACCACAGGTGCACGACTATGACATGACTGAGCAGATGCAAGCCGTGCGACAAATCGACTATCTCCTACCCCAATTCCACACACAAGATCTGGGAATAGTGATGTAATCACTGTGTATACATGTTGCACTAACGCGTCTTCTCCACCGAAATAACGCGCTGGGCCGCGAACGGGGAAAAGAAATGAGTTGTGATTATCCACTTCAAAATGCGCAGTGATGTGATCTAACTCAGAAACAATTGCATCAAATTTGTTGTTGTGCCCTGTGACTACATCGTGATTCCACTCGGGAAACGACAAAATAAGTGTTCGCATGTGCATGACATTGCTTTATGCAGCACAACTACTAATACTGCCCTGAGCATTGGGAAGCACTACTTGAGCAGAAGCCCTGCGATGTTGACGATCGTTGAAGACCACACGAACATTGCGCGACACAAGTCGATCAGTAAATACCCACTCAGAGACGTTTGCGGTAATCACCGCATCGGTACGAAAAGTATGTTGTCCCAGCAGCAGCACAGTGCTTCCATGTCGCTGAGCGCGTGCTGCGATAGCACGAGCAGCAGAGGGTGTACACCGAGGTGATTGAGCAACAACAAAATCAAAACCCTCTACAAGGCTCGCCAGAACATGTGCTTGCTGCGAAGACGTTGCTTTCTCAGAACACTGCGCTGACACAACTCGGTGCAAAGCAACACCAATATCGGCCACTGCTTGCATGTTGAGCGAGGAAAGATTAAAAAAACATGCCCATGCGTTGTCTTGTGTGCTTGCAGCTATTGCTGCGCATGCAAATGACACAGCTGCCTGACCGCAACAGTCATAGATGACACCGGGTTCGAGCCCACCACGAGGAAACAATGGCTGAAGAGATGGCACCACAGGACGACCATGTAAGGCTGTTGTGCGCTGCAGTAACTGTTGAGCAGTGCTGACAGTTCCT
>JBIITN010000028.1:0-20609 GCA_044340485.1 Ilumatobacteraceae bacterium | reverse complement strand
AACTTCTTCAGTGGGTGCAGGAACATCGCGATGTACTGGCACAACACACATTGATTGGAACTGGCACTACGGGTCGCCTTGTACAAGAACGAACCGGTCTTGATGTAGAACGCCTGCGCAGTGGCCCACTAGGTGGTGACCTACAAATTGGTGCACGTATTTCAGAAGGCAAAGTAGACGTGATGTTGTTTTTCTGGGATCCGCTGGAATCACAACCCCATGACCCCGACGTGAAAGCACTTCTTCGCATCGCGGTGGTGTGGAACATTCCCGTTGGATGTAATCGCGCAACGGCAGATTTCATTTTGTCGTCACCACTAATCTCTGACCGCTACACCCGACTTGTGCCCAGTCATGAACGATAAGTTCATTAAGGCCCAGTCATGAACGATGAGTTTGTAGATGTCCCTCACTAGTTTTCTTGGCGCATGGTGTCTCATTTTGAGCATCTCGTTTGTGTGGCCACAAGCATTTCGCGTGGTGCGTCACGACACGCCACATGGCATCTCGCCTATTGGGACTGTTCATGCAATTGTCGGATCAGTGCAATGGTTCACCTTTGGCATCATGCAGGCAGATCCTGTTGTGTACGTATCAAATGGTTCGTTCATCGCGGCGCAGTTAGTAATTGCATCAGTGTTGTTGCGCCATCGTGCGCTCACGTACCTGTTACTTCTTAGTGGAGCGGTTCTGGCCGTTGTCCTTGCTCTCGCCGGCGCCACAGTGTCGACATCTCTCGTTGGTATTTTCGCGATTCTCATCAGCACCACCTCGATCATTCCGCCAACACTTCACGTATATCGAACGCGCAATCTTCACGGACTTTCAGTAGTGAGTCTCTCAATCACACTGATGTCGAACTTCTCATGGCTGTTCTATGGTCTGGCCCAACGTGACCTCATTCTCATGGCACCAAACTTCATTTTTGCCCCGTGTGTCACCTACATGCTTGTACGGGCATGGCGCTGGCACCACTCAGAGGAAGCCCGCCAGCACGAGGCGTCCCTCGCTACTTCCGCCAACTGAGACTGACGCCCGAAAAACGCCTAATGTTGGCCATAGCGATTGTCGAAAGGACATCTCATGCCCGCACCAGGAATGCACTCCGGAATTGCCACAGACGATGCAATGAATCTTGCAATGTCTCCAAAGGCGTTGCCGCTGTTTGAAGCAGTGAAGAAATTCATCGCCGAAGAGGTCGAACCAAAGACTGAAGAGTTTTACCGCCTTGGCGAAGGTCGCGCTGAGCACTGGGGATATGGCCCCGGACAGCTCGAGCTTCTCGAGTCGATTAAGACAAAAGCAAAACAGCAAGGTCTGTGGAACTTCTTTCTTCCAAACGCTGAAACCGGTGAAGGATTGTCGAACCTTGACTACGCATACATTGCGGCCGAGCTTGGCAAAAACTCCATCGCCTCTGAATGTTTGAACTGTTCAGCTCCCGACACCGGAAATATGGAAGTGCTTGAGCGCGTCGGAACTCCAGAACAGAAAAAGCAGTGGCTTGAACCACTTCTTCATGGCGAGATTCGTTCTGCGTTCTGTATGACCGAACCCGATGTCGCATCGTCTGATGCCAAAAACGTTCGTTGTCGTGCAGTGAAAGATGGCAACGAATGGGTGATTACCGGTCAGAAGTACTACGCGTCTGGTGCAGGCGATCCACGTTGCAAGATTCTCATCGTGATGGTCCAGACCAATCCCGATGCGCCACCGCACAAGCGCCAGTCACAAATCCTTGTCCCAATGAACACCCCAGGTATCGAGGTTCTCGGTGCGATGGACGTTTTTGGTGAAGACGATGCGCCACATGGCCACATGCATCTGCGTTTCAATGACGTACGCGTTCCCGACACCAACATGTTGTGGGGCGAAGGTCGCGGATTTGAAATCTCGCAATTACGTCTCGGACCTGGTCGCATTCATCATTGCATGCGTTCCATTGGTGCAGCAGAAAAAGCTCTCGAATTGATGATCCGTCGCGGTCTCAACCGTGAGGCATTTGGCAAGCCACTTGCAAAGTTGGGCAAAAACACCGAAGTCATCGCAAAGGCGCGTATCGAGATTGAGGCGATGCGTCTTATGGTGTTGCGGGCCGCAAAAGCAATGGACACCATGGGCAACGCCGAAGCACGCGTGTGGATCAGCGCTGTAAAGGCAATGGTGCCCATCCGTGCTTGTCAGATCATCGATGAAGCGATTCAGATCCATGGTGCAACTGGTGTGTCGAACTGGACACCACTTGCACGCATGTATGCATCACAGCGAACATTGCGACTTGCTGATGGTCCAGACGAAGTGCACTGGCAGGTTGTGGGACGCGCAGAGTTGACTCGCTATGAAGATGATCATGCACCAGCAGTGGTCAACAAGGCTGGCGAATCAGCTCCTGCATTCCAGTTCTCTGGTCCCTGATCGGTACATCACATCATGATGGTCGCGTAAGAGCGACCCAGTCGTGCCCCACTTCGGGCCACACATTGATCATCGATCGAATCTCGTCGGCGTGTTTGCCGCGATAATTCGGCGATGCCACAGTGCCGCGTAACCAGTGACCGCGCAGCAATGAATCGTGCACATCCACAATTCCACCTACCGGCCATGTACGTGGCACTAAATACACGCCATCATCGGCATGATCAATAGCAATAACGAGTCGAATAGAACCAAAGAGTTCTATCTCCTCAGGTCGAGGTGTATGCACTGTCTGCATGATTGATGCCCACACGCCATCTCCTGTGACGTCTTCCAACGTGACACCAGAGGGGTGCGTGCCCGTCACAATCTGTCGTGCAGTGGTTGACGCAACGTCGCACACTTTGCCAATGACGCGTGCAAACTCTTGTTGTTCCACATGTTGTTCGGCCAATACGGGCTCCACGGCGGAACCGTGACGACAAAACCCAACAACCGAGCCATGTGGCGCAGTGATTAATGCTTCGATCACCGCGTGGGATGCGAGTAATGCGCGTTGCTGGTCACCAGTGGCCATGTCATTAGTAGCAAACGTGTGCATGGGGAAACGTGTACGAATGTGTGTGGCGTCCCAATACAGACCAAGAAACAATCCCTCAACTATTGCTTCCCCATTGCTTTCTGCGTGAACAAGCGCGGCTAGATCGGCCAAGCTTGAACCTGTCCAACCAAGATCGACCACAAAGTGACGGCCGGGTTGCAACAAACCTTTGCTACGCACGTATTCAACCGCAAGCGCACGATGTTGCGCTGTAACTGCGTCTACTTGCACACGATATTTTTCAATGATGTCCCAGGCTTGTTGCGCAGTCAGCATAGTGCTGGCGTCGCAATCGGTTACCAAGTCAACAAGTAGTGGCATCTCCAAGCGATGCGCAAGCCGTGCAAGTGTCAATGTCTCTCGCGGGCCAACAAGGCGACTCGGTTTGAAGTTCGGACTGGTACGCCACAACACTGATCGCGACACGTGTAGGTACTCAGCGCGGGGTTTCCCCTGCCCCACACGCACGTCGTTCCATAGTTGATGTGCGAGAAATCCGTCGCGAGCAGCAAAATACACACGCGCCGTGGGATCACGCATCAGTGCTTCATCAAGTGATGTGATTTGAGCGCTCACGATTAGTGCAGCCGTCGTGCCACCCATCACCGTGTGCGCATCCCATTCTGATTCGCACAGTTGGTCCCGCACGGAAGCTTCAAGACGCGAATGGGTGAGCACCGCCGGAGTGGTATTAATCGGAAAACGATGTGATCGATTCATGCGATCGTCGATAACCACTGACAGCCCCGCTGCGCTCGCCGCAGAGCCGTCTGCTTCCTCATGATCACCCACGTGAATAATGCGATGTACTGGGGTCGTAATTCGTTGCAGGACGACTGGCCAAATCTGACCGTTCGACTTTGTTCCGCCGAGTTCACAACTCACAAACACATCATCAAGCGAAAACCCAACAATGCCAGCAGCTTCAAACATCATGAGCAACTGTTTCGATGACATGTAGTTATCGCTCACCGCAATGACGCGAACGCCCACCTCGCGTGCGCGCGTGATTGCTGCGACGGTGTGAGGAACCGCGACCACCATGTCACGCTCAAGTGCCATTTCTCGTTCAGCAATGCGCTGGCTATCAGCAAAGGAAATCTTCAGTTCACGACGAATCTCGATGTAGATCTCGTCCAACGTGACGTCTGCGTACGGAGACGTTTTTGCTTTGTTCTCACGTGCCCGCCGTTCAACTAATAGGCGCACTCTTGCAAAACCGTCATACAGCTGCGCCTCACGTGGTGATGATGCGTTGGATAACAATTCGCGCTCGAGCACCGCAAATACGTGGCTCGGTTGTGCAACAGACCGCGTGATCAACGTGTCAAAAACGTCAACCGACAACACATCACACAACCCGGTATCAAACTTCAGATCATCAATACGTTGCGCCACTGTTGAGATCATGGTCACTTTTTTGTGCGTCGTTGCACCGCACGCAGGAGCTTTGTGGGCTGCAGTGCGGCGCGAAGTGCCCGCGATGACAGCCCGTGAAAACTTGCAATCTCTTTTCGTAACGCAGCATTCTCAGTACGCAATTGCTCAAGTTCTGTCTCGCGGTTTCTATGTGCCAACGCATCGAGAGCGCATTGACCTTTATTTGCCCCACCCGGCAGCACCTCATTCAGCCACAGTGTTACCAAATGATGACGTTCTGCTTCCACGTTGCTGCGGTGCTCGTTGTCATCGTCAGTGGTGCGTTCCAGAACATGCAAGGTTGCAAGCGGCGTTGGAATAACACCAATTGACCCATCAGAAGCAATACGAACATTCAGATCCCACATCGCCACATACTCAAGTGACGAGTTGACGCCCCCAGCATTAGTAATTGCGTCGCGTCGATACACAAACGAATGCTCGGGAAGATCGATACCTGACAACAATGAAGTGAGCGATACGTCGCCATCAGAGATCTGTGTTGCCTTATTAAGACGAGGCCACACGCGTTCTTCAATCATTTTTTCTTGCGCTATGGCATAGCCCACGCACACCGCCGACGCAGTGGTGTTGTCTTTCAGATATCGCACAACCATTGCTGCACACGTTGGCTGCCAGGTCTGCGATTCATCAAGAATCGCCACATATGGTGTCGCCACGTCGGAAAACGCATCTCGAAGAAGAGCACCACGCGCCGTACGGTCGCTGAGATGACGAACCGTGATTGCGTTAGCTAGCGACGAAGACGACGACGTGATCACGCGAACTACCTGATCAACAGGTGCAGGATCGCCTCCGTTGTTCACCACTAGGACATGTACAGACGCATTAGTTTGGTCCCGCAAGGATGTGAGTGCGCGCGCGAGCAAAATTGGTTGTTCAAATGTTGGCACGATCACGGTGACAGATGCATCGGTCGCTGTTGCCATTGGGCAATTGTATGAGACACCCGCTCACCACATCAGCCATCTACGCTGGAGAACTAATGGAATCTGACAACCAAAACGATTTCGTCGACTGGCTCGGCGACATTGCGACACCAGCCCTCCAAATCCTCCTCGTCGTCGTACTCACTGAAATTGCAGTATTTATTGCCAAACGTATTATTCGCTCATCTGCAAAACGTCTCATTAGTCGAGCCGCTCAGGTAGACGAACAACTGATTTCCACACTCACCGAGATGAGTGGACCTCTCACGTCTCGAGCCTCCAGCGAGATGAAATCCGCACGCAATCAACAACGTGTACATGCGCTCATGGCCGTGCTGTCCAGTTTCACGTCGGTGGTGATACGCCTCATCGGATTGTTCACCATTCTCGGCGTATTAGGAATCAACCTCGGACCACTGATTGCAGGTGCGGGCATTGCCGGTGTTGCCCTCGGCTTTGGTGCTCAAAGCATGGTGAAGGACTACCTCAGTGGCATGTTGATGCTTGTTGAAGACCAGTTCGGAGTGGGCGACATCATCGATGTTGGCGAAGCAAGTGGAGTTGTTGAAAACGTGTCACTGCGCACCACTCGCCTTCGCTCATTAAACGGCACCGTATGGCATGTCCCCAACGGCGAAATTCGCCGTGTTGGCAACATGAGTCAAAATTGGTCGCGGTTTGTGTTGGACGTGAACATTGCCTATGAATCTGACGTGTCGCGCGCCATTGAATCGCTCGAGTCAGTGTTGGCCAATTTCGCTGCAGATGAAGCATGGAATAGCAAGCTGATCGGCCCGCCCGAAGTGCTTGGTATCGAAGCTCTTGCCACAACAGCTGTGATCATTCGCATGGTTGTGACCACCGCGCCGGCACAACAATGGGCAGTGGGACGTGAACTACGCAAACGCGTGAAAGATGAATTGGATGCTCAAGGAATTGAAATCCCTCACCCAATGATTCCCGGCAAAGACGAATAACAATTTGCACTCACGAAAGAACGCTGCGGGCAGCGTTTGTGATGCGTCGCACTGCGATGGCTGCAAAAATTGTGGCTGCTATCAGCAACAGAGTGGCCACGATTGAATAGCCGTCACTGTCTAATAACGACTCAATGTCGTCGCTGTCGCTGGCAGTGGCCATTTGCAATACAAAAAGTCCCGCGACGTACGTCCACCACCACCAATTGAAGATCACATGGGCCGACCGTTGCTGAGGCGCACGCTCACGGAAAAATCTTGTGACGTCGGTGAATAATCGGTACGGGATGAAAATGTTGGCAAACGGAATAAAGAACCCGCCAATTGCCATGCCATTGGAATGGCGCAAGGTGCCACCTTTCTGGCGCGTGTGAACAACAAGTCGATACAAAAAGATCACCAGCAACACAAAAACTGCGATGCTCAACAACACTGTGACACCACCAGCCAATGACACATACTCGTCAACTTCATCGGCACGTTCTGTGGTGAATACGTCTTTCCCGTTTTTCACATCGGATACGTACGCGTAGCGATTGCCCAGCGTTACCACGAAAAGCCCTTGTGCCACCGCGAGCAAAATGAACAACACACGCAATGCATTCCCGACCCCAACGGGAGACCCAGTCGTTTTCGACAATGGTGGCGACGGAACAGACGACGGCGGGGGCGGTGGAGGTAAGTCACTCATGCCAGATATCTAACTTGGCAGGTGTGACAATGACACACCAATGGTGGAGCTGAGGGGAATTGAACCCCTGACCTCTTGCATGCCATGCAAGCGCTCTGCCAACTGAGCTACAGCCCCAATAAGGAATTCATACGATAGCAACGGGATGCCACTTAGGCACGCCGACTCATTTGAGATCGGGTCCCTGGACCCACCGCCAACATCACGTCTGTCGCTTTGCATAAAGCAGTCACGGGGGAACCTGGCGCTAAGCGCAATTGATCAGTCGCCTCTCGTGTGATCGTGGCGGTCATGATCTGCCCTGGCGCGATCTCCATCTTTACCGACGACAACACACCACCATGTTTCACGCTCACCACCTCGCCACGAAGTTGATTGCGAGCACTCACCATAATGTCATCATCTTCACCGTCGTCATCCGAAGCAGAAACAACGCCTTCCAACTCGTCAAGAAATCGCGAGACCGCACGTACTTGCTCACGTCTCCACATGGCAACAACCGACTCATCTCGTTCCTGCAACAATGCTTCAAATGTGGGCCGAAAGAATTCACGTTGTTGACGAATCAGCTTCGACACATCTCCTCCCGCTTCTTGAGCGAGAACAGTTTTTGCCAAGAATTCAGTACGCACATCGCGAATATGTGCCACGGGTGATGCCAACCACTCGTTAGCAAGTTGAGCGCCTCGTTTTGAAAGTCGCAACACCCGCATCTTTTGTCCCCGATTACCACGACCCGCAGATGACAACACCCATCCTGCACGCTCGAGAAACTGCAACTCTCGATACACAGCTGGGCGAGACAAGGTGTAGATCTGTCCGATGTCTGCGTCGGGCAAGAAACGTTGTGCGATGACATAGCCGTGATCGCTCCCGTTACGAATGAGAACAAGACATAAGCCGCTGTCAAGAGTGAGATCGGATGCTATTTCCGCCATAGATTAATGATAGTACACAATGAACTATTGAGTAGTTACAATTGTGGTCATAGCCTCTGACGTATGTCTCGTGAGTCCCCTGCCAAGTGCATTCGCCGCTGGTTGTCGCTCGCAACTGTGGCTACAACGCTCGCACTGACCCTCGCAGCGTGTGGCGGATCATCACATTCCACTCCGCAATCTCCGCGCGTCGTCGTCGCAGCGGCCAGTGATTTACGACCAGCATTTGAAGAACTCGCGTGGCAATTTTCCGAAGACACAGGCATCAATGTGACGTTCTCATTTGGATCATCGGGGCAACTACGCGAACAAATCATTAACGGTGCACCATTTGATGTATTTGCTTCTGCGAATGCACAGTTTGTTGAGGAAGTGATCGAGGCTGGTCGTGCTATTGCAACGACTCGAACCAACTACGCAGTTGGACGCATTGTTTTATGGAGCGCAATACCAGAGAGCCTTCCAAACACCATCGAAGAACTACAAAATCCGAAATACACACGTATTGCCATTGCCAATCCCACGCATGCCCCATACGGCCTCGCTGCCCAACAAGCATTTGAATCATCAGGTATCTGGAAAAGTGTGCAAGGCAAATTGGTGTATGGCGAAAACATTTCTGACACCAAACAAATCATTGATAGCGGGAACGTCGATGTCGGCATAATTGCGATGTCACTTGCAATAGCCGATGGACGCGCCTACATGTTGATCCCCGACACATTGCATGCCCCACTGTTGCAAGCTGCTGTTGTGACGACAACGGGCGCAAACACGGCGGTGGCTCAACAGTGGATCGATTACATGACATCACCATCTGGGCTCCAAGTAATGGCGAAGTACGGATTTTCTCAGTCATGAACGATTGGTTTCCCTTGTGGCTGTCGCTTCGTGTGGCAACACTTGCAACATTGATAGCGGCAACTGTTGGCATCACTTTTGGTTATGTCCTAGCCAAGGCATCGTTTCGCGGGCGTGGACTTCTGGAAGCAATCCTCACAATCCCCATCGTGTTGCCTCCCACGGTTCTTGGCTACTACCTTCTCACCACTCTCGGAGTAAACA
This sequence comes from Ilumatobacteraceae bacterium, assembly GCA_044340485.1. Lineage (GTDB taxonomy): Bacteria > Actinomycetota > Acidimicrobiia > Acidimicrobiales > Ilumatobacteraceae > UBA2093. Next base: position 11,553 of record JBIITN010000028.1, on the reverse strand, counting down.
GCCCCATTGGACGTGCATGGGAAAACATATTTGGTTCTCCCCTGGTCTTCACGCCCACCGCAGCGGTGATTGCAGCGTCTGTATCTGCATTGCCGTTTGTGGTGCGCACATCACGTGCCGCGATTGAAGAAGTCGATGCTCGGTATGAAGCAGTGACGCGTGTTGCCGGGTACCCCGAATGGAAAGTGGCGTTTCTCGTCACACTTCCTGTCGCGCGTCGCGGTCTTCTCGCAGGAGTTGCTTTGGGCTTTGCTCGTGCACTTGGTGATTTCGGAGCAACTGTGATGATTGCTGGCAACATCCCTGGCCGAACACAAACATTGCCCATCTCTGTGTATGACGCGGTGCAAGCAGGAGATGACAGCACAGCCCGAACCGGATCTCTCGTTCTTGCCGGCATTGCAATTGTTGTCTTACTCGCAGTGACTCAACTGTCTGCGAGGCGCATATGACAACAGCAGGCATCACCACCGTGTCGATGGATTGTGAAGTAACCGCTGGGCATTTCACTGTGCACACCAAGTTTTCAATCAGTGCGGGAATCACTGCATTATTTGGTCCATCAGGTTCAGGAAAGAGCATCACGTTGTCGACCATTGCTGGTCTTTTCCGTCCTCACGTTGGCACAATCACACTGAACGACACCGTTGTCGCGGATCCAGACCACAACGTTCATGTTCCGACCCAACAGCGCAACATCGGCATGGTGTTTCAACACGCAGCACTGCTGCCACACCGAAGTCCTCTCGACAATGTTGCAATTGCCGCGCGGACTGCAACATCTCACAAGCGTCGGGACCGACGTGAGATAGCTCAGCACTGGTTAGATCGAGTACAGGCGGGACATCTTGCACACGCCAACACCACGACATTGTCTGGTGGAGAGCAACAACGTGTTGCTCTTGCGCGTGCTCTCGTTAGTTCGCCAACAATCCTGCTGTTAGATGAACCATTTTCAGCACTCGATTACACCACGCGCGAATCACTACGCCAGCTCGTACGCGAACTTGTGCAGGAACACTCCCTAACCGCACTACTTGTGACACACGATGTCGATGATGTCACTCATCTCGCACATCGTGTGGTGACATTTGAACCAGGCACCACGCGAGACACATTTGATCTCACGGATGACCCACAGTCAACGATGCGCAAGATCCTCGGCTTATCTAATTAGGCGACTGACTCGCGCTGTACTAACTAGGCGACTGACTCGCGCCATTCAACGGGGATGACATCTTTGTAGAGACGTTCGATTTCATAAAAGCGACGTTGCTCTTCGGCAAAAACATGCACCACCACATCGCCATAATCGATGAGCACCCACTGCTGTTCGCGTGCACCTTCGGTACGAAGCGGTGAGCGGTCGGTCAAGATGCGGACATTTTCCAACACGTTGTCAGCGATCGCCCGCACTTGTCGCCCACTTTGCGCACTCGTCACCACGAAATATTCCGTCACTGCGAGAACATCTCCCACTGGCAACACGACAATCTCAGAACCTTGCTTGTCGTCACACGCTTGCGCTGCGATCTTGGCAAGATCGAGTGACGAAATGTCAGCGGGGTTACTCATCATCTCAGTCTCTCACTCATCGTCGCTATTGCCTTGGTTGCTGTCCAAAGGCGCCGTGTTGCCTTTCACAAATTTCTCAAAATCTGTGCCCAGCACAATTTGTGCGTCGATACCTTCGATCCGCTCAGTGGCCTTTTCAAACACCGCGGGTCCGATAAATGAGGTGTACTCCTGCAACTCTGGCAATAAAGCCTCGTCGTTGTAGCGAACCACCGTTTGCGTCACCGTCATGTTCGACATGTCGCGCAACACCATGATGTTTCCACCCATGAACGCAATTCGTATTGCTCCCTCTTTCACTACTGATACATCAGAAATCGCAGAATCAAGCAAAATTCCAATCATTCCGGCCTGAATGAATCGCGCACTGGGAGCAACACTTGCCATCACCACGATAATTTCGCCGGGATCCAATTCGTACAAATCAGCACTTGTCGGATTGCGCTGCACATCAGTCACACGTGTTTCAACAAACTGCCACACAGCGATCTCACCTGCGCGGAGCGCGGTAAAAAAGCCAGCCATGTCTGCTGGCGTTGGCGCATCAACGACGCCCGACACTGTCACGGACGTATCTTGTGGCGCCGCGTCTGTTCCTTGTGCGGGATCTGCAACAACGGGCACAGGCGTTGCACCTTGTGCGTAGCTTTCCCACAACTCTTTCACCTGGTCATACCGCAATGATTCAGCAATACCTGACTGCATACTTGCGAGTGCGGTTGCAACGCGATCACTTGGCACCTCTTGGGTACCCGTGTTCAGCACCACAGACACCGCGCCCGATGCATCTGAGTCGACTACTTGTTCAGACAACGTGACCGCGATGGGTTCGGCCTGATTGATAAATTGCGCCAGTTCCACGGCACCAACTTGCATCGACTCTGCAACAGTGACATCAAGCAATGACTCCACGTCGCTTGTCAATGCAGAAAGGCCACCATTAGCAAAGGAATCACCAATGCGTCGCATTGGTTCACCAGCTGGTGTGGCAGCTGCCGCACCAACAGGCAGCGACACAATCGTTCCGCCTTCACCTCCTGGTGCAAGTGCAATAACCGCAATGGTTGCTAACTCGCCACGTCCACTTGTAATCGCAAGAAGTCCAACGGGAGTGTTGGGCAACTTGGTGGTTGGTTCTTCAGCAACGTTGTTGCCGCCTTTGTCGTTCAACATCGAGTTTGTAGCAACAACAAGACCCGCTGGCAATGCAATCAATGTGAGCAACCCGGTCACACTTGCGATTGCAGCTCGACGTCGACGACGACTGGCGATTGCACTCATTGATGATCCATGTATAAATGTTGTGTCTCAATCACGTTCCGCACTGGTCGACGCACAAGAAAATCAATCGACTGTCCCTCGCGCACACGCCGACGGATGTCGCTACTTGAAATATCCATTGATGGAATCGTGACATGTTCACAGCGTGTTGCGCCGGCAGGCACTACTTTGTCGACACTTGGCGCACTGCGATTCACTACAACAAGGTTAGAGATGCGAGCTAGTTCCTCATAGCGATGCCACGTGTTGAAACTGCGTGCAGCGTCTTCGCCAATCACTAAGAATATTTCCGCATCGCCCATCTCTAATCGCCATTTTTCGACTGTGTCGATCGTGTAGGTCACGCCCCCTCGGCGAATCTCGTCATCGCCGGCACGAAGCCCGTCCACGCCATCCACCGCGGCCTTCACAAGATCAAGGCGCACATCCGCAGGCGTCACGTTGCGAGCCGGCCCCGTATCTCCACGTGTTTTCTGATATGGATCATTGGCCACCATCAGGACCACTTCATCTAGTGCTAACGCGTGGCGCACATGGGTCGCAACCACAAGATGTGCAAGGTGCGGGGGGTCGAATGTGCCACCGAAAAGTCCGATACGAAGAGGCACAAATATTCACTCTAGATCACAACGAAAATCTGTGTTACTGTTCTATTCCCCCCAAAACCCCCTACTCACGTGTATCTCGCGCCTTGTGTGCTGAGCGTCACGTCGTACTGGGGAACAACCCGCCCACTATCACTGTTAGAGAATTCATCATGAACGACTCAATCGGACTTTATTTGAACGACATCGGCAAGGTTCCGTTGCTGACCGCTGAAGACGAGCGCGAGCTCTCCAAGGCGATCGAAGCGGGCCGCGACGCAGCAGCGCGTATCGACGCTGGCGAGCGTGGAGCAGCGCTTCGTCGCGACCTCCGCAACGCCGCCGCCGCTAAAGACCGCTTCATTCGCGCCAACTTGCGCTTGGTGGTCTCCATTGCTCGTCGTTACCCCCTCCCACAGGGCATGGACCTCCTCGATCTCATTCAAGAAGGAAACCTTGGTCTCGAGCACGCCGTCGACAAGTTCGACTGGCGTCGTGGATTCAAGTTCTCCACCTATGCAACTTTCTGGATTCGTCAGGCCATTGGTCGCGCACTTGACCAGAAGGCAAGCCTCATTCGTATCCCCGGCGACCGTTCCGCAAGCCTTCGCGCTGCATTACGTCAGGCATCAGGCGATGGCGACACACTCGACACCACAAATGCCGAGTTGCACCGCCTCACCACCCCAGTGTCTCTCGACAAGACTGTGGGCGACGATGGTGATGCCACGTTGGGCGATCTCATGGACAACGGCCAAGGCACCCCAGAAGATGCCGTAATGGCACTTGTCGACTCCGAATTGCTCGACGAACTTCTTGGCACTCTTGATGACCGTGCGCGTTATGCCGTTGAGGCCCGTTTTGGTCTCATCGATGGCGAGCGTCGCAGTTTCCGCGAAGTGGGCGAAGACCTGGGCGTCACAGCCGAAGCTGCTCGCCGTTTGGTGAGTCGCGCAGTAGAAGGTCTCCGCGACGACGCAGAGCGAATTCTCGCCGTCTGACACTACGAACACGAACAAAAAGAAGCCCTCGCCACTGGCGGGGGCTTTTTTCGTGCCGATTTTAATGAGAAAAGTGAAAAACACGTTGCGTTTGCCTGTGGATAGGCGCAAGGCTTAGAGGACTATGGCACGCGATTGGACTCCCTCTTCTTGGCACAGCTTTCCCGTCGTGCAACAGCCCGACTGGCCAGATCAAGCAGCGCTCGACGTGGCACTGAAACAAGTTGCGTCGTATCCTCCGCTCGTTTTTGCGGGCGAGGCACGTTCGTTGCAAAGCGCACTTGGTCAAGTAGCGGCAGGCAATGCGTTCTTGTTGCAGGCCGGCGATTGTGCCGAGAGTTTTGAAGAGTTCTCGGCCGTCAACATTCGCGAGAAGTTGCGCGTCATCTTGCAGATGGCGGTAGTACTCACGTACTCGTTGGGGGTTCCAGTTGTCAAAGTCGGACGCATGGCCGGACAGTTTGCAAAGCCTCGTTCATCTGCCACCGAAAAAATTGGCGAACTAGAGATTCCGTCATTCCGCGGACACATCGTTAATGACCCAACACCAACAAGTGCTGCGCGTATTCCTGATCCCGAGCGTTTGGTGCAGGCATATCATCAGTCTGCGAGCACATTGAACTTGTTACGTGCTTTCACCAAAGGTGGCTTTGCTGATCTCAATCGTGTTCACGCGTGGAACCAAGAGTTTGTAACAAGCAGTCCTGAAGGACAACGGTACGAATCGTTGGCAAATGAAATCGAGCGTGCGCTCAACTTCATGCGCGCGTGTGGTATCGAAACCGAAAACAACTCCACGTTGCATGAAGTAGATGTGTACACCAGCCACGAGGCCCTCATTCTCGGTTACGAAGAAGCACTCACTCGTCAAGATTCGTTAACTGGTGTGTGGTACGACTGTTCTGCGCACATGCTGTGGATTGGCGAGCGCACACGTCAGCTTGATCATGCACACGTTGAATTTCTCCGTGGTGTTGGTAACCCCATTGGCTGCAAGGTCGGACCCACAACTGATCCGGAATATGTTCTCGAGTTGTGCCAGATGTTGAACCCCGCACGTGTTCCGGGACGTTTGACACTGATTAGTCGCATGGGAGCAGACAAGGTCGAAGATGCGTTGCGCCCACTTCTTCGTGCGGTGCGCGACTCCGGTCACCCTGTCGTATGGGCATGTGATCCAATGCATGGCAACACATACACCGCCGCGTCGGGACGAAAGACTCGCGACTTTGAAGCAATCGTCAGCGAGATTGCAGGCTTCGTGCGCGCGCATAAAGCAGAAGGCACGTGGCCAGGCGGCATTCACATTGAACTCACTGGTGAAAACGTCACCGAATGTGTTGGCGGAACCGACGACCTCACAAGCGATGACCTCGATGATCGTTACGAAACAGTGTGTGATCCGCGTCTTAATGGTCGTCAATCACTTGACTTGGCGTTCCGCGTCGCAGAGCTCATTCGCGTTCGCAACAGCAACTGAACAACGTCGTGGCGACGGTGCAACAATCTGACGCACTTGTTGCACGCCTACAACCTGCGTGGGATCTCATTGGTTCTTGGCCCACAAAACACTTCGGGATCGCGGTCATGCACGATGACAAAGTGGCAACCCACGGCGATGTGCAACATGTATTTCATCTTGCATCGGTCACCAAATTATTGACTGCGTGGACAGTACATATCGCATGCGAAGAAGGAAGTGTTCATCTTGATGATGCCGTCGGGCAAAAAGAGTGCACCGTCGAACATTTGCTGGCACACGCTGGTGGATACTCCTTTGACGGTGACCAGCCAATTGCATCTCCTGGCGCACGTCGTATCTACTCAAACACGGGTTATGAACTGCTTGCACAACACGTCGAACAACGCACCAATATCGACTTTGCCACGTACATGCACGAAGCAATTTGTGAACCGTTGGGAATGGCTTCAACAACACTGCGTGGATCGCCCGCAAAAGATGGCTGGTCAAACATCAACGATCTCGTGTCATTTGTCTCTGAGTTACGACGACCGCATCTCATCTCACGCGATACCTACATTCGCGCCGTCACTCCGGCTTTTCCTGAACTTGCTGGAATGGTGCCGGGTTTTGGCAAGAGCGATCCGTCGCTGTGGGGTTTAGGGCCAGAAATCAAAGGCCTCAAAGATCCCCATTGGACAGCACCAGACGGTGCTACGAGCACATTCGGACATTTTGGCAGCGCAGGAACTTTTGTGTGGATCGACCCCGTTGCAAATGTCGCCGTGGCACTGCTATCGAACACACCGTTTGACGATTGGGGTCCGCAGTATTGGGCACCGTTTAATCAACATGTGCTTGAGTGCATCGCGTAAATACCGCACGAGATAATTGCTGTGTTAGCACATCTCAAGTGAGAAGATGTAGGGATGACGGGGTTTCGACGTGGCGAACGAGTGCGCATTAGCACTGTCGACGATGATGGTTTCCCGATTGTTCGGTACGGATTTGTAAGCGGCAATACAGCATCACATGGGCCGGTAGTTGTGGAATTCGATGACATGTTAAGTGAAGTCATCGTTGACTCTTCTGAAGTCGACCTCGTCACCCCCACCACTGTGGAGTTAACGCTCACCGGCATTGATCTCTCACAAGACCCCGACCTGCGCAGTGGCTTAGCTGCGATGTGGCATGCAGAAGCAGATGTTGCCGGATTACGCGTGGCGGCATTGTTTCCACTTGGAGCAGGACTTCGCGATAGCAGCGACACATGGGCGCTCGCAGAGTTCACATTCGAAGGCGAGACATACGTAGTGCGCGTTCATACTGATCCGAATGCTCCCGATGTTGTGAGCGTGCGAGCCGAACGCCCCAATCGCTGGGACTGGTAAGAAGCTATGACAACGACATCTACCGACACACGCAACGACAATCGCTTCACCTTGGGCATTGGCACTTTGCTGTTGTGTGCATTTGGGCTCACAGTGTCAAACAGCATGGTGTTTGCCGTTCTGAGCGATTTACAAGATGAATACGGATTCTCGTCTTCTGGTCTTGGCTACATTTCAGCCGCCGGATTCATGGCGTCACTGGTGATGCAATTAGTTGTCGCACCATATGCAGACCGTGGTCACCCCAAACGTCTTGTTCTTGCTGGTCTTGTCATTGCAGTTGCAGGATCAGGATTGTTTGCAATCGGTGGATCGTTAACCGTCTTAGTCATTGCACGTGGATTAACGGGTGCTTCTCTTGGCATTGCAGCACCCGCATTACGCGCCATCGCAGCAAATGTCGACAAATCTCGATCAGCTGAACGTCTTGGGCGTTTACGTGGCATCGAACTTGCAGGCTTTACCAGCGGGCCGTTGTTTGGCGCATTGTTAGTTGGACCACTTGGCATCAGTGGTGCCTTTCTTGTGTTCGCGGGTATCGCGTTACTGAGTGCACTTCTTGTGGCTCCCCGTGATTTACCGACTCTTCCGAGCTCCACTACCTCAAATAGGTTGAGTCTTGGTTTGTTGCGTCACCGTGGCGTTCGCGTCAGTGCTCTTGCATCTCTCACACTGTTTCTACCAGTTGGTGTGTATGACGCGTTATGGGATCGTTTCATCACTGACCAAGGTGGCACCAACTTTCAAGTGGGACTGTCTTTCCTTTTGTACACACTCCCATTCGTGTTCTTTGGCGCCTGGGGTGGCCGCCTATCCGACATCCACGGACCGCAACGCATGATCGTGATTGGTATTGCGATGACCATTCCCGCCATCGCGGTGTACGGCTTATTCACTAATTCGTGGCTTATCGTGAGTTTTGCGATTGCTGAGGGGATCATCGGTGCGATCGCATTGCCAGCTGCACAATCGTTGATGGCAAGGTCTGCGCCAGAAGGACGTGCGAGCGCAGCTCAAGGAGTATTGGGGGCGGGAGATTTGCTCACTGCAACACTCGTTGCACTTATTGCACCCTCGATTTACGGCGCATACGGAGCTGAAGGAACGTTTTATTCTGCGGGCGTGGTGATGGCGATCATGCTCGTGGTGGTGGTGTGGCAACTACGCGGTGTCACAGTTCCAGATCATCGAGAAACTCCCCCCGCGCCTCAGCTGCAGCAATAACGCGTTCGAGTTCGTCCCATTGCAGGGGATCTTGAAGGCCAATCAGTTTTGCGTAAAACCGCAACGATTTGGGAGTGCCCACGACGCGTACTGGGATGCGGTCACCTAAATCCATGTTGTAGCCCTTGGGGATGTCGATGCTACGAATCCCCGCGTCAAACAGGTCCTGTTCTTCGGCGGCCAGTTCACCCCCGTTTATCGAGTACAAATCAGCATCAACAAAGAAGGTGAATTCAGCCATCTACCGAATGGTAACGGGTGCAATAGTCTCTACACCATGGACATCCCCAAGATCCCCCTCTCTGATATTGATCTCTCCGATCCCGAATTTTGGACTCGCGATCGGGCGTGGCGCGACGGTGCGTTTAGAACCTTGCGTGATGAATCTCCATTCCAATTCTTTCCCGAACGTGAATTTGAAAACTCTCCGATTCCCCCCGGTCCCGGATACCGCGCCGTCACTCGACATGACGACATCTGGCACATCAGTCGCAACCCACAGTTGTTTTGTTCAGGTCAAGGCTCAAACATTGCAGACCTTCCAGTAGAGATCAACGAATTTTTTGGATCCATGATCAACATGGACGACCCGAAGCACTTCCGCTTGCGTTCGATCGTGTCGCGTGGTTTTACTCCAAAAGAAATCAGTCGTGTTGAAGAATTGGTGCGTGTCCGTGCAGCCAAAGTCGTTGATCGTTTGTTGTCTGATTTCCCATCACGTGAATGCGATTTTGTTGAGGAAGTAGCCGCTCCGCTACCACTTGAGATCATCTGTGACATGCTGGGCATTCCCGAGTCCGATCATAAAAACATCTTCCACTGGACGAATGTGATCTTGGGTGTTGGTGATCCCGAATTTGTTACATCTTTTGATGACCTCGTACGCGTGGGCGGAGAGATTTTCAATTACGCACAACAACTTGGCGAAGATCGCCTCAACAACCCGCAAGACGACATCACGTCGGTAATGATGCATGCTGTTGTAGATGGTGAGCGTCTCTCATCACAAGAGTTCGGATCATTTTTTATCTTGCTTGTTGTTGCAGGTAACGAGACAACTCGCAATGCAATTAGCCATGGCATGAAATTGCTTACCGATCATCCCGACCAGCGTGACATTTGGTTTAACAACTACGAAGAACACGCAAAGACTGCGGTTGAAGAAATCGTGCGCTACGCGACACCGGTCATCCACTTCCGTCGCACGGCAACCGAGGACACCGAAGTGGGCGGTCAGCTGATTAAAAAAGGTGAGAAAGTCGTGATGTTTTATGCATCAGGCAACCGCGACGAGCGCTCCTTTGAGAACCCGAACCAGTTTGATGTCACCCGACCCATTGCTCCCACTCAAATTGGTTTTGGTGCGGGCGGACCACATTTTTGTCTCGGCGCGAACCTCGCTCGCCGCGAAATCATGGTGATGTTCGATGAACTGCGTCGCCGTATCCCCACGATGCGTATTAGTTCTGAGCCTGCGTACTTGCAAAGTTCGTTCATCAACGGCATCAAGCGCATGCGCTGTGAATGGTAAGGCCCACCAACTAACTGATCATTACAACGCGAGCATACGTATGTCGGCAACGACCGCTGCATGATCACTCGGTTGCACGCTGTCGACGGCATCAACTCCCGCGAGCCACACATTCGTGGGGTTTCCCATGGGGCGTGGACGTGGCCATGACACAAAGATGTAATCAAGTCGTCGATTAGGCCACGTGCTGTCGTCGATGTAGGGATTATCTCGTCGCCACGTAAAACCTGGCCCCTCGCCTGCTACTTCCCACAAATCAGTAAAGACCAAACCTTGCACTGGCGGTTCTTTACGGCCTGTGAGCATACGAATCTCATCACTGTCAGGCACCGCATTGAAATCACCCGCCATGATGATGGGCGGCTCATTATCTGGGTCGGTGCGCAATGAATCGACAAGTGCACATAGCGATTCACACTGTCCGATGCGTGTTGCTGACTCATCAAACTTGTAATCAAGGTGCGTACACAACACCCACCAGTGACCATACGGTGTGTCGATTTGTGCCGACACCACACGGCGCATACCGGGTGCGCCATCTGGACCGGGGAGACGATGAATAGAAGAACCCATGATGGGCCATCGCGACAAGATGGCATTTCCTTGACTCACGCCGTCATACCACGGGCCTTCCGTACGTACGACGTACATATTCAACTCGTCCGCCAGCCACATGGCTTGATCAAGACCGCCTTCTTGCCCCCACACTTCTTGCAAACAGATGATGTCGGCTTCTTGCTCGCGCAAGACGTGAAGAATTGCTGGTTGACGCTCGCGCCACGGGCCAAATTGCCACCACAAGTTCCATGTCAGAACGCGTGCTTTCATCGCCCGTACGGTACCGCTCGCTAGTACGCGGCGCGTTGGTAATTCGGCGCTTCCTTAGTGATTGTGACGTCATGGGGATGGCTCTCTATGCGACCTGCAGAGGTAATACGACGGAATCGAGCATTGGTGCGCAAGTCATGCAATGTTGCCGCTCCGGCGTACCCCATACCAGAACGCAACCCACCGATCATCTGGGCCAATACCTCGCTCACAGGCCCTGTCACAGGTACACGACCCTCAATACCTTCTGGCGCCACTTTGGTGGAACGTTCACTCACACCAACCGTTGTGTTCACACCGCCTTGACCCGATGCATATCGATCGGCCGAGTATCCACTCATTGCGCCAAGCGATCCCATCCCGCGATAGCTCTTGTATCGACGACCCTCAAACAACTCCACCTCTCCGGGCGATTCATCTGTGCCAGCAAGCACCGAGCCCACCATCACGGTTTCTGCGCCAGCTGCAACTGCTTTCACAATGTCTCCCGAATACGTGATGCCACCATCGCCCACGATCGGAATACCACGACGAATACCAGCGCGCGCGCAATCCCAGATTGCACTCAATTGCGGCAAACCAGCGCCAGCAATAACGCGCGTTGTGCAAATGGAACCTGCACCAACGCCCACTTTTATTGCGTCGGCACCTGCATCAACGAGAGCGTCTACTCCAT
>JBIITN010000008.1:0-72112 GCA_044340485.1 Ilumatobacteraceae bacterium | reverse complement strand
GCGTGGGCACAAAACAGTGCGTGGGCACAAAACAGTTGGTGTCGAAGGGGGGACTTGAACCCCATCACGCCCGCACAGGATGTACACGGCGCGCGTAGCGCCCGGAAGTGCGTGGGCACAAAACAGTGCGTGGGCACAAAACAGTTGGTGTCGAAGGGGGGACTTGAACCCCCACGCCCTAACGGGCGCCAGCCCCTCAAGCTGGTGCGTCTGCCTATTCCGCCACTTCGACGAGGAAAGCCAAGGCTATCGACTTTTTGCTAGTTGATAAGCAAAAACCCGAGTGCGATTGTGGTCATCACCCAAATCACTGCGATCACAGTGGTGATGCGATTCAAGTTGCGTTCGGCTGCTGCTGATCCAAGTGCTGCGCCACTGGCGCCACCAAACATGTCAGACAAACCGCCACCTTGACCGCTGTGAAGCAAAACAAAAACCACAAGCGAGACCAGCGACACCACATTGATGATGACGGTGATGTACATAATGAGATCGCGCACGGTCTACGATCCTAACGATTTCAACGCACAATCCACGGTTGCGATCCGGTCAGAAATTCTGAATGATGCGGGCAAACTCGTCGGCATCAAGGCTTGCGCCTCCCACCAATGCCCCATCAATGTCTGGCTGAGCCATTAATTCAGCAATATTTGCGGCCTTCACCGACCCGCCGTACTGGATACGCACCGCCGCTCCCGCATCGGCGCCAGCAAGGACAGAGATCTCTTTCCGAATGGCTCCACAAACGGCTTGGGCATCTTCTGCCGTTGCGGTCTTCCCGGTGCCAATTGCCCAAATGGGCTCATACGCCACCACCAAGTTGGCAATCTGATCCTGGGTGCAACGACTCAGTGTTGCGCGTACTTGTCCAAGCACCTTTTCTTCGGTTGCACCGGTTTCGCGCTCGGTGAGTGTCTCACCAACGCACAAAATAGGAGTCATGCCGTTTTTGATGATTGCGTGCAATTTCTTTGTCACCAATTCATCATCTTCACCAAAAATTTCTCGGCGCTCGCTGTGACCAACGATCACGTACTTCACTGTCAATTTCGCAAGAAACGCGGGAGACACTTCACCCGTGAATGCACCCTTTTCGTCAAAGTGGCAATGCTGTGCACCGAGTGAAAACTCCAAACTGTCTGCTTCAATCAATGTCTGGACACTTCGCAAATCGGTGAACGGCGGATGCACACTGACGTCAGTTCGCGCAAAGTCGTTCTTCGTCACTAAGTACGCAAGTTTTTGTGTCAACTGAATTGCCTCGTAGTGGTTGAGATGCATCTTCCAGTTGCCGCTGATAAGTGGCTTTCGTTTAGTGGACATTGGGCGCTCCTCTCAATGCGGCCAGGCCTGGCAAATCACCAAGTTCTAATAACTCAAGCGATGCTCCTCCGCCCGTGCTCACATGATCAACATCGTCTTCTAATTTGAATTGCGCAAGTGCGGCCGCGCTATCTCCGCCACCTACCACTGTGAAGGCTCTCGTCTCGGCCACTGCTTGTGCAACCGTGCGTGTACCAGCAGCAAAACGTTCGTCTTCGAACATGCCCATGGGTCCATTCCAAAAGACGGTTCGGGCATCCATGATGACATCGCTAAAGGCTGCGGCTGATCCAGGACCAATGTCGAGACCTTTGGCGCCTTCCGGCAACCGTTGTCCAAAAGTCAACACATTGCCCGATGCGTCGAGACCAATGATGTCTTCTGGCAAGTGAATTGGTTTACCGAGTCCTAACAACTTCTTACAGGTATCGATCTGATCACGTTCACAAATGGAATCACCCACCGGATAACCCTGTGCTGCAAGGAACGTAAAACACATTCCCCCACCGATCACCAATGCGTCGACCACTTGCAACAGCGACTCGATCACTCCCAATTTGTCGCTTACTTTTGCGCCACCTAACACGGCTACAAACGGACGTTTTGGTTTCTCACGCAAACCCATGAGCACTTCCACCTCGCGCTGCAACAAACGCCCAGCAGCAGATGGCAATGTTTGTGGCGGTCCAACAATCGACGCATGTGCACGATGCGCCGCACCAAATGCATCATCGACATACGCATCAATACCGTTGATGAGCTCGGCGACAAATGCAGCATCATTGGCTTCTTCGCCCGCATTGAATCGCAGATTCTCCAGCAACTCAACGCCTGGTGCTAACTCAGCGAGTCGCGCACGCACAGGAGCCATCGAATACTTCGGCGTTGGTGCACCTTTGGGTCGGCCAAGGTGACTTGCACACACAACGTGTGCCCCGCGCTCGGTCAACCAATTGATAGTGGGAAGTGCAGCACGAATACGGAAATCGTCGGTGATGACGCGCGCGTCATCGGGGCCGTCCATGGGCACGTTAAAGTCCGTGCGCACCAATACACGTTTTCCACGCACATCCCCCAAATCTTCGAGAACTGGGATTGATGTCATTGCTGTCTGATTCCGCGAATTATTTCTTGGTGCCGGTGTACAACACGAGATCAACGAGACGGTTGGAATAACCCCACTCGTTGTCGTACCAGCCAAGAACCTTCACCAATGACCCCAGGCTCATCGTGAGGTCGCTGTCAAAAATGCAACTGTGTGGGTTCGTGACTATGTCGCTCGACACGATCGGTGCGTCGGTGTATTCAAGAACACCTTTCAGCGGACCATCGGCAGCTTTCTTAAATGCGGCGTTGATTTCTTCAACGGTCGCAGGCTTCTTCAAATTCGCGACGAAGTCGGTGATAGATCCTGTTGGTACGGGTACGCGCAATGAGGTTCCATCAAGCTTTCCCTTCATTGAAGTCATCACCAAGCTGGTGGCGCGTGCTGCTCCAGTGCTTGTTGGAGTGATGTTGATCGCAGCACCACGAGCACGACGAAGATCGCTGTGGGGGCCATCTACCAACTGTTGATCACCGGTGTATGCGTGCACGGTTGTCATCAACCCGTTCTCCACGCCAAAGGCATCATCAAGCACTTTTACAAGCGGCACAAAACAGTTAGTGGTGCAACTTGCGTTGCTCACAACTTTGTGCGCTTTCGGATCAAAGTCGGTGTGGTTCACGCCATACACAAATGTGGCATCGGCACCATTTGAAGGAGCCGACACAATTACGAGTGGCGCGCCTGCGTCGAGGTGAGCAGCCGCTTTGTCGCGATCGGTAAAGAATCCGGTGGATTCGATAACGAGGTCAACGCCGAGCTCTTTCCATGGCAAATTTGCTGGGTCCCGCTCAGACAGCACCTTCAGCACTTTTCCGTCAACACTGATGCCGCCATCGACTGCCTTGATGTCGTTTGGCAATACACCAAGAACGGAGTCGTACTTGAACAGATGCGCAACCGTCTTGAGCGAGCCCAAGTCGTTTACAGCGACAATCTCAACGTCTGCGTTACGTGCCATAACGGCCCGCGCAAAGTTGCGACCAATTCGACCAAAACCATTAATGCCAACGCGAACAGTCACTGCTGTCACCTTTCAACTCAGAGAGAGGGCCGTGGGGGTGCCCTGCGTCTCAAAACCCTAGTTGCCAAAGGCTCTCAGAAGACGATTCGCCCGTTAGTCGGTCTCGACATCGCGGTGCGCCACGCGAGGTCGCCACCCTTGCGTTGTCAGGCTCTGGGCCAGTGCTTCGGTAATAGCCACCGACCTGTGACGTCCGCCCGTACAGCCGATCGCGACGGTGAGATAACTACGACCTTCTGCCGCGTACGCGGGCAGAATCAATTCGAGCAAATCTTCTACCTTTTGCACAAATTGCTTTGTTAGCGGATTCGACATCACAAACTGACTCACTGCTTCATCACGTCCAGTCAATGGACGCAGCTCTTCATCCCAATGTGGGTTCGGCAAGAAACGGACATCGAACACGATGTCGACGTCAATAGGAATTCCGTGTTTGAAACCAAACGACATGACTGACACCTGCAAAGAATCGCCAGGCGCCTCAGGCCCAAATAATTGCAACAGTTGGGCTTTCAAGTGATGCACTGTCATCGCGGTTGTATCAATCACAAGATCGGCGCTCGCACGAACGTCTTCTAAGACATGGCGTTCGCGTTCGATGAGATCTTCTAAACCAAGATTTGCGTCAGTAAATGGATGCTTACGACGTGTGGCCTCGTAACGACGCACAAGTTCGCGAGTTGCTGCTTCTAAGAACAACACACGTACGCGGTGTCCTTGAGTACGTAACGCGGTAATGGTCGACAAGATGCCCGTTTGCTGACGAGCATTTCCAACAACAAGACACAATTTAGAAATCTCGCCACCGGCCTCGCCGGTCAATTCCACCACTTTGTCGACGAGGACAACAGGAAGGTTGTCGACAACAAACCAGCCGAGATCTTCAAGATCGTCGGCAGCCTGCGAACGCCCCGCGCCCGACAATCCGGTGATGACAAGAATGTCAGTCATGACAGTGTCAACCTATCCCACTCATCTAGATGTTGTCTTTGTAGTGCGCAGATATAAGAGGCGCGGGATGGTGTGAGCCAATCGATACTCGGGTGCTCTATTCAAAAATCCTTCGGGAGGAGATGGCTCAAACATTCTTTCAATCACTAAACCATTTGCAATCAAGGCGTTCACATATCGACTCAGTGGACGATGAACAAAACGAATGAAGACATCTTTCTCCACTTCTTCAATTGTTGCGGTCTCCACCAGATAGGGGCCGATCCGCCAGTACTGCTCCGGCGGATCCACCATGTGGTCATCGATCCACCCGCTATCTGGTGTTTGCAGGAGTGGGTGATTAAGAAAGAATGCGAATCGACCACCAGGGCGCAACACACGTGCAACTTCCGCGATGGCGTCATCGAGATCATCAATGTGTTCAAACACCAAACACGCAAGAACGGCATCAACACTGTCGGATACAAACGGGAGCGTATTTGCGCCACTTCGCACATAGGAAGGCCCGCCACCTCGCTGAGATGCCACTGTGATTTGCGCAGATGTGGGATCAACCCCGATTACTGTCGCACCTTGGGCGGCAAGCACACGTGCAATTTGACCATCGCCAGTACCAACATCGAGCACCGTATTGAAACCACGCAATTCTTCCACTGCTAACGGAATGATTTGTTCTACGTATTCAGGATCGGCACCCTCTGTGAATCCATCAATCCACCACTGTGCATAGCTTTCCCACAAATCATCATTGGGGGCTGAAGACGACACGCTCACAGGCTAGGAGGTTTCTTCGGTGTCTGTATGGAACCTCTCATACACTGCATCGGCAACAGCATCAGGTAACCACGTCAACTCGCGCAGCGTCTCGCGACTTGCTGATTTCACTGCCGTGACATTCCCCAGTTCCTTCATCAACCTTGTCGCACGTTTTTCTCCCAAACCGGGAATGTCGTCAAGTGATGACGCCACCATGCGCTTCCCACGTCGCTCACGATGGAAAGTGTTGGCGAAGCGGTGCGCTTCATCGCGAATGCGTTGCAACATAAACAGCGCTTCACTACCTCGCGGGATACGGATGGGTGCAGAATTTCCCGGTACGTACACCTCTTCAAATCGTTTTGCTAGGGAGGCAACGGGAATCTCATCTTCAAGACCCAGTTGAGCAACGACGCGCTGGGCCACTGCCAACTGACCTTTGCCACCGTCAACCAATAACAACTGCGGTGGATACGCAAACTTCTTGGGCTTGCCATCTTCAGCGGTGATTCCCACTTCGCGCTCTTCAAGGTATGCGCTTAAGCGACGCGTGAGCACTTCTTCCATTGCCGCGTAATCGTCATTGCCATCAACTGTTTTCACTTTAAAGCGACGGTACTCACGCTTCACTGGCAAACCATCTTCCACCACCACCATTGACCCCACATAGTCGGTTCCTTGTAGATGTGCCATGTCGTAACACTCAATACGAAGCGGAGCCTCGGGCAGTTGTAGATAATCCTGCAATTCCGTCAAGGCACGCGAACGAGAGTTGTGATCTGCCGCGCGTCGTAACCGATGGCGAATGAATTCCTCGCGCGCATTTTGTGTGACCGTGTCATGGAGTTCTTTTTTGTCGCCTCGTTGTGGCACGCGTATGGCCACCGCACTGCCGCGCATGTGGGTCAACCACTCCACATACAACGCGTCATCTTTTGGTGCGACGGGTACCAGGACTTGCTTCGGAATGCCAAGGGGTGGTTCATCTCCGTAGAGCTCTTCCAGAATGCGATCGACTAGGCCGTTATCGGTGAGATCTTCCACCTTGTCAACAATGAAGCCCTTTCGACCTACCACTCTTCCTTTGCGTACAAAAAACACCTGAACGGATGCTTCTAAATCATCATCAGCAATACCAATAAGGTCAATGTCTTCATCTCGATCACCGACCATCTGCTGCTTTTCAATGGCACGTTGCACTGCAGCCAAGCGATCACGTAGGCGTGCGGCCTTTTCGAACTCAAGTTCGTTGGAGGCAGTTTCCATCTCGGTGGTCAGCGCCTTCACTACCGCATCAGTTTCACCATCCAAAAAATCAACAAGTGATGTGACGTAATCGCGATACTTATCGTCACTCACCTCACCCACACACGGACCAGAGCATTTCTCAATGTGAAACAACAGACACGGGCGACCAAGTCGTTGATGTTGATTGAATTTGCCCGGACCACATGTGCGCACCGGAAAAGTACGCAGAAGCAGATCAAGTGTCTCGCGAATGGCATACGCATGCGCATATGGCCCGAAGTAACGAGTGCCCTTTCGTTTTGTGCCACGGATAACGACTGCGCGTGGCCATTCTTCATCGAGAGTGATCGCCAAAAATGGATAACTTTTGTCATCGCGTAAACGCACATTGAAACGCGGACGATGCTGTTTGATGAGGCTGTACTCGAGCATCAACGCTTCAACTTCGTTTCGCACCTCGATCCACTCGACACTGGTCGCGGCGCTCACCATTGCCGCGGTGCGTGGATGCAATTGTGCGGGGTCTTGAAAATAACTAGAGAGACGACTACGAAGATTTGCGGCTTTACCGACATAGATCGTGCGTCCGTACTCGTCTTTAAATTGGTACGACCCCGGTGATGTGGGGATCGTCCCAGCTGGAGGACGCGCAACGGTCATGGTCTATTTTGCACTCGCTTTTTGCCGGGTGCTCACCTTTTTTGCAGTCGCCTTCTTTGCAGGTGTTTTCTTTACGGACGCCTTTTTCAATGGTGCCTTTTCTGCAGGTGCCTTTCTCGCGGCCCCGTTATTGGCAACAGCAGTCTTCACTGCCATCTTTGTCGCCGTCATGCCAAGAAGTGGGGCAAGGAAATGACCGGTGTAGCTTTGCGCGCACTTTGCGACAACTTCAGGCGGACCTTCTGCGACCACAAGACCGCCACCGTTGCCACCCTCTGGACCAAGGTCAATAAGCCAGTCTGCAGTTTTAATGACATCAAGGTTGTGCTCGATCACAAGAACCGTGTTGCCTTGATCGACCAAGCGCGACAACACGGTGAGGAGGCGACGCACATCTTCAAAGTGCAGACCAGTTGTGGGTTCATCTAATAAATAAATGGTGTGCCCAGTGCTGCGCTTCGCAAGCTCGCTCGCCAACTTCACTCGTTGCGCTTCGCCTCCAGACAACGTGGGAGCGGACTGACCAAGGCGCACATATCCGAGTCCCACGTCAACCAATGTCTGCATGTGTCGTGCTATGGCGGGTTGATTAGAAAAGAAATCAACGGCTTCGGAGATCGGCATGTCAAGAACATCGGCAATGTTCTTTCCCTTGAATGTGATGTCGAGGGTGTCCCTGTTATAACGACCGCCTTTACAGACTTCGCAGGGAACATACACATCGGGGAGAAAGTGCATTTCAATTTTGATTGTGCCATCTCCAGCACACGCTTCGCAGCGTCCACCTTGCACGTTGAAACTGAATCGACCTGGTTGGTAACCGCGTACTTTGGCTTCTGGCGTTGCTGCAAATAATTTGCGGATGTGATCAAAGACTCCGGTGTATGTTGCGGGATTAGATCGCGGTGTTCGACCAATTGGTGACTGATCCATATCAATCACCTTGTCGAGCTGATCAATGCCGTCCACTTTCTTGTGGCGCCCTGGCGCGTCTTTTGACTTGTAAATACGTTGCATTAAGGCAGGAAGCAAGATGTCTCGCACCAAAGTGCTCTTTCCGGAACCCGACACACCTGTGACAGCCACGAAACAACCAAGCGGAATCTCTACATCGATATTTTGCAAGTTGTGTTCTCTTGCCCCGCGTACCACCAACTTGTCGCCACGTGGAAGACGTCGTACTGACGGAACTGGAATACTTTCCTTTCCCGTCAAATACTTTCCGGTGACCGAATTTTTAGCTTTCTCAATCCCCGCCACTGGTCCGCTGTACACCACTTCTCCACCGTGTTCACCGGCACCGGGACCAATGTCGACAATCCAATCGCTCTCACGAATGGTGTCTTCATCGTGTTCTACCACCAGCACCGTGTTGCCTAGATCTCGAAGGCGCAGGAGTGTGTCGATAAGACGACGATTATCGCGTTGATGTAAACCAATGGAGGGTTCATCGAGCACGTATAACGTGCCCACGAGTCCAGAACCAATCTGGCTGGCAAGACGAATGCGCTGTGCTTCACCGCCGGCAAGCGTTCCCGCCGCACGTGACAACGTGAGATAGTCGAGTCCCACGTCTAGAAGAAAACCAAGACGCGCGTTGATCTCTTTCGTGACACGTTCGGCGATCATTTGATCACGGTCAGACAGCGTCAATTGTTGAAGGAATGACGCAGAGTCGCCAATCGACATATCACAGACTTCGGAAATGCTCTTGTTGCCAAGTGTGACTGCTAAAGACGCTGGACGCAGTCGGGCGCCTTCACAGGCCGAGCAAGGCACCTCGCGCATGTATGTTTCGAATTGTTCGCGAGTCCAATCGCTTTCGGCTTCTTGGTGACGGCGCTTTATCCACGGCACGACACCCTCATATGAAGTGTTGAACTGGCGTGTCTTTCCAAACCGATTGCGGTATTTCACGGTCATGTTCCCAGGAAGGCCCTGCAACACGATCTTTTGATGTTTCGCCGACAACTTGCCCCACGGTCTATCCAGATCAATGTCATGATCTTCGGCCACTGCATCAAGAAGTCGCATGAAATAGCGAGTATGAGCCGAGCGCCACGGTGCAATTGCACCATCATGTAACGCCAACTCAGGATCAGGAATCACCAAGTCGGGATCCACTTCAAATTTGGTGCCGAGGCCGTCACAGTTCTCGCACGCACCATACGGTGAGTTGAACGAGAAGTTACGTGGTGCAAGCTCTTCGAAACTATTACCGCACTTTGGACACGCAAGGTGTTGACTGAATGTCAAGATTTCATTGTCGTCGTCACCTGAAGAGACCAGTTCAACCTCGGCCACACCTTCGGCGATACGTAACGCCGTCTCTAATGAATCCGTGAGACGTCGCGCAATGTCGTCTTTTCGGACCAGGCGATCGACCACCACTTCAATGGTGTGCTGTTCATAACGGGCGAGTCGTTTTTCTTGTCCTAGGAATTCGGCAATGTCGTGAACTTCACCGTCAATACGTGCGCGTACAAAACCTTGACCCGCCAAATCCTGTAGCAAGGCGTCGTACTCGCCTTTGCGTCCACGTACAACTGGTGCAAGGACCTGGAAACGTGTGCCATCGGCAAGACCCATGATGCGGTCCACAATTTGCTGGGGCGTCTGACGCTGCAACACAGTGCCATCGTCTGGGCAATGTTGAATTCCAATTCGCGCATACAGAAGACGTAGATAGTCATACACCTCGGTGATGGTTCCCACAGTGGAGCGAGGATTTCGAGATGCAGATTTTTGATCGATAGAAATCGCAGGTGATAAACCTTCAATGACATCAACGTCTGGTTTATCCATCTGTCCAAGGAATTGGCGTGCGTATGCAGAGAGGCTTTCCACATAACGACGTTGACCCTCGGCATAAATTGTGTCGAAAGCGAGACTGCTTTTTCCAGAGCCCGACAAACCGGTCAGAACGATGAGTTTGTCGCGCGGAAGTTCTACGTTGACATTTTTCAGATTGTGCTCTCGGGCACCGCGAACAACGATCTTCTCAGCCACGTTGGAAGGTTACCGATGGCTCAACCCGCGTCACGAAGTTCGCGCCGCAAGTCACGTATCTCGTCACGTAAACGGGCCGCGTACTCAAACTTCATGTCCTTGGCTGCCTCGTGCATTTCTTCTTCGAGTGTCTGGATAAGACGGCCGATCTCTTGTTGAGGCAGCGTCTTCAACTCGCGTGCCACCTTCTCGCGTTCTCTGTTGCGGCGTTGTCCCTTGCCAGGCATCGGAGCCGAATTATCGGGACGAAGAAGGGACAAAATGTCGCCCACTGCCTTGCGGATGGTCTGTGGATTAATTCCGTGTTCAAGGTTGTAGGCAATCTGCATCTCGCGACGGCGTTTGGTTTCAGAAATAGCACGCTCCATTGATGGCGTCACCTTGTCGGCATACATCACCACTTGGCCGTCCACATTTCGTGCCGCACGACCAATGGTTTGAATAAGCGATGTCTCACTGCGAAGAAATCCTTCTTTGTCGGCATCGAGGATCGCAACAAGTGACACTTCTGGCAAGTCGAGACCTTCTCTCAGCAAGTTGATCCCCACCAACACGTCGAACTCGCCTAAACGTAGTGCTCGCAAAATCTCGATGCGCTGCAATGTGTCGATGTTTGAGTGCAGATAGTTCACCCGAAGTCCTTGTTCAAGCAGGTACTCAGTGAGATCTTCTGCCATCTTCTTCGTCAACGTGGTGACCAAAACACGGTCCTCCCGCGAGATGCGATCGCGGATCATCTCTATCAGGTCATCGATTTGGCCCTTCGTGGGCTTCACGATGACGTCAGGGTCAACAAGTCCTGTGGGACGCACAATCTGCTCCACTATGCGCTGGCTGTTTTTTAACTCAAACTGTGCTGGGGTTGCCGACATAAACACACACTGATTGATGCGTTCCATTGTCTCTTCAAAGCGCAATGGTCTGTTGTCGCGTGCACTGGGCAAACGAAAACCGTGCTCCACCAATGTATTTTTACGACTGCGATCACCTTCGTATTGGGCGTGTAACTGCGGAACCGTGATGTGGCTTTCATCGATAATTAATAGATAGTCGTCTGGAAAGTAATCCAACAACGTAAACGGGGGTTCGCCCGGTTGACGTCCATCGATGTGCATTGAGTAGTTCTCGATGCCATTGCAATAGCCCATCTCTTGAATCATCTCAAGGTCGTACTGCGTACGCATCTGCAGACGTTGGGCCTCAAGCAATTTGCCTTCCTGTTTAAATAACGCGAGACGCTCCTGCAATTCCTTTTCAATTCTCACCATTGCTTTACGCATACGTTCTTCGCCGGCTACATAGTGAGTCGCTGGAAAAACGATGATCTCGCTGAATTCGCGCAGAGTCTCGCCCGTTAGTGGATCTATGGTGGTGATGCGATCGACCGTGTCTCCAAACATCTCGATGCGCACCACATGTTCTTCGTATGCAGGATGTACTTCTACGGTGTCCCCACGCACTCGGAAATGTCCGCGACCAAGTGTCATGTCGTTGCGGTCGTACTGCAGATCAACAAGACGGCGCAAGATGCTTCGCTGGTCGTAATCAACACCCGTGTGCAACTCGAGCAATTGTCCACGATATTCGGCGGGGTCACCCATACCGTAAATACACGACACGCTCGCCACAACAATGGTGTCTCGACGTGTTAATAACGCAGCAGTTGCCGAGTGGCGTAAGCGATCAATCTCGTCGTTGATAGATGAGTCCTTCTCGATGTATGTATCGCTAGAGGGAATGTAGGCCTCGGGCTGGTAGTAGTCGTAATAACTCACGAAATACTCCACCCGATTGTGGGGGAAGAATTCGCGCATCTCCTGCGCGAGCTGCGCAGCGAGGCTTTTGTTCGGTGCCAGAATCAATGCTGGCCGTTGCACCTTCTCGATAGTCCATGCGATGGTGGCCGATTTTCCGGAACCAGTAATGCCGAGCAGTGTCTGAAAACGCTCACCCGCTTCGATACCAGCGGCTAATTGTTCGATCGCCTGTGGTTGGTCGCCCGCCGGTGTGTAATCGGACTCAACAACAAAGGACTGCACGTGCGAAGCGTACCGCTACCGTCCGCCAGCATCTTGCGCCGCTGGAGGCAAAGTATGCGCCCATGCCCATACCTCGTCAACGCGCCGCGATAGATCGTCGAGGGTTCCCGAATTCTCCACCACCATATCGGCAATCGCGAGACGCTTTTCTCTACTGGCCTGATGGGCAATACGAGCACGCGCGTCAGCTTCGTCCATGTTGCGGAACTCCACTAAACGTGCAACCGCTGTCTCGACTGGTACATCAACCACAATCACTCCACTCAACCCCTTACGTGGATTTTCGGCAAGCAATGGGATATCAAGCACCACGATGTTGTCGGTGTCACGTTGTTCATTCAAACGACGATCCATTTCCTTACCGACGGCAGGATGCACAATCTTGTTGAGGCGCGCGAGTGCGTCTTTGTCATTAAATGCAATATTTGCAAGCGCGCCGCGATCAAGACTTCCGTCTGCTGTGATAATCGAATCACCGAATGCGTCAGCAAGTTCTTGCAGCAGCGGCTGTCCAGGAGCCTGCAGTTCTTTCACCACCGCATCGGCGTCAATGATGATTGCACCACGTTCGGCGAGCATCGATGACACCACGGTCTTTCCGGAACCGATGCCCCCAGTCAACCCAAGCAGGATCATCTGGCGAAAATATCAGGCGTTGTCGGTAGCGCCAGCTTCAGCTGCTGGCTCTTCAGGCTTTGGTGCACCTTCACCAAGTTCTTGGTAGTACTCAGCCCACGCTGCTTCACGCTCTGAATCGTCTCCGCCAACCCAGTTACCGTGTTCGTCCATCTGGAACTGACCCTGATACTCAGCAGCCAACTCGCCACCTTCGGCAGCTTGCTTGATGGAGATTGAGATACGACGACGCGCAAGATCAAGATCGATGATCTTGACCCACAACTCTTCACCCGGTGTCACTACCTGCTCGGGAGCATCAACGTGGTGTGCTGACATTTCCGAGATGTGCACGAGACCTTCGATACCGTCGCCAACCTGGACGAAGGCACCAAACGGCACGAGCTTAGTAACGCGACCGTAGACCAACTGACCCACTTCGTGACCGCTGGCAAACTCTTGCCACGGATCTTGTTGTGTTGCCTTCAACGACAAACTAATGCGTTCACGACTCATGTCGACTTCTAACACTTGAACAGTGACAGGGTCACCCACTTGCACAATTGCAGACGGATGATCGACATGCTTCCAGGACAACTCGGACACGTGAATGAGTCCGTCCATGCCACCAAGATCTACGAAGGCACCGAATGCAACAACAGACGACACAACACCATCGCGAATTTCACCTGGCTTCAAGTTGACGAGGAACTCATCGCGAGCTTCCTTCTGTGTCTCTTCGAGGAATCCACGACGCGACAACACCACGTTGTTGCGATTGCGGTCGAGCTCGATGATCTTTGCATCGAGAACTTTGCCGATGTACGGAGTGAGGTCGCGAACACGACGCAACTCAACGAGTGATGCAGGAAGAAATCCGCGCAGTCCGATGTCAACAATGAGTCCACCCTTGACCACTTCGATGACAGTTCCACGAACGATGCCATCTTCTTCTTTTTTCTTTTCGATCTCGCCCCACGCCTTCTCGTACTGAGCGCGCTTCTTTGACAAAATCGGACGACCCTCTTTGTCTTCGAGAGTCAAGATGAGAGCTTCAATTTGCTCGCCCAACTTCACAATCTCGTTGGGGTCAACATCATTCTTGATCGCCAACTCGCGTGAAGGAATAACACCTTCACTCTTTGCACCGTATTCCAAGAGAACTTCGTCGCGGTCAATCTTTACGACAGTGCCAGTGACAAGCTGTCCTTCTTTGAAGTCGACCATTGTGCCTTCGATTGCATCGGCAAATGACGTGGGTAGATCGCGTTCGGTGATGACGCGTGGTGTGTAATTGCCCTCTGCATCGAAGGAGCCCATAGCGGCGGTGGATGTTGCAGAGGAGACAGTGGTATCGGACAAGACGGTTGTTCTTTCGGAATGGATAAGGAATCGATGACGCCTAATCAACTATCGCTACGTACATGATCGGCATACATGAGCCGCACACACGAGTGTCAGAAAATCAGACACTCACCCCACGGGTGAGCGGTGTAGACGCTATCAGGAGAAATTCGGGAGTTTCCACTGTGGGCGGGTCACTCACGTACCGGCCAGGTTCCACGCTGTAGATCGCTGTGACCTGAAGTCCGACTCGCTCACACATCAGGCGTAATTCGCGTGGCGTATAACAACCGGTCCATAGGTCAACGTTGCGCGACTCCCCTGCCTCGTTCTTCACTTCTGTTACTTCATGACTCACGCCAATTGCGGCGTCGAACTGGGCCTCCTCATGGTATTTCACCGCGAAGTAAGCGCTAAATGCTGACATTGCAATGCGACCGCCAGGCACAAGAGCCTTCGCCATGAGCGAAAAAATGGTCTGATCATCGCCGTCAGCTGTCATTAATCCAAAAGCTCCCTGACACAAACAGATCACCGCATCGAACTCAGCTGCGTATGTCATCTCGCGAGCGTCCACATGTTCAAACGTTGCGCCATCAGGGGCGTTCTCCCGCGCAATCGCAATGAATGTCTCGCTGACATCCACTCCATGAACAATGACACCGCGACGAGCAAGTTCGTGCGCGTGACGCCCCGGCCCGCAACCGACATCGAGAACGCGCGAACCGGGAGACAATTGCAACCAATCGATCAGCGCATCTACTTCTTGTCGCGTGCCCTTGGTGAACGAATACCGCAGATAGGTCTTCCCAAGATGATCTGCGATTGGTTCGAACCAATGACGTGTCATACACTCATCCTTTAGCGTCTGCCCACGTGGCGCCCCATGCCAAATTCACTTCGAGTGGCACATCTAATTCGGCTGCCTGGTGCATCACGTCTAACACCAGTTGTTCAACCTTGTCGTGTTCTTCTTTTGGAACTTCCAACACAACTTCATCGTGCACTTGCAACACAATGCGCGCAGTGTAGTTGGCCTCGCTGAGGTCTTTATCAAGTCGCACCAACGCGATTTTGAAAATGTCTGCAGCCAAACCTTGAATAGCGGCGTTCATTGCTTGCCGTTCTCCTGCTTGACGCACGCGGAAGTTATCGCTACGCAACTCGGGAATACGACGACGTCGTCCAAACAATGTTTCTGTGTATTCCTTGTGGCGAGCATCTGCAATTGCCTTGTCCATGTACGCACGCACATTAGGAAACGCGGCGAAATATGAATTCAAGATCTCCGATGCTTCGTCGACTGCAATTCCCAGTCGTTGACTGAGGCCATACGCCTCCATCCCGTACGCAAGACCGTACGACACCATCTTTGCTTTCGAGCGTTGATCATGATTGACGTCTTTGGGCTTCACGCCAAACACCTGCGCGGCTGTTGCCGTGTGAATGTCTTGTCCGGCCTTGAATGCGCCAATAAGTCCCGGGTCTTGTGCAAGGTGTGCGATACATCGCAGTTCAATCTGGTTGTAATCAGCCACGAGTAGCGACCAACCTGTGCGTGGCACGAATGCACTACGAAACACTTTGCCTTCATCGGAACGCACGGGGATGTTGTGCAAGTTCGGATGATCGGAACTCAAGCGGCCAGTGCGCGCGACAGTTTGATTAAACGTTGCATGAATGCGGCCATCATGTGCCACTTCTGCAAGGAGTCCTTCACCGTAGGTAGAGCGAAGTTTTTCCACTTCGCGGTACCGCAGTAATGGCCCAATAAATTCAGGCCACTGATCATGCAACTTTTCCAGAGTTGCAGCATCGGTGCTGTATCCCGTTTTTGTCTTCTTGCCCGGAGTAAGACCTTTATCTTCGTACAAGATCTTGCGCAACTGCACCGGCGAATTGAGATTGAACGTAGAGCCGGCAATGCGATGCAATTGCGTCGTCAACGAGTTGACCTGCTCGTTCAAATGCTCTCGAATGTTCTGAAGCGCCGTGATGTCGACAGCAATGCCGACGTGTTCCATTCGCGCCAACACCCGCACGAGTGGATTTTCAACATCGTCATATAGATCTGTATTGCGAATCTCTTCAAGTTGTTGTTGAAGAATCGGTGTAAGCCGTGCAACAAACAGAGCGGCCTCTGCCGTTGCTTCTCGTACCTGCGCCGTGGATTCGCCTCCAAAATCAAGTTGACCGGACGACTCTTGACTAGCTCTTGGTTCATCTCCTAAATACCGCTGAGAGATGGTGTTCAATGAAAAGTCACTTTGCGATGCATCAAGAAGGTAGGCCGCGATTGCAGTGTCGAGCACTAAGCCGGTGATGTCGATATCGCGAGCCAGCAGATACCGCATGAGGGGTTTGGCGTCATGGGTGATCACTCCGGTGGCCGCTGTCAGCGCACTCGCCACTTTCTTGTCATCCAACAGGCGAGCATCACACCACAACACAGTGCCGCTTGCCATGTCGTTGACAATCGCAAGACCCACCAGTGCTGATCGCCCCGGTTCTGCTTCCCATGCAGATGCCAACACCACAGTGTCTTGTTTCAATAATGCGACAACATCTGCATCTTTTGCGTCACTCACCTGCATCTGTGCCATCGGCACGTCCGATGCTGTATGCGACTCGACTACGGCGGTGCCTGATGATTCCCACTTCAGTAACGACGCCGCATCATTGAAACGTTTGAACATGTTGGAAAATTCACAGAAGTCAAAGAAGCGTTTCACCGCATCAAGATTCGGAATAGGTGCAAGTTCTGTGATGCGAACATCGACAGGGACGTCCGATCGCAGCACCATGATCTCAGCGTTTTTCATGACGCGTTCACCGTGTTCAATTAGCGATGCACGTAATTTCGGAGTCTGTTCCTCGACATGAGCAATGACATTTGCAATGTCGCCGTATTGAGTGATTAGTTTTGCTGCGGTCTTTTCGCCGACGCCGGGGATACCAGCCAAGTTGTCACTTGGGTCGCCACGCAACGCGGCATAGTCGGGATACTGATGCGGCGTCACGCCAGTGCGCTCTTTAATTCCCGCTTCGTCATAGATCGCATAATCACTCACACCGCGCTTGTTGTACAACACGCGGATGTTGGGATCACGAACCAATTGATAACTGTCTCGGTCACCGGTGACGATGAGGAGTTGATTTCCATTGCTTAAGGAATGATCTGCAATGGTGGCGATGATGTCGTCACCTTCGAATCCAGCTTGTTCAATCCAGCGAATGCCCGCGGCATCAAGAAACTCTCGAATGAGACCTAGCTGTTGAAACAAAGTATCGGGAGCCTTCTCGCGCTGAGCTTTGTACTCCGGATTTGCCTTGTGACGAAATGTGGGTTCCGGTCGGTCGAACACGACTACAACACCGTCTGGCTTGTGTTCTTTCACCAAGTTAATGAGCATTGTGGCAAAGCCATAGACGGCGTTCGTCGTTTGACCACTGCTTGTCGCCATGTCTTCTGGCAAGGCGAAAAACGCTCTATACGCCAGTGAGTTTCCATCAAGGGCCATGATCAACATGACAAGACCCTATTCATTTTCATTCCGTTGTTCTTGTTCAATCGGGAACGATCGCCCCGGACACAATCTTGTCGGCGACATCTTTCATCGTAAGGCGATGATTCATCGCTGATCGCTGAATGAAACCAAACGCATCAGACTCGTTCATTCCGTGCTTGTCCATGAGCACACCTTTGGCGCGATCGATGATCTTTCGCGTTTCAAGCTGTTCACCAAGTGCTTCAATTTCGCCATTCAAGGCGCGCATCTCGTTAAATCGAGCGATCGCGACTTCAATTGCCGGAACGAGATCATTTTTTTGGAAAGGCTTCACGAGATACGCAAGCGCACCCGCATCACGTGCTTCTTCAATCACTTCGCGTTGACTAAAGGCCGTCAGCACAAGCACCCCACACAGACGCTCTTTGTTGATAATGCGCGCAGCCTCTAGACCATCCATGCCGGGCATCTTGATGTCGAGAATTGCCAAGTCAGGACGATGCTCGCGCACCAGATCTACTGCTTTATCGCCACGGCCCGTTTCGCCAACTACGACATATCCCTCTTCTTCCAAGGTCTCTTTTAAGTCGAGACGAATGATTGCTTCGTCTTCGGCAATCACTACGCGTGTGGTCATGACATCCCCATATTCAGACGGTCGAGCAACTCGTCCATCTTCTGTTCTAGTTCATTAATAGATGCCTTCACTTTGTCGTGATGGCGTTGCATTGCATCGGCGTGTTTCTGTGCATCTCTGTGCTCAAAGGCTGCAACGGGGGTTTCGGCAACTAATGCACGCAACGCTTTCTCGTCTGCATCTGCAGCGAGTTGGCCGAGTTGGTCGTCAACGATGCGCAGTTCCTCGCGCAACTCACGAAGTCGGGAGCTGGTTTGGTGCAACTTGCGCTGCAACAGTCGTTGACCCATTGGAGAAAGTGTATGGATCACTTGGTGCCCGAGGTGGGAGTTGAACCCACACACCCTTTCGGATAACGGATTTTGAGTCCGTCGCGTCTGCCATTCCGCCACTCGGGCCAGGGTGCCGAGGCTACCGCGCGGTACCTCTATGCGCGCATGTGCTACGTCTAATCTTGAGCGTGCCGAGAATCCATCGGTGCTACAAGGAGACCACAGAGAACAATGCTTGCATTTACCTTCCCGGGCCAGGGATCACAACGACCTGGCATGGGCAGACCGTGGGTGGGGCACGAGAGTTGGGAACTTGTTGACGAAGCCAGTGATATTTGTGGTCGCGATGTGGCTGCCCTCTTACTTGATGCTGATGCTGAACAACTGAAAGACACGCGCAATGCACAGTTGACCACTTTTGTCAGCAGCTTGATGGTGCTTGATGCTGTGGAACGACTCGGCATCGAACCAAGTTTTTGTGCCGGCCACAGCCTTGGTGAATACACCGCACTCACAGCAACTGGCGCGTTGAGCTTTGACGACGGTGTGCGGCTTGTTGTGGAACGTGCCGACGCAATGCACGAAGCAGGAACTTCTTCTCCCGGAACGATGGCGGCAGTCCTTGGACTTGACGACGACATGGTGGAAGTTGCGTGCCGTCGTGCCGATAGCGAAGTGTGGGTCGCCAATTACAACGCCTCAGGCCAAGTTGTCATTGCGGGTTCTGTCGATGGTGTTGCAACTGCTGGTGCTGTCGCAAAAGAACTCGGCGCAAAAAAAGTAATGCCACTTCAAGTGTCGGGAGCCTTCCATACACCGTTTATGACATCGGCTCGTGATCGCCTACGTAAAGCGATCGCCGATGCATCTCCACGTGACACTGAAGTTCCAGTGATTTCTAATGTGGATGCATTGGCGCACAACACGGGTGACGACTGGACGTCACTTTTGTCTGCGCAGTTATCAAGCCCCGTACGTTGGAAACATTGCTTGATGACGATGTCAGAACTTGGCGTCACCGATTTCGTGGAATTAGGGCCGGGCGGTGTTCTTACCGGAATGGCTAAACGCACCATCGAAGGAGCGCGCACCATCAGCGTTGCAACACCAGAAGAGCTCGACAAATTAATCGAATGGGTCAACGCGGGTGTCACCACCACTCCACTACAAGTTGAGGGTGAACATCTTTTCGCAGTGGAGCGTCTCGTTGTGAGCCCAGCAGCTGGTGTTTTCACACCGGTTGGCGACATGACCGAAGGTCACTCAATCAACGTAGGTACAATTCTTGGCAACGTTGGTGATACTGAAGTGCGTTCACCTTTTGCCGGTGTTTTGCAGGCGTACATTGCCGTAGAAGGCGAACGTGTCACACCCCGACAACCCATCGCGTGGTTAAGAGCCCACTAGATATTGCTACGAGAGACAGGAGGCCCTTATGCCCGCAGTTCCATCACACGTACGAGGTGCTCGATTCATTGGTTGGGGTACAGCACTTGGCCATAAAACGGTCACAAACGACGATTTGTCAAAAACCCTTGACACGTCCGATGCATGGATTCGTGAACGAACCGGCATTGAGCGACGTCATGTTGGAGGTTCCACTGCCGAATTAAGCATTGCCAGTGCGCGTCAGGCAATGCAGATGGCCAATATTGACCCGTCGTCAATTGACGCTTTGGTGCTTGCCACCACCACCCCTGATCGTTCTGTGCCAGCAACATCAGCAACAGTCCAAAACGCATTGGGCTTGTCGTGTGGTGCATTTGATGTCAATGCGGCTTGCTCTGGTTTTGTCTATGCGTTAGTGACCGCACACGGACTCATTGCAATGGGCGCCGAACGTGTCCTTGTTATTGGCACCGACACACTCGCTCGCATCACTGACTGGACCGATCGCAACACTGCAATTCTTTTTGCCGACGGATCAGGAGCCGCTGTTCTCGATGCAACAAAGGGCAAGGGGCATCTTCTTGCATGGGATCTCGATGCAGATGGATCTGCAGAAGATTTGTTGTACTGCGACCTTGGCGGTTTTGTGAAGATGGAAGGCAAAGAAGTATTTCGCCGTGCCGTACGCATCATGGTCGACAGCGCCGAGAAATCGATGAAAGCAGCCGGTATCACCGCGAAAGACTTAGCCCTTGTTGTTCCACACCAAGCAAACATTCGCATCATTGAGGCCGCATGTGATCGTCTCGGTGTTGAACTCGAGCGTGCTGCAGTGGTCATTAATGACACTGGCAATACGTCGTCTGCGTCTATTCCTCTTGCTCTGTTCGACGCCGTGAATAAAGGTCGAGTGAAGCAGGGTGATCTTGTGCTGCTCGTTGGCTTTGGCGCGGGCATGACAGCTGCAAGCGCAATCATTGAATGGGGAGCGGAATGAACCGCGTTGTTCTCATCACAGGTGGTTCGCGCGGAATTGGACTCGCGTGCGCACAACGCTTCGCAGCTCTTGGTGACAAAGTTGCTGTTACATACAACTCTTCTCCTCCACCGCCTGAATTCTTTGGCGTGAAATGTGACGTCACATCCTCAGCTGATGTTGATGCTGCGTTTACAGCGGTAGAAGAACACTTTGGTCCTGTTGAAATTCTTGTCGCTAACGCTGGCATTACAAAAGACATGCTGCTACTTCGCATGTCAGAAGATGACTTCGCATCTGTTGTGAATGCCAATCTCACGGGCGCTTATCGCGTCACCAAACGCGCGGCCCAGGGAATGCTTCGTGCTCGCAAAGGTCGCATCATCTTGATGTCGTCGGTGGTAGGACTTCTCGGTTCGGCGGGACAAGCAAATTACGCAGCATCGAAAGCCGGGCTGGTTGGTTTTGCTCGCTCACTTGCGCGTGAACTTGGCTCACGCAGCATCACGGTCAATGTTGTTGCGCCGGGCCCAGTGGCTACAGACATGACGGCCGCATTGGGACAAGATCGGCTCGATCAGCTCACCGCCGCTGTCCCCCTTGCGCGAATGGCAGAACCCGAAGAAATCGCTGGAGTTGTCGCCTTTTTGGCAGGAGAAGACGCCGCCTACATCACGGGAGCTGTCATTCCTGTCGATGGCGGGCTGGGCATGGGTCACTAAGCACTCAAAAGAGGGCCGTTGATCCAAACACTTCCAAAGTCGCTGTGCGAAACTAGAACACCGAATGAAGGAGATCCCCTATGGACCAGGAAAAGTTTGACCGTTTTGTGAAGTGCGCAGTTGACACATTGTCAGTGGACGCATCCAAAGTGACACCAGAAGCAAGCTTTGCCGACGACCTTGATGCTGACTCACTTGACCTCGTGGAGTTAGTTATGGCTCTTGAAGAAGAGTTTGGCGTCGAAGTACCAGAAGAAGATCTTGAAGGCATCACCACTGTTGGTGCGGCATTCAATCTGGTGACGAGCAAGCTCTAACCACATGATCGGTGCGGGTCATCGGGTTGCCATTACTGGCTATGGCGTTGTTGCGCCCTGCGGTATCGGCAAACAGCAGTATTGGAAAGGATTGCTTGGTCCTGGGATTTCCGGACGTAAAGCAATAGAGATTGACGATTGGGATCCACTTCCCTATTTTGATAACCCCAAAGAGGCTCGCCGATCCGATCGCGTCGAACAATTCGCACTTGCCGCTGCACGAGAAGCTTTCGAACAAGCGGGAACGCTCAACGTTGAGCCTGGTCGATTCGGCACTATTTTCGCCACCGGAATTGGCGGGCTCCACACTCTCGAAGAACAGATTGAAGTGCGCATGGAAAAAGGCGAACGTCGTGTGTCGCCGTTTCTTGTTCCCATGATGATGGCAAATGCTTCAGGTGCGGCCATCTCTATGCGCTACAACCTGCAAGGCCCCAACGAAACCATCTGCACAGCCTGTGCAGCGTCAACTCATTCCCTCGGATACGCAGCGCGACTCATCGCGTGGGGCAAGTGTGATGCGGTTGCAACTGGCGGATCCGAATCAGCTGCCACAGTCACCGCTCTTGCGGGTTTTGGAAACATGACAGCACTGTCCACCACTGGTGTGAGCATGCCCTTTGATGAAAAGCGAGATGGTTTTGTGATGGGTGAAGGCGCTGCTGTATTCATCCTCGAACGCTTTGATCTCGCAGTGAAACGCGGTGCCGCCATTCTGGGAGAAATACTTGGTGCAGCAAGTAATGCCGATGCATACCACATCACCGCCCCATCACCAGGTGGAACAGGCGCAATCACGTGCATGAGACTCGCGTTGGAAGATGCTGGGTTGTCGCCACAACAGATCACACAGATCAACGCTCACGGAACGTCAACTCCATTAAACGATGCTGCCGAAGCAGAAGCAATGGCACAGATCTTTGGCCCAAACGCTGTTCCAGTTACCAGCGGCAAGGGAGTCACTGGCCATGCACTTGGTGCTGCCGGAGCACTCGAAGCAGCTTCTGTATTGCTGTCGTTTGAGCACAAAGCAATTCCGCCCACCGCGGGCACCACCACAATTGATCCATTGATGTCGATCGACGTTGTTACTGGCGCCCCACGCGAATGGACGCCTGGTCCTACCATCTCCAACAACTTTGGCTTTGGTGGACACAACGGATCGATTGTTATCGCACCTGCCTGATCTCGCGCTTAATCTATGACGCGCAGTAATTCATGTGGACTATGAACGATGTGATGCGCAGATGCGCTCATAAATTCAACTTCGTCTCCATGACCCCACATCACCGCTACTGAAGTTGCTCCCACAGCATGAGCAGCATTGATATCGAAATGACGATCACCAATCATCCACGAGACATCCGCTTCCACTGTTGTCTGTAATCGCACCGAGACATCAGCCATGGCAATGCGAAGCAACTCATCTTTTGGTGTCGGCTC
Source organism: Ilumatobacteraceae bacterium (assembly GCA_044340485.1). Lineage (GTDB taxonomy): Bacteria > Actinomycetota > Acidimicrobiia > Acidimicrobiales > Ilumatobacteraceae > UBA2093. Next base: position 48,773 of record JBIITN010000008.1, on the reverse strand, counting down.
ATTTTCCCGAGGCCCCACCACTGTGGTGAAACAGTCCATGAGACCGGTCGCACGCAATGCGATGCCGGCTTGTGGCTGTGGCTTTGTAGTGACCACCGACAACACGTACCGATCTGCATGAAATTGTCTCACCACTTCCGAAACGCCTTCAATTGCTCGTGTATGTGGCAGATACGTGCTCTTGTAAATCTGTCGATATCGGTCAATCACTGATTGTGTGCGCGCAACATCAACGTCTCGCGCTCGCAACAGAGGCGGTATTGCGTCTTGCAGCGGTGGCCCAATCAGAAACGCTTTTTCTGAGTCGGTAATTGGAGCAACACCCAACTCGGCGAACACTTCGTTCATCGCTTTGGAGATATCACCGCCTGATTCTGCAATGGTGCCATCCAGATCAAAAAAGAGAAATCCGCGAACACCGCTCATTCGTTATGCGTTCACCAACACAAACATCAAATCGCATTCGCACGCAACTTCACCATTCAACAATGCCTTGCCAGAACCTTTGCCGGCACGTGCGCTCATTCGACCGAGTTCAACCACAAGTTGCAACTCATCGCCGGGAGATACTTGCTTACGAAAACGTGCGGCATCAAGTCCTCCAAATAACGGCAACTTGCCAGCCATGCCGTCGCTTGTGAGCACGGTGTAGGCGCCTACTTGAGCAATGGCTTCGCACATCAACACACCGGGAAGTGTCGGGCGACCCGGGAAGTGACCAGGGAAAAACCATTCGTCACCAGACAACTTCCAGTGTCCAACTGCACGAACACCTGGTTCGAGTTCAGTAATTCGGTCTACAAAAAGAAACGGGGGCCGATGAGGCAACACATCGAGAGGTGATGGAAACGTCATGTTCTTACTTCCCCAAGGCTTTCAACAATTGCGTTGGGGTGTCTTTAGGAGAAATCTTGTACCACGCGTCGATAATGACACCGTTGCCATCGATGAGAAAAGCTGATCGTTCGATACCCATGTATTCGCGACCATACATGGACTTCTTCTTCCACACTTTGTACGCCTTCGCCACTGTGTTCTCGGTGTCGGCGAGCAACGGGAACCCCAATTCGTATTTATCGTCAAACTTCTTCTGCTTCGCAGGCGCATCAGGACTAATCCCGATAATTGCAGTTTTACCAATTTGATCTTTCACATCACGTAATCCACACGACTGCGTGGTGCAACCAGGAGTGTCAGCCTTTGGATAGAAATACACGAGCACTTTTCGTTTTGCGTATTTCTGCAATGTCACCGTCTTGCCGTTTTGATCAAGCAACTCGATGTCGGGGGCTTTGTCGCCAGATGTCAACATGGTTCTACCGTATTACAAGAAGGCTGCATCAAGAGCGGTACGCACTTCTTTCACATATTGTCCCACTGCTTCGGGACCATCATCCATAAGCCGTCTCACCATTGACGCACCTTGGATCACTCCATCTGCAACATGACACGCTTCCACCGCTTGTTCAGCGTTTGATACACCAACGCCAACTAGTACCGGCATGTCGGTGATGGCTTTGAGTCGTGCCGCCAACGCGGTAGCGGTACCAGCAAGAGTGTCGCGTTCTCCCGTAACTCCAAGAAGCCCCACCGAATACACAAATCCGCGAGCGCGTGCAACGATGCGCACCAGTCGTTCATCGGGCGTTGTTGGAGCAGCAAGCATCACTGTTTCTATTCCCGCGGCATCTGCAACCTGTGCCCATGGACCAACTTCATCTAAGGGAAGATCAGGAATAATCGTTGCACTCACACCGGCTTCGTTTAACCAGTGAGCAAAACGTTCGTGTCCGGCATGGAAAACCGTGTTGTAATAACACATCACCGCAAGTGGGATCTCTACATCAAGAGTGCGTACCTCGTGCAAGATGTTGACCGGGTTCGCGCCTTTCGCAAGCGCGATTTCTGACGCTTGTTGGATGACGGGGCCATCCATTGCAGGATCAGAAAACGGCAATCCAATCTCGATTGCATCTGCTCCATTTGCCGCAGCAATGCGAATGGCATCTTGCCACCCCGGATACCCACCTGTGATGTATGGAACAAGACACTTGCCGCCAGTATCACGTCGCGCAAGAAGCGCGGTTTCTAATTGGCCATGGGTCGTGCGTTCTGTCGACGTCACGCAAGTCCACCCAAGATGTCCATCATTTGTCCGACATCTTTGTCGCCGCGACCAGACAAGTTCATCAACACCGTCTGTCCTTGCATCGATGGCGCTTGGCGCGAGATCCATGCAACAGCGTGAGCACATTCAAGTGCGGGAATGATTCCCTCAGTACGTGCGAGCAGTTGAAAGCCATCGATGACTTCAGCGTCTGTGACCGTCGGATATTCAGCGCGTCCGATAGATGCCAAATACGAATGTTCCGGACCGATACCGGGATAGTCCAAACCAGCACTCACACTGTGGGCTTCTGCCACTTGTCCGTATTCATCTTGCATGAGGTAGCTCTTCATGCCGTGCACAACGCCAGGTTGTCCGCGAGTGACAGCGGCACCACCAGCGGGTTCAACACCAATGAGTCGTGACGGTAAATCCACAAAGCCCGAAAAGATACCCATTGCATTTGATCCGCCACCAACACAGGCCACTACAACGTCTGGATGTGTTCCGAGATACTCCTGACATTGTTCGCGCGCTTCGTCACCAATCACGCGATGGAACTGACGCACCATAAACGGATATGGATGAGGACCCATCACAGATCCGAGGCAGTAATGAGTGTCAACCACTGATGCCACCCAGTCGCGCATCGCTTCATTTACCGCATCTTTGAGTGTGCGACTGCCTGATGTAACAGCCTCTACTTCGGCTCCGAGAAGTCGCATACGAAATACATTGAGTTGTTGACGCTCGACATCGACAGCGCCCATATACACCTTGCATTTCATGCCAAACAGCGCTGCGGCAGTTGCTGTAGCAACACCGTGTTGCCCGGCACCAGTTTCTGCAATAAGACGCGACTTGCCCATTCGCTTTGCGAGCAATGCTTGACCAAGAACATTGTTGATCTTGTGTGACCCGGTGTGATTGAGGTCTTCACGTTTCAAGATGAGACGAATACCAAGTTGACGACCAAGATTGTGGCATTCAGTGATGATGCTTGGTCGTCCTGCGTAATCGCGCAAGATTTCGTCTAATTCGAAACGAAATGCGCTGTCTTGCCATGCGTCTGCAAAGGCTGCTTCCAGTTCCTCACACGCAGGAACCAATGTCTCGGGAATGAAGCGGCCACCGAAGTCGCCAAAGCGACCATCAGAACCAGGGGTGACAAGTACAGACATGGTCAAAGTCCACCACGAAATGAGTGAAATTGCACCATTGGTTTACGTGCATGATGTCATGGTCCGTTATTCGTCGGTCCAGTCATAGGGCCAATCTGGACCGCGTTATTCGTCGGTCCAGTCATAGGGCCAATCTGGACCGCGTTATTCGTCGGTCCAGTCATAAGGCATAGTGTCAGGCCCACGATGGGGCTCAGGCGCTGCACTTTTTGCGGTTTCGATGAATCTCTTCATCGCCAGCGGGTCTTTCTTTCCCGGGCTTGCCTCGACCCCCGAGGCGACATCGACTCCCCATGGCTTCACCGCGGTAATTGCCTCTGCCACATTGTCGGGGGTTAACCCGCCCGCCAAGATCAATTTCGGCACCTCAGGCACATTCACGACAAGGCTCCAGTCAAACACTTGTCCGCTTCCAGGAGATGCGGAATCCACCAAGATGTAGTCGGTATTGAACTGATTGGCACGCGAAGCATCCACTGTTCCCGCGGTCACTGCCTTGATCACAAAACGAACGTGCTTACTGATCGCAAGAACATCATCAGGGCGCTCGTGTCCATGAAGTTGAGCGGCCTTCACGCCAGCGCTTTGCACCATTTCAACAACACGTGATGGGTGAGCATCTTTGAAGACTCCCACAGTCAAGATTTCAGGCGGCAGTCTTCGAGTGATGTCATACACCTTTTGCACCGCAATCTGTCGTGACGAGGGCGCGAAGATAAACCCGATTGCGTCAGCGCCCAATGCGACTGCCAAGAGCGCATCGTCTTCAGACGTGACGCCGCAGATTTTGACGAACATGGAATGCACGGTAGTTGCTGTAGCTGGCATAAATGGTGAATCATTTGTGCGCCGAGTACGCACTGTGATTATGAATGTGACGATCTACAGCCTGATTTATGGAACGAGAAGGTCTTTCAACGCCGCCACGGGATCACTAGCTGTCACGAGATGCTCTCCCACCAAGACAGCGTCATAGCCGGCTGCACGAAGCGCTTGTGCATCAGCGCGCCCGCGCACACCCGACTCTGCAACCGACACCACCGATTCTGGAATGACAGAACCCATCCGGACCGCCCGCTCGTGATCGACATTAAAGGTGACGAGGTCACGCTGGTTCACCCCAACAAGATCTGCCCCGCAGTCCAGTGCCACGGCGAGTTCTTTTTCGTCGTGCACTTCAACCAATGCATCAATGCCCACTTCGTGAGCCATCGATAAGCAAAGACGCATTTCATTTGCAGACAACGCCGCAGCGATCAGCAATACACAGTCAGCACCCATGATGCGCGCATCACACACGTCTCGCACGTCGACCGTAAAATCCTTGCGAAGCACTGGCAACGAGCACGCAGTACGAGCAGTTTGCAGATCTGCAATAGAACCCCCAAAGTGCGGTTCGTCTGTTAACACCGATAGACAACTTGCACCGCCAGCTTCGTACTGGCGAGCCAACGCACCCGCATCGAGGTCTGCATTCAGGTTGCCTTTCGACGGCGAACGACGTTTGATCTCAGAAATAACCGCGAGATGCCCTGCATGCGTCAGTGTGCGACGAAACCCGCGCACTGCATCAGTTTTATGTGCCTGTGACACCAACGCCGACAGATCTCGCTGATCGTTGCGAGCACGCTCGCGATGAAAAGCGAGAATCGAATCGAGATAGGTCTTCACTAAAAAAAGACTTTAGAGACCTTTGCCAGAGATTGGGCGAAGGAAATGCAACTCTGGGGCTTCAGCAAGAAGTGGACCCAACTTGCCACCAAGCTCTGCAAACCACGGAGCACCCATGTGAGAGTCGAGATCGGCTTGTGATTCATACATCTCGTAGAACCAAAACACTTCTGGGTTTTTTTGATCTGCATGCAAAATGTAGTAGCGAGTACCTGATTCTTTCATTGCATTGTCAATAGCGAACTGCAGGGCCGCTGCAGTCTCTGAACTTTTGCCTGGTACGGATACGACTTTTGCGACGACGCCAATTTTGCTCATGGCTATCTCCTCACTCGATTTTCGTGGCCCCGATCACCGGGCACTCCATCACCGTAGTGGGAGCAATTGAGATCAGGAGAATCCGAGTTTGTCTATAAGCGTGGCGACCAAGTTATCGATGGGTACGCGCACCTGCTCGGTGGTATCGCGATCGCGAACGGTCACAGCGTTGTCGTCGAGAGAATCAAAGTCAACCGTGACACACAGTGGGGTTCCCACCTCGTCTTGACGCCGATAACGACGGCCAATTGCTTGCGTCTCGTCATAATCGCACATCCAATGCTGTGACAGCTTTTTGTAAATTTCTTTGGCAAGCGGTGTCAGTGTGTCTTTCTTCGACAATGGCAACACTGCAACCTTGTACGGAGCCAAACGTGGGTGCAGTCGCAACACTGTACGAGGCTCGTCATTTACAACATCTTCGTCGTATGCGGCGAGCAAAAATGCGGCCATTGTTCGGTTTGCGCCCGCTGCTGGCTCAACAACGTATGGCACGTATCGCTCGTTGGTGGCTTGATCAAAAAAATCAAGCTTGTTGCCCGAGTGTTGCGAGTGTTGAGTGAGGTCATAGTCGGTGCGTTGTGCAATACCTTCCAACTCTCCCCAACCCCACGGGAACATAAATTCCACGTCTGCGGTGCCAGCTGAATAATGTGACAACTCGTCGGCATCGTGCGGACGAATACGCAACATTTCGCGCGGAATACCCAAGTTGACGTACCACTCGAGACGCTCATTGCACCAGTATTCGTACCACTGCGGACCTTCAGCTGGTGGCACAAAGAATTCAAGTTCCATTTGTTCAAACTCGCGTGTACGGAAAATGAAGTTGCCGGGAGTGATCTCGTTACGGAAACTCTTACCCACTTGTGCAATACCAAAAGGTGGGCGTTTACGGCTTGTCTGCAACACATTGGCGAAGTTCACAAACATGCCCTGAGCAGTTTCAGGTCGCAAATACACATCTGCACCAGCACCTTCGATAGGGCCAGAGCTGGTCTTGAACATCAAGTTAAAGGCGCGAGCCTCGGTGAACTGACAGCCTTTTTTGCCCTGCGGACAATCTCGTGTCTCGAGATGGTCCTCGCGAAAACGACGCTTACATACGGTGCAATCAACAAGAGGGTCACTGAAGTTAGCCAAGTGACCACTTGCCTCAAACACTTGCGGTGGACCCAAAATGGCCGCATCGATGAGAACGACATCATCACGCTCTTGCACCATCGTGCGAATCCAAGCTTCTTTCACATTGCGCAGCATGAGTGAACCAAGCGGGCCGTAGTCATAGGACGAACGAAAACCCCCGTAAATCTCGGCGCTTGGGTACACGAAACCACGGCGTTTCGCGAGATTGACAATTTGGTCGAGATCGGTCGCGGGCATAGACCCATCAGCCTACAAGTGACGGTCAAAGACCCCGAGACTTTTAATTCGTCGTTCGAGATGGCCTTCCATCGTCCGCATTGCAATGAGATTCACTTCGTGCACGGGTGACGAATCGGGTTCAGATAACGCTTCTTGTAATCGACCATCAAGGATTTTTTGCATGAGCACAACCGCGTGCGGGGAAATTGATACTCCCGATCGACAGCTACCACACAAAGTGCCACCCTCAAGCGCATCGAAGGCAACAAGTTCTGCACCTTCCCCACAACGCACACACTCGTGCACTTGTGGAGCAGAGCCCTCCATCGCCATCAACTTGAGATAAAAAGCACCAATCATGAGCGGAGATGACTGTTCGTTCAAAGTATGCAAGGCACGCGACACCATCTCGAACATTTCTGGCACTGGCTCACGGTCTAGCGTGATCTTGTTGATGGCTTCCACCATCGATAGCCCCTGGGAGAGTCGATCAAAATCTGTGCGCAGAGAAGTGTGCGTATGCACAAGTCGCACCTCAGCAATGGTGTCGAGCTCGCGACCTGTTCGCAGCGATGCATCAACGTGACTCAGTGGCTCAAGTCGTGCACCGATTGACGATTTTGTCCGTCGTATGCCTTTTGCCACCGCCCGCACTTTTCCATGAGACCGTGTGAGAAGCACCACAACTCTGTCTGCTTCTCCGAACTTGTGCGAACCCAACACAATGGCTTCGTCCCGATATGTGCTCACGAATCGAGACCACCAAAGCGTCGTTGACGCCGATGGAAATCATCAACAGCCATCTCAATGTGTGACATGTTGAGATCAGACCAATGCAAATCAAGAAACACCAACTCGGAGTATCCAAGCTCCCACACAAGAGACGTGGGCATGCGATCTGGCGGACCCAGAATCACAACGAGATCAGGTTCGATGTCGGCAGGTGCAAGTACAGCCGTGCCAAGGTCAGATTCTGTGATTGAGTGTCGCGCCTCGTTGGTGCGGATGTGCTCGAGCAAAGATGCAAACCGATGTTGTGCATGTGGCCAAGGATCAATCGCTACAGACACTCCGTCATCGGTGGTGAAAACATGCCGTGTCCAGCCGTGAGCGACGACAGCTTGTGCTTTCACATCGTGTTCAAACATTGTGTTCCATGCGTCGTACTCGTCGACCGACAGTGAGGGCCCACTGTGGGGCATCAACGTGATCCATCGCGGATGAGCAATTGCTGTGCCTTTAACGATCACGTGTAGACGTTCTTGCCAATCGGGTACCGACATCTCGGCCCACTCGTGGGCGGTTCCACCCACAATGACAACATGACCTAGAGAGTCCTCAGACACCGCCACATTCTCTCACGCCCATACGTCATTCATCAGACAACACTCTTCACGACAACGCAGTTACTAGGGTTGGTCAGGTGACTCAGACGCCACACGAGAGTGCTTCCCGCAAATTGCATGTTGCATGCATCATGGACGGAAATGGCCGCTGGGCTCGTCGTCGTGGCCTACCGCGCACCGAGGGGCATACGGCAGGCGAAGAGGCACTTGCTGGAGTTGTTCGTGCTGCGGCTGCGAGGGACATCGGATGGTTGACCGTCTTTGGTTTTTCCACCGAGAACTGGGTGCGACCGCGTCCGGAAGTTCGCCACATATTGTCACTGCATCGCAAATTATTTGGTCGCATTGATGAGATGAATGCAAACAATGCCCGCACCAACTGGATTGGTCGCCCATTTGACGAACCAGGTGCACGCACACCCGTGTATGTACAAAAGGCGATTCGTAAAGCCATTGGCGACACTGCTCACAACACCGGACTCATGGTGACCGTGGCTTTCGATTACGGCAGCCGTTCAGAACTTCTTCGTGCTGCGAATATGACGATGCAATCACCGGCTCCAATCACAAAAGACGCAATTAACAACAACCTCTATGACCCCACGTTGCCACCAGTTGATTTATTAGTGCGCACATCAGGTGAGATGAGAATCTCAAACTTCATGCTCTGGCAAATCTCGGGTGCAGCGATGTATCTCACAGAACGCACCTGGCCAGATTTTGACGCCGATGAACTCGACAAAGCGCTTGCCATTGTCGCAGATGCGCGCTGATGCCCTCCTCAACTGGCGATGAGGCCGTTGTAGCACTACGACGAGTAACAACATCTCTCAACAACGCAGAAGAACGTGTCGGTCAAGACGACATGACTCGCGCAATCGCAGACGCACTTTCGCATGATCGGTTGATTGTCGTACAAGCGGGAACAGGGACAGGAAAATCTCTTGGCTATCTGGTTCCCATTGTCTTAAGTGGGAAAAAGACGGTGGTGGCCACAGCCACAAAGGCTCTTCAAGACCAACTCAACCGTCATGATTTACCGATGTTGCACGAACATCTCGGTCACGATTTTGAGTGGGCGGTTGTCAAGGGGCGCAGCAATTACGTCTGTCTGCAAAAACTTGATGAACGAAATGACGCACAACAATCATTTGACTTCGACGAACTCGGTGAACGTGCACTACGCGAAGTGGACGCCATCGAAGAATGGTCAAAAACCTCACTCACAGGAGACCTTGAGGAGTTGCCGATCATACCAAGTGATCGCGCCCTTAAAGCAGTGGTGTCTTCATCTGACGAGTGTCCAGGTCAATCAAAATGCCCGCGCGGACAAGATTGTTTTGCAGAGCGCGCCCGCCGCCAGGCACACGCAGCTGATGTCATCGTGGTGAACCTGCACTTATACGGATTGCACGTGGCCAGTGGAGGAGCAATTTTGCCTCCACACGATGTGGTTGTTTTCGACGAAGTGCATCAATTGGAAAACGTCATGAGTGACACTGTTGGGGTTCAACTCACATCTGGACGTCTCACTTCTTTGTCTGGCGCGGTACGCGCCGTGTTGGCCGACATTGATGTCATTGCTGGGCTCGAGCGAAGCGCTGACAACATTCGCCGCGACATCTCAACACGTGTGGGAACACGAGTGTCTCAGCCTCTTCCCAATACGTTGGCTGCCGTGTTGTCGGAAGCGCGACTCGCAGTGGGTTCAGCACTTACCGCAGTGCGAGGCATTACCACCGACAATGAGGCAACTAAACAACGTCAGCTACGTGCACAAACACAAGCAGGCCGACTCGCAGACGACATCGACTTTGTGCTTGCAGCAACGTCTGATTACGTCGCATACGTTGAAGGGTCCGAAGAACGACCCGTACTAAAAGTGAGTCCTCTCCATGTTGGAGCTGCGCTTGCTGCGAACGTGTGGCATGAACGTGCCGCAGTACTCACTAGTGCCACTGTGCCCTCTACCTTGCCTGACCGTGTGGGACTTCCAGAGGAGCGCCGTGACTCGCTTTCTGTGTCATCACCGTTTGACTACGAACGTCATTCCCGTTTGTATTGCTCACCTCTATTTCCTGATCGCAACTCGCCAGATTTCACTGCATTTGTGCATGACGAGCTAGAAGCACTTATTTCTGCAGCCGGAGGCCGAACACTTGCGTTGTTCACCAGTAACAAAGCAATGAATGAAGCCGTGCGCGAGATGCGCGAACGACTCGATGTGCCAATTCTCAGCCCTAGTGAACTACCACGACAGCGACTCATCGACGTATTTGTACGAGACGAAGCGTCGTGCATTTTTGCGTCGCAATCGTTTTTCCAAGGAGTCGATCTCCCGGGACGCACCTTGTCGCTTGTTGTCCTCGACAAACTCCCCTTCCCGCGTCCAGATGATCCCCTGCTCGAAGCACGTCGTGAAGCAGTCGGGCGTGACCGTGCATTTACCGAGATTGATTTGCCTATTGCGGCCACATCTCTTGCTCAGGCTGCGGGACGATTGATCCGCACGCGAGATGATCGCGGAGTCGTAGCGGTATTAGATCGTCGCCTTGCAACCGCCACGTACTGGCGAACATTGATTGGTGCGCTTCCACCCATGGCGCGCACACGTCATCGTGAAGAAGTGGAAGATTTTCTTCGCGCAATCACTGCGTGAGAATCAGTACCCCAGCCGTTCGAGCTGATCGGGTCGGTGCTGCCAATCTTTTTCCACCACCACGTGAAGATCGAGATACGTCCCCTCGGGCATTTGCTGACGCGCACGCTGTCCCACTTTTTTCAGCAGTTCTCCGCCCTTGCCAATCACCATTCCTTTTTGGCTTTCACGCTCAACCAAAATCTCGACACGGATACGTGGCAATTCCCATTCGGTCACGCGCGTCGCGATGGAATAGGGCAACTCGTCACGCAATTCTTCAAGGAGTTGCTCGCGCACCAACTCTGCGATCCATTGTGGTTCTGGCATATCGCTCACCATGTCTTCGGGGTAATACGCAGGCCCCTCTGGCATTTCCGCCAACAGTGCTTCGGCAAGAGCCTCGACCCCCTCGCCTGACCGAGCTGACACGGGGAAGTACGCCGCCGCATTAAGAGCAGCCACTGCGGCCAGCTGCTCGAGTACTTGCTGTGGAGTTGCAACGTCAATCTTGTTGACGATCACAAAGGCTTTTTCAATATCGATGTGATCGGCCACCCATTGGTCGCCGCGACCAAATTTTTTCGTAGCGTCAATGAGAAGACATACAACTTCAACATCATTCACGCTGTCGAGTGCAGTTGCATTTACTCGCTCACCTAACGGTGTCACTGGTTTGTGCAAACCAGGTGTGTCCACAAAAACAACTTGTGCATCGGGACGATGCATCACACCACGAATTCGTGTACGAGTTGTTTGTGGTCGCTTTGAAACGATGCTGACTTTTGTCCCGCACAGAGAGTTGAGCAGTGTTGACTTTCCAACGTTGGGTCGACCAACGAAAGTTACAAAACCACTGCGCACATCACAAGACTAATCACACTTGACTAGTTCGACCAGCCCAATACGGTGCACGCAACTCACGTTTGAGAACTTTGCCCGATCCCGTCTTTGGCAATTCATCAATCCATGAGATCGAACGAGGCACTTTGTAACCAGCAAGATGATCTTTTGCGAAAGCAGTGAGTTGTTCCTCACTTAATTCCACTCCCGGTCGTTTCACGACAACTGCGTGCACCGTTTCACCCCATTCATCGCTTGGAATGCCAAATACGGTGGCTTCGTACACATCGGGATGCTGGTCGAGTACCGCCTCAATCTCGGCGGGATAGATGTTCATTCCACCCGAGATAACCATGTCTTTCTTACGGTCACAGATATAGAAATACCCCTCATCGTCGCGATAGGCCACGTCTCCCACCGTTTGATAACCATTGAGGCGATCAGCTTGGAACTTGTCCTCTTGTTTGTAGTACGTGTTCAGCACCGCAGGCGCCTTCACGAACAATTGACCCGGATTGTCGGGGCCGATGCCCGAAACTTCATTTCCGTCGTCGTCAAACAGCACAATCTCGACCATTGGCGCTGGCTGGCCGCACGACCCCGGCTTTCGTAATTGATCTTCTGGACGCAGCACACAATTGACTCCCAACTCCGTGCTGCCATACACCTCAAACAGTGAGTCACCCGGAAAATCGGCCAAATACATTTTCTTCAGCGCCATGCTCCATGGAGCCGCGTTTGCGATCATGCGCTTCATCGACGACAGGTCATATTTCGACTTCACAGCATCATCGACACTGCAGATCATGCGGATAGGAGTAGGCGCGCTGAAAGTGGCGGTCACTTTGTATTTGTCGACAAGGCGCAACCAATCTTGTGGATTGAACTTTCGCTGAACCACAACAGTGCCCCCGTACGTTTGCACATGCCCCATGAAACTGGCAGGCCCTGAGTGATACAACGGGCCAGTCGTGAGATACACATCAGTGCTCTCATACCCAATGAGTTGCTGCAGCGCTTTGTACTGCTCACGCGCGACTGCCGAATACCGCAGAGCACCTTTGGGCTTTCCCGTGGTGCCCGAGGTGTACAGCATGGTGGCGGCGGTGTCGGGAGATTTCGGCGGTGGCGGTTCTTCTTCTGACGCCGACGCCATGAGTTCATCGGCCGATGCCATTCCCTGCAAGGGCGCACCATCAAACACCAAGATGTCTTTTACTTTTGGAATCTCAGAGCGAATCCGTTCAAACAACGGCGCGAACTCTGCGTCGACATACACCAGCGTTGCGTCGCAGTGATCAACAACGTATGCCGCTTCTTCATCTGACAATCGATAATTCAATGGCACTGCTGTAAGGGCGAGCTTTCGCGCAGCATTAATCATCGCCACAAGGCCAATGGAGTTCTGACCACACCACACGATCGCAGAACCCTCTGTGCCCGCTCCACGCTCCACCATGACGTTGGCAAGTCGATTGACTCGCGCGTTGAATTCGCTGAAGGTGAGCGAGACGGGGTCGTGACCGGGACGGTCATCGATCACTGCGATCTTGTTCGGATAGTCAAGGGCATGCTGGGTGAGGTAATCGGCCACGATGTATTTCGTAGCAGGTGTGGTGGACGACACACGCACCACAGCGCACAAGATGTGCCACACTCAGTCCATGGCCTTTACCCCCTCGCAACTTGACCCCAAGCGCTGGTTTGATCGCATGTTTCCTCAGACGCTGCAGATCGCCACGTGGCTTCTTTACCTGAACGGCTTCTTTGCACTGCTTGCATGGTTCGACAACCGTGATGAAATCGGATACCTACGTGCCACCAGCATCCTTGGTGCCATTTTTGGACTGATCGCGTGTCTTGCATACGTAGCCGGTGGTTTTCTCATGGCAAATGGCTTGCGGCTGGGCTATCGCATCGCCATCTTTGCCGCGATCTCACCGTTCATTGTGCGCAACTGGGCCTACATAGAACTGGGCAACAACAACCCGTTGGTTGATATCTCATTGTGGGACCGCATCGCGGGAACCAGTTTGTTCACCTTCATCTTCGACGTTGCACTTATCGCACTGCTTCTTCACCGCCACAGCACAAACCATGCAAAGATCTGGCTGAAATAGCCACATACTCCATACAAGACACCGAAGATGACCTCTGACTTGGTTGTCCTCGTGTCATAGTGCAACACTTCTTGACATGGCAGCACTTGTAATTAAAGGCATTGACGGTCTCAAAGAAAAGGTCGGCGAGCACCTCGGTTATTCCCCGTACTTGGAAGTCACACAGGAGCGTGTGAACCAGTTCGCAGAAGCCACAGGAGATTTCCAGTGGATTCACATCGATGTTGAAAAAGCAAAGGCCGGCCCGTTCGGTGGCCCGATTGCTCATGGTTATCTCACCTTGTCGCTTGGACCTGTTTTATTGCCAGAGATTTTCGGCGTCGCTGGCATCTCGATGGGGGTGAACTACGGAGCAAACAAAGTGCGCTTCATGTCACCTGTTCCCGTCGGATCAAAATTGCGTGCAGGCGTAAAAGTTGTCGCAGTTGACGATGTCGCCGGTGGCGCTCAAGTCACCATGGAAACAACATTTGAAGTTGAAGGCGCAACAAAGCCTTCATGTGTTGCTGAAATCATCTTCCGCTACTACGTCTAATCAAGCGGGCCTACGCCCGCAATTACGTCTAATCAAGCGGGCCTACGCCCGCAATTACGTCTAATCAAGCGGGCCTACGCCCGCAATTACGTCTCAACAGTTGATTGCTCAGCGGAAGTTAGGCATGACCTTTTCAGCGAACAGATCAATGGTTTGCGTCGAGGGATAATCCGGACACCATGGGATGAACCCCGTGCAACCAGCAGCGATGTAGCGCTCTATTTTCTCGCTCACCTGCTCCGGCGTTCCCACGAGAGCCTTGTCTCGCCATTGCTCAAATGGCTCACCCCACAAACTGCGGGAACCTTCTGCGATGATTTCTGCTTCTGTTTCGCGAATGAATACTTCGCTCGACACCGTCTTTCGAATTTCATCCTCATCACGCCCCACGGCCTTACAGTGAGACTTCAAAATCTCTCGCTTTGCGATGAACTCTTCCACCGAACTACCAAAGTTCGACACGTCGGCGAACTGCGCCACGACACGAAGGGTCAACTGTTCCCCACCGCCGCCAATCCAGATCGGCGGATGTGGGTCTTGCAATGGCTTTGGATCACAGTTGGCGCGACTCAGCGTGTAGTACTTGCCATCAAAGGTGGTCTCGGGCTTTGTCCACATCGAGCGAACGATCTCGACAGTTTCTTTCAACATTCCGATGCGATCAGACGGTTTCGCAAACTCGTACCCGTACCCGCGGTATTCGTTTTCGTACCAGCCAGCACCAATGCCCCAGTCAAGGCGCCCTCCAGACATCACATCGATGTTGGATGTGATCTTGGCAAGAAGGCCTGGATTGCGATAACTGTTACACCCCACCATCTGGCCAAGACGAACAGTTGACGTGCGTTGACTGATCGCTGCAATTGTTGTCCAACATTCGAACACCGCTTCCTTGGAAGGTTTAGGGACGTTATGAAAGTGGTCGTACACCCACAGCGAGTCATAACCCAACGCTTCAATACGTACTGCGATGTCAACGGCGGTTTGCCATTTCGCTTCAGCACCTTCAATCGATGACAATTCCATCTTCCACCCCTGTGGGATAAACATGCCAAAAATTGGTGCGTGATGCGTATTGCTCATTGCAAACCTCCGTTGCCTGCAACCTACAGGTGCTTACAGCGGGAGATCGCCAGTTGCGCGCTTTGTAGATCCGGTGTCTGAATATGAAGCGATTGTGCGTTGTGCAATGCGCATCTGATGAATCTCATCGGCGCCGTCTGCAAAACGACTCCAACGTGCCTGTTGCATCATGCCGGCAAGTGGCGTGTCGGTGCTATAGCCAAGCGCTCCGTGCACCTGCATTGCGCGGTCAACGATTCGCCACAAACTGTTCGCAACGAAGTGCTTAGCCATTGATACTTCACTCACAAAGTCCAATTTGTTTTCAATCTTGTATGCAGCATGCAAGATCATCAACTTGCTTTGGTAGATCTCCATTGCAGAGTCAGCGATCAACCATTGAATGCCTTGCTTTTCTGCCAGGTACGACCCATGTGAGTAGCGCTCAAGACTGCGCTTCACCATGAGGTCTAATGCCAGTTCTGCTTGGCCAATCCATCGCATGCAGTGTGCAAGGCGTGCAGGCCCCAAGCGATACTGCCCTAGAAGATGTCCCTGTCCGCGTCCACCCAACATATTTTCTGCCGGAACACGCAAATCTTCGATCATGATCTCGCAGTGGTTGTGGCTACCCGACATGGTGTGCA
Source organism: Ilumatobacteraceae bacterium (assembly GCA_044340485.1). Taxonomy (GTDB): domain Bacteria; phylum Actinomycetota; class Acidimicrobiia; order Acidimicrobiales; family Ilumatobacteraceae; genus UBA2093. The sequence goes on along the minus strand of JBIITN010000008.1, from coordinate 32,940 downwards.
CATCGCGCACAATGTTCCATCCCTCACTCGGCAGATCAACAATGAAACAACTGTTTGCTGCCTGTGGTAACTCAGGATCTTCTTCTGTGCGTGCAATGAGCAGTGCAAACTTGGCACCACGAGCACCCGAAATAAACCACTTGTGTCCGTTGATGACCCATTCATCACCGTCTTTGTAGGCAAACGTCTTAATAAGAGTTGGGTCACTGCCAGCTACTTCAGGTTCTGTCATTGCAAAACATGAACGTGCAGTTCCTTCACACAGTGGGCGTAGATACTTTTCTTTTTGTTCCGGTGTGCCCCAATGATGCAACGTGTGCTGATTTCCTTCATCAGGTGCTTGCGCATTCAACACAAACGGTCCAATGCCCACCTTCGCGGCTTCCGCCGACACGGCAGCCATCGCTGTTGGTCCAAGACCCATACCGCCCCACTCAGGTGGCATGTGCGGCAACCATAAGCCCCAATGATTTTTTGCTCGGTCTCGCAGGGACACGATTGTCTTCACCACCTGAGAGCGGTCATGGTGATCAATGCCCTCCCACGCAGGGCGAACCTCGGTATCCATGAACTCGCGAACTTTGGCTCGAATCTCTTCGACCTCAGCGGGAAATGAAAAATCAATCATGGTGCGTCTTTCTCTTCGCCATACGGCGTCTCACCATTGTGCAGTATGTGACAAATGCAAGCCGAACCCAATGCGAGGAACGGTATCTATACAGGGCTTGCGCCGTAGCCTTTCGCCTTGTGAGTAATGCTGGCGATCGACGTAACACGGCGTGGGACCGCGACACCCTGCCCGAAGGCGACGACAAGGCAAAGATGGTGCAAGCGATGTTTGACGCCATTGCTCCTCGGTATGACCTCGTCAATCGAATCATGACCTTCCGCCTCGACGTGCGGTGGCGTAAGCGCACCGTACGAGAGTTGTCGCTTCCCATTGGATCACGCGTTCTCGACCTCGCGAGCGGCACCGGAGATTTCTGTTATGACCTGCGCCGCGCTGGTCTTGCCCCTGTCTCCATCGATCTGTCTCACGGCATGTTGAGCAACAACAAATCGGGAGCTCCGCGAGTACAAGCCGACATCTTGCGTCTACCACTTCCCGACACTTCGGTTGACGGAGTCACCTGTGGTTTTGCGTTACGCAACCTTGTTGATCTCAACGAGTTTTTTGTTGAACTTGCACGTGTTGTTCGACCCGGTGGTCGTATTGCACTACTTGACGTGGGTGTTCCGTCGAACCCCGTGATTCGTTTTGGCAACAACATTTACTTTGGCAAGGTGGTGCCAAAGATTGGCGCACTGTTATCTGATGGTGCGGCCTATCGATACCTTCCCCGCTCAGTTGCATATCTTCCGCCAAAGGATGAATTGTTGTTGATGTTGCGCGCCACTGGCTTTCACGATGCAGTACACCACCAACTAAGTGGTGGACTCACACAATTACTTGTAGCTACACGCGACAAGTAAAGACAACACAATGATCGCTATCACACGCCCGCTCACTGCAGATGTTGATCTCAATTCTGTGTGCCGAGGCGATGGCATGTTGTTCGTGCGAGATGGTGTGGGTATCGCTGGCCGGGGCGAGATAGCCCGTGTACCGGAACACGATGCACTTGCACTTCTTCAATCGATCACACACAAAGGCACCATCAATTCGCCTGGTAGTGGGCCGATTCTGTTCGGCATCGTGCCATTTCACCCCAACGATCCGGCAATGTTTGTATTGCCCCGTGTGACAATCGCAAAAAGTAGCGACGGTGTTCATTCCATCACCGTGATCGGGGAAACCGAAGACGACTGCAACGATGCGGCCTTTGATGCAGCGCTCCATGACGCAAAGAACTGGCCGCCAAGTACGCCGACGGTGAACTCGTTTCAGATCACACAAGGCGTTGATATCTCTACATACCTCAATGCGGTGACCAAAGCGCGAGATGCCGTGCGCAACGGAGATCTCACCAAAGCAGTAATCGCCCGCGATGTCATCGTGCAGTCCAGCCACGCATTTGACGTGCACGGCATCTTGTTGCGGCTTCGCAATACCTATGGTTCGAGTTATCGGTACTACATCGATGGACTACTCGGGGCGTCTCCAGAATTACTTATTGAAGTAGAGGGCCGACGTGTGCGCAGCCATCCGCTTGCTGGAACTGTGCCACGCACTGGCGACCCCGCACGAGACACACAGTTAGCCGAGGCTCTCATTGCGAGTACCAAGAACCAAGTGGAACACCGCGTGGTGATCGACATGGTGCACGACACCTTGCTACCTCACTGTTCGTATCTCGACTGGGAACCAGAACCATCGATTGTGTCGGTGGCAAATGTGCAACATCTCGGATCTGCGGTGGAAGGACAACTCACTGAGCCCACTCCGCCGGTGATGACACTCGTTCGCGCACTATGCCCAACACCTGCTTTAGGTGGTCACCCGAGCAAAGAGGCAATTGATTTCATTGTGAACAATGAAGGCATGAGTCGTGACAATTACGGCGGTGCCGTGGGATGGATTGATGCCCATGGCAACGGCACATGGGCAGTCACTATTCGTTGTGCACAGTTGTCGCGCGACATGCGCACGGCACGTCTGTGTGCTGGTGGTGGCATTGTCGCCGAGAGCGATCCACTTGCAGAGTTAGCCGAAACACAGGCCAAATTCCAGGCCATGCTGTCAGCGATAGTTCGTCCGTGACGAACAATTGAATGGGTTGTCAGCACAATTGTTCGCGTACAGCGAACACGAGAACATAGTTCGTCCGTGACGAACAATTGAATGGGTTGTCAGCACAATTGTTCGCGTACAGCGAACACGAGAACATAGTTCGTCCTTAGAGCGTTGCAGTGACCGCGCTGATAATTGCGGCGTTTAATTCATCGTGCTGTGACACATTGACGCTTCGATCAGTGCATGCTTCGATAATTCGTGGACCTTGTTGTGACAAAGCGTGCTTGAGAGCATCAGCGTTGGTCACACGATCAAACGAAACACCATATGCATGAGCTAGAGACTCGAAATGCACATCATGTGGTGTTCCGTACAACATTTCAAAATCATTGGTGTTGAGTACGGATGCTTGCGGCAAGAACGAGAAAATTGATCCACCGTTGTTATTCACCACCACAATGCGCACATCAGCATTACGCGAGGACAGTGCAAGAATTCCATTCACATCATGCAACATGGCGACATCGCCAATAAGTAAGTACGTGATAGCGCCTGTGGCGAGAGCAACACCCACTGCTGTACTCACCACGCCATCTATTCCGTTTGCTCCCCTGTTCGAATACACACGAGCATCACACGTTCCGCCACCGAACCATTCGAGGTCGCGCACTGGCATCGACGACGACACAACAACGTGTGAACCACCACCGGCGCTTGATGCAAGCGTCCGCGCAATAGTGGGCTCTGACCAACGATCTCCAGCAAATGAAGACACAGCGCTTGAGGCAGCGCGTTCGGCCGACACCCATGAACGTAACCACGTTGGTTCTGTGGCAACTACGTGTGGCTTGACTGCCTGCACGACCGAGGACACATCGGCAACGACTCGCATCATCACCGCGTGGTCGGGGTCGATCACCTTTGCATACGGGTGAATGTGCATCGTGCGAGCACCACACTTTGTGAGCCACTGGCCCAACACTTTCGATGCTGGTGGTTCGCCCACACGAATCACTACTTCCGGCTGATTGCGAGTAACGAATGTTTCGGTGCGAACAACACCATCAAAGTGAGCCACCACCACATCACTACTGTTTGCGGTGCGCAATCCTGAACGCGCATCTGCAAGGACGGGCCACAACAGTGCGCGCGCGAGATCAAGTACGGAATCATCCGCACCGCGTCCCGCCACGATCACACCGCGACGTCCCGACAACATGGCGGCTAACTCAGCGCCGTCACCATCAAATCCCCGACCAATGCGCGCCATGCTCCATTGCGCATCTCGCTGTGCGGGAAGTGACGACACTCGCCCCACTAACGGTTCACGAAACGGAATGTTGAGATGAACGGGGCCTGGGATTGCGTGAAGTGTTTCTGTACAGACTCGCGCTGCGAGAGCTCTCCAGGTGTGCTCAGCATCTCCACTTGGGACGCCCGGATCATGAAACCAACGCACAGCCGATCCATACAACTGTGTTTGGGTAATGGTCTGGGGGGCTCCCACGTCTCGTAATTCGGGTGGCCGATCAGCAGTAACCACAATCATTGGTACTGCGCTTAAATCGGCTTCCACTACTGCTGCATGAAAGTGCGTCGCTGCCGTGCCAGACGTACACAACACAACAGCCGGACGAGAGGTGGCAAGACCTACGCCGAGAGCCGCAAATGCTGCACTTCGTTCGTCATGGAAAATGTGCGTGGAGATCTCTTTACGTTCACTCAGCTGAATCGCCATCGGCGTGCTTCGACTGCCTGGGGCCACCATCGCGTGGGTGACTCCGGCGCGCACCCACTCGTCAACCAATGTGGCACAAAAGCGCGCAGCCACATCACCAATGGTTTCCATCGGCTCTATCGTGGCATCTGTGCGCGTTGAGATTTGGTCTGATGTCATATGTCCCTGGTGCTACATCGGCAAGCATCGTTTTGACACCGCAGTCACCAACCTCCGTCGCCGGGGCATCACTGACGCTATCGACGTGACCTTCCGTTCATATCAATTAGACCCCACTGCCCCAATGGATCAGACCTCACCCGTCATTGAGGCATACGCCAAGAAGTTCGGAGGGACAGATGCAGCAGAGCGGATTATTACCCACGTCACATCCGTGGCCGCAGAAGACGGCATCGAATTTCGTATGGACATCGCACAACGTGCCAACACCATGCACGCCCATCGTGGGCTGCATTACGCACTGCGTCATCACGGACTGGAGGTGCAAGCCGCATTAAAGCAAGAACTACTGCAGGCTTATTTCACCGACGGACAAAACGTGGGAGACATCGCGGTGATCGCTGATCGCGCATCACGGGTGGGAATCGACTCGCAAGTGTTGCAAACATGGCTTGAGTCAGATGAAGGCTACGAAGATGTTGCAGATGACATTCGTGGTGCAGCAGCACGAGACATCAATGCAGTTCCAAGTTTTGTGATCAATGATCAGTTCCTTATTCCTGGCGCGCAAGACGTGCAAGTGTTTGAAAACATCTTTGAACGAATCCTCACCCGCGCGCAATGACAGAACCCACCCTTAGCGATTACGCCATTGCCACGTATACCTACGGGCAAGGACCGCGCCTGTCGTTGTTACACGGTTTTACCCAAACCGCATCATCATGGAATCCTGTGATCCGAGAGTTCTCTCAAGACTTCACCTGCGTGGCAGTTGATATGCCCGGACACGGCAACTCTCCCAACGCGCAACGCACTCTCGAACAATGTGCCCACGACATCGCTCACACTGTGGGACCCGCAACATATGTTGGGTATTCGTTTGGCGCACGCGTGGCGTTACATGTCGCGCTGCTCTACCCACACCTGTGTGAGCGATTGGTACTGGTAAGTGGCACCGCAGGAATTGAAGACGAGAGCGATCGCGCTGAGCGTCGCCACGACGATGAGTTGCTTGGCGAATACATTCTCGAAACAGGAATGAATCGATTCATCAACGAGTGGTTATCGCAGCCATTATTTGCCGGTTTGCCACCTGAATTTGCGTACATTGATGAGCGCAAACAGAACTTGCCAGAAGACATGGTCGACTCGCTGCGATTCGCGGGCACTGGCACGCAAGAACCTCTGTGGTCGCAACTATCGCAGTTAGCGATGCCTGTTCTCATCGTGGCTGGAGAAAATGATGCGAAGTTCACTGCGATCGCCGAACGCATGCATTCGCTCATCCCCACATCAACACTGGAGATCATCGAGAACGTTGGCCACACAGTGCAATTAGAAAACACGCGCGAATTTTCCGATCGCCTACGACAGTGGCTGTTGCACAACTAAACAACACAACAACTATGTGAACGCGAGTATGAGTCCTGCTGCGTAGGTCACTCCAAATACCAACTGCGCGCGTCCCACCGCGCCCAAAACAGGTATGAGATCGCGACCTTTCGCTCCAGCACGCACCATCTTCACCGCAGGAAACGCAGCAATCACGCCAAGGACACCAAGCGCTGCAAAACCGTTGCTTGTAAAAGCAGTGACCACAATGACAATGGCCGCCAACACAAGTTCGGCGTAAAACAACGTTCGAGTATGTGCATCGCCAAGTCGTACCGCAAGAGTCTTTTTCCCCGCCACGGTGTCACCAGGAATATCGCGCAAGTTGTTGATGACAAGAAGTGCACATGCAAATAGCCCCACCGCAACACTTGCTAGTACCGACGTTGTTGTTACATCTTCAATCACTACAAATGTGGAGCCAATTGTGGCCACCACGCCAAAGAAAATAAAAACAAATAATTCTCCTAGTCCGATGTAGCCGTATGGCTTCGGACCACCCGTGTAGGTCCATGCCGCCAACATTGCGAAGGCCCCCACAACAAGAAGCCACCATGTTGTGGCGACAGCCAGGATCAACCCGGCGACACCTGCAACGAAAAGAGCCGCAAATGCAGCGCGCTTCACAGACGACGGGGACGCAAGACCAGAACCCACCAAACGCAGTGGCCCCACACGCTTCTCGTCTGTCCCCTTCACGCCGTCGCTGTAATCGTTTGCGTAGTTCACACCTACCTGCAAGGCCAGGCTCACTACCAGAGCGAGCACTATCCGCCACCACACCTGATCATCAGCCTCCAGTGCGCATGCTCCCCCGACCACGACAGGGACAATCGCAGCAGGCAAGGTTCGTGGTCGCGCCCCTACGATCCACAACTTCAACCCCTGTGGTGTGCTCTGTGCCATTTCGTGATTCATCGATTCCAAGTGTCGCAGGTTCACCGCTCATCACAACTGCTCATCCGTACGATGTAGATGTGAACGAACTCGTGTGTCTTGATATGCCTGCAGGTCCTGAGTTTGTTGACTATCTGCGCACGGCATGGGACGCGGGTGACGCGGTGTTTCCACTCGATCAACGCCTACCAGACGCTGCAAAACACGATGTCATTTCATCTATTAACCCCACCGTCATTATCACTGCAGATGGCAACCGCACACCGCACACGGGTCGACCAGTTGAACGTGGCGATGCGTTGGTCGTAGCCACAAGTGGAAGCACTGGTACACCGAAAGGAGTGGTGTTGACACACGATGCAGTGTCAGCAAGTGCACTCGCTGTACACGAAAGACTTGACGTGACCGCCTCTGATCGTTGGTTTGCATGTTTACCGGTTGCTCATGTGGGTGGGCTATCGGTGATCACGCGATCGATTGTTACCAACACTCGTCTTCATGTTGCCGAACGCTTCACACCAGAGGATTACAACGATGCAGCTGATGATGGTTGCACCTTGGTCTCGCTTGTCGCCACAGCCCTCGCACGAATTGATCCATCACGGTTTCGTACCATCGTGTTGGGCGGCTCGAAACCGCCAGATGCTCTTGCCGCAAACGTGATGACTACCTATGGAATGACAGAAACTGGCAGCGGAATTGTCTACAACGGTCGCCCTCTACGTGATGTCGACATCAAAATTGTTGACGAAGAGATTTATGTGCGCGCACCTATGTTATTTCGCACATACCGCGACGGAACTTGCCCTATCGACAACGACGGATGGTTCGCAACGGCAGACCTCGGTCGCATCGATGCCGACGGACTGTTACACGTTGACGGTCGACGCGGTGACCTCATCATCACGGGTGGCGAAAACGTGTGGCCCGAACAGGTAGAACGCGTTCTTCTTGCCGACCCCCGTATTCATGACGTGTGTGTTGCGGGAGTCCCCGACGACGAGTGGGGACACGTTGTTATCGCGTGGATCGTGAGCGATGCCGACATACACATTGACGACCTACGAGACGTAGTGAAACGATCTCTACCAGCACCCTGTGCACCGAAAAAAGTTCTTCGGATCGAAACAATTCCGCGCACTGCACTTGGCAAACCGCGACGCGCTGAGCTGATCGCGTCAGTCTGACAGTGGCGACTTCGTGCTTGGCGACATACGCACAGATCGAATGCGCCTGCCCTCTAGTTGCTCCACCGTGAGGCGCCAACCATCAACGTCGATGTGTTCTCCGCGCACAGGAACATGTTCGAGGGTGCCAAACACATACCCAGCAACCGTGTCCCATTCTTTGTCTGGAACAGACAACGCAAAATATTCGTTGAAATCGTCAATTCCCATTCCGCCATCGACAAGCATCTCGCCATTCATTAACTGACGGACCTCAATCTCTTTTTCGTCATGTTCATCAACAATCTCACCAACAAGTTCTTCCAGGCAGTCCTCGAGGGTGATCAAACCGACAACGGAACCGTATTCATCAGCGATGATTGCCATGTGATAGTGCGTACCTTGCATTTCACGCATCAACTTCGACACCGGCTTGTTCTCGGGAATCACAACTGCATCACGTAATACCTGCAACACAGTGTCGTTAGCGCGACCATCACGAATCGCGCGCATCAAATCTTTCATGTACACAATTCCGACGACGTCGTCATTGCCCTCGGGGTTTTCGCGAAATACCGGCAAACGACTCATGCCTGACTCGAATGAGACGTCAAGTGCGTGGTCGATCGAAAACGTCGATGGCACCGACACGATATCGGGACGTGGCACCATGATTTCGCGAGCAACCGTGTCACCAAATTCGATCACTGATTCGATGAGTTCTCGCTCTTCATGTTCGATCACTTCCTCTTCAGCTGCAGCTTCCACCATGCCAAGAAATTCACGCTCGCGAATAAATGGACCATCTTGGAGGCCCTTGCCTCGCACGATGATGTTTGTGAGACCAATAAACGCTTGCGAGATCATCCGCAACGGCCAGAAACGCACCAGTGCAGACACGGGACGAGCGGTGACTAAAGCAGCGCGGTCGGAATACAACACTGCATAGGTCTTAGGTACTGCTTCAGCAAAAATGAAAAACACCACGACGTTTAACGTGACACCAACAATGACACCAGCGGCGCCAAACATGCGTCCAAAGGCAATACCAGTGAGGGTTGCCTGCACTGTTTGACACACATTGACCGACAACAAAAGAGGATTCACCCACTGTTCTGGGTGATTCACAAGTCGTACGAGTGCCGGACCTGAGCGTTTCCCACTATCAGCAAGCGCTTGTGCTTTTGGTTTGGTCATGCGCGACAGGCCCATCTCTGCAACAGCAAAGAAAACAAGCAACACAAGAAGAAGAAAAATGCCAAACAGCATCCACCAATCGGCGGCCTCAGCGCGAGCAATCATTCGCTATGTTCCTGACGAAATTGCGCTGGCGCAGGCCCATTCCAGTGATGACGCTCAAGAATATGTTTCTCACGCTGTCTCATGCGTGTTGTTGCTTCTTCCACATCGTGGTCATAGCCAAGCACGTGAAGAATTCCGTGGACCAAAAGTAGGGCGATCTCATCATCAAGTGTTCCGGCGTGACTGGGCGCTTGTTGCGCTGCCACGTACGGACACAATACAACATCTCCCAACATTGTGGGAATATCATCGGGGTCAAAGTGGGGCCGTGCAGGACCTTTGCTCATCGCTCCGGGGCCTTGAGATTCCATTACTTCAACACCATCAAGAGGAAACGCAAGCACGTCTGTCGGTCCTGTTTTCCCCATGTGTTCGCTATTGAGTTCGGCAATGGTCTCTGCGTCTATAAAAAAGACGCTGATCTCCGCTGCACCACGAACATTTTCTTCTTGCAACGTTGCAAGTGCCAACTCTCTCCATCGCGGTAGGTCGATCTTGATGTCGTTTTGTTCATTGATACAGAACACATCGGGTGCACCATCGCCACCGGATTTTTTTGGCGCGTCAATTCGCGGTCGACCATCACTCATGATGGGTTACCACCGCGAGATGACGATCGTGATGCACGACGTGGTGAGTCGTTTGAAGAATCTTTTTCATATGCCGCAACAATGTCGGCAACGATGCGATGTCGCACAACATCCGATCCATCGAGATGCACGAAGTTCAGGCCTTCCACGCCTTGAAGCTTGCGCTCGAGTCCCACCAAACCGCTTCGACCATCCATCACATCAACCTGTGTCATGTCGCCGGTGACCACAATTTTGGAACCAAAACCAATACGCGTGAGAAACATCTTCATCTGCTCTGGTGATGTGTTTTGCGCCTCGTCCAAGATGATGAACGAGTTGTTCAACGTACGCCCACGCATAAACGCAAGCGGCGCCACCTCAATTGTCTGGCGTTCAATTAATTTTGTGGCAGCTTCTGGGTCCATCATGTCGTACAACGCGTCATACAGCGGACGAAGGTATGGGTCGATTTTTGCCATGAGATCACCCGGCAAAAATCCGAGGCGCTCGCCTGCTTCCACCGCTGGTCTTGTCAAAATAATTCGCTGCACTTGACGCTGATGAAGAGCCTGCACCGCCATTGCCACCGCTAACCAACTCTTTCCAGTTCCCGCAGGACCGACTGCAAAGGTGACGATGTTTTCGCGCATTGCATCGACATACCGTTTTTGTCCTGCCGTCTTTGGTCGCACCATGCGACCACGTGCGCCCTTCAAGATGTCGTCGGTCAAAACGTCACTGGGGCGCTGCTCTGCCCTCACCATCACAATGGCTCGGTCAAGTACCGATTGGTCGATACGTTCGCTACGTTGCAACAAAATCACGAGCTCTTCGAACAACTTCGCGGCTTGATGCGCCCGAGGCCCGGTACACACGATCTCATTTCCCCGCACAACAACCGACACATCGGGAAATGCATCTTCGATTCGTCGCACATGCTCGTCTCTTGCACCGAGTAACTCGGCCATTAAATGGATACCTGGCACGACAATGGTGACGGTGGGAACTGACGATGCCATGTTCCTCTCAGGCTACATACGCTTTGACGTACCTGATATCTCTTGATCGTATGTTTCTTCAGGTTGTGAAACGGGGGCGAAATCCACGGCGTAGTAACGCTGGGTGGTGAGAGTGACTAGTTGTGCCTCACCCACCATTTGTGCCATGCGCAACATCAGTGCCGCACCGCCTCCCTCATCGTGTGGCTGATGTAGCTCTGGGATGTCGAAAACAAGAAGCGCACCATCTCGCGATTCGACCGCCAAGGCTTGGCGTGCAAGGACCATTAGTGCCCCGCGTGCCGCATGCGATGGATCAATCGTCACCCACACCACATAGTGCACTCGCCCCGCGTGAAAACGATCGGGATAAGTATCGGCGAAAAAATCTTCGTTGAGCCATCGAGTGGCTCTCACATCCGTAGTGATGAGTGCCATTCCCACCGGTCGAGATTCATCCCACACCACCCACACACGGTTATTTGAGCTACGTAACTGGTGCGAGAATTCTTCACGATCAAGCATCTCGTGGGTTGGAGATAACCGTGCTACAGGCGCATAGGCGCGACGATAGAGCGTCCACAAATCATCGTGAAGGCGTTGATCAGTTATTTCGCTATGGCGGGTGACATACATAGAAGTGCTCCAAACTCGAGAGAGTCACAACACATGTGACGTCCGAGGCACTCCGCCTGTGTTCAGAATACCCGTATCCGCCTCGGTTTTTCCATCATGTAGTACCGTCATTTGCGTTCCAATTGATGCGCTCGGTGCGCAAGAACAGGACTCATTTGAGTGCGTAGAGCATTTGCGACGACAGCATGGATTTTCGTAGTTGCTGCTGCTGTGCTCTCGGCATTGCATATTGCAATTGGCGACGACTCATCGCCCACGTGGTTTTTAAGCGCCACCATTTGTTTCGTTGTCATTTTGTTCATCTCGGCACGCGTCCACCGACCCGACCGCGCAGTCTGGCTATTTGCATTAGCGGTTGCCGCAACATCATTTATCGGACAAGTTCTCGACAATCAACTCGATAGCAATGACCCCGCCCGGGCCGTTCCTGAGCTGTTCTTCTTGATTGTGCAATTCCTGCTCATTGTGGGACTCACCACCGTGGTGCGACGACGACTCGGCACAGACACAGCGGGCGTATTAGGCGACGGCGTCATCGTGGGTCTTGGCGCGTGGCTTGTTGTGTGGGTGTTGCTGCTGCATCCATCACTTGCCACGAGCGATGAAACCACACTTGTCACAGCACTACGCGGTACGACCCTTGGCGCAAGCATTATTGTCCTTTTCTTACTTGCCACCTTGTTGTTTTCCGACATGGCGTTAACACCCGCAGTGGCATTTGTCGGACTTGCCATTGCAATGTCTTTTACTGGTGACATTGTGTACGCAGTCATACAACGTGGCGATGTCACCATCTCTGACGGCGTTGCTAATGCGCCCTACATCGCAGCGTTGCTTCTGGCCTCGGCTGGCTTTTTGCACCCCACCATCCGCGACATCACAAAGCCAGGGAAACGCCGTGCAGCACCACCACTACTGACTCGTCTTGTCACCACCACACTTGCGTTGATCGTTCCAATCATTGTTCTCGCCGCCACCGATGCCGAAGACACCACCGATCGTGTTGTGCGCACCGTGTCGGTAGCGGTACTCGCTATCGCAGCAACGGCTCGCATTATTCAATCCGTGCGCGCCAATCTAAAAACTCAAACCACGTTATTACGTAATGCACAAATAGACGCACTCACGGGATTACCTAATCGATCAATGATGCTCGAGCACATCACCGTCGCGCTTCAAAATTCCTGGCGCACGCAAAAACAACCAACGGTTCTTTTCATCGACGTTGATCGCTTTAAAAACATCAATGACAGTCTTGGTCATTCTGCTGGCGACGACGTGCTCACCTCTGTTGCGTCGCGACTCTCGAACGCCGTTCCTGAACACGCCATTGTTGGGCGTATTTCTGGAGATGAATTTGTTGTTCTTGACCCCGACACACAATCAGCAACGCAATCGGTGATGTTGGCCGAAAAAGTTTTGGATGCATTTCGCGAACCACTTGGGCTACACCAAGGCGACATGTTCGTGTCGGCAAGCGTGGGCGTGGCATTTGCGCCTACCTCTGTGAACCTGTCAGCCGAAGATTTGTTGAGACACGCAGACACAGCGATGTATCGCGCCAAAGACGCCGGACGAAATTGCATTGCATTGTTTGATGACTCGATGCTGGAACAAGTCACCCAACGTTTGTCCATTGAGACTGCGTTGTATCGCGCTCTGGAACGCCGTGAACTGCGACTAGTGCATCAGCCAATCGTTGACGTTGACCTTGGAATAGTGATCGGTTTTGAAGCACTCATGCGGTGGGATCGCACAGATGGAGCAAGTGTCTCACCGGCTGAATTCATTCCGATTGCAGAAGAAACCGGCACCATCGTGCCACTTGGTTCGTGGGCGCTACTAGATGCACTCACTCAACTTCGCCACTGGATAGATGCAGGAGTGTGTCACGAACACACCACCATGAGTGTCAACGTGTCGCCTCGACAATTACATGATCCAAATTTTGTGTCGGTCGTGTCGGAAGCGTTGTCACGTTCTGGTGTTCCCGCAGATCAAGTGTGGCTCGAAGTCACCGAAGGTGTGATGATTTCTGAACCGGAGCAAGCACTGAGCTCCCTGCGTCGTCTCAACGCGTTGGGCGTTCGCATCGCCATCGATGACTTTGGTACGGGATACTCCTCACTCTCCACCCTGCAGCGCTTCCCTATTCAACGCATCAAAATTGACCGTGCGTTTGTGCAAGGAATCGCCACCGACGCAGGCGCGCGTTCCATCGTGCGCACCATCATCGCGATGGCGACATCACTTGGGCTCGACATTGTTGCAGAAGGCGTCGAAAACACTTCTCAATTGCGCGCTCTATCAGAGTTGCAGTGTCATAAGGCACAGGGCTATCTCATCAGTCATCCCGTTGGTGTTGATGCAGTTCCGTCCACTGTTTCAACACTGGAAAACATTGATGACTGGCTCGCACGCGAACGATGAGCCACAATTGATGAATGTCCACTCGCAGTCGTCGCAGCTTTGCTGTTGCGCTCGTTGTGGTCGCACTGTGTGTCCCGGTCATCGCACAAGCCACGACACGTACATCAATTGATCCGTACGGTGGGCCGAAAGGAAACGGTCAACACACACTCTTAGTTGTTGGCGACAGTTTGACCGACGGTGCTGTGGCATTTGGAAAACTTCAACAAGGTCTACAAAAAACCGGCCTGTGGCAGCGAATAGTCATCGATACAAAGTGGGGTCGCCGTGGGCCAGAGGGCATCGCGGCAGTGCGGTCGCGTCTTGAAAAAAACCCGAACATCACAGCTGTTGTTTTTGCACTCGGCACAAATGACTTATTGTCCCGACGCCAACCGTCATATGCACGCTGGCTTATCAATGAATACAACAAAGAATTCGGACACATCCCCACACTGTGGATCGATGCGCAATACAGCGCCACCCATCCCGACTGGAACATGCGCGCTCGTCGTTTCCAACGCACTCTTGCCAGCGTGAGCGCTACTTCTACAAATACACACCACGCCAGTTGGTTTTTACATTTCCAACGCACATCACCGTGGTACCAATTTGATGGCGTACATCTTTCCCCACGTGGCTACCGCATGCGCTCTGATTTCATTGTGAAAGAGACACAGCGATTCGGCCGTACCGTTATCGACTCCACCACTACTACAACTTCAACAACAACGCCAACAACTGTTCCCGCGACAACAACAACACTTGTGGAAGATCCACCCACATCTCCATAGGGATCACGCACCAGTTAAGGTCACGTCATGCGTGCAGTAATGAGCAAAGACGGTGGCGTCTTCGTTGTTGATACTCCAATGCCTGCTGGTGATGGTGTTCTCATCACAGTCACGAACTCTGGTATTTGCGGCAGCGACCTACACACGGTGGCACTAGGGAAAAGCGGCGTCATCATTGGCCATGAATTTGGCGGTTACACAGATGACGGACAACTTGTGGCGGTGCGCCCCACTGGTGAATGCGGACATTGTCGTTGGTGTATCACTGGTGCGCCCAATAGATGTGCCGAAGCAGTGTCCCAACTGTATGGCGGCACTATTAATGGTGGTCTTGCCGATTATGCGATGGTGGATCCAGCGCGAATCACCCACATGCCAGCGGGCACCGACCCCACACATGTTGGTCTCGTTGAACCGCTCGCAGTAGCCGTTCACGGAGTGACACGCTCACAGATACAAAAAGGCCACAATGCGTTAGTGATCGGTGGTGGATCCATTGGTCTACTGGCCGCTGCTGCTCTCATCGACCACGGCGTTGAAGTCGACATCGTGGCGCGACACCCTCACCAGCAACGAGCCGCCGAAATAATTGGCGCACGTAATCAACGTGGTCACGACTATGACTTTGTGTTTGATGCCGCCGCCACGCAAAGCGCATTCGACATGGCCGTCCAGGCCGCCCGACCCGGCGGCACCATCGTGGAATACGGCATGTTTTGGGATCCCGTTGCGCTAAACAACACCCTGATGCTGAAAGAAATCAGCATCATTCCGGCCATGTTTTATAACCACTCACACGATCACAACGACTTTGTAGCCGCAGCAAACCTCATCGCACGGTCATCACACATCGCAGAAGCAGTTGTCACCCACACATTCCGTCTCTCCGATGCGAAAGAAGCATTTGCAGTCGCCAATAATCGTGAGGCAGGAGCCATCAAGGTGCACCTTCACCCCTAACCACACCTCGGGTGGCCCGCGAAGGGAACTGACATGTTGAAGCGCGTCGAATACAAGTGGATTGTCGCTGTCATCTTCGTGTTGGGCCTGTTCATGGAAATCATGGACATGACGATTCTGAACGTGGCGATCCCCACGATTAGGGATGAGTTCGATGCATCACATGTTGCAATGGAGTGGACCGTTCTCGGGTATCTACTGTCGCTTGCCATTTTTATTCCGGCATCTGGATGGGTCGGCGACAAGTTCGGCACAAAAAAGACGTTCTTGTTTGCGCTGTTTGTCTTCACCCTCGCATCTGCGTTGTGTGGTTTATCGCAATCTGTTGAACAACTCATTGTGTTTCGTATTTTGCAAGGCGTGGGTGGCGGAATGCTTACCCCTGTCGGAACCGCGATGCTGTATCGCGCGTTCCCACCCGAAGAACGCGCGCGTGCATCAACTGTTCTCATCATTCCCACGGTTATTGCGCCGGCAACTGGTCCGATCATTGGCGGATTACTGATCGACTGGTTGTCGTGGCACTGGATCTTTTACGTGAATCTCCCCATCGGCATCCTTGGTTTCATCTTTGGTTGGAAATATCTCAAAGAACACACCGAACCAACCGCAGGCGACTTTGACAAAGCAGGCTTCTTCTTCTCTGGTCTTGGACTCGCCGGAGTCTTGTATTCATTGTCGAAGGCACCAGAAGAAGGGTGGTTGTCTCCGTGGGTGGTCTTCACCGGCTTTGCTGGACTCGCACTTCTTGTGATGGCGGTGTATGTAGAGACGCACAGACCAAACCCGATGCTTGCATTGCGTTTGTATCGCGATCGCATGTTCCGCAACGCAAATATGGTGAACACACTTGCGTACGGAAGTTTCGCTGCATTTTTGTTTTTGCTACCGCAGTTCATGCAAGAACTACTTGGCTACAGCGCACTCGAATCTGGTCTCACAACTTTTCCGCAAGCAATTGGCATCATCGTGACAAGCCAATTTGTTGGCAAGCTGTATCACACAGTTGGTCCGCGTCGATTAATCACGGGTGGACTCGTTGCAGTCACCGTGTCGAACATTCCGTTCATCTTGTTAGATCTTGATGCAAACGCGTGGCAGATACGAGGGCTCATGTTGGCTCGTGGTATCTCGATGGCATTTGCATTCGTGCCGCTGCAGGCAGCGACATACGCCAACATCGAAAAATCCGACACGGGTCGCGCCTCAGCCATCTTCTCTACTCAACGTCAGGTGTCAGCCGCACTTGGCGTGGCGATTCTTGCCACTTTGTTTTTGACCCGGCTCCACGCCCTACAAGGCGACGCTCTTCCCACCCCCGACATGAAACTGGAAGCCTTCCGCTGGGCCTTTATCGGCAGTTCGGTGATCACCGCAGCGGGAGCGATCTTTGCATTTGCCAACATTCGAGACATCGACGCCGCTGCCACTATGCGCCGACCTTTTACGGCCGTTGAAAGCCTTGAATTAGAGGGTGAGATCGAAGGAGACATCGCCCCAATAGAGACCTCCCCGGTGGTGGGCAATGGGTCAAACAGCCCAAATCGCCGTCTG
The DNA here is from genome assembly GCA_044340485.1 of Ilumatobacteraceae bacterium. Lineage (GTDB taxonomy): Bacteria > Actinomycetota > Acidimicrobiia > Acidimicrobiales > Ilumatobacteraceae > UBA2093. Next base: position 15,689 of record JBIITN010000008.1, on the reverse strand, counting down.
TAATACAGCAGTGATACATATTTTCTGAGTCCGGCAATTTTGGCGCCTACGACCATGAGCGCTTGGGAGAACTTTTTTCAAGAAAGTGCTGGGGGTGCGATTTACGGTATGTAAAGACACTGATACAGTGACGCGCATCACTTATCAGAGTGCTCTATTTGGGGGAAACCAATTATGACTAAACGTCAGACCAATCGGTCACGTGCTATTCGTCGTGCGGCAGTTGTTCTTGCAGCTGCGGTCGGCGTATCGACAGTGGCCTCAACCGCGGGTAACGCCGCAACCTCGTCAGGATCAACTCCTGTACGCGGTGGCACACTCAAAGTTGCCACATACGAAATTCACCCTGGCTGGTGTGTGGGTGACAACCCAGGCAACTCAACACTCATGGTGTCGCGCTCGATCTACGAAACGCTCGTAGAGCGCACCAAGTCTGGTTACAAGCCACTTCTCGCTGAGAGCATCACCGCATCTAGTGATAAGAAAACATGGACAGTGAAACTGCGTAGCGGTATCACATACCACGACGGCAGTGCACTTGACGCAGACAACCTCGTCAAGAACTTCGAGGCTCTCCGTGGCGGCGCTTTTGTGAACGCAATGGTCGCAGCAGCAGGCTCTCCTCAGACATTCGGCGCAGCGTTGGCCGGCGCGGCTCAAAAGAACACCACCGCGATTGAAAATCTCGGTAAGTGGCGAGCCGCTGCTCTGCCGAAGCAAGGTCATACCCTTGGCACCGCGATCCCATTTGCTGCAAACATCGTCGGCGCAAAGAAAGTTGACAATTTAACCGTTGCCTTCTCGCTTCAGAATGCTCAATACGATTTTGAGGGAACCCTCTATGGTTCTGGTCGTTTCGTCCTGCGTGCAAACAAGCAGCTCGATGATCCTGCAGGTTGCAGTAAGACACCAATTGGAACTGGTCCATTCGTGTACGACGCAAGTTCAAAGCTCGACGGCAAAATTGTGGTCAAGGCAAACCCGAATTACTGGCGCAAAGACGGCACCAACAAATTGCCGTATCTCAGCAAAATAGAATTCACCAACGTGAAGAGTTCCAACAGCCGCTCGGCTGGTATCAAGGGTGGTACCTACCATGCTGGTTTGTTCTCTGGAGCAACAGATGGTCGCTTCGTCCAGGATCTCCGCAAGGTAAAGAGCGTGAAGGAATTCAAGTCTGATCGTGAGTTCTACCCACAGATCTGGTTGAACCAAGGTAAGGCGTCTTCGCCATTCAAAGAGCAGTCAGCTCGTGATGCTGTTGCGTACGCAACAAACGTTGATCAGTTGAACAAGACTCTATTGAAGGGTGAAGTAACAACGCCATCATCATTGACGGGCAAGACCAACATCATGTACTCGAAGGGTGGCTACAAAGGCTACAACCTAAATGAAGCAAAAGCCGCAGTTGCCGCGTATACAGCCAAGACTGGCAAAAAGCTCGAGTTCACCTTCCCACACGATCAATCACAACAGTCAGAAAATCTGGCCAAGGAATTGCGTCGCATGTGGAAAGCGGCTGGCATCAATGTCCGTCTTGAAAAAGTGGAAAACGCTCAATTCTTGAAGAAGGCTTTCAACACGACCACTGGTCAAAACGACTACGACGCTGCGTACATCGTGGTGCTGGAAGGCGCAGATACCACGTTTAGCGTGCCATTCTTGTCTGTAAACACATTCACGGATGTGGCCCCAAGCGCAGCCAATGCTGTGCCTGCAATCTTTGGACCAACGCTTGGTGGTCTGCTCGGTTTGTCTCACCACACCGAGGTCGCCGTAGATAAAGCCTTCACCGCTGCGCGTGCATCCGGTTCAAAGACAGCATTCCAGGCGATCACCAAGATCATCCAAGAAAAGACCTTGACGGTACCGATGGGCTCATTTGCCTATTCATTTGTTGCCAACAACAAGGTTGCCAACATTGGCAAACTGAAGTTGCCATCCGGTGGCGTACGCCGCACGGTCACCAACTTTGGTATTGACTTTGCTGGTGTCTGGTTGACCAAGTAAGTAACAAAATTACGAAAGGGCGGCTCCAAGATTCTTGGAGCCGCCCTTTTCTTTGCACTACATTCTTCTTTGGGGCGGACTTCTTTTCGTTCACATTGTTGCTATGACCACACTTTTGAACATCGCTCGCCGACTGATCTCAGTAATCGTCGTGCTGTTGCTCGCAACGTTCTTGCTGTCGTGCCTCATCTTTTTGTTGCCTGGTGATCCGGCAGAGATCATGGCGCCGGTGGGCGCAGCCGAATTCATCGACGTCATCAGTGCCGATGCCGGACTTGATAAAGGCCCGATTGGCTATTACTTCAATTGGCTTGGCAACTTGCTCCAAGGAGACCTCGGTAGTTACTACCTCGGGTCAGCTGAAACACCTGTTGCGGGTCGAGTTGTAGATGCGATCCCCGCGTCGTTACAACTCATCATCTACACACAGATTCTTTCCTTACTTATCGCAATTCCACTTGGCATGATCGCCGCGTATCGCGAGAACTCACGTCTCGACAAGATCATCAACTCAACGGTCTTCACCATTGCTTCTTTTCCGGGCTTTGCTCTTGGTCTCATTCTCATCCTCATTGTGGGCGTCAATCTTGGGTGGTTGCCACCAGTTGGCTACGTGCCACTTGGTGAAAGCGTGTCGGAACACTTCCGCTACATGGCACTTCCCGTCATCACACTCACTGCAGGCCTCACCGCTACCTACACTCGCCTGCTACGCGCTGATGTGATCGGAACTCTCAAAGAAGACTTCGTCACCATGGCGGCATCTAAAGGCATTTCAAACTCGCGCATTTTGTGGCGCCATGTGCTTCGTCCATCAAGTAGCACGCTCCTCACCTCGGCAGCTCTCAACATGGGCGCACTCATTGGCGGCACTGTCATCATCGAGACGATCTTCGTCATTCCCGGACTTGGCTCCGAATTGGCATACGCGATTGGCGCTCGTCAGGTGGTGGCTTTACAAACACTTGTCGCGCTTATCGCCATCGCATATGTGCTGTTTAACACGGTGACAGATGTGGTTACCACGTTTGTTGATCCGCGCACAAGAGAGCGACGGAACTAGTCATGAAAAAGACGATTGGTTACTGGATCTCTGCCGCGTGGTTGGCTTTCGTGGCGTTCTTGGCCATCTTTGGTCAGTGGCTGCCATTGTGGGATTGGGAAGAGCCCGACTACGACAATGTCGGCCAGACCCCCCTCACGTCATGGAAACATCCGCTTGGCACCGACGGCAACGGCATGGATATCTTTTCTGGCCTAGTACAAGGCGCTCGTGTCACCATGCTTATAGCAATTGTGTCCGTCTTGCTCGGTGGCATTATCGGCTCGGCACTCGGAATCACCGCAGCGTATTTCCGAGGCAAGTTCGACGCGTTCATGAACATTGTGTTCAGCGTGGTGTTATCGATCCCTAACTTGGTGTTATCACTATCGCTTGTGTCGATCCTTGCCTATTCCGATGAAGATAACCCCACCACCGATACCCGGCGAATTATTGTGCTCATCCTGTCGCTCACGATTGTGATTATTCCGATCCTTGGTCGTATCGCTCGTGCTACTGCTCTGCAGTGGGCAAACCGCGAATTTGTCACCGCCTCGAAGTCGATGGGCACGCGCAACCTCCGTATTGTGCGTGAGCATTTGTTACCAAATGTCGCGCCAGCCATTCTTGCGATCGCATTCCTTGCCGTTGGCGTGGTGATCATTGCAGAAGGTTCGCTGGCCGTTCTTGGTGTGGGTGTACCCAACGGCAAGAGCTGGGGATCTCAGCTGGCTAACTCGATTATCGACATCGAGTTCTACCCGCAATCGGTGTACGTACCAGCACTGTTTATTGCTGCCACTGTTATCGCTGTCAACTATTTCGGAGATTATGTACGCCGTAGCCTCGACCGTCGAGAGTCAAAGATATGAGCCTCGTCAAAGTTTCTGATCTATCTGTGTCGTTTGCGACCGAGCGCGGCGAGCTACGAGCTGTACGCAACGTGTCGCTGTCTCTTAACGCTGGCGAAAGCCTCGGAATCGTTGGTGAATCAGGATCTGGAAAGACCGTCATGTCGCGGGCCATTATGGGTCTTCTTCCCCGTACCGCAACGCGCACCGGCAGCGTGGAATACGACGGTCAAGAACTCGTCGGCAAGCCCACCAAAGAATTGCGCGAGCTATGGGGAACGGGCATGGCAATGATCTTCCAAGATCCGATGACCGCGCTGAACCCTGTGCGCCGCATCGGAACACAAGTGGAAGAAAGTCTCCGTATACGCCTGGGCATGGACAAAAAAGCTGCGCGCGCACGAGCTCTTGAGCTGCTCGAGTTGGTGCGCATTCCCGACGCAAAACAGACATTGCGTAAATACCCCTATCAGTTGTCTGGTGGCATGCGTCAACGCATCATGATTGCTATTGCCATCTCTTGTAATCCAAAGATGTTGTTTGCCGACGAACCAACAACAGCACTCGACGTGACAGTACAAGCACAGGTGTTAAACATCATCGATGAATTACGCCAAGACTTAAACATGACGATGATTCTTGTTACCCACGACCTTGGCGTTGTTGCCGGCCATACAGATCGCATTGGCGTGATGTACGCAGGTCAATTGGTGGAACTCGCTCCAACAACCGAATTGTTTGCCAACATGAAGATGCCCTACACCGAGGCATTGCTCAAGTCCATCCCGCGTCTTGAGACACCGACTGGCTCTCGTCTTCCTGTTATTGAAGGACGCATGCCCGACCCCACAAAGGATGAACCTGGTTGTCCGTTTGCGAGTCGTTGTCCGTATGCAACAGACAAGTGTCGCGCAGAAGCACCACCATTTGTGGAAGGCACACCAGGCCACTTCTATCGATGCTGGTTCCCACTAGGAGGTGCGCAGTAATGGCTGGCAGCGGTAGAGCACACATGCGCCCAGACGGCGCCGACAAGATTCTGAATGTTGAAGATCTCACGGTCGAATTCAAAATTGCGCGCGACAAGATTGTGAAGGCAGTGTCGGGCATTAGCTTCGACGTGTTGCGTGGCGAGACACTTGCCATCGTGGGCGAATCTGGTTGCGGTAAATCAACTACTGGCAAAGCAATCTTGCAACTTCCCCGCCCCACTAGCGGCTCGGTGGAGTTCATGGGAACCGAGCTCACAAAATTGAAGGGCAATGACCTTCGAGAGATTCGTCCAAAGATGCAGATGATTTTCCAAGATCCCATCAGCTCTCTTGATCCTCGTCTACCGGTTAAAGATGTTGTTGCCGAACCACTAAAGGTTTGGAACAAAGGAACCGCTGCTGAGATTGACGCGCAAGTAAACGCGTTATTGGAATCGGTGAATCTTGATCCTGCCGTCGTACGTGATCGTCGTGCGTATGAGTTCTCTGGTGGACAGTGCCAACGCATCAGCATTGCGCGCTCGCTGGCTCTTGACCCGACTCTCATCATCTGTGACGAACCGGTGTCGGCACTTGACGTGAGTGTGCAGGCACAGATTCTTAACTTGTTGCAAGACATGAAGGATCGCTACGGCCTCACATTGATTTTCGTGTCGCACGACCTCGCAGTGGTAAAGACGGTGAGTACGCGCGTGATGGTGATGTATCTCGGCAAAGTGTGCGAAGTGGCTACACCAGAGTCGCTGTATGAAAAGCCTCGCCACCATTACACCTCAGCGTTGGTGCAAGCAGTGCCGATTCCAGACCCCAAGCACCGGGTATCGCGAGCTCTTCTCGAAGGTGAACCTCCATCGCCGCTGAACCCACCATCTGGTTGTCGTTTCCGCACCCGCTGCCCGGCCGCTACCGACCGTTGCGCAGCAGAAGAGCCACAACTACAAGAAGTGTCTCCTGGGCACTACGTAGCGTGTCACCACCCTGTTGCCTAATTTGATGGCCGGAGAGGCCCTACAGCGACTCGTAGGCCGCTGTTAGCAGTGATTGCCCGCGGTCATCACCAATGGTGCTGTCGCCACCCACGAACATGCGGTTCATCGCATAACAAAAGGTCATACGACGATCAAGGTCGTTGATCACCATGGAGCCACCCCATCCGCCCCAGAAACAGGTATTCGGACTGGGGGTGATGGGTGGATTGTCGTTCAGCGCATATCCCATGCCGAATCGCACGGGAACACCAATGACCAAGTCGACACCATTGGACTGCTCGTCAAACACCATCTCGGGTGCTTTTTCCGACATGAGTCGTACCCCGCCCGATACGCCACGGTTTGACATGAGCGATTGGATCTTTGCCATTGAACGTGCGTTGCCATGACCGTTAGCTGCGCCAATTTCCGCACGACGCCATCCAATGGTGAGTGCCATTGACGGATCCATCAAAGGATTGGTGAATGTCTTAAATGCAACTGAACCTGGCTCAATCTCAGCTGCTGGCACATCAGTTGGCAAGATCACAAAACATGATCGATCATCGTGTTCCGGACCTGTACCAATATGAAAATCAGCATTCAATGGTTCCGCGATGTTCTTACGGAAAAACGTTCCCATTGTTTCGCCAGTCACGCGACGTACCACTTCACCAATGGGGAAACCCTGATTAATCGCGTGGTACCCAGAAGCGGTGCCCGGTTCCCACCAGGGTGCTTGCCCGGCAAGAAGAGATGCGCACTTTTCGAAGTCTTCGTAGTCAGCATGTGTCATCGGTGCGTCAAAGCCTGACAAGCCAGATGTATGCGCCATGAGGTGACGAATCTCAATGTTTTCTTTGCCGTTTTGTGCAAACTCTGGCCAGAACTTTGCCACCTTGTCATATAACGACAACTCACCTTTATCTGCGAGATACACGAGAGTCAAAAACATCATCGTCTTCGTGGACGACCACACGTTGGTGAGGGTGTTCTCCTGCCATGGTGTTGTGCGTTCCATGTCGGTGTGGCCACCCCACATGTCGACCACGAGTTCGCCGTCGATTGCGATAGCAACACTTGCGCCTACTTCGAATCCCTTGTCGAAGTTTTTACCAAAGGCGTCACGCACTTTTTCAAACTTGGTGTCGCAATGACCATGAATCTCAGCCATGTGTATTTCCCCCACTTATGTTGTCGCCAGCCCGCGGGCTGCCAACGATTAGTTATGCCACAACCTAGTCGCGCAATACTTAGTCTCGAATCACGCGATGCTCGAACCACTCACGAGCGGCCGCGAGAATCTGTGGTTCGGTCATCGCTGGAACATTGACTTCCATTTGACCCACGACCTTTTGGGCAACGGGGCTGTGGTGGCGCTCAAGGTGTTGCACGAACTGCAACATCGCGTTTCCGCGTCCCTTTCCATGCCCCAGGATCAACACTTCCCCAGCGTCTGCCAATGCCTGTGCGACGCCGTCAAAATACTTTCCGTCGAGTCGATGGCTTCCATGTCCACCGTGGCTCTCGCCAGTGCGGGTATGCGCATGAATCTTTTCTTCACCGGGATGCTTCACAATGTCGGGGGCTGTCCCTTTCGTGGCGTTCGTTTCCCAAATGCGCGTCTCGTCATTAGAAATGACTGCAACAACAAATTTTCCCGCTAGGTGCGACATGTCGCCTCCTTATATGAATGCGGTCCAGATGAATCGCGTATTGAACGTTTAGTTTGCGTCAGCAAGTGACCCAGCGCGGCGCTCATTTTGACGTGAGACAATTTTGCCGAGTCGCGACATGTAATTGATCAACGACTCACGGGCTTTCTCTGCCGCAGCGTTTAAACCTGAAACATTCTCAACAATCCAATGACGTGTGAGTAATGGAACAAGAATTCGCTCGTAATGAATGACGAAATCGTAAATTTCTGCTTTAGCGATGCTTTTTGCATGGTGTTCAAAATCTGGAATGCCAACGCCTGGCATCGCGAAGTTTGTGATCTGGCGTTCTAGTGCACACATCGCAGACGATGGATCAATCTCAAACAGTTTGGACACAAGATCGCGATAAAAAAGGTGATGATGATTTTCATCGGTTGAAAGACGCATCATCACTGTGTACCCCAACGGATCATTCAGCAGTTTGCCGGTGTTGCGATGAGAGATACGAGTAGCCAATTCTTGAATGGCGACATAACACATACCATCGGCGGCTGATTCTGGTTCGGGCACAACTGCGGTTGAGACTTGAATCATTCGACCACGCTCTAGCTCTACTGGGTCAAGAAGTCCACTCACCGTGATGTAATCGCGCATCGCAATTGCGTGGCGACCCTCTTCTGCCGTCCAACGATGCACCCATTCACCCCATGCGGATTGACTGCTAAACACGCGCGAGATTGTGCGCGAATACCACGGCAGATTGTCTTCGGTCAGCAAATTGACGAACAACGCTGCGCGAACACCCTCTGGAATGGAGTCGACACCGTAGGTGAAACCTTCATTAATAAGAGATTGTGCGCGTTCCCAAGGGACAACATCGTGAGGAAACCATTCTTCGGTATTTTCCAAATGGCGCTCGAGAAGACGTCCTGCCTCTGGCTCAAGCTCGTGAAGCAGCGAAACATCATCCATGTGTCAACCGTAGACGTTTATGAGGCCCTCTGCCATTGAAATGAGGCCAATTGTCATCTGGTGAAGTGCGTCACCTATGTCACGTGGCGCTAAGCCCGCGTCTGCTCGGGCATTCGTTCCCTCCAAGATGATGCCGAGTCGATAGGGCGCCAACACGCGAAACCAGGGCCACCACGTCATATCTCGCTCTGTTATCGCCGCATATCGTTCAATCAGGACTTCAGGATCTCCAACGTCGAGAGAAAAGTTTGTATTCAAGGTCACTGGGAGTGCACCCGGCCAACACGCCATGAGGTGCCCCAGATCTAATAGTGGATCACCAATAGTCGCGAGTTCCCAATCAACAATTGCAGCCAGTTTCCCCGAGTCGTACCGGAACATCACGTTTGAAAAGTGATAGTCGCCGTGAATGACACCGACCTTCATCTGTGGTGGTTTGTTATCTTCCAACCACTTTCCTATGCGTGCCACATCACCAATATCAGGCCCTTTGTAATTGTCAAGCGAAGAATACGAATCAAGTTGTGACTGCCAACGACCTACTTGCCGCTCTATCCATTTGTCTGCTTTTCCAAAATCTGACAGTCCGCGCACAACGGGATCAACTATTGATAACGCTGCAATGCCATCAATCATCGACTCGCCCATCTCGCGCTGAACGTCACGAGATGTGAGATGAAGCTTTGGCACCTCCACGTTGGGGTTGAAACCGTCGATCACGCTCATCACGTAAAAAGCATCACCGACAACGGATTCATCTGGTTCTGCTGCAATAAGGCGAGGGTGTGGAACATCAGTGCCCGCTAATGCGGCTAATAGTCGCGACTCGCGTCGCATGGTTTCGTCACTGTTTGCTCGCTTGTGTTCCGGTGGTCGACGCAACACAAATACTTCATCGCCACGACGGAATCGATAGAGGCGATTTTGTGTGCCACCAGCAAGAAGGGACACGTCTGTGATCGGCCCAACCCCTACCTTGTGTGCATCAAGCCAGGCCAGTACTGCCTCATAGTTCGGCATCTCGATTTCCATCACTGATACTTTTTCACATGTGGCATCGCATCCTCACCTCTGGGATCACAACGACGTACGTAGCGACGTTCTTCCCTATGACGGCACGGCGACGTTGTGGCCATCATTTCTCGCCGCTCCCGATGACGTCTTTGAACAACTGCTTCGCGACACACCATGGGAAGACCACCACATCATGATGTTTGGGCGCGAGGTGCGCGAGCCTCGACAATCAGCGTGGTTCCATACCGAGGGCCTCGCCTACCGTTACTCGCAATCGCTGCGTGCTGCACATGCTTTCACGCCGTTATTACTCGAGATCATGGATCGGTGCGAAGAAGTTGCCAGCGCGTCATTTAACTCCGTGCTTGCGAATCTGTATCGCAATGGAGACGACGCGATGGGCTGGCATGCAGACGATGAGCCAGAACTTGGTCGAGAGCCAGTGATTGCTTCTGTCAGCCTCGGGGCGCCGCGACGTTTTGACTTTCGCCATCGAGAGACCAAAGAAGTTGTGAGCACCGTCTTGCCCCACGGATCACTTCTTGTCATGGCTGGCCAGTCACAACACAAATGGATGCACCGCATTGCTCGCACAAAGAAAGTGTCCACCCCACGTGTCAACCTCACGTTTAGGTTGATGATCTCCCTGTGAACCAATTCCGATGAGAACGAAAAAGAGGTCGCTGCCCGAAAGCAACGACCTCTTTTTATTGAGTATGTGACGTGATGGTTATGCGGCGCGAAGTCCGGCAAGTCCCCTGCTGATAAACGACACGATTGCGTCTTTCACGGGAACCATTCCATACACCACTGCACCGTCGACAACGACGGTCATCCATGATTCGCGTACATCGCCAGTCATGTTGGCCACGATGCTGACGTCAAGCGCCCACACCATCAAGATGCTGACACCCAACATGAGATGAGTTCCAACGATGGGGATGCTCTTGACGATTCGATCGAGCTTTAAGGTGGCAAGAAGCGAGTCGACGACTGGCATAAGTGCACCCAGCAAGATTGCGAGCAGGATGAGTGATCCGAGTGTGTACATGGCATACCTCTTTCAGAGAAGCCCCCGCCCAGTTGTGAACGTAACCAAGGTCACACCACAAGTGGGGGATTTCGATAACGCCTAGTGTTTGCACATGTTTCCTGCATTGTCTCCTGATTCGGTCGGACTACTAGAAGGTCTTTGCACGACGCGCGCAATTCGCCGATATCTCGATGAGCCCATCCCCGACCACGTCCTGCGCGACATCATGTTTGCTGCCACGCGTGCGCCAAGCGGTTCGAATCGTCAACCATTTCGATTCATCGTTTTGACAGATTCGCCAACTGCACAGCGTGCAAAACAACTCATCGCAACATCTGCACAACAAGTATGGGATGCCAAGCGTGAACGCGACGGCTACAGCGAAGGAAGCGGCGCCGACCCGAACTCGCCAAAAGCGCGCATGGCCGATGTGATGGAACAGTACGTGCGCAACTTTGCTGATGTTCCTGTGCTCGTACTTGCATGCCTTGTGCGGTATCGCGATCCCAATCCCGATGAGGGAGCATCCATTTATCCGGCGTGTCAAAACCTGCTCCTTGCCGCCCGCGCCCTCGGATACGGCGGAGCGTTGACGGGCTTTCATTCACTTGTCGAAAAAGAACTATGTGAGCTATTGAAGATTCCCGATGGAGTGCACATCTCTGGCTGCATCACACTCGGAAAACCGGTCGGCAATCACGGACCAGTGCGACGCCGTCGGCTTGATCAACTCGTCTTTGCCGACGCCTGGGAACAGGCTCCACCATGGGCAATTGATCCACCCGGCACAGATCACACCGCGTTTAAAAAGTTCGTCTAAAACAGATCGTTGCGATCACACAGTCGAGTTCACGCAGCTGAGATCAGACAGGTGGTACGCGGTCGGGCGACTTGGTGGCCCGCACCACAAGGTCTGCAAGAAGCCCAATGGTGACCACCTGGATGGCTGCAAAGAAGATGAGCAACGTATTGGTGGACAAACGAAAGTCACGACTTACCCAATCGAAAACTAACTTGCCCAGACCGAGCAACAAGAGCGTCAGACCCAGGGGCAAGAACACTTTCAGCGGGTTATACGACAACGTCATGCGGATGACTTGCAAGATGTAGCGACGAGTGTCGCGCAACCAATGGAACTTCGAACGCCCTGCGCGCGGGAAGTAGTCAATGGGATAGAACTTGATGCTGTACCCATTTCCTAAAAATGACATCGTCAACGTGGTGACGCAGGAAAAACCCTTGGGAAGCTGGTGCACGTATTGCATTGCAACATCACGACGAAAAGCACGCAAACCAGAATTCAAATCTTTGATGTCGGTGTCAGAGAGATAACTCGCAAGTTTGCGAATGAGCCATTTCGCTGGTGTGCGCACCAATTTATGAGTTCCCTCTTCTGTACGGCGTGCACCAACGATGTGGTCATACCCTTCCATCTCGCGCACTAACTCGGGAATCAAATCATTGGGATATGTCATGTCGACGTCTGTCCACACAACCACGCGACCACGAGCCGCAGTGGTTCCCGTACGACGCGCACCACCACTGCCCTGATTCACTCGATGGCGAATGAGTTTGATTCCGTCGATCTTTGGCAGTTCTATTTCGGAACCATCGTCGGACGCATCGTCAACCACAATGATTTCGTAGGCATACGACGATGCATCAAGCGCGGCGCGAATGCGTTGGATCTCCTCCCGAAGGTGACCTTTTTCGTTGTAGACGGGCAACACGACACTGACGTCGTACTCATCGGGGGTAACAATTGGCATACGACTCGAAATGGTACCCGTCCAAGCGGTTCCACATCTGCACCCAGAACTACCCTTGCAGAGTGACCGTAAGCGAATCTCATCAAGCAAACATTGACATTCCCGAAGAAATCATCACCGACACTCGTCAACTCAATCTCATTCTCATCGCAATGTGTAGTGCATTAGCCGCCGTGATCGCATCTGTATCGGGCCTGAATGTCGCTCAACAAGAACTCGCACAAGAACTCGGTGCGTCACAATCAGCGTTGCTGTGGATCATCAACGGCTACACACTCGCGCTCGCCTCGCTTTTGATGCCCGTTGGCGCCATCGGAGACCGTTGGGGACGTAAACCAATTTTGTTACTTGGCCTCGTCGTATTCATGGGTGCAAACTTGATGGGAGCCCTCTCAGGTTCAACGGGAGTCCTTCTTGCCGCTCGTCTTATTGCTGGTGTGGGAGCCGCAATGATTATGCCCGTGACGCTCTCGGTGATTACGTCGAGCTTTCCCCCCGAACAACGCGCTCGCGCCGTTGGTATCTGGTCGGGGTTTGCTGGTGGTGGCGGAATCCTTGGCCTGTTCGTCTCGGCGTGGGTGGTCGACAATGCGACGTGGCCATGGGTGTTTGCACTTCCGATCATGCTCGCTGCCATCGCATTTGTCATCACTATCCCGGTTGTGCCAAACAGTCGCGAACATCATGTTGGAAAATTCGACACCGTCGCGTCTGTTCTGTCGGTATTTGCAATTGGTGGACTAGTTCTTGGCATTCACGAAGGCCCCGAGCGTGGTTGGACCGATGTTGTGACATTGAGTGCATTAATTATTGGTGTTGGAACATTGCTCGCGTTCATCGTGTGGGAATTGCGCATCAAAGATCCACTTCTTGATCTGCGATTATTTAAACATCGTGCATTGTCTGCAGGCGCCATCGTGTTGCTCGTCGCTTTCGCGATCATCTTTGGCATCTTCTTGGTGCTCGTGCAGTTTCTTCAAGCGGTACTTGGTTACAGCGCGCTCAAAGCAGCCGCAGGTTTGTTACCCATGATGTTTACGTTGATGCCGCTGTCTGCAATTTCACCGACCATCGCAAAACGCGTCGGCATTCGTACCACGATGATCATCGGCACCGTATCGTTTCTCATCGGTCTTGTCCTCATGGCACTCTTGACCAGCCCCGAAAACGGATACTGGGGTGTTCTTCCAGGCCTTATTGCGATCGGCATCGGGATGGGTATGTGTATGAGTCCATCCACTGTGTCAATCACCGAGTCACTTCCTCATGAACGACAAGGTGTTGCGTCGGCATTAAATGACACCGTGCGCGAAGTGGGCGGAGCTATCGGTATCGCCCTTCTTGGCTCGCTTCTGGCAAGCGGATACAAGTCATCAATTGCCCCCACCCTCGAAGGTCTTGATCCCGAAGCAGCCGAGCTCGTGGGGGACGGGATCGGCACCGCTTTGACCGCCGAGGCGATGCTGGGAGACAACGCTGAGCAAGTATTTGACGATGTTCGCCATGCATTTGTCGATGGCTGGCACCAAAGCATGTGGATTGCCGTCGGTATTGCCGCGGTTTTGCTCGTGTACATCGTGTTTCGCGGCCCACAACGTGGCGAACTTGCGCTCGACTCAGAGCTGGCGAACTAAAGTCGTCTTTGTAGCCCACACGGGCTACTCACACACTCTCGTGTGGATTCATCATGTCTGGGGGGACATCATGCATACCGTTTTGCTCATTCTCAATTGCCAACCCGGCAAGCGCGCCGCACTTCTCGAAGGACTCGCTGCGTCACTGCCTGATACTCGCGCATTTGATGGTTGCAAACTTGTCGAGACATACATTGACAACGACAATCCCGATCGCGCATTTTTGTGGGAAAAATGGGAATCACGCGCTCATCAAGAAAAGTACATGCAATGGCGCGTCGAGAGCGGAAGCATGGACGCAATGGCCGACATCTTTGCTGGCCCACCAGAGATTCTTCATCTCGGCGCAAACCCCGCGTGATTAGAGCGTGGCAACACGCTTAATCAATATCTTTTCGGTAGTTCTCGGGGCGTGCTGACACGCCCGCAACGAGCCATTCCGTCATACGTCGTGGTATTTCCGCGATTGCATACAACACCCAGGCCCGATACGGCAAACGCACATGGCGTTTGTTCTTTTCAACTGCGCGCACAGTCCAATACGCAACGCGATGTGGTTTCAGAAATGTCAACAAACCAAACTTCGCCATGCGGTCGGCTGCTGCACCCGTTGGCGGATATGCAATCACACTCTGGGCCATCGTTGTGTCGACTGCACTGATCTCTACCAAGGTCGTGCCAACGTTCGTGCCCTTCAGATCGGCGCGTAAACCGGCGGTGAATTGCGAGATCCCTGCTTTCGTTGCTGCGTACGTCGCCATTCCGGCAAATGCCGCAACTGCGGCAATCGATGTGACGTTCACAACATGTCCGTGACGTCGCTCGACCATGCCAGGGAGAAAACGACGAGATAAATCAATTGTCGCAGCAAGATTCAACAGCACAGTGTCGCGCCACACCTGCGGATCGGTGGTAAGAAAATCACCTGTCGAGTCAACCCCCGCATTGTTCACCAGCACATCAATGTGACCCACTTGTGATTCCACTTGTGCAACAAGTCGGTCGATGTCTGACACATTGCGTAAATCGCATGCAATTGCAGTGCCGCCGATCTCGCGTGCGATCGTTGCGATTGCATCTGCGTTGCGTGCGACCAACACAACATGTGCGCCTTTGTCGGCCATCTGTCGAGCAATTAGTTCGCCAATGCCACGGCTGGCACCCGTCACCAACACGTTGGTTTTTCGCAATTTCATGGCGTCATCCTGACAGATAATCCCTGTGCCACTTGCGGGGCTAGCCTGATTGAGGTTTTCACGTCATGGGGAGTCCGTTATTTCCGCAAAAATCTTGCTGTTTTACAAGTTCACACCACTAGCCGATCCCGATGCGATCCGCTTGTGGCAAAAAACGCTGTGCGAAGACTTGGGCATCACTGGTCGCATACTCCTGTCTGAACACGGCATCAACGCCACGGTGGGCGGAAGTCTGGCTGCTATCAAGCGCTACCTTCGCATCACTCGCGAGTACCCCGCTTTCAAAGACATCGATTTCAAATGGTCAGAAGGCGACGGACAAGATTTCCCACGCCTGAGTGTTCGCGTGCGCGATGAGATCGTCACCTTTGGAGTCCCAGGTGAGTTAAAGGTGGATGCCAACGGTGTGATCGGTGGCGGCCAACATCTCTCCCCAACTGCGCTACATGAATTAGTGGAACAGCGTGGCGATGACGTGGTGTTCTTCGATGGACGAAACGCGTTCGAAGCTCGCATCGGAAAATTTCGCGATGCGGTGGTACCAGAAGTG